>CBFHAI010000029.1:0-55158 GCA_965653565.1 uncultured Chiayiivirga sp. | reverse complement strand
GGCGGACGGGCGTCCGATCCTTCGCGGCGCGGCGGGCGCGGACCGCGTTCGCCGCTGCGTTCGCCGCTGCGTTCGCCACGGCCGCCACCGGCACCGCTGCGCGGCGCGCGCGAGCCCGGCGCGCCACTGCGCGAACCGGCGCCACGCGGGCCCGAGCCCGAGCCGGTGCGACCACCGCCGCGGCCGGCTTCGGCGGCCTGCGCTTCGCGCACTTCGCGGAAGATCTGGCCGATGCTTTCGCTCGGATCGTCGGCTTCGACGCCCTCGGCGCCTTCCGGAATTTCGCGCGGCTTGCGCGGCAGCGCTTCCATCAGTTCGCGCGTCACCGGCTCCACCGGAATCTTCTGCTCGATGTAGGACTCGATGTCCGGCAGGCTCATCGCGTACATCTCGCAGGCGAAGCTGATCGCATCGCCTTCGGCGCCCAGGCGCGCGGTGCGGCCGATGCGGTGCACGTAGTCTTCGGCGTCGAACGGCAAGTCGTAGTTGTAGACGTGGCTGACGCCGTCGATGTGCAGGCCGCGGGCCGCGACGTCGGTGGCGACCAGGATTTCGAGCTGGCCTTTCTGGAATTTGTTGAGCAGCGATTCGCGCTTCTTCTGCGGCACATCGCCACTCAGCACGCCGACACGATAACCGCCGCGTTCGAGCGCGCGCGCAACGCGTTCCACCCAGGCCTTGGTGTTGACGAACACCATGGTGCGGGCGCCTTCCGAGCGCGACAGCAGACCGAGCAGCAGCGGCAGTTTTTCCTCGTTCGCGGGGAAATACACCAGCTGGCGCACTTTCGAGTTGGTGATGAACTCGGTTTCGACGACGAGCTTTTCCGGCTCGTTCATGTGCTCGTAGGCCAGTTCCAGCACGCGATGGCTGAGCGTGGCCGAGAACAGCAGGGTCTGGCGCTCGGTGCGCTGCGGCATGCGGCGCAGCAGGAAGCGGATGTCCTTGATGAAGCCCAGGTCGAACATGCGATCGGCTTCGTCGAGCACGCACACTTCGCAGGCGTGCAGCGAAACCACCTTGTGCTGCTTGACGTAATCGATCAGGCGGCCGGGCGTGGCGATGATGACGTCGGCGCCCTGCTGCAACAGCTCGCGCTGCTTGTCGTAGTCGACGCCGCCGTAGATCAGCGCGAATTTCAGGCCGAGCTGGTTGCCGAACTTGACCGCGTCCTTATGAATCTGGATCGCCAGCTCGCGGGTCGGCGCCAGGATCAGCGCGCGCGGGTCCTCCGGCTTGCGGTCGGCCAGCGCCGGACGGGTCAGCAGGCGGTTGATCAGCGCCACCAGGAAGGCCAGCGTCTTGCCGGTGCCAGTCTGCGCTTGTCCTGCGACATCGCGGCCCTGCAGGGCGATCGGCAGCGTCAGCGCCTGGATCGGCGTGCAGCGCGAGAAGCCGGCGGTTTCCAGCCCGGCGAGCAGCGACGGATGCAGGTCGAAGCTGGAAAAAGCTATGTCGGTTAAGGGCTTGTCGCTCATGGAATCCTACTTGAAGAGGGCCTGCCGACGAATGCGGCGGCCCGGAAAATGCGGGGTCGGCACCGCGTGGCGGTGCGTTCTGGCGAGCTTGCATGGCTGGCGACCAGCCCCCACACTGCTTTGGAGTCGACAGGCCGGCGAGCCGTCCGAGCCTTGAAGGGCAAGCGGTTCGCCGCCAATTGTAGCCGATGCGGCGCTTTTCCTGCGGCCGCCCCCCGATTGGAGCCAAAAAACGTGAGTGACCGTATCCGCAACGTCAGCGACGCCGAGTTCGAGGCCGAGGTGCTGAAATCGTCCGAACCGGTGCTGGTGGACTTCTGGGCCGAGTGGTGCGGGCCGTGCAAGATGATCTCGCCGATCGTCGACGAAATCGCCGAAACCTACGCCGGCAAGCTGAAAGTGGCCAAGATCAACATCGACCACAACCAGCAGACCCCGCGCAGCTACGCGGTGCGCGGCATCCCGACGCTGATGATCTTCAAGGACGGCAAGGTTCACGCGACGCAGGTCGGCGCGGTGAGCAAGTCGGCGTTGACGCAGTTGATCGATAAGGCGATCTGATTGCGAGGGATTAGGGTTTAGGGATTAGTAGCGAGGGCGCGCTGCACCTGCCGTCGAGGCCGGTACAGGGGACGAGCTCCGACGCGCGCAGCCACATCGCGTAAACGCTCTCTACAGCGCGCCCTAACTACTCGCAACTGACCCCTGCTCCACCCAAACCCTTTACGCCGCGCGCCGCCCGGTGTAACTTCCGGACATCTACGGGGCGCCCGCCGCCCCGCTCCTTCCCCCGATTCCGCTTCTTCCCGACTCGCCCTCTGCGAGGACTTGATCCCGTGCACGAAAACGAAACCGAAAACGGCGGCGCGCCTGCGCCCGCGCGTCAGGAAACTGTCGCATCCACTCCCGAAGGCGGCGACGGCAACGCCACGCCCAACCAGGGCGGCCAAGGCGGCCAGGGCCAGCGCAACGAGCGGCCGAACCGGCATCGCGATCGCCGCGAACGGCGCAATCGCGGACGCGGCGACAATCGCGGCGGCGGCGGCGGCGCCAACGAAAATCGCGAGATGCGCGACGACGACGATTCCGAGGAAGAGTCGCAGCCGCAGCAGCGCAGCAACATCGTGCTGCCGGAAGGCTTCCCGACCTACAGCCTCACCGATCTCAAGCGCATGCCTGCGCACAACCTGCTCGACATCGCGGACCAGCTCGGCATCACCGAGGGCGTCGCGCGCATGCGCAAGCAGGACGTCACCTTCGCGCTGCTCAAGGTGCTCACGCGCCACGGCGAAGGCGTCGCCGGCGAAGGCGTGCTGGAAATCCTGCCCGACGGCTTCGGTTTCCTGCGCTCGGCCGATGCCAGCTATCTGGCCGGCCCGGACGACGTCTACATCTCGCCCAGCCAGATCCGCCGCTTCAATCTGCGCACCGGCGATTACCTGGCCGGCCGCATCCGCAGCCCGAAGGATGGCGAGCGCTATTTCGCGCTGCTGAAAGTCGACACCATCAACGGCGAGCCGCCGGAAGCCTCGAAGAACAAAGTGTTGTTCGAGAATCTGACGCCGCTGTTCCCGCGCCAGCGCTTCACCCTCGAGCGCGGCAACGGCAGCACCGAGGACATCACCGGCCGCATCCTCGATCTGATGAGCCCCGTCGGCAAGGGCCAGCGCGGCCTGATCGTTTCGCCGCCGAAAGCCGGTAAGACGATGCTGTTGCAACAGGTCGCCAGTGCGATCGTGCACAACCATCCCGACGTGCATCTGATCGTGCTGCTGATCGACGAGCGTCCGGAAGAAGTGACCGAAATGCAGCGCACGGTGCGCGGCGAAGTGGTGTCGTCGACCTTCGACGAACCCGCGGCACGCCACGTCCAGGTTGCCGAAATGGTGATCGAGCGCGCCAAGCGCCTGGTCGAGCACAAGAAGGATGTCGTCATCCTGCTCGATTCGATCACCCGCCTGGCACGCGCCTACAACACCGTGGTGCCGAGCTCCGGCAAGGTGCTCACCGGCGGCGTCGATGCCAATGCGCTGCAGCGTCCGAAGCGTTTCTTCGGTGCAGCGCGCAAGGCCGAGGAAGGCGGTTCGCTGACCATCCTGGCCACCACGCTGATCGACACCGGTTCGAAGATGGACGAGGTGATCTACGAAGAGTTCAAGGGCACCGGCAACATGGAAGTGCACCTGGATCGCCGCATCGCCGAGAAGCGCGTGTACCCGGCCATCAACATCAACCGTTCCGGCACGCGCCGCGAAGAGTTGCTGATCGAGCCGGACTACCTGCAGAAGATCTGGATCCTGCGCAAGCTGCTGCATCCGATGGACGAGCTGGCGGCGATGGAATTCCTGCTCGACAAGATGAAGAACACCAAGACCAACGAGGAATTCTTCAACTTCATGAAGCGCTGATTTCGCGCTTCGGCGAAACGCCGGCCTTCGGGCCGGCGTTTTCGTTTGCGGCGGCGGCGATCTTGGCTATGCTTCGCGCATGACCATCGCACTCAACGAATTGCCGGCCGAAGACTTCGAACCGCTGCTGCAAAAGCCGCTGGCCGGACGCATGGGCGGGCAGCCGGTCGAACTGACGATCGACAGCGTCTGGCGTAGCCCGTATCCGACCGGGCGCGCGATTCCGGGCTTTTCGCTGTTCCTGCGCGGCCCGGCCGAGCCGCGCCTGCCGCAGGGCACGGTGACGCTGACGCATCCGGTGCACGGCGATCTGGACTTGTTCATGACGCCGATCGGACGCGATGCGCAAGGCTGCCGCTACGAGATCGTGTTCAACTGATACGGCGGATTTTTCCGGCGCGGTTTTAGTCCGAGCGTCTATTCCGCGCGCGGATACGCGGATAGCCCCGCCGATTGCAGCGGCGCGCCCAGCGGCCGTTCGAGGAAGTGGTAGACGCCGGTGCTGCGGACATAGGCGAAACCGAAGCGGCGGTACAGTCGATACGCCGGATTGAACGGCTCGACATGCAGCGTCACCGGCAGGTCCTGCGCATCGGCCCAATCGAGCAGCATCTGCGTGATGCGCGTACCGAGGCCGGCGCCGCGCGACGGCGTCATCAGCGCGATATCCATCAAGCGCACGCCGCTGTGGCTACGCTTGAGGTAGAGCCGGCCGATCGGCACGCCGTCGCGTTCGATCAACAGCCATTCCGCGCCGGGATAGTGCTGCCGATACTGTTCGCGCTGCAGCTCGAACTGATGATCGAGGAAGGCGCGCTTCTGATCGTCGGGCCAGTCCACCTGCGCCAGTTCGTCGGCGCGCGAGGAGGCGTAGAGATCGCGCAGGAACGGCAGATCGTCGTCGCGCTCGTCGCGCAGGAACACGTCGCGCAGAAACGCATCGTACAGCCGCGCTGCCGCGGCCTCGCGGAACGAGGCCGCCATCCCGGAACTCACTTCAGCCGATCGCTTCGATGCGCAGCGCAAGATAATCGAAGTCGCGCGGCACGCTGCTTTCGAGCAGCGGTGCGGCGATGTCGCCGCTGTGCCGCAGCTGCGAGGGATCGACGCGCCCGCCGTTCCGGCGCGGACCGGCGAGCACGTAATGTCCGGGCGCGAGCAGCGGTGCATCGAATCGCGTCAATGCGCAGGCTTCGCTCGCGCACATCGACATGCCCGCGATGCGATATTCGAGCTCGAAGCCGCGCAAGGTCGCACGCCCGGCGACGAAGCTCAGGCGCTGGCTGCGACGCGGCTGCACCCCGGCCACATGCTGCCAGGCGAGGAACGGCGTGCGGGCGCCCGGCGTTTCGAAGATCGCGCTCAGGCCGAACTCCTGCAGCACGAGGCCGTCGTGCGCCGGATGCAGGCCGTCGAGCCGCACGCGCAAGGTGTCGGCGCCGCAGTCGGCGCAGTCGGCCTGTGCGATGGCACGAAATGCCGCGCCCGCGGTGGCGGTGACGCTGTGGGCGAGCGTGAAGCGCGGCTTGGCGGCTTGCCGCGCGATCGCGCTGCCGAGCGGAATCGCGGCGAGCGCGCCGGCCGCGGCGGTGGTGTGGAGGAACTGGCGACGTTTCATCCGGATTCTCCTCAGGTGCGCGGCGGGAACACGCCCTGCAGGGCGATGCAGAAGTAGAAGGTCAGGTACGGCATCATGTTGTTGTGCGGCTGGTCGCCGCCGGCCGGCGGCAACGCCTCGGGCGCCATCGGCACCAGGCTGGCGTTGGTCGTCTGCTGGTACACATTGAGCGACCCGAAACGCGCCAGCGTATTACCAGTCGGAATCGGCGTGTCGCCCAGCGTGTTGTTGCCGCGCAGTGCGTGCGCATGCGCCGGGATTTCGCTTTCCAGCAAGGTCACCGTTTCGCTGCCACCGGTTTCGCCCAGGTCGTGCAGGCTCAGGCCCGGACCCTGGCCCGGATGCATCGGGGCCCGGCCCTGCAGGTCGGGCAGCGCGAAGTTGCTCTTGCCGTTGCCGCCGTAGGTCGTTCCCAGCAGCGAAAACAAGGCGGTGTTCTGGCTCAGCGGCAGCAGTTGTCCGTCACACCACGCCCAGCCTTTGGGCGCGAAGTTGAACGGGAAGATCCGAATCTCGGCGACGAAGGGATCGGCCATGGCAGTGCCTCAGGTCGGGCTCGGGAAAATCCCGAACAGGGAAATGATGAAGTCCACGCACAGGTAGGGCTGGAAATTCGTGTGCGGTTGACTGCCCCCCACCGGCGTGATCGCCGTGGGCGCCATGTTCACCGTCGGGGTGTCTTCCAGGTACAGGTCGGCGCCGACGATCGCGTCTTCGGCCACCACCTTGTTGCCCGGACTGCCGTCGGTCGCCTGCGCCGACGAGCCGAGCATCGGGTGCGAGTGCGCCGGAATCTGGTTCACCGTCAGCGTGATTTCTTCCGCGCCGCCGGTCTCGGCCAGGATGAAGCCGTTGCCTTGATGGATCGGAATGCGGCCGCGCATATCCGGCAGCGCGAACGTGCTTTCGCCGTCGCCGCCGTAGGTCGTGCCGATCAGTTGAAACAGCGTTTCGTTCTCCGAGATCGGCAGCAACTGCCCCTCGCAGAACATCCAGCCCGCCGGTGCAAAGTTGCCCGCGAACATCCGGATCTCGCCCACATACGGCTGCGCCATGTCGTTCTCCTTAGTTCGGGCTCGGGAAGATGCCCTGCAGCGCGATGCAGAAGCTCAGCGTCAGGAACGGTTGCATGTTCAGGTGCGCCTGGCTGCCGCCGGTGTTGGTGACCGTGCCCGGATTGAGCGCGACCAGGTTGGTCGGCGGGTTGTAGATCTGATTCACCGTGGCCGCCAGCACCGTGCCCACGCCCGCGACGCTCGGCACCGGCGCGTTGCCGGGTAGTGACGAGGCCTGCAACACGTGGGTATGCGTCGGCAATTCGGCGATCGACAGCGTGTGCGCCTGTTCGCCGCCGCGCTCGCCCAGCGTATGGCCCGTGCCGACGTGGATCGGCGTGCGCCCGCGCAGGTCCGGCAGCGCGAAGTTCACCCGCCCGTCGCCGCCGAAGGTCGTGCCCAGTAACGAGAACAGCGCCTGGTTCTGGTTGATCGGCATCAGTTGGCCGTTCGCCAGCGCCCACCCCTTGGGCGCGAAGTCGAACGACATCAAGCGAATCTCGCTCAAGAATGGCTCAGCCATGGCTTTCCCCTTTGGTTTGCGTCGCTTGGCTTGGCATCACGGTGTGCGGCAGATTTCGTCGTCGGCTTCGTTGAAGCCCGCCACCAGCGTCGCGTCGGCGGTACTGCCGGCGTCGTTCTGACCGGCGATGTGTCCTTCCACCAGCGCCACTGAGTTGATCAACTCGTTCGGCGTGCCGTCGCCGTCGGTGAGGCGTTCGAAATGGAAGTTCGAGGTGTCGCGCTGGCGCACGCGGAAGTGCTCGAGGCCGCCGACGCTGCCGGCGCTGTTGCCGGCCATGTCCAGGCACATGCGCGTGGTGTTGCGCGCTTCCACGCGGTTGCCGTAGACGATGCCGAAGGGGAACGCCGAGTTGTCGTCCGGCGTGCCGCTGGCGTTGTCGACCAGCGCGACATCGTGACGGCCGATCTGCGCGTCGGCGTCGTTGTCCAGCCGCGTCTGCACGAAGATCGCATCGATGTCGGTATTGCGCACGCTGTTGCCGGTGAGCGACTGGATCGAATCGGCATCGCCGTTCATTTCGATCGCGATGCCGTGCAGGTCGGCCGCGCCCGAATCGGGCGTGCCGTCGCCGATGCTGACGCCGCTGATCGTGCCGACCCACTGCGACGCATTGGTCGAAGTCGAGCTGCTGAGCACCTGGATCGGATTGATGTCGTGGCGCAGGAAGCTGCTGTCGGTGATCGTGTAGGTGAGATCGGCATCGAAGCCGCCGGTCAGGTTGACGCCGATGTGGTTGTCGCTGAAGTCCGAGGCGTCGATGTCGAGCACGCGGCGCGAGGTCGCGTTGCCGCCACTGGTCACGCCGTCGCCGCCGAGTTGCGCGAAGCTGCCGTCGACCACGCTCACCGTCACCTCGGCGGTGCCGTCGGCGAACAGCGCGATGCCGCTGCCGGGGCCGGGCCCGAAGCTGGTGCCGCTGATGACGAAGCTGCTCAGCACGCCGGCATTCGGTGTCATGCGCAATTCGTCGTGCGACGAGCCGCTGATCACGCTGTCGGTGAGGCTGGCGGTGCCGAGCAGGCGGCCGAAGCGCAGGTTGGCTTCGCTGCCGTCGATCGCGTTGCCGTTGTTGGTGACGCGGCCGGCGGCGAAGGCGAAGTCGGTCACGTCGTTGCCGACGATGCCGCTGCCGTCGTTGGCGTCGATCAGCATGTGGCTGAGCGACACGCCGCGCGTCGCGCTGAGCGCGATGCCGGCGTCGCCGTTGCCGGTGATCGCGCCACCGGTGCAGGTCGCTGCATTCGTGCAGCTGCCGCCGTTGCCGGTGACGGTCAGGCCGCCCTCGCTGCCAGTGGCATTGAGCGCGATGCCCGATCCCGTGCCGGCGCTGGCCGAGATGCTTTCGAAGCGCAGGCCGCCTTCCGGCGCAGCCAGTGCGGTCTCGATCGTCACGCCGTCGACGTTCAATGCCGCAGCCCCCGTGCTGACGATGCTATTGCCGGCACCGCGCACCGCGATGCGACCGCCGCCGCTGGCGTCGAATGCGATGCCGTTGCTGCTGGCGAGCACCAGGCCACCGCCGGCGAAATCGATCTCGGCGCCGGGATTCGATGCAATGCGGACGGTCGCCGCGCCGTTGCTCGTCAACACCGCCGACGCGCCGTTGAACGCGATCTGGCTGCCGTTGCTGTTTTCGATGCGGATCGCGGTACCCGGGCCGGTGGCGCTCAGAGTGCCGCCGAAGGCGAGGCTGCCCGCCGAGTGATTCGACACGTCGATCAGCGTGCCTGCGCCGGTCTTTGCGATCGATCCGTCATACGAGGCGGCCAGCGTGCCGCCCTGCACCTGGAACGACGTGCCCGTGGCACCGGCCAGCGTGCCGCTGCCGAGCGCGACGCTGCCGCCGACCGCATTGAAGCTGACATTGCTGGCGCCGCCGGCGGATGACACTCCGGCGAACACCGAACCGGCGGCGAAGTCGCCGGTGACGAGCGCGATCGCGCCCGCGTCGCTGTCGATGCGCACGTCGTCGCGCACATCGAGCGTGCCGAAGCCGTTGCCCTGCAATGCGGTCGAACCGATGCCATCGAGTTCGACGCCGCGCAGCGTGTCGTTGGCGCCGACCGTGAGGCCGCCTTCGATGCGGGCGTAGGCGGCGTCGATCGCCGGACGCGCGATGCTGTTGGACGGCGGCGCAATCCCGAGCGCGGCATCGAAGCTCGCGCCGTCGACCGCCTGCCCGACCACGTCGAGGCCGGCGCCGAGCGTGACGCCGGCGTAAGTGCCGGTAGCGAGGAAGATGCTGTCGCCGGAAGCGGCGAGCGCATTCGCCGCGGCCAGCGTCTGCAGCGGCTGCTGCAAGGTGCCGTCGCCACCGGCGGGCGCGCTGTCGTCGACGAACCAGATCTTCACGCCCGACACGTTCAACTGCATCGTCGCTGGCGCGCTGCAGGCCGGCACCGGGTCGGAATCGCAGACCGTGTACTGGAAGCTGTCGCTGCCGGTGAAGCCGGCCGGCGGGTTGTAGTCGAAGGCGCCGGTGGCGGCGTCGAGCGCGAGCTCGCCGCCGTTCGCGGTGCTGGTGGCGAGCGGCGCACCGAGCGTGTACGGCGCGGGGCCGTCCGGATCGACGACGTTGCCGCCATCGATCAGGTCGCCCGCGCTGCCGTCGGCAACCGTCACGGCGATGTGCGTGTGCACCGGCAGCGCCGCCGGCGCGGTGACGACCGGCGCGTCGTTGGTCGCGGTGACGGTGATGCTGAAGTTGTACGGCGCCGAGGTATCGCTGCCGCCGTTCGCGGTGCCGCCGTCGTCGCTCAACACCAGCGTGATCGACGCCGTGCCGCTGGCTTCGGCCGCCGCGGTGTAAGTCAGATCGCCGGTCGCCGCGTTCACTGCCGGCGCGGTCGAGAACAGCGACGGATTGCTGTTGCCGGTGACGCTGAAGCTCAGCGCCTGCACCTGGTCCGGATCGCCGTCGTCGATCGCCGTGGCCCAGCCGGCGAAGGTCTGCGCGCCGGCGTCTTCATCGCTCGAAACATCGCCGCCGCCGGTGAAGCTCGGTGCGCTGTTGACCGCGTTGACGGTGATCGTGAAGTTCTGCGCCGCGCTCAGATCGACGCCGCCGTTCGCGGTGCCGCCATCGTCACGCACGGCAACGGTGAAGCTCGAATCACCGCTGACATTCGCAGCGAGGGTGTACGTCAGCGTGCCGTTGTCGTCGACCGACGGCGCGACGGTAAACAAGGCCGGATTGCCGATCGCGCTGACCTGGTATTCGAGCACGGCCTGGCCGGATTCATCGGACGGACCGGCATCGAACGCGGCCCAACCGACCACCGTTTGCGCACCGCTGCCTTCGTTGACTGCCGGCGGGTCGACCGCGACGAAACTCGGCGCGTCGTTGACGGCATCGATCTGCACGGTGAACTGATAGGTCGTCGACGTGTCGCTGCCGCCGTTGGCGGTGCCGCCGTCATCGCTCAGCGTGAGCGTGATCTGCGCGGAACCGTTGGCATCGGCTGCCGGCGTGTAGGTCAGATCGCCGCTGGTCGGATCGACGGCAGGACCGGCCGCGAACAACGCGGGATTGCTATTTGCCGTGACGTTGAACGCGAGGGCCTGGTTGGCGTCCGGATCGCCATCGTCGATCGCGCTGGCCCAGCCGGCGACGAGTTGCGCGCCGGCATCTTCGAGCGCCGGCACATTGCCGCCGCCGGTGAAGCTCGGTGCGGCGTTCACGGCGTTGATGGTGATCGTGAAGTTCTGCGTGGCGCTCAGGTCGACGCCGCCGTTCGCGGTGCCGCCGTCGTCGCGCACCGCGACGCTGAAGCTCGACGTGCCATTGGCATTCGCGGCCGGCGTGTAGCTCAGCGTGCCGCTGGCATCGACGCTCGGCGCGACGGCGAACAAGGCCGGATTGCCGATCGCACTGACCTGATATTCGAGCGCGGTCTGCGCCGATTCGTTGGCCGGACCCGGATCGAAACTGGCCCAACCCGCGACGCTCTGCGCGCCGCTGCCTTCGTTGACGGCGGCCGGATCGGCGGCGCTGAAGGACGGTGCATCGTTGACCGGCGTGATCGTCACATCGACGGTCGCAGGCGTCGACGTCTGGCTGCCGTTGTCGACGGTGAAGGTGAAACTGTCGCTGCCGAATTCGTCGGCGTTGCCGGTGTAGAGCACGCTGGCCGACGTCGCATTGATCGGCACGATCGGGCCGAGCGTGCCGCGCGTGGGCGAGCTTGCGATCTGGAAGGTGAGCGGGCCGTTGGCCGGGTCGCTGCCGGTGAGCGTGATCGTGGTGCTGTCGTCTTCCAGCAGTTCGGCGCTGCCGTCATCGGCGACCGGCGGGTTCTGCAGATCTTTCACGTCGACGCGCACGAAGCCGTCGCCGCCCTGCGTGGTGACGTAGAGCGCGACCAGATCGACGCCGGCTTCGGGCACGTCGCCGACCGGGTCGGTCGACGGTGTCACGCTGGCCCAGTCGCCGACCTGGCCGTCGATCACGATCGCAACCGCCCAGGCGGTGCCGGAAACCAGCAGCAGCGACACCAGCAGCACATTGGCGTGGCGGCGCAGCACGAACCAGCCGATCGTCAGCAGCGCGAGGCCGAGCAAGGCGATCGCGAACGTGCCGAAGGTCGGAATCATGATCGGATCGGTGGCCGGCGGCGGGCCGCCTTTGGTGAAGGCGGTGGCGATCAGTCCGTCGCTGGCGGTGTTGCTGCTGGCGACCACGGCCAGCACTTCGCGCGGCGACGGCGTCGGACCGACGGAGCCGACCGGCACCCTGACTTCGATCACGTCCGCACCACCGCTGCCGGTGTTCAGGCCGATCGCGCTGGTGGAGGCGATGTTGCTGGTACTGCCGAAGACACCGTTGTTGCAATCGGCGCGCGTGACGCTGCCGAACGTCGGCGCAACGCCGGCGGTGACGGTGGCCTGCAGCCGCCACTTCACATGGCCCACCGATCCTGCCGGTGTGGCGACCGTACAACCGTTGGCGTTGGTGTTGCCGACGTAGAAGGTGTACGTGTAGGTCTGCGCGTGGACGGTCGCGAACGCGAAAAGCCCCAGCACAAACGCGACGGTGCGCGCGAACAAGCTTGCCATGTGATCCCCCTGGACCTGCAACGGAAACGGTGGCCCGGAACGTATGCGCGTTCCGGCGCCGAGTCATCGAGTGTTTCGAAGAGCTTCGCTTACAGCTGCGTCCGTGCGGTGACAAACTTCCTGCGAATCAAAGCGTCAAACGGCCTCGACTCCAATCATCAAGGCATCGAAATCGATCGCACCGCCATCGCAGCGGCCCAGCGCACAACCGCGCGCCGGCGCCGCGAGGGCGTGCCAGCCCGGCGGCGTGCCGGTGGCGCGCGCGCCGACCAGGGCATAGGTGCCCGGCGTCAGCAGCGGGGTGAAGGCGTCGGTCCAGGCCAGCGTTTCGCGGCCCGGATGGTCGATGCCGGCGGCATCGCGCCAGACGTAGTCGACCTGGAAGCCAGCCAGGCGGTCGGCGTCGAGTTCGAGTTTCACCGGCTGGCTTACCGCCAGCGTGCCGGCGCGGCGCACGGTGGCGTAGGAGAACGCCAGCGGCGCGCCCGCGGCGCGATACAACAGGTCGACATGCAGGCGCTGCAGGGCGGCGCCGGTCTGCGCCAGCCGCACGCCATCGAGCGCGATGCGAAGCCGCGGCGCGTTCGATGCCGCCGGACGCGCGAGTGCCGGACGCCAGACATCGCCGGCGCGCCCCGAGTGATAGCCGAGCGCGAAGCGTGCGGGCGCAGGCGACAGCAGCGCGGCCGTCGCCGGCAAGGCCAGCAGGGCGGACGACGCGACCGAAGTCTGGAGGAACTGACGGCGATGCATGATCGTGGCTCCTTGGCGTCGAATCAGGTGCGCGGCGGGAACACGCCCTGCAGGGCGATGCAGAAGTAGAAGGTCAGGTACGGCATCATGTTGTTGTGCGGCTGGTCGCCGCCGGCCGGCGGCAACGCCTCGGGCGCCATCGGCACCAGGCTGGCGTTGGTCGTCTGCTGGTACACATTGAGCGACCCGAAACGCGCCAGCGTATTACCAGTCGGAATCGGCGTGTCGCCCAGCGTGTTGTTGCCGCGCAGTGCGTGCGCATGCGCCGGGATTTCGCTTTCCAGCAAGGTCACCGTTTCGCTGCCACCGGTTTCGCCCAGGTCGTGCAGGCTCAGGCCCGGACCCTGGCCCGGATGCATCGGGGCCCGGCCCTGCAGGTCGGGCAGCGCGAAGTTGCTCTTGCCGTTGCCGCCGTAGGTCGTTCCCAGCAGCGAAAACAAGGCGGTGTTCTGGCTCAGCGGCAGCAGTTGTCCGTCACACCACGCCCAGCCTTTGGGCGCGAAGTTGAACGGGAAGATCCGAATCTCGGCGACGAAGGGATCGGCCATGGCAGTGCCTCAGGTCGGGCTCGGGAAAATCCCGAACAGGGAAATGATGAAGTCCACGCACAGGTAGGGCTGGAAATTCGTGTGCGGTTGACTGCCCCCCACCGGCGTGATCGCCGTGGGCGCCATGTTCACCGTCGGGGTGTCTTCCAGGTACAGGTCGGCGCCGACGATCGCGTCTTCGGCCACCACCTTGTTGCCCGGACTGCCGTCGGTCGCCTGCGCCGACGAGCCGAGCATCGGGTGCGAGTGCGCCGGAATCTGGTTCACCGTCAGCGTGATTTCTTCCGCGCCGCCGGTCTCGGCCAGGATGAAGCCGTTGCCTTGATGGATCGGAATGCGGCCGCGCATATCCGGCAGCGCGAACGTGCTTTCGCCGTCGCCGCCGTAGGTCGTGCCGATCAGTTGAAACAGCGTTTCGTTCTCCGAGATCGGCAGCAACTGCCCCTCGCAGAACATCCAGCCCGCCGGTGCAAAGTTGCCCGCGAACATCCGGATCTCGCCCACATACGGCTGCGCCATGTCGTTCTCCTTAGTTCGGGCTCGGGAAGATGCCCTGCAGCGCGATGCAGAAGCTCAGCGTCAGGAACGGTTGCATGTTCAGGTGCGCCTGGCTGCCGCCGGTGTTGGTGACCGTGCCCGGATTGAGCGCGACCAGGTTGGTCGGCGGGTTGTAGATCTGATTCACCGTGGCCGCCAGCACCGTGCCCACGCCCGCGACGCTCGGCACCGGCGCGTTGCCGGGTAGTGACGAGGCCTGCAACACGTGGGTATGCGTCGGCAATTCGGCGATCGACAGCGTGTGCGCCTGTTCGCCGCCGCGCTCGCCCAGCGTATGGCCCGTGCCGACGTGGATCGGCGTGCGCCCGCGCAGGTCCGGCAGCGCGAAGTTCACCCGCCCGTCGCCGCCGAAGGTCGTGCCCAGTAACGAGAACAGCGCCTGGTTCTGGTTGATCGGCATCAGTTGGCCGTTCGCCAGCGCCCACCCCTTGGGCGCGAAGTCGAACGACATCAAGCGAATCTCGCTCAAGAATGGCTCAGCCATGGCTTTCCCCTTTGGTTTGCGTCGCTTGGCTTGGCATCACGGTGTGCGGCAAGCGTCGTTGGCACGTTCGATGTAGCCGTCGGCGAGGGTCTGCTGCGTCGCATCGGCGGTGCTGCCGGCATCGTTCTGCGCCACGACGTGCGCTTCGACCGTCGCCAGGTTGACGATCTCCTCGCCCGGCGTGCCGTCGCCATCGGTCAACCGCTCCAGACCGAAATTCGATGTATCGCGCTGGCGTACGCGGAAACGTTCCAGGCCGCCGACGCTCGTCGATGTGTTGCTCGACATGTCCATGCACAACTCGGTGGTATTGCGCGACTCGATGCGCATGCCGTAAGCCGCACCGAACGGGAACGCCGAGTTGTCGTCGATCGCGGCGACGCTGTTGTCGGTCAGCGCCAGATCCAGCAGGCCGACTTCGCCGTCCGCATCGTTGTCCAGGCGCGACTGCACGAAGACGCCGTCGATGTCGGTGTGCTGCACGGTGTTGTTGGTGATCGACAGTTGCGCATCGGCGTCGCCCTGGGTTTCCACCGCGATGCCGTGCAGATCGGCTGCGCCCGAATCCGGGTTGGCGTCGCCGATCGTACTGTTGTTGATCGTCCCTATGGTGTCGGAAGCGTTGGTCGACGTGGTGCCGAACGAGATCTGCACCGGGTTCAAACCGTGCCGCAGGAACGAGTTGGTAGACGCGGTGTAGGTGAAATCGGAACTGAAGCTGCCCAGCAGATGCAGGCCGCTGTTGTTGTCGCGGAATTGCGAGTTGGTGACGTTGAGCGTGCGCACCGTGGTGTCGGTGCCGTTGGCGATGAGCGCGCTCGCGGCGATGTTGTCGAACAGCGTGTTGTTGACGGTGAGCGTGACCTGCGCGGTATTGGTCGGCGCCAGCGTGATGCCATTGCCCGCCACGCCGATGTTGGGCCCGATCGTCGAGCCGCTGATCGTGAGGTTGGTCAGCACGCCGCTGGCGGGCGTCATGCGGATTTCGTCTTCCGAGGACCCCGAGATCACGCTGTTGGTGATGAAGCAGGTGCCCAGCAGTTCGTTGAACCGCAGGCTCGCTTCCAGGCCGGTGGCCGAGTCGGTGTTGTTGGTGACGCGGCTCTCGACCAGCGAGAAGCCGGTGACGTCGTCGCCGAAAACGCCGCTGCCGTCGTTGTTGTCGATGAACATGCGGGTCAGCTCGACGGCGCTCGTCTGGTTGAGCGAAACGGCGTCGCCGGACTTGTTCTGGATCGCACCGCCCGTGCAGGTGCCGGCGCTGGTGCAGGCGCCGCCGTTGCCGCGTACCTTCAGGCCGCCGGCAGCGCCGGTGTTGCTGAGCACGATGCCGTTGGTGCTGACACCGGTGGTGTTGATGCTGCGAAGCTCGATGCCGCCCACGCCGATGTTGGTGCCGTTGATGTTCACGGCGGTGTTCATCGTGGTGGTGATCGTGTTGACCAGCCCCCCGCCCGCCGCCGGCGCGCAAGCGGCTTCGTCGCACACCGTCACGGTGCCGCCACCGGTCGCGTTGAACGCGACGTTGGCGCCGGTGGAGAGCGTCATGCCGCCGTTCAACAGCAGCGAACCGGTGTTGGTGGTGAAGGACACGCCGGCGCCCGAGGTGACGTTGAGCAAGCCGGCGTAGGACACCGTCGCGCTGCTGCTGCTCATCGAGAACGCGGTACCGGCGCCTGCCGTCTTGACGATGTTGCTGCCGGCCGGTGCGCTGACTTGGCCGGCGACGCTGGCCAGATTCACGCCGGCGAGCGCCGTGTTGCTTTGCAGCGAGCTCAGTCGCAGGTCGGCGGTCACGGTGTTCAGATCGAGCGCCGCGCCGGCATCGGCATCGACGCTGCTGGTGCCACCGCTGCTGGCCGGCGTAACGCCGAAGGTCAGGCCGCCGCCGGCACCGCTGGCCGCAAGGCCGGTGCCGCTGGCGGCGAAGATGTCGAGATCGGCGAAGGTCACGTCGCCGGCCGAGGTGATCACGGCCAGGCCGCTGCCGCCGACCGGATTGCCCGATTGGCCGATGAGCAGCGTATTGCCGGCCACCTGGTTGATGGCGCCGCCGACGGTGCTGTCGAAAGTCACGTTGCTGATATTCACGCCGGCCCCAGCGGTGTCACCGCTCACGTTGTTGGTGGCGAAACCGGTGACGAAGGTGCGCGTCGCCGCGCCGCCATTGATGTTCACGGCCGCAGCGCCTGCCGATACCAGACCGCCGTTGTTGCTGAAGTTGATCGCCAGCGAAGCCGCGCTCACGCCGGTGTTGGCGATGTCGACGGCGTTGCCGCTGTGGGTGCCGGGCATCCAGGTATTGCCGGTGATCACCAGGTTGAGCAGCGAGGTGCTCTGGTAGTTGACGTCGATGCCTTCGGCACCGGCGCCGGTGATGTTGTTCTCGCTGATCGTCAGCGTGGCCGAACCGGTGTTCGCCGCTGCCGCGGTGGTCAGGTCGATCGCATTGGCGGCCGACGAACCCAGTGAAAGTCCGCGGATTTCGACCGGCATCGCGTTGCCGGCGCTCACCGTGTTGACGGCCGACGTCACCTGCGGACGCGCCCCGGCAGCGACCAGATTGGTCGGCGAACCGTTGGCGTTGAGGTTGCGCGGAATCGACAGTGCGACGCCTTCGCCGAGCAGATGCTGGTTGCCTTCCAGTTCGATCGAACTGGAGAGCGCGCCGCTGTTGTGCACGAAGATGTAGTCGCCCACGCCGTCGCTGTCGCCCGCGCCGCCGGCACCGTTGATGCCGGTGAAGCTGCCGAGCGGCGAATCCGAGCGGCCGACGCCGGCGGCGCCCTGGCGCACGTACCAGATCTTGTCGAACGCGTTGATCGTCACCACGCCGGTGGCGCTGGCGGCGACGCCCACGACCGGGGCGTCGGTCAGCACGTAGCTGAAGGTGTCGATGGTCGGCGCGCCGTTGGGCAGCGTGGTCGACGGGCGGAAGGTGAAGGTGCCGTTGGTGTTCATCGACACCAGCGAACCGGAGGCCAGCGTGCAATCGAACGGTGCGATCGCATCGGCGCAGCCGACGATGCCGGACACCGCCGTCGGATCGTTCTCGACCGGGTCCATGTCGTTCTCGCGCACGCCGGTGCCGCCGACCGTGGTATCGAGCACGTGCGGGGTGGCGGTGCTGCCCGTGTCGATGCGCAGTTCGGTGTTGCCGAGCGTGTCGAAGGCTTCGCTGCCCGCCACCGGTGCGTCGTTGACCGGCGTGACGGTGATGGTGAAGTTCTGCGTGGCCGAGGTATCGACGCCGCCGTTGGCGGTGCCGCCGTCGTCGACCAGACGCACAGTGAGGTTGGCGACGCCGAAGGCATTGAGCGCCGAGGTGTAGCTCAGCGCACCGGTCGAAGAGATCGTCGGGCCGGCGCTGAACAAGGCCGGGTTGTCGTTGGCGGTGATCTGGAAGGTCAGGTTCTGCGTGACGCCCGGATCGCCGTCGTCGACGCCGGTGGCCCATGGATCGACGACCTGCGCGCCGGCATCTTCGGCCACGCTCTGGTTGGCACCGGCGGTGAACACCGGCACGTCGTTGACGTTGTTCACCGTGATGGTGAAGTTCTGCGCGGCCGAGGTATCGACGCCGCCGTTCGCGGTACCGCCGTTGTCGACGATGGCGACCGAGATCGTCGCCACGCCGCTGGCATTGGCGGCCGGCGTGTAGGTCAGCGCGCCGGTGGCGCTGACCGTCGGGCCGGCGCTGAACAGCGCGGCGTTGGTATTGCCGGTGATGCTGAAGCTCAGCGTCTGGCCGGCTTCGTCGGCCGGGCCCGGATCGAGCGCGGTAGCCCACGGATCGACCGATTGCGGGCCGGCGTCTTCATTGACGACCTGGCTGCCGCCGGCGCTGAAGCTCGGCACATCGTTGACCGGATTCACCGTGATGGTGAAGTCGACCTGCGTTGCCGAATCGACGCCGCCGTTGGCGGTGCCGCCGTCGTCGGACAGCACCACCGAGATGGTCGCGGTGCCGCTGGTGTCGGCCGCCGGCGTGTAGGTCAGCACGCCGGCCGGGCTGATCGACGGGGCGGCGCTGAACAGCGCGGGATTGGTGTTGTTGGTGATGTTGAAGGTCAGCGTCTGCACCACCGCATCGCCGTCGTCGATCGCGGTGGCCCACGGGTTCACCGTCTGCGCGCCGGCGTCTTCGTTGACGACTTCGTTGGCGCCCGGCGTGAAGCTCGGCGCGTCGTTGACGAGGTTGATGGTGATCGTGAAATTCTGCGCGCCCGAGGTATCGACGCCGCCGTTGGCGGTGCCGCCGCTGTCCTGCACGAAGACGTCGAAGGTCGAGCTGCCGCTCATTCCTGCGGCTGGCGTGTAGCTGAGCGTGCCGTTGGCGGCGATAGCGGGCGCGACGCTGAACAGCGCCGGATCGCTGACGTTGACGACCGTGTAGCCGACCACGGTCTGCGCGGCTTCATCGGCGGCGCCGGCGTTGAACGTGGCGAAGCCCGGGATCGTCTGCGCCGCGCTGTCTTCATTCACCGCCGGCGGATTGGCGGCGGTGAAGGTCGGCATATCGTTGACCGGATTCACCGTGATGGTGAACGACTGTGCGGCGCTCGTATCGGCGCCGCCGTTGGCGGTGCCGCCGTCGTCCGACAGCGTGATTTCGACCGTGGCCACGCCGCTGACGTTGGCGGCCGGCGTGTAGGTGAGCACACCCGTCGCACTGATCGCCGGGCCCGCGGCGAACAGCGCCGGGTTCGAATTGTTGGTGACGTTGAAGGTGAGCGCCTGCGCCAGCGCGGCGTCGCCATCGTCGATCGCGGTGGCCCACGGATCGACCGTCTGCGCGCCGGCGTCTTCGTTGACGATCTGGTTGGGGCCGGCGGTGAAGCTCGGCGCGGCGTTGACGTCGGCGACGGTGATGGTGAACTGCTGCGTGGCCGAAGTGTCGATGCCGCCGTTGGCAACGCCGCCGTTGTCCATCACGTTGAGCGTGATGATGGCGCTGCCGCTGAGATTGTTGTTCGGTGTGTAGCTGAGCTGGCCGCTGGCATCGACGCTCGGCTGCACCGCGAACAGCGCGGCGTTGGTGTTGTTGGTGATGTTGAACGACAGCGTCTGGCCGGCTTCGTCGACCGGGCCGGCACTGAGCGCCGTCGCCCACCCGCTGACGCTCTGCGCGCCGGCGTTTTCGAGAATGTTTTCATCCGGGCCGGCGGTGAACGAGGGCACGTCGTTGACCGCGGTGACGGTGATGGTGAAGTTCTGCGCGGCCGACGTGTCGACGCCGCCGCTGGCGGTGCCGCCGTCGTCCATCAGCACGACGCTGATCTGCGCATTGCCGTTGGCATTGGCGGCCGGCGTGTAGGTCAGCTCGCCGGTGGCCGAATCGATCGCCGGAGCCACGCTGAACAGCGCGGCATTGGTGTTGCCGGTGACGATGAAGGTCAGCGCCTGCACGGCCGGCGCGTCGTTGTCGGTGATCGCGCTGGCGAAGGCGGGCACGCTCTGCGCGCCGGCGTCTTCCAGCACCGTCGCCGGGTTGCCGGCCAGCGTGAAGGACGGCGCGTCGTTGACGTTGTTGACGCTGATGGTGAAGGTCTGCGTCGCGCTGGTGTCGGTGCCGCCGTTGGCGACGCCGCCGTTGTCGCTGATGCTGACCGTGATGTCGGCCGAGCCGGTGGTGGCGGCGGCCGGCGTGTAGCTCAGCGAGCCGTCGGCGGCGATCGTCGGGCCGGCCGCGAACAGCGCCGGATTGGTATTGCCGACGATGTTGAACGACAGCGTCTGGCCGGCTTCATCGGCCGGGCCCGCGATCAGCGCGGTGGCCCAGGGGCTGACGTTCTGCGCACCGGCGTTTTCCAGCACGCCCTGGTCGGGGCCGACCAGGAAACTCGGTGCGTCGTTGACCGGCGTGATCGTGATGCTGAAGGTCTGCACGGCGCTGGTGTCGACGCCGCCGAGCGCGGTGCCGCCGTCGTCCATCAGCTGCACCGACACCGTCGCGCTGCCGTTGGCGTTCGCCGCCGGCGTGTAGGTGAGCGTGCCGGTCGGGCTGATCGCCGGCTGCACCGCGAACAATGCGTTGTTGTCGTTGCTGACGACGAAGGTCAGCGCCTGCACCGTCGGATCGTTGTCCTGGATATTGGTGGCCCACGGGTCGGGCGTGCCGATCTGCGCGCCGGAGTCTTCCAGCGCCATCTGGTCGCCGCCGGCGGTGAAGCTGGGCGCGTCGTTGACGTCGCTGACGGTGACCGTGATGGTGCCGGTGTCGCTCAGCGCGCCGCCGTCGGTGACGGTGACGACGAGCGCGAACGGCGAGTTGGCGAGCGTCACGGCGGCCGGCGTGAGCACCGTGATCTGGCCGCTGTTGGCATCGATCTGGAACGCATTGCCGGTGTTGCCGCCGGTGATCGCGTAAGTGAGCGTGTTGTTCGGCGCGCTGGCGTCCGGATCGACGCCGGCCACCGGCGCGCCGACCGGCGTACCGGCCGGGCTGGCTTCCACCACGTTACGGGCGTCGTCGGCGAGCGTCGGCGCGTCGTTGGCGTCGGTCAGGCTGACGGTGATCGTGCCGGTGTCGCTCAGGGCGCCGCCGTCGGTCACCGTGACGGTGAGGCTGAAGGGCGGCGTCGATTCGAAATCCAGGCCGCTGCCGTCGGCGACGGTGATCGCGCCGGTGTTGGCATCGATCGCGAAAGCGCCGCCGGTGTTGCCGCCGGTGATCGCGTAGCTGAGCGTGTTGTTCGGCGCCGAGACGTCCGGATCGGTGGCAGTCGCCGTGCCGACGGGCGTGCCGTTGGCGCTGTTTTCCGGCACGGTGAAGGCGGCGTCGGCCGCGACCGGCGCATCGTTGCCGTCGGTCAGCGTGACCGTGACGTTGGCGTTGCCGCTCAGCGGCGGCGTGCCGTTGTCCGTGGCGCTGACGACCAGATTGAAGACGGCCGAACCTTCGAAATCGAGCGCGGCACTGTTGGCTACCGTGATGTTGCCGGCCGCGTCGATGGCGAACGCGCCGCCGGTGTTGCCGGCGGTGATCGCGTAGGTCAGCGTCTGGCCGACGTCCGGATCGGTGGCCGAGGTGGCGCCCACGGCGGTCGCCGCGGCGCTGTTTTCGGGCAGCGAGAAGTTGTAGGCCGGCATGCCGAACACCGGCGCATCGTTGGCATCGGTGACGGTGACGGTGACGGCAGCGGTATCGCTCAGCGCGCCGCCGTCGGTCACCGAGACGGTGAGATTGAAGGTGCCCGGGCCGGCCACTTCGGACGCGGTGAGCACGGTGAGCTGGCCGTTGCCGTCGATCGCGAAGGCGTTGTTGGTGTTGCCGGCGGTGATCGCGTAGGTCAGCGTGTTGTTCGGGGCCGTGGTGTCCGGATCGACGCTGCCGAGCGGCGCGCCGACCTGGGTGCCGGCCGCACTGCCCTGCGGCACGGCGCGCGCGGCGTCGGCCAGCGTCGGCGCTTCGTTGACGTCGGTGACGGTGATGGTGACCGTGGCGGTGTCGCTGAAGGCCGGCGTGCCGTTGTCGGTGGCGGTGACGCTGAGCGCGAAGTTCGGCGTGGTTTCGAAATCGAGCGCCGCCGTGTTGGCGACGCTGATCGCCCCGGTGCTCGCATCGATGGCGAAGGCGCCGCCCGTGTTGCCGGCGGTGATGGCATAGGTGAGCACCTGGCCGACGTCGGCGTCGGTGGCGACCACCGTGCCTACCGCCGTTGCATTCGCCGAGTTCTCGGCGATCGCGAACGCAGCGTCGGTGGCGACCGGCGCGACGTTGGCCGCCGGCTCGGCTTCCAGCACGTCGACGCGCAGGAACAGGTTGCCGGCTTCGTGCGCGGCGAACACCGCGACGATTTCGATCGAGGTTTCACCGCTGGTCGCGTCGTCGGTGAGGTCGGTGTTGAGCGGCGCCACGCCGGTCCAATCGCCAACCTGGCCATCGGCGACGAAGTTGGCGGCCCACACCACGCCGGCGCCGAGCAGCAGCAACAAGGCCATCGACGAGCCGAAGCCCGGATGGCGGCGCGCCAGCCACAGCACCAGGCCGGCCAGCAGCAGCAGGCCGATGATGCCGGTGGCCGGTACCAGGATCGGCTGCGACGGCGCGACCGCGCCGCCCGGCAGCACGATGCTGCCGCTGGCCTGGTCGGCACCGGTGGCGCTGGTCGAGACATAGACGAAACGCGCCGTGCCGCCCGGGCCCAGGCCCGTGAGCGAGGTCGCCATTTCGATCACATCGCTGCCGCCGACGCCGTTGTCCAGGCCGACGGGGTAATTGGCAGCGAGCGGCGTCGCCGGCCCGAAGGCGGCGCCCGCGCACATCGCGACCGAAGACGCGGTGACCATCGGCGGCTGGCCGGTGACGGTGGCCGAGACGCGCGCCTCGGCGCCGTTGACCGCGCCTGCGGCGGTGGCGACCGAACAGCCGGTGCCGGCGTTGTTGTCGAGGTCGAGGTAGACGCTGTGGTCATAGGATTGCGCGGACGCAATACCGGCGAACAGCGACGACGCGGCCAGGATGGCCTGCAGCCAGCTACGGATCGAACTCATATTTTCCCCCGAACGCGCGTCGCGGCGGGGTGGACGCAATTGCTGCGCCAGCGGGCCACGACACTTAAAAGAATTTCCCGGCCGTGAGTGTAAACCTGAAAACGCGTTGCGCAAGGAGCGTTTTCGTCGACAAATGTCAGCAATGTCGCGTCACACCTGCGCTCATCGGGCGATGAGAAAAATTCAGTAGACGCGCGAACTTGCGAGGCATACCGCAGCCCGGGGTTACCGCGGCTCCAGGCTCGTCCATAATCGCGGTCATTCGCAGGGGACGAGCATGCAGGACCACGTACAACTCGAGATCGCTCTAGTGTTCCTGCTCGCCGCGGTGGTCGCCGTGCCACTGTTCCGGCGCCTTGGCCTGGGCGCGGTGCTGGGCTATCTGGCGGCCGGCGTGGTGATCGGGCCGGATGGATTGCGCGCGGTGTCCGATACCGAAAGCGTGCTGGCGGCGTCCGAGTTCGGCGTCGTGATGCTGTTGTTCGTGATCGGCCTGGAGCTCTCGCCGAGCCGCTTGTGGGTGATGCGCCGGCTGGTGTTCGGCCTCGGCGGCCTGCAGGTGGCGGTGAGCGCGCTGTTGCTCGGCGCGGTGGCCGCGATGTACGGCCTGGGTTGGAAGGCCGACCTGGTGATCGGACTGGGCCTGGCGCTGTCGTCGACCGCGGTCGGCCTGCAATTGCTGTCCGAGCGCAAGGAACTGACCGCCGCGCACGGCCGCCTGGCGTTCGCCATCCTGCTGTTCCAGGATCTGGTCGCGATTCCGCTGCTGGCGCTGATCCCGCTGCTGGGCGAAGCGGCGGCCGCCGAACGGGCGGCGCCATCGCTCGACGCGGTGCTCAAGGCGGTCGGCGCCATCCTGGCGGTGCTGATCGGCGGACGCTATCTGTTGCGACCGGTGTTCCGCATCGTGGCGCGCGCGCAGATGGTGGAAGTGTTCACCGCCACCGCGCTGCTGGTGGTGATCGGCAATGCCTGGCTGATGCAGCAGGCCGGCCTGAGCATGGGCCTGGGCGCCTTCCTGGCCGGCCTGCTGCTGGCCGACTCGGAATTCCGCCACGAACTCGAATCGCATGTCGAACCGTTCAAGGGCCTGCTGCTCGGGCTGTTCTTCATCGCGGTGGGCATGTCGCTCGATCTGGACCGCATCGCCGATTCGCCGGCCCTGATCGCCGGCGGCGTCGCCGCCCTGCTCGGCCTGAAATATCTGGTGCTGATCGGCGTCGGCCGCGCCGCCAAACTCGACTGGCGCGAGTCGATGCTGCTCGGCGGCGTGCTGGCGATGGGCGGCGAATTCGGCTTCGTGGTGTTCGGCGAAGCGCGCAAGGCGGCGCTGATCGACCCGGCGATGCACGACACGCTCAATGCCATCGTCGGCCTCTCGATGGCCGCCACGCCGCTGATCCTGCTGGCGATAACGCGTCTCGCCGGCGCCGCCGCGAAGCGCAAGCCGCCGCCGGAATTCGACCAGATCGAAGACAACGATCCGCGCGTCATCATCGCCGGCTTCGGCCGCATGGGGCAGATCGTCGGACGCATGCTGCGCGCCCAGCACATCCCGTTCACCGCGCTGGAAAACAGCCCCGAGCAAGTGGAATTCTCGCGCCGCTTCGGCAGCAAGATCTATTTCGGCGATCCGGCGCGCGCCGACCTGCTGCGCGCCGCGCGCGCCGACAAGGCCGAGATCTTCGTGCTCACCACCGACGATCCCGACGCCAACGTGCGCACCGCGCGCATCGTCAAGCGCATGTTCCCGCATTTGAAAGTGTTTGCGCGCGCACGCAATCGCCAGCACGCCTTCAAGCTGATGGACATGCAGGTCGACACGGTGCGCGAAACCTTCCATTCGAGCCTGGAAATGGGCGAGCGCGTGCTGCAGGCGCTCGGCCTGCCGCCGGACGTCGCACGCGACCGGCGCGAACGTTTCCGCGAGCACGACGAGGCGCTGCTGCGCCAGCAGCATCTGGTGTACGACGACGAAGCCGCGCTGATCGCATCGAGCCGCGAAGCGCTGGTCGACCTCGAGCAATTGTTCGCGGCCGACCGTTCGCGTCACTCGGTCGAAGCCGAGGATGGCGGCGGCCGGGGCTCGAACTAGCCGGAGCTTTAACTAGCCGGCGCGCGTCACGACGGACGCAGGAAGCGCGCGATCGACGGCGCCGCGCGCGGCGGTTCGAACTCCGACGCGATATCGACGAAGCCGCGCATCAGCGCGATCTCCTGCGGCCGGCGATTGATGCTGTCGCGCAGATCGGGATCGGCGCCGGCGACCAGCAGCGCACGCAACACGCGCGGCAGGCCGTGCAGCGCCGCCAGATGCAACGGGCCGAAGCCGCGCCGATCCTGCGCCGCGAGGTTGGGGTTGCGCGCCAGCACGCGTTCGAGTTGCAGCCAGATGGCGTCTTCTTCGCAGGCCGCGCCGGCTTCGGCGCGCGCGCCGAGCAAGAGCAGCAGCGGCGTCTGGCCGGAACTGTTGGCGGCGTCGAGTTGCGCGCCGGCGGCGAGCAGCGCGTCCCAGATCGTCACCGCGCGGGCACCGTCGCGCGTCGAAAAACCATATTGCGCGACCGCGTGCAGCGCGGTGCCGCCTTCGGCATCGGCGGCGCGCGGATCGGCGCCGTGCGCGAGCAGCGCCTGCACGCCGCGCGCCTGCCCCAGCGCCGCGGCCACCATCAGCGGCGTGATGCCGCCCGGCAAGGCCTGGTTCGGCGAGGCGCCGCGCGCCAGCAGCGCGTTGACCACGGCATCGTGCCGCATGCTCAGCGCCGCGCTAAGGCAGGTTGCGCCCGAGCGCGCGGCGAGCGCCGGATCGGCACCGCGTTCGAGCAGCAGATCGACCAGCGCCAGATGTCCGCCGCCGCAGGCGCGCAGCAGCGCCGTGCAACCCTGGGCGTCGACCCCGTGCAGCGGCAGGCCCAGATCGAGCAGCCGCCGCACCGCCTCCAGATCGCCTTCCTGCGCGGCGGCGACGACATCGGAAGCACGCAGCGCGCGGCGCGGCAGGCTCCAGCGCGGCCAATCGAGCCAGCGCGCTATCTCGTGCCGGCCCGACGACAGCGCCAGGCCGAGCGCCGTCTGTCCATCGGACGCACGCGTGCCCGGCTGCGCCCCATGCGCGACGAGTTGCCGCACGGAATCTTCCTGGCCGAGGGCGCAGGCCGCGATCAGGGCCGTGGTGCCGCGCGCATCGCGCGATTGCGGATCGACGCCGCTGGCAAGCAAGGCTGCGATGAGGCGCGGCCAATCGCGGCGGATCGCGAGCAGCAACGGCGGCGTGCCGTCGTTGGCGGTACCGAAGGCATCGGCGCCGCGCGCCAGCAGATCGAGCGCGAGCGTTTCGGCGCCGGCGCCATCGGTGTCGGGATGCGCAGCGAGATAGCGCGCCAGACCGGCGCTGCCGCCGACTTGCGCGCCGCGTTCGAGCGCGATGCGCAGCGACTCCTGCGCCGGCGGGCCAAGCGCGAGCAGGCGGAAGATCAGGCTGTCGCCGTTGGCATCGGTCGCGACGTTTTCGCAGGCCGGCAACAACAGCCGCAGCGAAACGGCGTCGAGCCGCGGCGCCATTTCGATCAGCAGGTTCGCGATCGCTTCGCGCTCGTCGCGCAGCAGCGGCAACAACTCGCGCAGATGATCGTGACGCCGCGCTTCGAGCGCCACCCGCAGGCGCGACAGCGGCGGCACATCGGCCAGTTCTTCGCTGGCGTCGGCGACGCAGGCCGGCAGCGGATAATTCGGATCGAGCCGCGCGACGCGCGACCAGCGGCCGGCCGCGACCGCGTAGTCGATCGGCCGGCGGCCGTCGCGGCAGGCCTGCTGCGCATCGACGCCGAGCGCCAGCAATTGCTCCACCACATCCACGCCGCCGCGCGTCGACTGGCAGGCGATCGCCAGTGCGTTGCGGCCGGCGCTGTCGGTGACGGTGGCGTCGGGACGTTTCGCGGCCAGCACTCGTACGACTTCGGCGCTGCCGGCACGCGCCGCTTCGAGCAGCGGCGTGACGCCGTGTTCGTCGCGCGCGTTGACGTCGGCACCGGCGTCCAGCAGCGCCTGCGCGATTTCCGCATTGCCGGCGAGGCACGCGACATGCAACGCACTGCGGTTCAAACGACCGCGGGCGTCGACGCGCGCCTTGAATTTCAGCAGCAGGCGCGCGCCGGCGGCATCGTCTTCGCCGCCGGCCGCCGCCAGCAGCGCCGGCTGTCCGCCATCGGGCTCGGGTCTGGCGTGGCGTTCGAGCAGGAACTTCGCCTGGCGCCAATTGCCGTTGGCACAGGCCACGCCGAGCGGGCTCCAGCCTTCGCGATCGATCGGATCGAGCGGCGCCTCGGCATCGAGCAACAAGGCGGCGACGGCCGGATCGACGCTGAGCGCCGCGCCGTGCAACGGACTGCGGCCTTCGCTATCGGCCAGGCGCGGATCGGCGCCGTTCGCCAGCAGCGTCATCACCGCTTCGGGCCGGCCATGCCAGCTGTCGCGCGTGGCGGCGAGCAACGGCGTGAGGCCGGCGTGGCGCTGGTTCAAATCGATGCGCGCACCGATCAGCGCGCGCAGCAGGCGCAGGTCGGCGAGCAATGCGGCGAGCACCGGCAATGCGCGCTGGTCGCGGGCGGAAGCTTCAGGCAGCGCATGCGGATCGGCGCCGGCATCGAGCAGCGCGAGCGCATCGTCGACGCGTCCGGCACGCGCCGCGGCATAGAGTCGCTCGGTGACGGTGACGCCTTCGAGCGGCGTCGACGGTGGCGAGAATTCCAGCGGATTGAGCGCGGCTTCGGCCGCCGGCTCGACTTCTTCCAGCAGGCGCCGCGCCGTCAGTTCGATCGCGGTCCAGCTCGCGAGCGGCGCCAGCAGCAGGGCATAGATCAGCAACAGGCCGTTGCGCAGCGAGGCATCGCTCCAGATGCCGGCCCAGGCCAGCGCGGCCGCGCCGCCGAACAGGATCAGCAAGGCGGTGGCCGCGAACAGGCCGCGCAGGCCGTCGCCTTCGTGCGAATCGGGCACGTTGCGCGCCATCTGCAGGCAGCGCGACGGCGCGGCGAACGCACCGCGCGCGGTGGCTTCGTCCCACAGAAACACCAGCCCGAACGCCGGCCACACCCGCCACAACGCCAGCAGAGCGACCGCCGCGGCCAGGCTCAGCATCAGCACCGCGCCGAGCGCGCCGGTTTGCAACAGGCGCCACGCCGGCCAGCCGAGCAAGGCCGCAGTGCCTGCGACGCCGCCCAGGCACAGCAACAGCGCCGGCAATCCACGCGCGCGCAAGGCCGAAAAATACGCAGGTTCGTAGCGATAGCCGGCCGCCTGCACCGCCGCCAGCAGGAACAAGGGCAAGGCCAGCACCGGGCCGGCGCCAAGCGCCGGATGCGGATGCACGAGCGGCAGTAGCGCGAACGCCACCGCCGGCGCGAAACCCGCGAAGGCCGCGAGCCTGGCGGCGAGCGGCGCGATATCAGTTCGCGTCATGCGTGGCGGTGGTCGGCAGCGGCGGCGGGAATTGCACGTGGAACCCGCGGCTGGCGAGGTTGTTGCGCACCACGCTCGCGTCTTCGCGCGCCAGGCGCCGCTCGGGCGTCAGATCCAGTTCCAGCACGAAACCCAGCTCGCCGAGCGAGGCGCGCAGCGCTTCGGGCAGGCGCGCAAAGCCGTCGCGCTCGTCCAGATAGACGTAGGTTTCCGCCTTCCTCAGGCTCTTGTAGACGTAACAGCGCATCCGGCGCAGAACTTCGCGGCTTGGGTGCGCGCAGCATAGCGAAACATGACGCAGCCCGGCGGATTGCGACGAATCCGCCGGCCTTGTTTTTCGTGCGAGCCGCAAGCGCGACTCGCGCGAGCCTGTCTACTGCGGCGGAAACACCGCCGGCGCGGCCGGCGCCACCACCGGCGACGGCGGATTGGCCTGCAGTTCGCGCAGCAGATGCTGCACCGCCGCTTCGAGCGTCGGATCGCGGCCGGCGGCGAGCAGCTCGGGCCGGTCGATCACTTCCACGTCGGGCGCCACGCCTTCGTTCTCGACCGCCCAACTGCCGTCGGTGCTCATGAAGCGGAACGTAGCGGCGTTGATGCCGCCGTTGTCGGACAGCCGCGGATTGCCCGAGATACCGATGAGCCCGCCCCAGGTACGGGTGCCGAACAACGTGCCCAGTTTCATCTTGCGGAAGTAGTACGGCAGCGCATCGCCGCCGGACGCCGACAGCCCGTTGATCAGCATCGCCTTCGGACCGCGATGGTTGAGCAGCGGCGTCGGATTCGGTTCGAGGCCGCGCTGCTTCCAGTAGTTGAGCGGCTGGCGCGACAGCAGTTCGATCATGCGGTCCGGGATGAAACCGCCGCCGTTGTAGCGATCGTCGATCACCAGCGCCTCTTTCGACGCGTACGCGAGCATGCCCTTGAACAGTTCGCGACTGCCCTCGACCGCCGTGTTCGGCACATGGATGTAGCCGATGCGGCCGTCCGACAACTGTTCCACCATGCGGCGGCGCGATTGCACCCAGTCCAGATAGCGCAGGCCCTGCTCGCTGGCGAGCGTGCGCACCTGCACGTCGCGCGCGCCGGCTTCCTGCGGGTTCTTGCTCACGCGCAGCGTCACCACGCGATCGGCGCGGTTCTCCAGCAGGCGATAGAAATTGTCGACACCGCGCGTGGAAACATTGTCGACCGCGAGAATGAAATCGCCTTCGGCGACGTTCACGCCCGGCTCGGTGAGCGGCGAACGCAAGGTCGGATTCCAGTTTTCGCCCGGGAAAATATGCGCGATGCGGGTGTAGCCACTGGCGTGATCGGCCAGTTCCGCACCGAGCAGGCCGCCGGCCTTGCGTTCGACGCGGGACTGATCGCCACGCTCGACATAGACGTGCCCGGCATTGGCCTCGCCGGCGATTTCCTGGAACAGCCAGTCCAGATCGCCACGCGATGCCACATGCGGCAGCAGCGCTTCGTATTTGGCGCGGATCGCGTTCCAGTCGTTGCCGTGCATGCCCGGGTCGTAGAACCAGTCGCGCAGCAAACGCCAGCCGTCGACGAACTGCTGGCGCCATTCGACTTTCGGCTCGACGCGCAATTCCATGCGGCTGAGCGACAGCGCGTTGGCATCGAATTCGGCGTTCGGTTTGGCATCGACAATGGCGAACTTGGAAGCGCGGCGCAGCAGCAGCTTGTTGCCGTTCGGCGACATCGCATAGCCGGTGACGGCCGCCACCGGCTTGAGAGTGTCGTCCGCATTCAGGCCGATGAAACGCAGTTCGCCGCTGCCGCCGCCGTCGCCCGGCGCGAAATAGAACACGCCCTCGGAATTGGCGGAGAGGCCGGCGTAGTTGCCGGCCGGCGCGTTGAGCGCGACTACGCGCTGGTTGAAGCCGGGGATGTCGATGCGCAGCGGTTTGACGCTGTCGTCGTCTTCGGATTTCTCGTCCTCGCCGGTTTCGCCATCGAGCGCCACTTCGTCGCTCTTCGGACGAAACAGCGCCGGTCCGTCGGCCTGCAGCGTGGCGGCGTAGATGCGCGACGCGTTGGTGTAGAGCCAGTTGAATTCGTAGGCGCTGAAGGTGAGGTTGTAGTCGCGGTTCGATACGAAGTAGAGATAGCGGCCTTCGGGATCGAACGCCGGGCTGGTCTCGCTGGTTTCGTCCGGCGTGAGCTGGCGCGCCTGCTTGGCCTCGAGCGAATACAGCCAGATCGACGTGTTGCGGCTGGCGTTGCCTTTGACGTAGGCGATCCAGCGGCTGTCGGGCGCCCAGGTGTAGGTGTCGATGTCGTCGTGCGTGCCTTGGTCGGCGTCGGTGATCGTGCCGCTGGCGAGGTCGAGCACGCGCAGGCGCTGCTGCTTGTCGCCGAACGCGATCTTCTTCGAATCGGGCGACCAGACCGGCGCGAAACGCCAGATGTTGCCGTCGCTGGTGAGGCGGCGCGGCGGGCTCTTGCCGTCCTGCGCGCGCAGGTAGATTTCGTATTCGCCGGTGGCGTCCGACAGATAGGCGATCGACTTGCCGTCGGGCGACCAGCTGACCGCGATTTCGCGCGCGTCGGGCGTCATCGAGATGTTGCGCGGCTCGCCGTTCTTGGCCGGCGCGGTGAAGATTTCGCCGCGCGCGCCGAACACCGCGCGTTCGCCGTTCGGCGACAGGCCGAAGGATTCGACGAAGTCGGCCGCCTCGACGAAACGCGGCTGCGTCTGCGGCAGATCGCCGGCGACGCGGATCGGGATTTCAGTGGCCTCGCCGCTCGACGGCAGATAGCGCCAGATCGATCCGCCCTTTTCGAACACGATCGAATCGGGCCCCGCACTCGGCCACATCACGTCGAAATCGGCGTACGTGGTGAGCTTGCGGGCTTCGCCGCCCTGCGGCGACACGGCGTAGAGATTGAGCTTGCTGTCGGCGCGATCCGACACGAAATACACCGCGTCGCCGATCCACATCGGCTGGTGATCGGTGGCGCGGTCGTTGGTCAGTTGCAGCGAGGTATTGGCGGCCAGGTCGTAGATCCACACATCCTGCGCGCGGCCGCCGCGATAGCGCTTCCAGCTGCGGAAATCGCGGTCGATCGGCGTGTAGACCAGTTTCGTGCCGGTCGGATCGAACATGCCGCCACCGGATTCGGGCACCGCGAGCGGCGTTTCCAGACCGCCGTTCACCGGCACCAGATAAGGCCGGCCGCTGCGGTTGTCCCACGGTGCGCGATTCATCCGCACCAGCACGTTGGCGCCGTCCGGGCTCCAATCGAGCACGCGATTGTCGGTGCCGCCGCGCGGCGGCAGTTCGCCGACATCGTTGTACCAGGTCAGCTGGCGCGGCGAACCACCCGCGCTCGGCACCACGTAGACCTGGCGCGTGCCGTTGTATTCGGCCGAGAACGCGATCTGGCTGCCGTCCGGCGAAAATTTCGGATAGAGCTCGTCGCCCTGGTGCGAGGTGAGTCGCAGCGCGGTGCCGCCATTGACGCTCACCACGTAGACATCGCCGGCGTAGACGAAGGTGACGCGATCGTTGTGCACGTCCGGGAAGCGCAGCAGTTTGGTCGGACTGTCGGCCAGCGCCGGCAAGGCGGCGAATGCGCACGCGGCACCGAGCAGGCGGAAAACGATCGAACGCGGCGACACGGGCATGCGGCAACTCTCCGGAAGCGGCAGGTTGCCGCGGCAAGACGCCGATTGTAGTGAGACGGCGCGGCGGACGCCCTGCCGGAAGTCATGCTTGTCGCCGCTGACCGGACTGTTAACCTGCCCGGGTTTTCCGCCAACGAGGCACTCCCTATATGCGCATCGCCCTACTCGCGCTCGCGTTGAGCGCGGCTTCCGCCGTTGCCGCCGAGCCGCTGACGCTCGAGCAGACCATGGCCGATCCGGACTGGATCGGACCGCCCGTCGAAGGCGCGTTCTGGTCGCTCGACGGCAAGTCGGTGAACTACCAGCTCAAGCGGGTCGACAGCGTGTTGCGCGATACGTATTCGATCGAACTTGCCGGCGGCGCGCCGCGAAAACTCGACGATGCGCAATTGGCCATGCTCGATGCCGCCGCGCCGCAATTCGATCGCGAACGCCGGCGCGCGCTGTTCGTGCGCAACGGCGATATCTTCCTGCGCGATCTGGGCACCGGCGCGCTGCGCCAGCTCAGCCGCAGCGATGCGGTCGACAGCCAGCCGCGCTTCACCAGCGACGGGCGCGGCGTGATCTTCCTGGCCAACACCGACTGGATGCGCTACGACCTGGCCTCGGGCCTGGCCGCATCGGCCGCCACGATAAAAGCAGAAAAGGACCCGGGCGCCGAACCGGAACCCGACGCACTGCGCGACACCCAGCTGCGTCTGTTCGACACCCTGCGCAAGGAAAAGGCCAACCGCGACGCGCAGCGCGAGCGCGATCTGGCATTGCGCGGCATCGATCCGACCCGCGCCCCGGCGCCGGTCTATCTGGGCGACGATGTGACGCTGATCCAGAGCGCGCTGTCGCCCGACGGCAAGCGCGCGCTGGCCGTCACCGAAGCCAAGAACGCCGATGCCGGCCGCGTCGGCAAGATGCCGAAATACGTCACCGAATCGGGCTACGAGGAAGTCGAGGACGTGCGCGTGCGCGTCGGCCACAACGCACCGAATGCACAGCGGCTGTGGCTGATCGATCTGAGCACGAGCAAAGCGCACGAACTCAAGCCCGATGCGCTGCCCGGCATCGACAAGGACCCGCTGGCCGAGCTGCGCAAGACCGCGAAACTCGATGCACTCAAAGGCCAGCGCACGGTGCGGTTCGACACCATCGCGTGGAGCGACGATGGCAGCAATGTCGCTGTGCTGGCGCGTGCGGTCGACAACAAGGATCGCTGGATCGCGACCGTCGATTTCACCAAGCAAGGCGCGCTGCGCTCCGCGCATCGGCTCACTGATCCGGCCTGGATCAACTGGACGTTCAACGAATTCGGCTGGCTGCCCGACAACCGCACCTTGTGGCTGGCGAGCGAGGAAAGCGGCTACTCGCATCTCTACACCGTCGCGGCGGGCGGCAAGCCCAAGGCGCTGACGTCGGGCCAGTGGGAAGTGTCGTCGCCTGCGCTGTCGGCGGACGGCAAACGCTTCTACTTCGTCTGCAATCGGCAATGGCCGGGCGATTACGAAGTCTGCGCGAAGGATCTCGCCGGTGGCGAGGTGCGCGAGATCACGTCACTCGACGGCGTCGAAGGCTTCGCCGAATCGCCGGCCGGCGATCGTCTGCTGGTGTCGTATTCGGGCAGCTATCTGCCGATGCAGATCGCCGTGCTGCCGAGCAGCGGCGGCGAGGCGCGCGTGCTCACCGATACGCGCACCGCGCAGTTCAAGGCGCGCGACTGGCTGGCGCCGCAGTTCGTGCAGGTGCCGTCGAGCAAGGTGAAACAGCCGCTGTGGTCGAAGTTCTATCGGCCGGCGCAGCTCGAGCCCGGCAAGAAATATCCGATCGTGCTGTTCGTGCACGGCGCCGGCTACACGCAGAACACGCACGCGCGCTATCCCTACTATTTCCGCGAGCAGATGTTCCACAACCTGCTGGTGCAGGAAGGCTTCCTCGTGCTCGACATCGATTACCGCGCCTCGGAAGGCTACGGCCGCGACTGGCGCACCGCGATCTACCGGCAGATGGGGCATCCGGAACTGGAAGATCTGATCGACGGCGTCAACTGGCTGGTGGCCGAACAACAGGGCGATGCGGCGAATGTCGGCGTCTACGGCGGTTCCTACGGCGGCTTCATGACCTTGATGGCGCTGTTCCGTGCGCCGGACGTGTTCCATGCCGGCGCCGCGCTGCGTCCGGTGACCGACTGGACCCAGTACAACCACGAGTACACCGCCAACATCCTGAACTCGCCCGAGCTCGATCCCGAATCGCACCGCAAGAGTTCGCCGATCGAATACGCCGACCAGCTGCGCGGCGATCTGCTGATCGCGCACGGCATGCTCGACGACAATGTGTTCTTCCAGGATTCGGTGCGCCTGGCGCAGCGCCTGATCGAGCTGAAGAAGGACAACTGGGAGCTGGCGTCCTACCCGCTCGAGCGCCACAGCTTCGTCCACGCCGATGCCTGGCTCGACGAGTATCGGCGCGTGCACAAGTTGTTCTTGCGGGTGTTGAAGGACTGATGCCATCGCGGGCCTGCGATGGATCGCAGCCCGCCTGATTTTGCTTTTCGATGATGTTCCGGGCCGGCTGGGCCCGGAGTTTTTGACGCTGCTCGCCTGCCGGGCGGCGGCGCGACACTACGCTGCGGCCTGTGCAGCACCATCTGCCGTCACGCGTGCGCATCCGCCTATTCGCGGCGCGCTGTGTCCAATCGCTTCGCGCTGCACCGAAGCCGCGATTGGCACGTCTTTCGCTTCGCCAGCGCGAATCAACGCTCACCGTCTCGCCCGGAATCGTTCTCCGGTCGGCGACGGCCAGGTCCGCTTCTGCGTCCCGGGATCGACCAGACGCGACACAGCTGCCCACGGAAGGGTCCATGCAGGCCGATCGAAAGCGCAAAAATTGCGTGACGAGCGGCGGCATACGGGTGGGGGGTTGATGACAGCACGACGTCTGGTTTCGAAAGGCCGCGGACAAAGGTAGGCGCAGGATGCGGGCGAATCCGATGCAAGAGGTGTGGTGGCAGGCGACGGCCGAACGACGTTCGCGTCGCGCCTGGCTGTTGGCGGCCTTGAGCCTGGGTCTGTTGTGGTGGTTGAGCGCGCGACGCGTGCGGCAGGTGGCGCGCGCGGCGCGCAGCGAAGTCCAGCCGCAGGTGCCGCTGCTGGTGCCGGCGCAGGGACTCGACGGCGGCGAGATTGCCGCCGAGTATGGCCGCCGCCTGCAACGTGTCGTCTTGCTCACGCGCGAAAACCCGGCTCGCCGCCTGATGCTCACCGGCCGTTCGCAGCAGGCCGCCTCGCGCGGCGAAGCGGCCGCCGGTCTGCGCTGGATGCAGGAACTCGGGCTGGCGTCCGACACGCCCGTCTCGCTCGATGAAATCGACGGCGATACGGCGGACGATCTGCGCTGCGCTTCGGCGCGCACCGCACCGGGCGAACGCATCGCCATCGTCAGCAACCGCTATCATCTCGCCCGCTGCGGCTGGATCGCGCGAGGCATGGGCCTGAACTGGCAACTGTGCGCGGCCGAGTCGCAGTGGCGCGGCAGCCTGTGCTGCCAGCTCGCGGTGGCGCGCGAAGCGCTCGCGCTGCTGGCGCTGGGCGGCTGGCGCGCCGCCTTCTTCGATGCCGATTTGTTAGCCGACCCCGACCCGTTGCCGGAGCACCCTGGATGACTCAACCCGAGCGCGTAGCCGATTTCCTGCGATCGCTGCAGGACCGCATCTGCCACGCACTCGAGTCGAGCGACACCCAGGGCAAATTCGTCGAGGATCGCTGGAGCCGCGATGAAGGCGGCGGCGGCCGTTCGCGGATACTGAAGAACGGCGCGCTTTTCGAACAGGCGGGCGTCGGTTTTTCCGAAGTGCACGGCGCCACCCTGCCGCCGGCAGCCACCGCACATCGGCCCGAACTCGCCGGCGCGCCGTGGCGAGCGCTCGGCGTGTCATTAGTTCTACACCCGGGTAATCCTTACATTCCGACGACGCACATGAATGTGCGTTTCTTCGAAGCGCGCCCGGCCGGACGATCGCCGGTCTGGTGGTTCGGCGGCGGCTTCGACCTGACACCGTTCTATCCGGTCGATGCCGACGTGCGGCATTGGCATCAAGTCGCGCACGATATCGCCGTCGCGCACGGCGGCGAAGCGCGCTACGCCGCGCACAAGCGCTGGTGCGACGACTATTTCTACCTCAAGCATCGCGGCGAGACCCGCGGTGTCGGCGGCCTGTTCTTCGACGACCTGCACGAAGGCGGCTTCGACGCCTGCTTCGCCTATCAGCGCGCTGTCGGCGAAGGCTTCCTCGACGCCTACCTGCCGATCGTCGAACGCCGCCGCGACACGCCTTATGGCGAGCGCGAACGCGAGTTCCAGCTTTATCGCCGCGGCCGCTACGTCGAATTCAACCTGGTGTGGGACCGCGGCACGCTGTTCGGCCTGCAATCGGGCGGCCGCACCGAATCGATCCTGATGAGCCTCCCGCCGCGCGTGCGGTTCGAATATGGCTATGTGCCGGAGCCCGGCAGCGCCGAAGCGCGGCTGGCGGACTACCTCACGCCGCGCGACTGGCTCCGCGAACTTCCCGAGTAGATCACCCGCGGCATACGCGCGCTCACCACATGCGCGCGCACTTTTCGATCGCCCAAAGAAAAGCCCCGCAGGCTAGGGGGGAGCCTGCGGGGCTGGGGGTCGGAAGCGGGGCTTGGGGAGAGACCGGCTTCCGAGAGATTCGATCAAAGGGGGTTGATCGAATCGCGGGTGGCGTTGCGTCCACCGTGGTTACAGAATACGGATTGAGACTGAAAGTTCCGTGAGCACCGTCGTTAATAAACCGATAAGTTCAGAAACCATTCAGTCCAAAAATCCGGACTCGGGCATTCGGGTGTATGCCCAAAGTCATTGACGTCGAAGCGTGCGGGAACGTCGCATCCGGACACTCGATTCGCCGCAATATGGGGGCGATTCGACGCGATACAAGCGAACGTCAGTGCGCCTCGTCCCAGTTCGCGCCGACGCCGGCGTCGACCACCAGCGGTACCCGCAGCGCCACCGCTTCCTGCATGCGTGCGCGCACGGCGACCAGCATTTCTTCGACGAAATCGGCGTCCACCTCGAACACCAGTTCGTCGTGCACCTGCATGATCATCAGCGCGCGCGACGCATGCGGCTGCAGCCAGTCGTGCACGCTGCGCATCGCGCGCTTGATGATGTCGGCCGCGGTGCCCTGCATCGGCGCGTTGATCGCGGCGCGTTCGGCGCCCGCGCGCTGCGCCTGATTGCGCGAATTGATTTCGATCAGATGCAGTCGACGGCCGAACACCGTTTCGACGTAGCCGTGTTCGCGCGCCTGTTGCCGCACGCTTTCCATGTAGCGCTGCACGCCGGGATAGCGCGCGAAGTACAAGGCCATGTAATCGGACGCATCGCCGCGCGAGATGCCGAGCTGGCGCGCGAGGCCGAACGCGCCCATGCCGTACATCAGACCGAAGTTGATCGCCTTGGCGGCACGGCGCTGGTTCGGGTCGATCTGTTCGAGCGGCACGCCGAATACTTCGGCGGCGGTGGCGCGATGGATGTCCTGACCGCCTTCGAACGCCGCGACCAGACCGGGATCTTCCGACAGGTGCGCCATGATGCGCAGTTCGATCTGCGAATAATCGCAGGCCACGATGCGGCGACCTTCGGGGGCAATGAAGGCCTTGCGGATGCGGCGGCCGTCTTCGGTGCGGATCGGAATGTTCTGCAGATTCGGCTCGCTCGATGACAAGCGCCCGGTCGCTGCACCCGCCTGGTGATAGCTGGTGTGCACGCGTCCGGTCTGCGGATTCACCATCTCCGGCAATTTGTCGGTATAGGTGCTGCGCAATTTCGCGAGCGAGCGGTGTTCGAGGATCAGGCGCGGCAATTCGTGCTGATCGGCGATCGCTTCGAGTGCTTCTTCGTTGGTGCTGGGTTGGCCGGTCGGCGTTTTCACCAGCGCCGGCAGTTTCAGTTCCTCGAACAACAGCGCGCACAGTTGCTTGGGCGAATCGAGATTGAAACTGCGGCCGGCCACTTCGTGCGCGCGCTGCTGCGCGGCCATCATGCGCCGCGACAGATCGCTGCTTTGGCGGCGCAGCTCGTCGGCATCGATCAGCACGCCGCCGGCTTCCATCGAGGTGAGCACTTCGACCAGCGGCATTTCGATGTCGCGGTAGACGCGTTCCAGCGCCGGCTCGGTGGTGAGCCGGGGCAGCAGCGCGCGATGCAGGCGCAGCGTGATATCCGCATCTTCGGCGGCATATTGCGTGGCCCGATCGACGGCCACTTGCGAAAAGCCGATCTGCTTGGCGCCCTTGCCGGCGACGTCTTCGTACTTGATCGTGCTGTAGGCCAGATAGCGCAGTGCCAGCGAGTCCATGTCGTGGCGGCTGGCGTTCGAATTGAAGACGAAACTTTCCAGCATGGTGTCGTCGGCGTAACCGCGCACCGCCACACCGTGGCGACGCAGCACTTGCAGATCGTATTTCCCGTGCTGGCCGACCTTAGCTTTGTCCGGGTTTTCGAAGATCGGTTTGATCGCCTGCAGCACTTCATCGCGCGGCAGTTGCACCGGGGAATCGGGGCCGTCGTGCGCGAGCGGTACGTACGCGGCGCGGCCGGCTTCGACCGCGAAGCTGACGCCGACGAGGTTGGCGCGCATCGGATCGAGCGAATCGGTTTCGGTGTCGAAGGCGATGACATCGGCGGCCTGCAGCTTCGCGACCCAGGCATCGAGTTGCTCGCGCGTGAGCACCGCTTCATATTCGCCCTTGATCGACAGCGAAGGGTCGACCGAATCCGAAGGCGCCGCTGCCGCGCGCGCGAAACCGCCGGAACGCGCACGGCCGGGTTCCTTTTCTGCCGCAGCAGTCGTGGGACCCGACGCTCCGTTCTCCAGCTCGCGCAGCGCTTGGGTGAAGCCGTACCGCGCATAGAGACCGCGCAAGGTATCGGTATCGGCCGCACGCAGCTTCAGGGTTTCGCAATCGTCAGCCAACTGCACGTCGGTCTTGATGGTGGCGAGTTGGCGGCTCAGCGGCAGGTGCGCCAGCGCCGCGCGCAGGTTTTCGCCGATCTTGCCGCCGATGCGATCGGCATTGGCCATCACGCCATCGAGCGTGCCGTATTCGGCCAGCCACTTGGCGGCGGTTTTCGGGCCGCATTTCTCGACGCCGGGTATGTTGTCGACGCTGTCGCCCATCAACGCCAGCAGATCGACGATCTGTCCGGGGCGCACCCCGAATTTTTCGACCACCGATGCTTCCGAATCGAGCTTCGATCCGCTCATCGTGTTGACCAGCGTGATGCCGTCGCGCACCAGTTGCGCGAAGTCCTTGTCGCCGGTCGACACGGTGACGGCCATGCCGCGTGCAGCGGCCTGGACGGCGAGCGTGCCGATCACGTCGTCGGCCTCGACGTTGGGTTCGCGCAGGATCGGGAAGCCGAGCGCGGCGACGATCGCCAGCATCGGTTCGATCTGCGCGCGCAGATCGCCCGGCATCGACGGACGGTTGGCCTTGTATTGCGCGTAGAGCTCGTCGCGGAAGGTCGGGCCGCTGTGATCCATCACGAAGGCCGCGCAGTCGGGTTTTTCCTTCAGCGTGGCGCGCAGCATGTTGACCACGCCGAACAGCGCGCCGGTCGGTTCGCCCTGGGCGTTCGACAAGGGCGGCAGCGCGTGGAAGGCGCGATAGAGATAGGACGATCCGTCGATCAGTACGAGGCGATTCATGCCGCGCATTCTAATGCCGCGGCGCTCGCGCTATCCTCGTCCTGCCGTTTGGGCGCACCTGGAGGACGTCGTCATGCGTACTTTGCTGATCGGTCTGATCCTTGGCGCACCGGTCGCAGCCCAGGCGCAGACTCCCGCCGAACCGCCGGCGCAGACGCCGAGCGAAGCGACCGTCGACGAAACCCTGCTCGACGATCGCGAAGCTGCCGATGGCGATGTTCCGGTGCCGGAAAAGATCCTCGAACCGCCGCCGCCGGAGGCCGAGCCTGCCGTGTCGATCCGCACCGATTCGAGCGGCGATGTGGTCGAGGAATATCGCTTGAACGGCCATATCTACATGGTGAAGGTGCGCCCCGAGCGCGGCGTGCCCTACACCCTGCTCGACACCAACGGCGACGGCAGGCTCGATAGCCAGGACGGCGAAGGTCCGGTCCGTCCGGTCTATTGGACCTTGTACGAGTGGAACTGAAACCTTCGTCGCGCGCCGATCACGCGCGCGACGGGGTGGCCGGCAGCGAACGCAGGTAGAGCCACAAGGCCCGGATTTCGGTGTCGGTGAGGCGGGCGAGCATCTGCCACGGCATGAACGGATCGATGCTCGAACCATCCGGACGCTTGCCTTCGCGCAGGGCGCGGAAGAAATCCGCTTCGGTCCACTCGCCCAGCCCGGTCGGCGTGAGGTTCGCCACCGGCGGCGTGCCCGGTGCGATCGGCCCGCGGCCGGCGTAATCGGCGCCGTGACAACCCTGGCAGGCCTGCGCCACATAGCCGCCGAATTCGACCGTCGGCTCGGCCGGCGGCGCGACACGCGTGCGCGGCGTGTGATCGAGCGATTCGGCCGGCGTGAGCGGGAACTTGCCGGCCAGATGCAGCACGCGGGCCAGCGGGCGCACTTCGAGTTTGCCCGGATCGTTGGCGGAAGGCGGCAAGGACTGCAGGTAGGCGACCAGCGCGGCGGTGTCGGTGTCGCTCAAGTCGCGCCAGTCGGCCGCAGGCATGAAGACCAGCGGCGTGTCGTCGGCGCGGATGCCGTGACGTATGGCGCGCGCGATCTTGTCGGCATCGTAGCCGTGTGCGTCGAGCGCCGGCGGCGTGATGTTGGGCGCGACCACGCGGATCAACGGGCCCACATCCATCACCAATCGCCCGGCGCCGTCCTCGGCGTGGCAGTCGCTGCAGCCGCGCGTTTCGAACAGATGCTTGCCGTGCGCGAGGCTGGCGGCATCGTCGGGGATCGTCAGCGGCGGATCGATCACCGCGTAGCGTTTGCCCAAAGCCTGCTCGCTGTTGAACCACGCCGCGGCGAAAACCGCACTCGCCGCCAGCACCAGCAGCAGCACCAGACTGCCCACCCATTTCGCCAACCTGCGCATCTTGCTACCTCGTCCGGACGCCTATCGTCCGCGCGTCTGTGACGCAACGCGGTGCGGACTCGTGTCAGCGGCGCGCGGGATAGAAGGCTTCGTCGGAAACTCGATGCCAGGCGGCGGCGCGGGTCTGAAAGGCTTTCGCCGAGTCGTAGACGCGGCGCGTGAACGGATCCTTCGCCGCGGCCGCTTCCAGCACGTCGTCGGTGGCGCGGCGCAAGGCGACGAGCACGTCGCGCGGCAGCGGCCGGAAGTCCACTTTGTGCACGCTGCGCAGTTCTTCCAGCGCCTGCTGATTGCGCGCGGTGTAGCCGGCGAGCATGGCGTCGTTGGCGGCGCGGCAGCACGTCTCGACGATCGCCTTGAGATCGTCCGCGAGCGCGTCGAAGGCCGGTTTGTTGACCATGCATTCGATCGTGGAGCCCGGTTCCTGCCAGCCCGGGTAGTAGCAGTGCTTCGTCACGCGGTGCAGGCCGAACGCGAGATCGTTGTACGGGCCCAACCATTCGGTGGCATCGAGTTTGCCGGACTTGAGCGCATCGACGAGTTCGGCGCCCGGCAGATTCACCGTGGTGACGCCCAGCCGCGCCATCACCTCGCCGCCAAGACCGGGGATGCGCATCTTCAGACCGACGAGATCCTCGAGCGAGCGGATTTCGCGATTGAACCAACCGGCCATCTGCATGCCCGTATTGCCCGCAGCGAACGGCACGAGGTTGAACGGCGCATACAACTCGCGCCACAACTCGATGCCGCCGCCGGTTTGCAGCCAGGCATTCATCTCCTGCGCATTCAGGCCGAACGGCACCGCGCAGAAGAACGGCGCCGCTTCACTCCGCGCCTTCCAGTAGTACGCGGCCGAATGACCCATTTCTGCGGTGCCGCGGCCGACGGCGTCGAACACGTCGAATGCCGGCACCAGTTCGTTGGCGGCGAACACTTTCACGGTGAGACGCCCGCCGCTGGCGCGCGTGATCGATTGCGCCAGCGAGACGGCGCCGGCGCTGAGCCCGGGAAAGTCGGCAGGCCAGGCGGTCGCCAGTTTCCAAGTGAGCCCGGCAGGTCGATCCGCCTCGGCGTCTTTGTCGGCTCCGCACGCCGTCAGCCCCGAAGCGAACGCGACCGCACCGGCACCCTGCAACCACTCCCTGCGTTTCATCCGCCGCTCCTGTCACGACAAAGCCACGGTCCCGAGTTTAGCCAGCTGCAGCGCTCACAACGCCGGCTGAATATTCTTGTGTCCGGTTTGACCTGCTGCCGCGCCGGCCGCCGTAACCCTCGCACCCCAAACCGCATTCCGCGGCGTCGGGTTTTATAACGAGTGCTACGATGACCTCCTCGAATACCCCGTCGCCGCGGGAGGCGACCATGAAAACCCATCTGGGTCACTACGAAATCGTGTCCGAACTCGGCCGCGGCGGCATGGGCGTGGTCTACAAAGGCTACGAACCGGCGCTCGGCCGCCATGTCGCGATCAAGGAGCTCTCGCCGTCGCTGGCGCACGATCCGAACCTGGTCGAACGTTTCCTGCGCGAAGCGCGCTCGATGGCGGCGCTGTCGGATCCGCACATCATCCAGGTCTATTTCATCGGGACCGACGAGGCCACGCAACAGCCGTTCTTCGCGATGGAATTCATCGACGGTGATTCGCTGTCGGGCCTGCTCAAGCGCGAAGGCAAGCTCTCGGTCGAGAACGCGCTCAAGATCATGCACCAGACCGCGTCGGGCCTGGCCACCGCGCATGACAAGGGCGTGATCCATCGCGACATCAAGCCCGGCAACCTGATGCTCACGCATCGCGGCCAGGTGAAGATCGCCGACTTCGGCATCGCGCTCGCCACGCAGGACATCTCCAAGAAACTCACCTCGACCGGCGAATTCGTCGGCACGCCCGGTTATCTCTCGCCGGAAGTGTGCCTGGGCAAAGTCGTCGACCAGCGCTCGGACATCTTCTCGCTGGGCATCGTGCTGTTCGAAATGCTGAGCGGCAAGACGCCGTTCACCGACGAAAGCCCGCTCGGCCTGATGCTCGAAGTGGTGAAGGCCGAGATTCCCGACATCCGCGCCTTGAATGCCGAAGTCGATCCGCAGACCGCCGCGATCCTCACGCGCATGGTCGCGAAGGAACCGCAGGATCGTTTCCAGAGCTGCCACGATCTGGCGGCCGCGCTCGAAGCGCATCCGCTGGTCGCCAAGGGCGGTACGGTGAAGTTGGCGGTCAGCAAGCCGGCCGCGAACGACGCCACGATGATCGGCGCGCCGACGCCGGCCTCGGCGCCGCAACAGCGCGTGCCCACGCCGCCGCCGATGGTCGGCCGCGCCGCGACGCCGGCGCCGCTGGCGAACGCCGCCACCTCGCCGAGCGCGTCGCGCAACCCGGTGCCGCCGACGCCGCCGGCGCGTCCGTCGGTGCTCGAGCGCCAAGACAGGAAATCCGGTTCGGCGCTGCCGCTCGCGATCGCCGCCTTGCTGGTGCTGTGCCTTGCCGGCGGCGCGTACGCGTTCCGCGCGCCGCTCGGCGCGTTCGTCGCGGGTTTCAGCGCCGGCTTCAGTGGCGACAAGGCTTACGAACAAGGCGTCGCCGCCGGTGCTGCCAGCAATCCGGTGGGAACGACGCAAGCGGCCACGCTGGTGGCGAGCGACGCGGCCACGCCGGCCAGCACCACCGCTCCGATCGCCACGCCGCCGCCGATCCCCGCGCCCGAAGTCAGCACGGCCGCCAACGCCACGCCGGCACCGCCCGCGGTCGCGGTCGAAGCGCCGACTTCGCCCGCCGTCGACACGGTGCCGGTTAGCCCCGCCATCGCATCGAACGATCCGCCCGCCAGCAACAGCCCGGCACTCAAGCGCCTGATGGCTGCGCGTGCCGATCGCCGCGACGTGGCGACCAACACACCGCCGCGTGACGTGGCCGCGCCGCGCACGCCGCGCATCGTCGTCATCGCGATCGGCGACAGCGCGATCACCGGCCCGGCCCGCCAGCGCATCGAAGAGCGCCTGATGGATGCCGGTTTCGACGTGGTCGACAGCAGCGTGATCGGCGATATCGAAGGCCGTCGCGATCTGCCGGGCATCCTGCAGTCGCTGCGCGGCGACGCCACCGTCGCCGTCGTGGTGAAGGCCGAGGAAATCGGGTCGCAGACGCTGAACTATTACGGCCAGTCGTCCGAGTTGTTCAGCGCCTATCTTGGCGTGCGTTCGTACCTGATCGCCGACAAGCGCGCGCTCGGCGCCGGCTTCCGCGAGAAGATCGACTTCACCACGCTCAACGCCAATACGCAGGCCGAAGAAGTGCTTGCGCCGCGCCTGGATCGCCTGCTGGGCGAACTGACACCGTATCGTCGCGGTCGCGGTTGATTCGCTGATCCAATTCGCAAATAAAGAAGGGCCGCATGCGAATGCGGCCCTTTTTCTTTGCGCGGAATTTTAATTGCGTCGGACTCGAACGGATCAGAACTTGCCGGACTGGAAGTCGGTGAACGCCTGACGGATTTCGTCCTGCGTGTTCATCACGAACGGACCGTAGCGCGCCACAGGCTCGCGCAACGGACGCCCCGCCACCAGCAACACCCGCGCACCGCTGGCGCCGGCACGGATCGTCACGCCATCGCCTTCGGCCAGCACACCGAGGGTGCCGCGCGTCAAAGCGGTTTCGCGCCCATGTCCGATTACCGATGCATCACCGACGAACGGATAGACGAACGCGTGATGCCCGTCCGGCACCGCCGTCTCGAACTGCGCATTCGCCGGCAACTCGATGTCCAGATACAACGGCGCCGTCGCTTCGGCCTGCACCGGCCCACGCACATCGCCGAGCGAACCTGCGATCACGCGCACCTTGCCGCCGCCCTCGAGCGCGACTTCGGGAATGCGTTCGGGCGCGATGTCCTGATAACGCGGCGCCGTCATCTTGTCTTTCGCCGGCAGGTTGACCCAGAGCTGGAAGCCCCACATCAACCCGTTTTCCTGCTCGGGCATTTCCGAATGCACCAGGCCGCGGCCGGCGGTCATCCACTGCACGCTGCCGGGCGTCAGCAGCCCGGAATTGCCGGCGCTGTCGCGATGCCGCATGCGGCCGGCCAGCATGTAGGTGACGGTTTCGAAGCCGCGATGCGGATGGTCGGGGAAGCCCGACAGATAATCGCCCGGTTCGTCCGAGCGAAATTCATCGAGCAGCAGGAACGGATCGAGCCGATCGAGCGACGGCTGCCCGATGACGCGCGTGAGCTTGACGCCAGCGCCATCGCTGGCGGGCATGCCGGCGAGCGTTCTGGCGACCGCGCGCGGCTGGGTGATTTGATTGGTCATGGAATCGCTCCGAATAGCGGGACGACGCCTTTATAGGGCCGCGACGGCGCAACGGGTATCCCCTCGCCGCGGAACGCTTCGTTCGCTTTCGCGCAACAATCGTGGGCCGATCGCGTCCCGCCCACCGTACGATCTGCGCGGATCAGATCAGCTGCAGATTGGCGTAGCTCAACACCAGCCACTTGCTGCCGACATCCTCGAAATTCACCTGCACCCGCGCATGCGCGCCGGCACCTTCGCTGTCCACCACCACGCCTTCGCCAAACTGCGAATGCCGCACGCGCTGGCCGAGCTTGAGCGCATTGCTCGGCGTGGGATCGACGAAGCGCCCACTGCCACCGTAACTGGGCCGCGACACCTGCACCCGCGGCCGCACTTCCTGCAACACGGCGGACGGAATCTCGCGCAGGAATCGCGACGGCGCGCCGAGCGTATCGGTGCCGTGGATGCGGCGCGATTCGGCATACGTCAGCACCAGCCGCTGGCGCGCGCGCGTGATGCCGACGTAGGCCAGACGACGCTCTTCCTCCAACCGTCCCGACTCGTTCATCGAGCGCTGGCTCGGAAACAATCCTTCTTCCAGGCCGGCCAGAAACACCAGCGGAAACTCCAGACCCTTCGCCGAATGCAACGTCATCATCTGCACCGCGTCTTCCCAGGCTTCGGCCTGGCCTTCGCCGGCTTCCAGCGACGCGTAGGCAAGGAATGCGACTAGCTCCGGCATTTCCTGATCCAGATCGCTGCGTTCGAAACGGCTCGCCACGGTCACCAGCTCATCGAGATTCTCGGTGCGCGAATCCATCAACCCGCGCGATTCCGCCGCGTAATGCGTGCGCAAGCCCGAACGTTGAAGCACATGTTCGATCTGTTCGGCCAACGGCGTATCGCGCACTTCGCCGGCCAGCTGCTCGATCAATTCGATGAAGCCGCGCAACGCATTCTTGGCGCGTCCGGCCAGCGAGCCTTCGCCGATTTCCATCAGCACCGCTTCCCACAACGGCGCATTGCTCTCGCGCGCCCGCACCCGCACCTGTTCGAGCGTGCGATCGCCGATGCCGCGCGCCGGAGTATTCACCGCGCGCTCGAACGCGGCATCGTCGGCGCGGTTCGAAATCAAGCGCAGATAGGCCAGCGTGTCCTTGATTTCGGCGCGCTCGAAGAATCGCAGCCCGCCGTACACGCGGTACGGCATCGACGCCTGCATCAGGGCCTCTTCGAAAGCGCGCGATTGTGCATTCGATCGATAAAGAATCGCGCAGTCGAGCGCGCGCCCTCCACCGGCGACCCAGCGCCCGATGCGCTCGACCACGAAGCGCGCTTCGTCGATTTCGTTGTAGGCAGCGAACAGATCGATCGGTTCGCCGTCTTCGCCTTCGGTCCACAATTTCTTGCCGAGGCGATCGGGATTGTTCGCGATCACCGCGTTGGCGGCGGTGAGGATATTCGAGGTCGAGCGATAGTTCTGTTCCAGACGGATCGTCTTGGCGCCGGGAAAATCGCGCAGGAAATGCTGCACATTCTCGACTTTCGCGCCGCGCCAGCCGTAGATCGCCTGATCGTCGTCGCCGACCACGAACACCTTGCCGGTGTCGCCGGCGAGCAGCCGCACGAAGGCGTACTGGATCGCGTTGGTGTCCTGGAATTCGTCGACCAGCAGATGCCCGAAACGATGGCGATAGTGTTCGAGCAGCCCGGCGTTGTCGCGCAGCACCTCGTGCGAACGCAGCAGCAGCTCGGCGAAATCGACCAGTCCGGAACGACGGCAAACGGCCTCGTAGGCGGTGTAGATGCGCAGCATCGTGTCGAGAAACAGTTCGCCGCCCTGGATATGCTGCGGCCGCTTGCCCTCGTCTTTCGCCGCGTTGATGAACCACGCGGCCTGGCGCGGCGGATAGCGCGTTTCGTCGAGCCCGAGGTCGGCGACGACGCGCTTGATCATGCGCAACTGATCGTCCGAATCGAGTACCTGAAAAGTTTCCGGCAGCTCGGCTTCCATCCAGTGCATGCGCAGCAAACGATGCGCGATGCCGTGGAAGGTGCCGACCCACATGCCGCGCGTGCCGGTGCGCATCATCTGCTCGCAGCGATGGCGCATCTCGCCCGCCGCCTTGTTGGTGAAGGTGACGGCGAGCACGCCGTGCGGCGGTACACCGAGCACTTCGGTGAGCCACGCGATGCGATGCACGAGCACGCGCGTCTTGCCCGAACCGGCGCCGGCCAGCACCAGATAATGCGCGGATTCGGCAGAAACGGCCTCGCGTTGCGCGGGGTTGAGTGCGTCCAGCAAATGGGAAACGTCCATGCGTGAATTCTAGCGGTGCGGGCCGGTCGGCGTTCCTGCGGTAGGGTCGCACGAGCGATTCGCACCGCTTGACACCGCCTCATCGCGCCAGCGGTTCGCCTCGACGCGGTCGCGGAACCTTCGTGCCGGGTACGATCTCTTCTTCGCATGCTGACCAAAGCTCTCGCCATCGCTGTCGTCGCTATCGCCTTGCCGGCGGGCTCGGCCGCGGCAGCGACGCCGTGGACTTTCACGGCGCAGCTCGATGCGGCTTCGCAGACGCTCGCCATCCGCGCATGCAGCGACGTTGCGCTGGACGAGGTCGAGTTCGCGCCGGGCGTTCGCGGCGCCAGCCGCTTCCGCACTGAAGCGCGGCGCGATTCCTCAGCGGGCCTGGTTGAAATCGACGATCGCCTGCGCGCCATAGACTGGCAGCGCGGCGAATGTCTGCTGACCCGGGTGGATCTCGCCGGCAGTGCCAAAGCCGAGCGCCAGCGTTTCGCGTACAGCCAGGGGCAGTACTTCGTGCTCGACCCGGACCGCTGGCTCTGGCGTCCGCAGCACATCGATCCCGACAGCACGATTGCGTTCGACTTGCCCGAAGGTTGGTCGGTGTCCGTGCCGTGGCCTCCGATCGAAGGCCGGGCAAATGCCTATCGCCTCGGACCGACCGCCGCCGATTGGCCCGCACTGACTGCGTTCGGCCGCTTCGAGGAACAAGCGATCGCGTTGCCCGGCGGCGCATTGCGCGTGTCGATCCTGCCGCCTTGGAGCGCGGACCAGTTGCACCGCATCGACCCCGTCGCGCGTGCGCTCGCCGGTGCCTACGGTCGCTTGCCGCGCGACGACGCGCAAATTCTCGTCGTGCCGATTCCCGGCGAACGTAGCGCCGCGCCGTGGGGCGAAGTCACGCGCGGCGGCGGCAGCGCGGTGCATCTGTTCGTCGGTGCGGATGCAGCGGCGGATGCATTGATCAAGGACTGGACCGCCACGCACGAATTCTCGCACTTGCTGCATCCCTACCTGAGCACGCGCGGTCGCTGGCTCGGCGAAGGACTCGCGAGCTACTACCAGAACGTGCTGCGCGCACGCGTCGGCGAGCTGTCGGCGGGCGAAGCATGGAAACGCCTCGAAGCCGGCTTCGGTCGCGGCCGCGCCGATCGAAATGCAGCCGGCCTCACGCTGGAACAAGCGGCGCGCGAAATGGGCCGACGCCGCGCCCACATGCGCGTCTACTGGAGCGGCGCGGCGTTCTGGCTCGAAGCCGATCTGGCCTTGCGCGAACGCGGCAGCAGTCTCGACGCCGTCTTGCGCGACCACTCGCTGTGTTGCCTGTCGCGCACCGTGTATTCGACACCGGAGGCCTATGTCGAAGCACTCGATCGCGTCGCCGGCGCCGACATATTCACGTCACGCCATAAACGCTACGCCGCGTCGCTGGAATTTCCCGCGCCTTCGCTGCCGTACGACCGACTCGTCGCGAGCGAAGCCGGTCGCGCGATCATGCGCGGCGAACCGCAGCCACCGCCCGCAAGCCGCTGATCGCGCCGCTCAGTGCGCGTCGTGCGCCTTGCCGGGACGCACCGGCGGTTGCATCAACCGATCGATCCAGGCGATACCGATCGCCGACAGGATGAAGGCCATGTGGATGATGGTCTGCCACAGCACGCCGGTTTCGGTCGAATTACTGCACATCGACGTGGCCGCCTTGCTGGCCGCATCGCACATCGGCAGGCCGAGCTGCCCGGCTTCGATGAAGGTCTTCAACAAGTGGATCGAGCTGATGCCGATGATGGCGGTGGCGAGCTTCACCTTCAGCACCGCGGCGTTCACGTGGCTCAGCCACTCGGGCTGATCCGGATGGCCTTCGAGCCGCAGCCGCGACACGAAAGTTTCATAACCGCCGACGATCACCATCACCAGCAGATTGGAAATCATCACCACGTCGATCAGCCCCAGCACCGCCAGCATGATCTGCTGCTCGTTGAAGGCCATCGTTTCGTGGATCAGATGCCACAGCTCCTTCACGAACAGCACCACGTACACGCCCTGCGCCACGATCAGGCCCAGATAGAGCGGCAACTGCAGCCAGCGCGACCCGAAAATCAGGGCGGGCAGCGGGCCGAGGCGGGGATCGTTGGGCGGTGTGGCGAGCGACATCGGGACTTCCGGGGGTTGCTTGAGGCGGCAAAGGGTAGTGGGCGGCGCTGCCGCTGCCAAGCGCGGCGTCAGACTTCGGCTACGCCCGGCAAGGTGAAGACGTAGTCGGCGCCCATCAGTTTCGACGGCGTGTAGTAGCCGCCGGGCACTTGTTCGCGCAGCAGTTTCCCGACAATGCCGAGCGCCGCCGTCACCGTGATGTCATAACCGTTCGGGGCGCGCAGGCGGCGCCGCACGGTCTTGCCGGCGGCGTTGCGCACTTCGCCCCACACGATGCTCTCGGTGCCCGCGCGTTTGCTTTCGCTCGGGCCTTTCACGCTGCGTTCCACGCGCGATTTCAGGAACGACTGCACGAAGCCGAGCCCGAGCAACGGCCCGAGCAATCGCAGTTTCCTCAGGCGCGAAATCGTCGCGGGCGGCACCGTCGTATAGACCTCGACATTCGGAATGCCGGTCGATACGTACGAGGTGTAGACATCACCCCACGGAATCGTCACCGCGCTGCGTTCGGCCGCCGGCGCCACCGTCGTGGCTGGACGCTCGAACGTGCGCGTCTTCCAGGCCAGCGGCACGCGCGTGAGCTTGCCGTCGACACGGATGCGGCCGCCTTTGCCGAGTCCTTCCACGCTGGTTTTCGCGGTGCCGGGGCTGAAGCCGCCGCCGGCATCGAACGCGAGCACCAGATGCGTCGCCTCGGGCAGATCGCGCTGCAATTGCGCGGCCACGCAATCGGTCGGCACCACATCGAACCCGGAACCCGGCAGCACTACGATACTGGCCTTTTTGGCGCGCTCGTCCTGTGCGTGGCAATGGGCGAAAACGTCGATTTCGCCGGTGATATCGAGGTAATGCACCTGCTGCGCGAGACAAGCTTCGAGCATCGGCGCGCAGGTGGCCGAGAACGGTCCGGCGCAATGCAGCACCAGCTGCATGCCTGCCAGGCCCTGCTTGAGCGCATCGGCTTGGAGCCCGAAAACGCGATGCTCGAAACCGGTTTCGTCCGACAGCGCCTGCAACGCGCCGGCATTGCGGCCGGCGAGCACCGGCGACAATCCACGCGCCTTGGCTTCGCGCGCGATGAGCTTGCCGGTGTAGCCGTTGGCGCCATAGATCATCCAGCGCATCGCATCACTCCTTGCCGCGCGCCGCCGCCAGCTTCATGAACTGGCGGAAATAGAAGTTCGGGAACCAGCGCTTCATGCGCCAGCGCAGCGGTTCCTGCCGCGTGGGCAGGATCAGAAACTGGCCGCGTTCGGCCGCTGCGAAGGTGTTGTCGGCGACGCTGTCGAGCGTGTCGGTCGAATACTGCATCAGCTTGCCGGCCGCATGCCGCATGCGTTCGCTGCCGCGCCAGTTCTGCAGCAGATTGGTCTGGAAGAAGGCCGGACAGATCACCGACACTTTCACGCCGGTGCCGTGCAATTCGGCGCGCAGTTGTTCCGACAAGGTGTACACCGCCGCCTTCGACACGCCGTAGGTCATGATGTGCGGCGCGCCGGCCAGGGCGGCGAACGAGGCGGTGTTGATGATCTGTCCGCGATCGGCTTCGAGCATGCCCGGCACGAAGGCGCGGCAGCCGCGCACCACGCCGAGCAGATTGATCTCCAGCACTTCGCGCCATTCGGCCATCGTGGCGTCGACCAGTCCGCCGCCGCTGGGAATGCCCGCGTTGTTGATCACCACGTCCGGCCCGCCCCACACCTGCCGCACATCGGCCGCGAAGCGATCGAAGGCCTGATCGTCGCCTACGTCCACCGCGAACGCCAGGTGTCCTGAGCCCGGCAGCGCGGCCACCGTTTCTTCCGCGCGTTCGAAATTCAGATCGGCGCAACCCACCGCGCAACCGGCCTTCGCATAACGCTGCGCGAGCGCGCGTCCCAGGCCGCTGCCGGCACCGGTGATGAGGACTTTGCGCTGCGTCATGGGGCGGCTCCGGACCCGGCGGCGGGCATGTTAGATTCCTGAGGATACCAGTCCGTATGGAAGCAACGACATGAGCGACGCGCTATTCGATCTCGCCGGCCGCACGGCCCTCGTCAGCGGCGCCTCGCGCGGCATCGGCGCGTCGATCGCCGGCCTGCTGGCGCAGCACGGCGCGCATGTGGTCTGCGCCAGCCGCAAGCGTGAAAGTTGCGAAGAAGTCGCGAGCGCGATTCGCGCTGCCGGCGGCTCGGCCGAGGCGCAGGCGATGCACGTCGGCGATCCGGCCAGCATCGAAGCCTTGTTCGCCACGCTCGACGCGGCCGGCAAAACGCCGTCCATCCTGGTGAACAACGCCGCCGCCAATCCCTACTTCGGCCCGGCCCTCGACATGGACCTGGCGGCCTACGAGAAAACCGTCGAAGTGAACCTGCGCGGCTATTTCTGGACCACGGTGCAGGCCGCGCGCCGCATGAAGGATCACGGCGGCGGCGCGATCATCAACATCGCCTCGGTCAACGCGCGCCGCGCCGCGTTCGGGCAATTGGTGTACTCGATGACGAAGGCCGGCATCGTCAACATGACCGAAGGTTTCGCGAAGGAACTGGCGGCGCACGGCATCCGCGTCAACGCGATCCTGCCCGGGCTCACCGACACCAAGTTCGCATCGGCGCTCACCGGCAATCCGAAAATCCTCGACATGATGCTGCGCATGATTCCGCTGCAACGCGTCGCGCAGCCCGATGAAATCGCACCGATGGCGCTGTTCCTCGCCGCGCCGGCCGCCGCGTATGTCACCGGCGCCGTGTTTGCGGTGGATGGCGGCTATCTGGCCTGATTTCGACCGAAATTCCCGGCATGCCGCGCCGCACGATAGGCCCGGCCCGCGGCAGCAGGCACAATCGCGGCATGCCGTTTTCCGGAGTGTTCCGATGCGTTTGCTGCTGCCGCTGCTGCTCGCGATGACTTCCCTGCCCGCCCTCGCCGAAAAACCCGAGCCGCCGATGCAAGGCCTCACCCTCGAAGCCCTCACCGGCGATGCGCCGCTCTCCGGTCCCACGCTGACGAAGCCGAAAGTCGCGCCCGACGGTTCGCGCGTCACCTTCCTGCGCGGCAAGCAATCCGATCGCTTCAAGCTCGATCTGTGGGAGTACCACGTGGCATCGGGCGAAACCCGCATGCTGGTCGATTCGCAGGTCGTGCTGCCCGGCGAAGAAGTGTTGTCGGATGAAGAAAAGGCACGCCGCGAACGCCAGCGCATCGCCTCGCTGTCGGGCATCGTCGACTACGAATGGGCGCCCGACGGCAAGCGCCTGCTGTTCCCGCTCGGCGGCGAGTTGTATCTGTACGAACTCGACAAGCCCGCGAAACAGGCGGTCCGCAAACTCACCTCCGGCCGCGGCTTCGCCACCGATCCGAAAGTTTCGCCGCAAGGCAAATTCGTCAGTTTCGTACGCGATCGCAATCTGTGGCTGATCGATCTTGCGAGCGGTGCCGAACGCCAGCTCACCTTCGATGGCAGCGACGTGATCGGCAACGCTGTCGCCGAATTCGTCGCCGACGAAGAGATGGATCGCCACACCGGCTACTGGTGGTCGCCCGACGACGCCCACATCGCCTACGCCCGCATCGACGAAACCGCCGTGCCGGTGCGCGAACGTTTCGAGATCTATGCCGACCGCACCGAGGTGGTGCAGCAGCGTTATCCGGCGGCCGGCGACCCGAACGTCAAGATCGAACTGTTCGTGGTGCGTACGATCGAGCGGGAAATGCTGGCGTGGGAACGCAACGCCGACGGCACACGCGGCCCGCATCGACGCCGGGTTTATCCGGCTGGCAGCAATTTCGAGATCGATCTGGGCGACAACCAGGATATCTACCTCGCGCGCGTCGACTGGATCGACGCCGACCGCCTCGCCTTCCAGCGCCAGAGCCGCGACCAGCGCACGCTCGACCTGATCGAAGCCACGCTCGCCACCGGCGAGCAACGCACGCTGCTGAGCGAAACCAGCGCCACCTGGATCGATCTGCACTCGAACCTGAAATTCCTCGATGCCGGTGGCTTCCTGTGGACGTCGGCGCGCGACGGTTTCGCCCATCTTTATCGCTACGATGCCGCCGGCAAGGCACAGCAACTCACGCGCGGCGAGTGGATGGTCGAAGAAGTTCTCGCGGTCGACGAGCCCGCCGGCAAGGTCTATTTCAGCGCCACCAGGGACTCGCCGATCGAGCGCAACGTCTACGCCTTGCCGCTTGCCGGCGGCGAGCCGCAGCGATTGACGACCACACCCGGCTGGCACGACGCGAAGTTCAGCGACAACGCGGCGATCTTCGTCGACAGCTGGTCGAATTCCGGCACGCCGCCGCAGATCGAGCTGTACCGCGCCGGCGGCGAAAAGATCGCGACCTTGCTGCGCAACGACCTGCGTGACGAAGAACACCCGTACGCGAAATTCCTCGGCGCGCATTTGCCGATCGAATACGGCCAGCTGCTGGCCGAAGACGGCACCGTGCTGCACTACAGCCTGATCAAGCCGCGCGGCTTCGACGCGGCGAAGAAATATCCAGTGGTGAGCCTGGTCTACGGCGGCCCCGCCGGCCAGACGGTGAAGAATGTCTGGGCGCCCGATTTCAACCAGTATCTCGCGCAACAGGGCTACGTCGTTTTCTCGATCGACAACCGCGGCACACCGCGCCGCGGCGCGAAATTCGGCGGCGCGCTATTCCGCAAACAGGGCACCGTCGAAGTCGACGATCAGGTTCGCGGCGTGCAGTGGCTCGCCACGCAACCCTGGGTCGACGCCAAGCGCGTCGGCGTCTACGGCTGGTCGAACGGCGGCTACATGACACTGATGCTGCTGTCCAAACGCAGCGACGTCTACGCCTGCGGCGTGGCCGGCGCCCCCGTCACCGATTGGGCCCTGTACGACACGCACTACACCGAACGCTACATGGATCACCCGCAAGCCAACCAGGAAGGCTACGAAGCCGCCAGCGTCTTCTCGCACCTCGACGGCCTGACATCGAAACTGCTGCTGATCCACGGCATGGCCGACGACAACGTGTTGTTCACCAACTCGACCAAGCTGATGAGCGCGTTGCAACAGCGCGGCAAGCGCTTCGAGTTGATGACGTATCCCGGAGCGAAACACGGCTTGCAGAAAGGCGATCTGCTGCATCGGTTGCGGCTGACGGAAGATTTCTTCGCGCGGTGTTTGAAGGCGCCTGGGGTCGCTGGGCGCTGAGCGCTGGGCGCTGGGCGCTCAGCGCCTGGAGTCGGGAGTCGGGAGTCGGGAGTCGGGAGTCGGGAGTCGGGAGTC
>CBFHAI010000028.1:0-56289 GCA_965653565.1 uncultured Chiayiivirga sp. | reverse complement strand
GACAAGCAAGAGAAAGTGACTCGGCCCCCGCTGAGGGGGACGAAACTCGCGAAGGTGCAACTTCATTCGCGAGGGAGCGGAACGCTTCAAAGTCATTGGATTCCCGTCCGGCCGCAGGCCAGGAAAACCAAAAAACGACGAAACCCACGCCCACTCGCGCACAAACCAAAAAAGAAGGGCCGGCTTTCACCGGCCCTCAACTCCAAAAAGCCCCGCCTCACTAACCGAAGGCGTCTTCAATCCAAGTCACCCACAGAAACTCAATCGTTGACGCGATGCGTCCAACCCACCGTCCAGTTGTCTTTCGTCGCCGCGCTGCGGAACGCGCCGGCGTAGTCGGTCGCGACGAACCAATCGCTGGCCGGGGCGAACACCTTGCCGGTGATCGGTGACGTCGCGCCAGGCAGGAAGCCGACCAGGCCGAGCGGGGTGGCGGCGTTGCCGGATTGGCCGGTGAACCAGGTCTGCGTGTAGTTGGCTTCGATGCCGGTGCCGTCGCTGAAGTTGGTCGGGCAGTCGACCACGGTGTTGTTCATCGTCAGCGTGCCGTTCGGCGTCGCAGCCGGGCCGGCGGCGGCCGTCGTTGCGGTGCCTTCGATGCGCACGCACGCGCGTTTGAAGCCGGTGACGACGCCGTTCCAGAACACGCCGCCGGTGCCTTCCTTCAGGTTGAAACCATCGCGGCTGGTGTTGGCGCCGCCGATCGCGGTGAAGTTGGCGACGGTGCCCTTGGCGCGCGGCGCGGCGTCGAAGTTGGTCGGGCTGTTGGCGAGTTCGAAGCCGTGGTCTTCGCCGGTGCAGCCGCGCTGGTTGATCAGCGCGAACTGGACCTTGCCGGTGTAGCCTTCGTCCCAGTCGATGCCGTCGTCGCCGCCGCAGGAGTCGACGAAGTGACGCACGTTGGCGGTGCCGCCGAAGAATTCGACGCCGTCGTCGCCGCCCTTGTACGACTGCAGGTGATCGAGCGTGGTGCCCGAGCCGACGCCGGCGAAGGTGAAGGAGTTCAACTCGCGATTGGCCGCGAAGATGTAGCCGGCGTAGCGCACCTGCATATAGCTCACCACGCCGCTGCTGTCGGCTGCGTTGGTGCCGCCGTAGCGCAGCGTCGGATCCCACTCGGCGACGCAGTTGGGATTGCAGTTCGACGGCGCATTGCCGGCGATCACGAAACCGCCCACTTCCTTGGCCTGCGGATTGCCGCTGAAGCCCGGCAGTTCGCTCGAGGTGGTCAGGATGATCGGCGCGTTCTGGGTGCCTTGCGCGAACACTTTCGAGCCGCGGCGGACGGCGATGTGGTCGAAGGTGTCGCCGGTGCTGACGATCACGGTGCCCGGTTCGATGCGCAGCGTCGACGGCGTGGCGTTGTCGCCACCGATCGCGACCTGGCCTTCGATCACCCAGGTGATTTCGTTGGTCAGCGTGATGTCCTGGTTGAGCTTCTCGCCCGAGATCAGGCAAGCGCGGTTGCCGTATGCGGCAGCGGCGGTGGCGAAGCTCGGGCAGGCGGTGAATTCGCGCTTGTAGGCGCATTGTTCGCTGGCGAAGAACGGCGCGAGGTTGAGCGTGGCGTCGGCCAGGCCCGAGGCTTCGGTCATGTCGAGCGTGACCGTGATCGCGTCACAGCTTTTCACGTCGATCGCGGCGGTGCCGACGCTGGTGGTGGCGGTCGGCGCGACGAACGGCGAGCCGAAGTTGCCGCCGCTGGTGAGATTCACACCCACGCCGGTGGCGGCGTACTGGAATTCGGACATCGGCGCGGTGAGCAGCACCCACGTTGCGCGGCCTTGCGCGTCGTAGGCGTAATAGCCGATCGCGAGGATGCCTTTGCCATCAGCCTGCGGCAGGTAATCGACGACCGCACCGCGGCCGCCCGCACCGGTGATCGACCACACGCCATCGAGGTCTTCGTTGAGCTGCATGGCAGCGTGGGCGGTGCCGAGGCTGAGTGCGCCTAAAACCGCACAGGCCAGGACGGAGCGGCGGATTGCATGCTTCATGGGGAACTCCAGGACAAAGGCACGATTGCCGATTCGCAGGCGCGCGATGCGGCGCGCCGGGCGGGGAGTCCACAGAATAAGTACGCTCGGTTACAGTTTATTGACGGCGGCACATGCAAACTTGCAATCAAAACTTCGGCGACCATTCCAGGGTGAAACCGATTTCGCGGCCTTTGCGATATTCGCGGATATTCGCCGCATCGCCCTGGCGGAATTCGACGGCCGGATCGAGCAGATTGCGCACGCGCACGCGGAACGACCATTCGTCGCCGAGCCGTTGTTTCAGATTGAAGTCGAGCTGCCCGAACGGTTGTTCATAAGTATCGGGCTGGCCGTCGACGCCGACCTGCACGATGCGTTCGCCCGACATGTTGTAAAGCAATGAAACTTCGCGCTCGCCTTGCGGATGCAGATAGCCGAGCTGGAAATTCACCACGTACGGCGACTGGCCTTCGAGCGGGCGTTCGAGATTGGTATTGAAGCCCGACTGCGCCGGATCGAGCGTGATGTTGGAATCGATCCACGAATAGTTGGCCGAGGCATACCAGTTGTCGAGATCGAGGCGATTTAGACGCAGCCACCTGGCCCAGGCTTGGTCGCCTATCCAGCGATCGAGAAAGCCCAGCTGCTTGTAAGCATCGAATTCGATACCCTGGTTCACCGCGGCCTGCGCGTTGGCGAGCGTCAGCAGCAGGCTGCCGGCGCCGGGCAGCAACTGCTTTTCGATCGGGTTGGTGAACTCCTTGCGGAACAGCGCGATCGACAGACTTTCGCTCGGCGAAAAATAGTACTCCCAGCGCACGTCATAGTTCGTGATCTCGGCCTGCTTCAAATTCGGATTGCCGAAAGTTATGAAGTCGAGGATCGGGTCGAGATACGGTGCGGCCGAAAGTTCGCGGAAATCCGGCCGCGACAGCGTTTCGCTGTAGCCGAAGCGCAGTTGTTGATCGCCACTGATCCACCAGGTGAGCGAGCCGGCCGGCAGGCGGTCGACCTGCGCGATGGCACCGACCACCGGCGGGTCGTTCGGCCGCACTACCGAGAACGTCGTCACCTGTTGCGAGTTGTCTTCTTCGCGCAGGCCCAACGTTGCGCGGATTTTCTCGAAGAAACTCACATCGAGCCCGATCGCGCGATAGTCCAGCGACTGTTGCGCGAGATAGGTATCGGTGGCGGTGGTCGTTTCCTGCAGCACCAGGCCCCCGGGTCCGATGTTGTCGGGCGTCAGGATCGCTTCCAGCGAGGGCAGCAGCGGCAGCGACGAGCCGCCCGGGATCGTGAACAGGTAGCGGCGGATGTACGAATCGCGGTCGCGCTGCAACTCGCCGGCGTTGAGCGTGACGCTGCCGTTGATGCGATCGTTCCATCGCCACGGCAGCGTCAGGCCGAGATCGGCCGATTCGCTCCGGTCGACCAGGTCGGCGAACACCAGGCTGAAACGATCGTTGAGCTGGCGCACGCCGCCGTCGCGCAGGTCGTAGCGATATTCGCGCGTGAACGGCGAATAGCGGTTGGCGCGCGCATCGGTGTAGAGCCAGTTGAATACCGCGCCTTCGACCGGCCAGAACGGCAAGGCGTGGTCGCCGAGCAGCTGGTTGGCGATCAGTTCGTTCTCGATCCATTCGAGCTTGTAGCCGTCGAACGGCTGATTGTCCTGCACACCGCTGGTGTAGCGCGCTTCGTCTTCGGTCTGGCGCACGATGAGCGACGTGCCGCGCAGCTTCTGGCCTTCGCCGTATTCGAGGCCGGCGACGAGGAAGCCGCTGACGTCGATTTCGGTTTGCGTGCCCTGCACGCGGGTTTCATCGCGCTGCTCCAGACCGGCGTCGCTGGCGACGAAATAGCGGCGGTCTTCGTCGAAGCTGTCCATGCCGCGCGCATAACGCGTCGAGGCCAGGAAGCCGACCTTCCATTGATCGGCGAACTGCCAGGAGTTGCCGCCCGACATCGCCAAGCCATGATCCGGGCCGATGTTCTGCGAATCGACGTCATAGGGGGCGACGAACTGTTCGCCGACCTGTTCGAACTGCTCGGGCGTCAAACCTTCCGGGTTGGCGGGGCTCTGGCGGCGCAGGAATCGACCCTGTCGGCGCAGATCGTCGAGCGTGCCGGGCAGTGCGCGGCTGCCGTCATCGCGGCCGGTCCAATCGTCGCCGCCGCCTTCGTAGCCGTAGCCCTCGGAGAAGCTGGTGCCGTCGATATAGCCGAGCGTGCCGGAGATCTTGAACATCGGCGCTTCGGGAAACCCACGCGTGCGCAACTGAATCGTGCCGCCGCCGAACTCGCCCGGCATTTCGGCCGAGTAAGTTTTCTGCACCACAACGCCTTCGAGAATATCGGCCGGGAACAGATCGAGCGGCACCACGCGGCGGGTCGGGTCGGGGCTGGGGATCTGCGCGCCGTTGAGCAGCACGCTCGAATAGCGCTCGCCCAGGCCGCGCACGTAGACGTACTTGCCGTCGACCAGGGTCAGGCCGGTGACGCGCTTCAAGGCGCCGGCCGCATCCGAATCGCCGGCGCGCGAGATCTGTTCGGCGCCGAGGATGTCGGTGACGGCACTCGAACTGCGCTTTTCTTCGGTGAATGCCGCGAGCGAGCCTTCGACGAACGGTTCGAGCACGACGAATTCGGGCAGTTCGACGCCGCTGGGCGTGAGTTCGATCGCGCGTTCGGTGGTCTGCTCGGACGCGATCGTCACAGCGTCGAGCGTCTGGCTGCTGAACTCCGGCGCGATGATCGAAATCGAATAGCTGCCGGCGCTGATCGGTGCGCTGAAACGGCCTTCGGCATCGGTGACGATATCGAGCGGCGTGCCGGCGACGAACACGCGTGCGTTCGCGATCGGCTGGCCGTTTTCGCTGCTCACGACGCGCCCCGCGAGCGTGCCGGGCGGTCCGGCCGCCGCTTGCGTGGCCTGCGCCGACGCGGCGTTGCCGTCCTGGTGCGAGCTTTCGATGAACACGCTGGGCGCGGCGTCGGGATAGAGCGTGGCGATCAGTTCGGCGTTTTCCTCCGCCACCAGTTCGATTTCGAAATTCAGCACATCGGCGCCGTCGCGCACCACGGTCAGCACGTGCTTGCCGGCGTCCACGCTGAGTGCGAGCGCGCCGTCGGCGCTGGTGCGGCCGCGCGCCTTGCCGTCGATGCGCACTTCGGCGTCGGCCAGCGGGGTCTGTTCGGCGAACACGTACACCGACAACTCCGCCGGGTCGGCGGCGAGCGCCACCCGGGTGGCGAGGACGAGCGAGGCTAGGGCTAGCGGCAGGCGGTTCATGACGTCCGTTCGATTGGTTGGCGCAGGCGACGCCGAACGCGGTTCGCGCGTCAGCCTGCGGTGGTCCGTGTCAGCCGCAGGTCCACCGCGCCGGCGCGCAGTCCTGCATCAGGCGGCGCAGCTCGGTGGCCTTGCGGAACAATTCCGGGCGCTTGAGCGCGGCCAGATGCTGTTCGGCGGCATCGAAATCGCCGCCCTTGAATTGGGCGTAGGCCAGCGCATAGCGCACGTCTTCGTCATCGAACAGGCCGACGCGATAGAGCGCGTCCTGCATGCCGGCGACCTGTTCGTAACGCCGCAGCTGCACGAGGATGCCGACGCGCTGCTTCAGCTTGCGCGGTTGATCGGCAATGCGCGTGTTGAGCGATAGCGCACGCACCGCGTGGCCGGCACGACGGAACAGTTCGGCCGCTTCGGGCATCAGCGCCGGATCGCGCTCGGCCTGCACCGCGAGGATTTCGGCGGCCGCGAGCGTGTCGCCGCGTTCGAGCCAGGTCTGTGCCAGCGCCTTGGCGACCTGCGCATCGTCGGGAAACAGCAGATGTGCGCGTTCGAGGAAGCCCAGCGCTTCGTCGTAACTTTTGCTCTGGCGCAGCGCGGTGCCGATCGCGGCATAGTCGCCGGCCTTCGGTTCGGCGCGCGCGAGATAGTCGCGGCCCAGTGCAGCCGCTTCCTGATGCAGGCCGGCGTCGATCAGATAGAACACCTGCCGGCGCAGGAAGCCGGTGTTGCCGGGAAACTGCGCCGAGGCGCGCGTCAGCGTGTCGAGCGCGGCCTGGCGTTCGCCCTGCATCCACTGCGCATGCGCACGCATCATCCATGCGCCCGAGATCGCATTCACTGCGTCGCCGGCGGCGTCGAGCGCACGCACCGCGTCGGAATATTTCTCCAGGCCGAAATAAGCCTGCGCGCGATACAGATGAATCAGCGGATCGGTCTGGCCGGCGGCGATGGCTTCAGTGAACGCCTGTGCGGCGGCTTCCTGGTCCTGCTGTTCGAGCGCCACCATGCCGCGCGCGGTGTGGAAGGTGATCAGGTCGATGCCTTCGGCCGATGCATCGACTTTCTTGAGCATCTCGGCGGCGCGCTCGTAGTTGCCGTCACGTACCAGCTGCGCGCCGAGCGCGACGTAGTCGACCTCGTCGTCGGCCTCTTTCGCGCCCGCCGGCAGCGCGAACAGCGCGAGCAGCACGACGATCGCAGCGCGCGCCGCCAGGTTCATCGAACGATGGAGAGAAGGCATGCTCACGACAGATCGAACCGCACTTTCTGCGTCGCCCACACGCGCACGTTCTCGCCCTTGTAGCTCGCCGGTTCGAACTTCCAGGTCTGCACGCCGGCGGCGGCGACCTCGTCGAACACACCGGCCGGCTGCGCCTCGAGCACCTTCACTTTCTCGACCTGGCCGGTCGGTCCGATCAGCAGACTCAGGATCACGTAGCCGGTGACGCCGCCGGCTTTCGCGCGCGCCGGATACTGCATCGGCGTTTGCAGCAGCGGTCGCGGCGGCACGTCGACGCTGTCGTCGGTCATCACCACGTCCTTGTCGTCGCCGAGCAAGGAATCGCCCAGATCCAGTTCGTTCGAATCGAACTGCGGCAGGCCGAAGTCGAGACCGGCCAGGCCCGAATCGAGGCCGACCATCGGCGCCGGCGCGGTGCGCGTCTGGCGGCGCTTCGGCGGTTCGCGGCGACGAACCTGTTCCTGCGCCGGCGGCTTCTCTTTTTTCACCACGTCGAAGTTGGTGACTGCGATCGCATCGTCGCCTTGCGGACGATTGAACTGGCGGTTCATCAGGATCACCAACGCCAGCACCAAGACCGTGCCCGCGGTCGCGGCGACCAGGCCGTACAGCAGTGGGCGATCGATGCGCATCGCTCAGCCCTCGCCGGCTTCGGCGACGGTGGCCACGCCGACGTCTTCGGCGCCGGCCAGACGGGCCTGGTCGATCACTTCGATGAGTTTTTGCGAGGGCACGCTTTCGTCGGTGACGACCAGCACCGATTTTTGCGTCATGCCCTTGATCAGATCGCGCACGCGGCTCTGGATCACCCAGCTGCGGATCGACTCGCCTTCGAGATAGACCTCGCCCTGGCGATCGATGTACAGGCGTACGGCCTTGGTCGACGCGGCCTGCTGCGACTGCGCGCCGGGGCGATTGATGTCGATCTTCATATCCTTCACGAAGGTGGTCGACACCATGAAGAAGATGAGCAGGATGAAGGTCATGTCGATCATCGGTGTCAGATCGACGACGGCTTCGTTGGATTTGGGTTCGCGACGACGCAACATGGCTTAGCCTTTGGCCTCGAGCGGACGGCTTGCAATGGGAGTGCCTTCGATCGGCGTGCTGACGAGGATGTCCTTGATCTGCGCCAGATCGAATTCGATCTGCTGCTGGCGCCGATCGAGCAGCGATTTGACGATCACGCCGGGCACCGCGACGACCAGTCCCATCTGCGTGGTGAACAGCGCCGTCGCGATGCCGGCGGCGATGCCGCCCGACTGCGAGAACAGCGTCATGTCGCCGAGCGATTCGAAGGTTTCGATCATGCCGGTGACGGTGCCCAGCAGGCCGAGCAGCGGTGCGATACCGACCAGCGTGGTGATCGTGGTGCCGTAGCGTTTCAGGCGGGCTTCGTAGTCGGCGAAGGCGTCGTCGAGATAGCGGCGCAGGAAAGGTTTGTCGGCGCGCTGCAACGCCAGACCGCGCTGGATCGCTTCGTCGACGATGCCGTCGGGCGCTTTCGCGCGGCCATCGGCATAACGCTTGAGCAGTACGCGCACGTTCTTCTTGCTGCCGCGCTGCAGCAGCGCCCAGCGCGCGCCGATCGCGAACCACAGCACGATCGTCACCAGCACCAGCGGCGGCATGACGAAGCCGCCGGCCTGCATGTAGAAGCCCAGCGCATCGGCCAGGCCTCCGGCGCTGTCGGCATTGTTGAATCGCGAAAGCATGGCGGAGTGGTCGAGCGGACCGCGGATCAGGCCGCGGCCTTGGCCGGCGCCGCCGATTTCAGGCGCACGTCCTGGTACAGGTTGATCACCTTGAGCGCGGCCTTTTCCATGTCGTCCTTGATGCGCTCGGCCCAGCCGCCCAGCAGATTGCCGAGCAGCAGGCACGGAATCGCGACGATCAGGCCCTGCTCGGTGGTGACGAGCGCCGTCGCGATGCCGCCCGACAGCAGCTTCGGATCCGAGGTGCCGAATTCGGTGATCACATCGAAGGTCTGGATCATGCCGGTGACGGTGCCCAGCAGGCCGAGCAGCGGTGCCACCGCGGCGATCATCGTGATGATGCCGGCGAAGCGATTCAGATGGCTGGACTCGTGCAGGATCGATTCGGAGACGATGTCTTCCAGATGTTCGCGATCGCGATCGAGATTGCGCAGTGCCGCAGTGACGACGCGCGCGGCCGAACCCTTGAAGCGCTTGGCGGCGGCGATCGCATCGTCGATGCGGTGGGCGCGTACGTGCGGGGCCACCGAATCCATGATGCGCGTGATGCTGGCGCCGGCGCGCTGCAGGAACACGGCGCGCAACGCGACCAGCGCGAGCGCGACGGCACCGAGGATCATGATCACGTAGCCGATCACGCCGCCCTTTTCCATTTCGCCCCAGAAGGTTTTCTGCTCGGGCTCCATCGCGGCGACGCTGGTGTTTTCGAACAGATAGGCCTGCAGCGTGGCCGGTTGCTGGCCCTGCGCGAGGGCGGTGGCGGTGGGTTCGGCCGGCGCGTTCCACAATTTGAAGCGGCCGCCGCCGGCGGGCGCCAGCGCGCCGCTGCCCTGCGGGCTGACGCCGAACGCCGCGACATTGCCGTAGCGCACCACGGTGCCTTCCACTTCGGTGCCGTTGGCGAGGAAGAATCGGCCGGTTTCGCGGCGGATCTGGCCCAATTCGGCGAGCTTGCGCGCGGCCGCGTCGAACAGCGTGACCAGCCTGGCCGCTTCGTCCTGCGCAGCATAAGCATCCGAGGCGAGCGTTTCGTCGCCGAACGATGCGAGCGTGGCGCGCGCCTGGTCGAAGGTGCTGGTGAGCATGTCGGCGTTGTCGGCGCTCGACTGCGCGGCCTGTTCGGCGCGCACCAGTTCGTCGTTGAGCGCTTCGGTCTGCGAGCGTGCCGCGAGCGCGGCGTTTTCGAGCTGGCCGACTTCGCCATCGAGCCGGGCGCGATCGGTGTCGAACTGCTTGCGCACTTCGGCAATGCGGGCCGCGAGCTCGCGTTTCTGCGATTCGAGGAAGGCGTATTCCTTCTTGTAGGCCTGGTCGAGCGACACCGTCGGCGCGGGTGCGGCCGCCGCAGCCGGGGCCGGCGTCTGCGGCGCGGGCGTTTGCGCCGTGGCGTTGCAGGCAAAGCAGGTGGCGAGCACCGCGGCGATGAAAGCGAGACGGTTCATCGGGTGGCTCCGACGGCGGCCAGCGGAAGTTCGAAATAGCCCTGGCGGATCTGCTTGCCGAGCGAATCGAACAGCGCCACGACCTGTGCCCGCGGCGCTTCCTCGACGATTTCGACGAATTGCCAGCCGTCGCCGACGCGTTGTGCGTAGCCGATGCGGTCGTCCTGGGTGCGGAAATACATCGCCATGTTGCCGAGCTTGGCGACATCGGCCAGCACCCGTTCGTCGCCCAGCGCGATCGTCTGCGCGTACAGGCCGTTCTCGCGGGTGAGGCGGAATTCGTCTTCGTAGAACGCCCACAGCCGATTGACGGCGCGCTGCGGCGGCAGGCTGCCGTTCTCGAGCTGGGTGCGGAAAGCGGCCAGTTCGGCCAGGCGTTCTTCCACTTTGAACGGCAGGCCGGCGCGGATCTGCGCGTCGAGCGCGGCCACGGCGTTGAGCAGCACCGGCTTGAGCGCCTCGCCGGTGACGCCGGCGTCGGCCACTTCGGCCTGCTGGGCGTCGAGCTTCTGGCGCGCCTCGCGCAGCGCCAGCTGCTGACGCTCGGCGGTGCCGGCCAGTTCGGCGCGCTGCGCGGTGAGCGCGGCCAGCGTGGTGCGCTGTTCCTCGCGCAGCAGTTCGAGTTCGGTGTTGAGCTGTTCGACCTCGCCGCGCAGGCGGATCAGGCCCTTCGAGAGCGCGTCGGCATCGGATTGGGCCGCCACCGGCAGGGCACTGGCGGCCAGCATCAGGCCGAGCCAGAGCGCCCGTCGGGCGGACGCGGGATGGCAGAACATGAGAACTCCGTCGATCGGGGCGCAAGGCGGCGGAAGGTGCCGCGACGCCACGCAGGTTATGACCGCTCGATTGCGGTTTGATGACGGCCCGGGCGCCCCGGCAGCGGGCGGACCGCGGCCCGGGGCCGGCAAAAGCGCCGGCCGGCGCGCTTTCCTGCCCGCTTTTCCCGCCTGCATTACAATGAGCGGTTCCGGCCTTCAATGCCTCCCCGATCCAAGATCCGACCGTGAAAGACCACCTACGCGAACTGGTGCTACAGGCACTGCTCGATCTCAAGCGCGACGGCAAGTTGCCGGCCGACGCCGAGCCGGCCTTCGTCATCGAGCGCACCAAGAGCCGCGACCACGGCGACTACGCCACCAATGTCGCCCTGCTGCTGGCCAAGGCCGCCGGCCGCAAGCCGCGCGAACTGGCCGATGCGCTGGCCGCCGCGGTGCCGCGTTCGCAGCACATCGCGAAAGTGGAAGTGGCCGGGCCGGGCTTCATCAATTTCTACCTCAATCAGGCTTGCCGGCTGGGCACGCTGCGCCGCGTGTTCGAGCAGGGCGACCGCTACGGCCACCAGCCGCCCGAATCGCGGGAATCGCTGCAGGTGGAATTCGTTTCGGCCAATCCGAACGGCCCGTTGCATGTCGGCCACGGCCGCGGCGCGGCCTACGGCGCCTCGCTCGCCAACCTGCTCGAAGCGGCCGGCCACAAGGTGCAGCGCGAGTATTACGTCAACGACGCCGGCCGCCAGATGGACATCCTGGCGGTGTCGGTGTGGCTGCGTTATCTGGAACTGGGCGGCGTGAGCGTGCGTTTCCCGGACAACGGCTACAAGGGCGACTACGTGGTCGACATCGCGCGCGCACTGCGCGCGAAAGAAGGCGACCGCCTGCGCCGCACCGCGATCGAAGTGGCCGACGGCCTGCCCGCGGACGCCTCGCAGGGCGGCGACAAGGAAGTGCACGTCGATGCGCTGATCGGCCGCGCCAAGACGCTGCTCGGCGACGTCGACTACCGCCGCGTGTTCGACGCCGGCCTGACCTGGTGCCTGGCCGATATCCGCGAAGATCTCGGCCAGTTCCGCGTGCTGCACGACAATTTTTTCTCCGAACGTTCGCTGATGACGGAAGGCTTCGTCGCGCGCGCGATCGAAACGCTGCGCGCCAACGGCCATCTGTTCGAACAGGACGGTGCCACCTGGTTCCGCGCCACCGCCTTCGGCGACGACAAGGATCGCGTGGTGATCCGCGAGAACGGCGCGCACACCTATTTCGCGTCCGACCTGGGTTATCTGCTGAGCAAGTTCGAGCGCGGTTTCGAGCGAGCGATCTATGTGCTCGGCGCCGACCATCACGGCTACATCGCGCGCTTGAAAGCCGCCGCAATCGGGCTGGGACTCGACCCGCACCGCATCGAGATCCCGCTGGTGCAATTCGCGATTCTTTATCACGGCGCCGAGCGCGTGCAGATGTCGACGCGCGCCGGCAGCTTCGTCACCTTGCGCGAGTTGCGCGATGAAGTGGGCACCGACGCGGCGCGTTTCTTCTACGTGATGCGCGGCAACGAGCAGCACCTGGATTTCGATCTGGATCTGGCCAAGAGCCAGTCGAACGACAATCCGGTGTACTACGTGCAGTACGCGCATGCGCGCGTTTCGGCGCTGATGCGCCAGCTGGCGGAAAAACACTGGACCTTCAACCGCACCGGCGCCGACGCCGCGCGCGCACGATTGGTCGAGCCGCAGGAAGACGAACTGCTCACCGAACTGATGCGCTTCCCCGAATCGCTCGAAGGCGCCGCGCTCGGCCGCGCGCCGCAGGTCATGGCGACCTATCTGCGTGAACTCGCTGCGACCTTCCACAGCTACTACAACGCGGTGCCGATCCTGGTGCCGGACGAGGAACTGCGCAACGCGCGCATGGGTCTATGCCTGGCGGTGAAGCAGGTGCTGGCGAACGGCCTGAAGCTGCTCGGCGTCTCGGCTCCGGAGACGATGTGATGGCCGCACGACGCGGAAAATCGCAGGCCAAGCGCGGCGGCACCGCCAGCGGCGGCGTGCCGGCGTGGATCTGGCTGCTGGCGGGCGTGCTACTCGGCCTGGGCCTGTCGGCGTTCGTGCTGATACGCGAAGGTCACGAGAGCCGCGAGGCGCCGCGGCCGAATCCCGCGGCGCAGGCCCCGCGCGAAATCGAACCGCCGGTCGCGCAGCGCGCGGAACCGGCGCGACCGGCGAAATCGGATTTCGATTTCTACACCATCCTGGCCGAGCGCGAAGTGCGCATCCCCGACAGCGAACTGGCCGAGCAGGCCAAGCGCGAAACGACGCCGGCGCAGACACCGGCCGGCGAACGTTTCCTGCTGCAGGCCGGCGCCTTCGGCGATGCACGCGATGCCGAAGCGGTGAAGGCGCGACTGGCCCTGCTCGGCATGGTGGCGCGCGTCGAAAGCGGCGAAGTCAAAGGCACCGCGGTGCATCGCGTGCGGCTCGGCCCCTACGCCAGCGCGCGCGAACTCGATGCCGCGAAACGTCAGCTCGCCGAGAATGGCATCCGCGACACGATCGCGATCCGCGAAGCGAAACGCTGACAGCATGAGTGCGTCGGGTGCGACGCACTCATCGATGCGAGCAAGAAAACTCGCCACTGGCGCCGGAACTTTCGTCGCGACTCGAGTGAAATTCGACAGCGGCCCAGTGGCGGATACCACTGGATCGGCAAGCAACTGTTAGCTTGCGATGGGTTGAATAGGCCTACGCCCCAGTAGAGTTCTGCAATCCACCTGGGGGAAGGCAATTCGAACGATCTTCAAAGAGGCAATTGTAAATGCTAACAGTGCCCGGCTCTGCCAAATCCAACTCTACCCCGGGGACCAACGCTGTTATCAATTCATCGCCAACTCGAATAAATCCTCTACGGCGGGCAAAAACATGCGCTTGCTGCAAGAGGCCATACTCATCCTTGCTGATGTCTACAACGCAATCGGTTGCCAGCCCTTCCGAGTCATACGTGCGTCGACTTAACCAAGCGCGGTAGAACGGCAGTACTACCGACAATTCCAGGATGACATGCAGTTGCTGGCCTCCGAGCTGCTTGGTAAGAACTTGATCTTCGGCTCGCGACCCGGGGCAAGCGTACGTCCCGGGTTGAGCCAAGATGACATAGCTATGGCACTTACCGTAGTTGAAGTCGCTGAAGTTCCACACGCTATGGTTGGCAAACTCGATCGCAAGATCAGCATCCCATTGCGAGCGATTGGCAGCAGGAGCTAGAACCTTGCCCCAATTCTCGCCAATTTCCTTGAGTAGCGACTTCAACTCTATCGAGTCTGGCTGAGACATGAGTTTGCCGTAGATATGTCAAGAAAGCCGTCCGACACTGTTCATTAAGTAGCAGCAGCGAGGAATAGGTGGCGCATATAAAGCCGGTCATGACGGCAAAGCCTGGAGATCGACCAGTGTCCGCCGTCAGTCAAGTTCAGCGCTTGTGTAAGCCGGCCAAATTCCGCCAATGATTAGAATGACCGGGCCCCGCTGGATAGCAGCCCGTCCCTCTATCGACGGGGCCGTTCGTGCGATTCGGCAGACCGATGCACGAGGGGAAAGTTCCAGACGGCGGATTGAAGTATCGGGAGTGCTCGCTGTGGGCCAATTCCAACGGCGAACGCGGTCAGGCCCTCTCACCCGCTTTAGGTTTATGTCTCAGGCTCAGATCAATCTTCCGGCTCCAGCCCATCGCGGAACAGCGCGGTGGTGTCGATGCGCAGCAGCGAGCCGCCGTAGTTGACGACATAGACCGCGCCGTCGCTGCCTTCGCCGAAGCTCGACGGATTCAGATTGCTGTTGAGCCACTCCGCCGTCTGCCACACGCCGTTGTAGGGGCGCGCGCCCCACATGCGTCCGCTGCCGAAATCGGCGTAAAAATAGACGCCGTCGAGCGCCGCCAGCGGCCCGCGATAGCGGTAGCCGCCGGTCACCGTGCTGCCGAGCGTGCGGTCGTAGGCGATCACCGGATCGATGAAAGGCGGCGGATTGCCGCACAACTGCTGGCGTTCGCCGGCGATGTCGCCTTCGCGGCAACGCCAGCCGAAATTGAGCCCGCCGACATCGCCGGGCACCGCATCGATCTCCTCGCGCGCGACCTGTCCCACATCGCCGATCAGCAGATCGCCGTTCTCGCGATCGAAGCTGAAGCGGAACGGATTGCGCAGGCCCGCATGCCAGACCTCGTTGCAGATGCCGTCGGCAGCGATGTAGGGATTGTCGGCCGGTGCGGCGTAATTCGCGGTGCCGTTGCCGCCGGCGCCGCACAGTTCCTGGCCCGCCGGCGCCGTCGCATCGACATCGATGCGCAGCATTTTCCCGAGCAGCGCGAGCGATTGCGGATCGCCGCCGTTGCTGGCGAACGATGCATCGGGATTGCAGTTGTCGCCGAATTGCGTGCCGGTGAGCAGGTTCGCCGCCACCAGCGTCTGCGCGCGATTGCATGGATCGTCGCCGCTGCCGCCGTCGCCGAGTCCGACATAGAGATAGTCATCGGCACCGAAATGGATATCGCCGCCGTTGTGGTTCGCGAAATCCTGATCGATGTGCAGCACGACGGTGGCGCTGGCCGCATCGGCGACATCGGGATTGCCGGAGGTCTGGTAGCGCGCGACCACGCTGTCGCCGTTGCCGTCGGTGTAGTAGACGAAGAAGCGGCGGTTGTTGGCGTAGTCCGGATGGAAGGCCAGGCCGAGCAGGCCGCGTTCGTCGCCGCTGGTGAATCCGAGCGGCGGCGCGGTACTGCCGGGACCGGTGAAGGCGAGGAACGGCGTTGGCGCGATGACGCCGCCATCGACGATGCGGATCAGGCCGCCCTGTTCGACCACATACAGTCGCGATTCGCCAGGCGCCGCACGCGCCGCCACCGGCTGCGAGAAACCCGAGGCCACCGGCACCAGCGACACTTCGTTCGGCAGCGGCGTGCTGCTCGCGGCACAACCGATTGCCGGCAGCGCAAGCGACAAGAGACAAAGCAGGAGGGACGACGCGCGCTGCGACATGAGCTGGCTCCGGCGAGGCGGGAACGCAGTTTATAGCGCCGGCGGCATTAGCGATTCGTTAGCCGCAGCGCGGCGCGCGTCGAACGCGAAAGTTTTACCCGGGTCGCCGAACTGAGCGTTTCAGCGCGCTTTCGGGCTGCGCTTGATGTCGATCAGCGCCGACGTGTCTTCCTCGCCGCGGCCCTGCGCCACCAGTTCGCCGTAGTCGGCCAGCGATTGTTCGATCACCGGATGACGGATGCCGACGGTGGCCGCCATGTCGCGCACGATGCGCAGATCCTTCAACAGATGCGCCGATTTGAAGCCGGGCGCGAACTGGCCGATCAACATCGACGCGCCGCGCTTGTCGAGGAACCAGTTGCCGGCCGCGCCGGCGGCGAGCGTCGGCAACAGGCGTTCCGAATCCAGGCCGAGCCGATCGGCCAGCGCAAGGCCTTCGCACACCGCCTGCGCGATGCCCGCCACCAGCACCTGGTTGACCGCCTTGGTTTCCTGGCCGGCGCCGCTCGGGCCCATGTGCGTGATGCGCGCGGCATAGCACGCCAGCGCCGGGCGGACCGCTTCGAGCTGCTCGGCCTCGCCGCCCACCATCACCGAGAGGCGACCGTTGCGCGCACCTTCGACGCCGCCCGAAACCGGCGCATCGAGAAAACCGATGCCGCGTTCGAACAGCCGATCGGCCGCCTCGCGCGCGGTATCGGGCGCGACGGTGGAATGATCGATCACCACGCTGCCCGCGCGCATCGTCGCCGACAGCCAGTTCACCGACTGCAGCACGTCGGCATCCTGCGGCACGCACAGCATCACCACGTCGCATTCGCCGAAATCGCCGATCGAGGCGGCCGCGCGCACACCGAGCTCATCGGCCAGCGCGATGGCTTTCTCGACCGTGCGATTGCACACGCCGTAGAGAAAACCGCGCGCGTGCAGGTGGCGCGCCATCGGCGCGCCCATCGCGCCCAGACCGACGAAGCCGCAGTTGAGAGAAGTCATTGAGGAGCGAACGGGGCGGAGTTGAACAAGGAATACGCAGCGTAGCGCGCGGCTGCCCGCATCGGGGCGGCCGCGCGTCAAACGCGCGGCCTGTGGCAAAAATTCACCCCAAGGGTTCGTCGGCGAGGTAGGTGTAACCGGTGAGCCCGGTTTCGAGCGCGGCGTTGAAGCGCTCGGCCTCGTCGGCCGGCAGCCCGGCGGCGTCCACCTTGGCGCGATATTCGGCGCGCAGGCGGGCCAGGTCGTAGCCCACGTAATCGAGCATCACGTCGGTGGTATCGCCGCGGCGCGAACGCTCGAAGGTGTAGCCCGAGCCGCTCAGTCGCACGTTCACCGCGTCGGTGTCGCCGAACAGATTGTGGATGTCGCCCAGCGTGTCCTGGTAGGCGCCGACCATGTAGATGCCGATGCGGTAACTCTCGCCCGGCAACGGTGCATGCAGCGGCAGCGAGGTATCGATGTCGCCGTCGTCGACGTACATGTCGATGCGGCCGTCGGAATCGCAGGTCAGGTCGGCGATCACGCCGCGCCGGTCGGGCACCTCGTTCAAGCGTGCGATCGGCGTGATCGGGAACACCTGGTCGATCGCCCACACGTCGGGAATCGATTCGAACACCGAGAAGTTGACGAAATATTTGTCGACCAGCCGCTCGTCGAGTTCGTCGAGCACCGGGCGATGGCTTTTTTCTTCGTAGTTCAGGCGCTGGCGCACGCCGTGCGCGATGGCGTAGTACAGATCGTCGATATGCGCGCGCATCGACAGGTCGATCTGGCCGAGCGCGTACATCGCGTGGCCTTCGGACTGGAAATGCTGCGCCTCGTGCCACAGTTCGAGCGGCGGCCGTTCGTCGAGCGCATCGACGATGTCGCGCAGATGGCGGATCACGGTCGGCTCGTCGGTTTGCAACGCGGGAATCGAACCTTCCGGCGCGCGTTCGACTTCCGACACGTTGGCCACCAGCACCGCGTGGTGCGCCGTCATCGCGCGGCCCGATTCGGTCAGCACGCGCGGCTGCGGCAGGCCGTGTTCGGCGCAGGCTTCGGCCAGCGGCTGCACGATGTTGGCGGCGTATTGATCGAGCCCGTAGTTGATCGAGCAGAAGCTGCGCGAGCGCGTGCCTTCGTAGTCGACGCCCAGGCCGCCGCCGACATCCATATAGCGGATCGGGCTGCCGAGTTTGCTCACCTCGACGAAATAGCGCGTCGCTTCGCGCATGCCGTTGGCGATGTCGCGCACATTGGAAATCTGCGAGCCCATGTGGAAGTGCAGCAGTTCGAGCGACTTCTCCAGGCCGGCGCGGCGCAGTTTCTCGACCAGATCGAGCAACTGGCGCGGCGACAATCCGAACTTGGCCTTGTCGCCGCCGGAGTTCTGCCACTTGCCCGCACCGAGCGAGGCCAGCCGCATGCGCACGCCCAGGCCCGGCGCCACGCCGAGCGCGCGCGATTCCTCGATCACCAGCGGCAACTCGGAGGCCTTTTCGATGACGATGAAGGTCTGCAGCCCGAGCCGGCGGCCGATCAGCGCCAGCCGGATGTACTCGCGATCCTTGTAGCCGTTGCAGACGATCACGCTGCCCGGCCGCGCCAGCGCCAGCACCGCCATCAGCTCCGGCTTGGAACCGGCCTCCAGGCCGAAGCCTTCGCCGCGATGCGCGGCCAGCTCGCCGGCCACGCCCAGATGCTGATTGACCTTGATCGGATAGACCGCGGTGTAGCCGCCGGCGTAATCGAACTCGGCCATCGCGCGGCCGAAAGCGGCCTGCAGCTTGCCCAGCCTGTCGCCCAGGATGTCGGAGAAGCGCAGCAGCAGCGGCAGCTTGAGGCCGTCGGCGAGCGCGCGGTCCACGGCCTCGGGCAGCGCGATCGCGGGCCCCTGCGTGCCGCGCGGGCGCACTTCGATGCGGCCCTGGGCGTCGATGTCGAAATAACCCTCGCCCCAGTGAGCGATGGAATAGGTGCGACGCGCGCGGTCGAGGCTCCAGGCGCTCATTCGTGCCTCCGATGCGGAAAGGCGCGCATTGTAGCGCCCGAAAGACACGCCACACGCTACAATCCGCACCCCGCCGCTTTCCATGTTCAGCCCCGATCCCATGACCGCCGATATCCCGACCTGGTACTACGAGAATTTCGAGCTCTCCGGCTCGGCGATCGGATTTCGCATCAACAAGAAACTCGACGAGGTGCAGTCGAAGTTCCAGAAGATCGAAATCTACGAAACCACCGATTGGGGCAACCTGATGGTGATCGATGGCGCGATCATGCTGACCACGCGCGACAACTTCCTCTATCACGAGATGATGTCGCATCCGCCGCTCTTCACCCACAGCAATCCCAAGCGCGTGGTGATCATCGGCGGCGGCGATTGCGGCACCTTGCGCGAAGTGCTCAAGCACAAGGAAGTCGAGCACGCGGTGCAGTGCGATATCGACGAGCAGGTCACGCGCATGGCCGAGAAGTGGTTCCCGGAACTGTGCGAATCGAACGGCGACGCGCGCGCCGAGCTGCTGTTCGACGACGGCATCGCCTACATGCGCAACATCGCGGCCGAGAGCGTCGATGTGATCATCGTCGATTCGACCGACCCGGTCGGCCCGGCCGAAGGCCTGTTCAACGAAGCGTTCTACGCCTCCTGCGCCCGTGCGCTGCGTACCGGCGGCATCCTGGTGCAGCAGTCGGAATCGCCGCTGGTGCACATGGGCCTGATCAAGGCGATGCGCCACCACATGCAGGTGGCCGGCTTCTCGGCGCTGCGCACGCTGCCGTTCCCGCAGCCGTGCTATCCGACCGGCTGGTGGAGCTGCACGATGGCGCGCAAGGGCGCGGCCGAACTGACCAGCTTCCGCGAGCGCGGCGCGCAGAGTAAGTCGTTCGCCACGCGCTACTACAACGTCGATATCCATCGCGCGGCGCTGTCGCATCCCGAATTCATGCAGGACGTGTTCGGCGACTGATTCGCCGCGCGCCCGCCAGCCAGGACAGGACTCTTTTTTTGTGTTTTTCGAACGTTTGCCCGAATTCATCAGCGCCCATCCGCTTCTGTCGATGGGCATGGTGGCCGTCACCCTCGCCCTCGTGATGAACGAGTTGTCGCGCTTCACGCGCGGCTTCAAGGCCGTCTCGCCGTTCGAACTCACGCATCTGATCAACCGCGAGAACGCGCTGGTGATCGATGTGAGCCCGATCAACGATTACGAGAAGGGCCACATCGTCGGCAGCAAGCATGTCGCGATGAGCCAGCTCGATCCGGAAAGCAAGCTGCTCGCGAAAGTGAAGGAGCTGCCGGTCGCGATCGTCTGCCGCAACGGCATGGGCTCGACGAATGCCGCCAAGCGGCTGGTGAAGGCCGGTTTCAAGAAGATCTACTGGCTCGATGGCGGCATCGGCGCGTGGCAAGGCGCCGAATTGCCGCTCGCCCGCGGCAAGGCGTAATGCGGCCGTCGTAGCCTGGATGCAGCGCAGCGGAATCCGGGAACACGCCGGCCTCACGCTTCGCACCTCCCGGATTCCGCTGCGCTGCATCCAGGCTACGAGAGCCCGAACGCCTCGCCATTCGCTCCAACCCCTGGTTCTGCACCCATCCCGCCCCCATGGGATAATCCCGCCCCTTTCCTCGCCCATCCTTTCCGGAGTTCATCCATGGCCGATCAAGCCGCCAACGGCGCCGCCGCCGCCGAAACCGCGTCGAACGCACAGTTCAACCTGCAGAAGATTTACGTCAAGGACGCCAGCTTCGAGGCGCCCAACGCCCCGCAGGTGTATCAGGAAGAGGGCCAGCCGCAGCTGCAGCTCAATCTCGCGCAGAAGGTGCAGGGCTTGGCCGAAGGCGTGTTCGAAGTGGTGCTCACGGTGACGCTCACCTGCACCCTCAACGGCAAGACGGCGTATCTGGCCGAAGTCGCGCAGGGCGGCATCTTCGGCGTCACCGGTTTCGACCAGCGCAACACCGAAGCCATCCTCGCCACCTATTGCCCGAACGTGCTGTTCCCGTACGCCCGCCAGACCGTGAGCGAAATGGTGGTGAACGGCGGTTTCCCGCCGTATTACCTGCAGCCGATCAACTTCGAGCAGCTTTACGCCGAACAGCTGCGCCGCCGCGCCCAGCCGGCCGGCGATGCGGCCCAGGTCGGCAATGCTTAATCCATGAGCGACGCATTGCGCGTCGCGGTGCTGGGCGCCGGCTCCTGGGGCACGGCGCTCGCGGTGCAGGCCGCGCGCAACGGCCTGCCCACCACGCTGTGGGGCCGCGACAAAGCGGCCATCGAGCAGATGCGCGCGACGCATCGCAATGCGCGCTATCTGCCCGACTTGCCGCTGCCCGACTCTTTGCGTTTCAGCGACGATCTCGCGGCCACCGTCGCCGACGCCGATCTGGTGCTGGTGGTGGTGCCGAGCCACGCGTTTCCGGAAATCGTGCGCGAGCTGGCACCGCATCGGCGTCCGCACGCCGGCGTTGCGTGGGCCACCAAAGGTTTCGAACCGGGTTCCGGCCGTTTCCTGCATGAAGTGGCCGAAGAAGCGCTCGGCCGCGACACGCCGCTGGCGGTGGTCACCGGGCCGTCGTTCGCGCGCGAAGTAGCGCAAGGGCTGCCGACCGCCGTCACCGTGCATTCGGATGTCGAAGCCTTCGCGCAGCAGGTGGCTGATGCGATGCATGGTCCTACTTTTCGCGCCTACACCGGCGATGACGTGCTCGGCGCGGAACTCGGCGGTGCGATGAAGAACGTGCTCGCGGTGGCCACCGGTGTCGCCGACGGCATGCAGTTGGGATTGAATGCGCGCGCCGGCCTGATCACGCGCGGTCTCAACGAAATGCTGCGATTGAATGCAGCGCTCGGCGGCAAGGCCGAAACGCTGATGGGCCTGGCCGGCCTGGGCGATCTGGTGCTCACCTGCACCGGCGATCTGTCGCGCAACCGCAGGCTGGGCCTGGCGCTCGGCCAAGGCCAGGCGTTGAAGGACGCGGTGGCTGCGATCGGGCAAGTGGTCGAATCGGTGCAGACCGCCGATGAAGTGATGCGGCTGGCACGGCGCAATCAACTCGACCTGCCGATCAGCGCGCTGGTGCAGCGCATGCTGCACGGCGAAATCACGCCGTCGGAAGGCTTGAAACTGTTGCTGGCGCGCGAGCAGAAACCCGAATATCCCGAAGGCGGCCTCGCCTAGAAAAAAGCCCGGCTTGCGCCGGGCTTTTTGTTTTACTCGCGTGACGCGAACGGAAGCTCGCGATCAAGCTTGCGATCAGAAGCTGATGCGCGGTCCGATGAAGTACTCGTTGGCATCGTCCGACAGCGTGGCGCTGGCGGTCACGCCCCACATCTTGTTGAACTTGTACTGCGCGCCGAGCTTGCCGTAGAAATCGCCATCGCCGCGATCGATATCGGCGTAGCCTGCGGCGAAATAGGTTTCGAAGTTCGGCAGCCAGGCAGAACGCATGCCGACTTCGGCTTCGTAGCCTTCTGCTTCGCCGAACGGGAAACCGGCGTCGACGTCGAGATAGTTCGCGCGAACAACGAGGTCGCTGGTTTCGTTGATGCTGGTGTTCCAGCCAAGGCCCAGGCGCGAGATGTCGGCATCGATGTTCGAATCGTCGATCTTGCTGCTGCCGTAGCCGCCGTAGACGTGCAGGAACGGGGTGATGGCGAACGAACCCTGCGCGGCCCAGCCATCGGCATCGGCGCCGCCGTCGGCTTCGACCCAGGTCTTGCCGGCTTCGAAGTAGCTGTAATCGAGGTCGGCCGCGCTGGCGGTGAACGGAAGGGCGGTGGCAAGGGCAAGTGCTGCGAGTGCGACGGTGCGTTTCATACGCATGATCTCCATTTTGTGCAGCCACGAGTGTGGCCGCGGCGAAGCATCGTCGCCGCGCACTAACCCGGTGCTGAACTCGCTTCGCGCTCGTGACTTGCGGCAGGGGCCGAAATTCAGCGGGCGTTGCTGAAGCCCGACTGCCGCCACGCTTCGTACACCGCGACCGCCACGGCGTTGGAGAGATTCAGGCTGCGATTGCCTTCGCGCATCGGCAGGCAAAGGCGATGATCGTCGGGAATGGTTTCGAACACGGAGGCCGGCAGCCCGCGCGTTTCCGACCCGAACATCAATGCATCGCCGGCGGCGTAGGCGACGCTGTCGTACCGCACGCGGCCGCGCGTCGAGAACGCGAACAGGCGCCGCGGCGCGGCCGCTGCGAGAAAAGCATCGAGCGACGCATGCACGGTCAACTGCGTGAACTCGTGATAGTCCAGACCGGCGCGTCGCAACTTGGCATCGTCGAGTTCGAAACCGAGCGGCTCGATCAGATGCAGCTTCGCGCCGGTATTGGCGCAAAGTCGGATCACGTTGCCGGTGTTCGGCGGGATTTCAGGCTGGTGCAGGACGACATGGAGCATGCGGCGATTATCGCCCAAGCATGGGGTCGACATCTGACGTGCTGTCGACACCCGGCACAATGCCGGGTGTCGCGAGGCTCGATTGGCGTTTGGTGCCAGACGGCGATCGGCGTCTTGCGCGCGCTACTTCTCGTCGCCGGTGGCAGCGTCGGCAGCGGCATCCTTCACCACCTTGCGCTTGACGAATACGGCTTTTTCGCCGGGACCATCGTGCTTCATCACGATCTGCGCGCCATCGAGCTCGATTTCATGCGGGCCTTCGCCGTCCTTGTCGAGCACGATCACCTTGTGATGCGCGCCGGCATGGTCGCCACCCTCGCCGATCTTGTGGATGCGAACGACGTGTTTGCCGGCTTCGGCCAGCGTTTGTTCGCCTTCAATCATCGCACCCCATTCGTTCTCCCCGAGCGCGTGATGCATCGGCACGCTGGTCTTCTCGCCGGCGATATCGAGCTCGATCGAATCGGCCAGCCGCGTCACGGTGACGAGGGTGCCGGCTTCGCTGTAGACCTGGCGCGTCTCGCCGATTTTCAGATCGTCGAGCGTGATCTTTTCCTGCTTGCCGTTCGCGAACACTTGAATTTCGGTGCTGTCGCTGGCTTCGCCGGCATAAGCGACCAGCGACGCGGCCGACAGCGCGAGTGCGACGGCGAAGGTGGCGCGTGACAGCAAGGGTGGGTTGTGGCGCATGGGTCGTCCTCCTCGGGTGAATTCCCGCGGCAGGCTTGAGCAAGGCCTGTGCCAGCTTGAATGCGCCGTCGCGCGACCGGTTTCAACGCTGTCGCCGCCGAAGTTTCCCCAAAGCAGGAAACCCGTTGCCGATTACGGCAAATGTGATACGGCAATCTTCCGACAGCGTCGATCAGCGATTGCCGCGCCGCGCCGCCCGCAAGGTGCGCAACAAGGTCGCCAGCACACCGTGCGCGCCGGCGCGCAGTTCGCGCCGACGGTAACGCAGCACGCCCACGCGCATCGGCGTGAGCGCATACGACGTCTTCACCACGACCAGGCGGCCCTGCGCGAGCAGCGGACGCGCCAGCGATTCGGGCGCCACCGTCACCAAATCGAGTCGCGCCGCAAGATCGAGCGCCATCGAGATCGAATTGGCTTCGATCAATTCCGACGGCTCGTCGCTGCCCGAGGCCATCAGCGAGAAGCCGATCAGTTCGCGCAAAGGATCCTGGTGCGGCGGCAGCACCCAGGCCGCATCGAGCAGATCGGACGTGAGCAGCAGATCGTTGTTCGCGAACGGATGCGATGGCCGCACCACGCTCACCAGCGGCTCGTTGGTCAGCGGCAGGAAGGTGTAATGCGAACGGTCCAGATGCAGCGGTGGCGAAAGCAGCGCGAAATCGAGTTCGCCGCTGTCGAGCTGACGCACCAGTTCCACGTTCGAACCCGAGTGCAGATACACCACCAGGCGCGGAAAGGCGGTGCGGATCGCCGGCAACGTATCGACCAGCGTGTTCTCCGCGTAGCCCGGGTTGGCGCCGATGCACACGCGGCCCTCGTGGCCGCGCAGCAGATTGCGGATCGAACCGACCGCCGCATCGAGCCCGAGCAGCGTATCGCGCGCGAATTGTTCCAGCGGCGCGCAATAGATCGTCGGTTTCAGCCCGCGCGCATCGCGATCGAACAGCGGCACGCCGAGCAGCGACTCGAGTTCCTTCAACGACTTCGTCACCGCCGACTGGCTCAACGCCAACTCGTCCGCCGCACCGCGTACGGTGCCGGTTTCGATCAGCCGCAGAATCATGTTGAGCTGCTGGATGCGCAGTTGCGAACGCAAAGCCAGCCGCGGCAGTCGGAAATGCATGTGAGCCCCGTCAGCCACCGGAAACCGGCTGCAATGAGACGGCAGCCGGGGAGCGACAGTAGCGCAAACGGGCGTTTTCGTTAAGACGGACTCGCAACTCGTCCGAGACCGGTCGAGACGCTGTATTCCGGTGCGCGACAAATCCGGATCGATTGAACAGAGCGACGCGGCAATGCCTGGGCAATGGCCGCGTCGCCTGTACCCCTACTGCGCCAGACAGCCTTCAGGCCATCCGACGTAACCGGCCGGACAGTTGTTCGGCCCGCCCCAAATCATGAAGGGCTCGGAGAGATGCCCTTCGCCGCACTTGAAATCTTCCGTTCCCATGCCGGAGCAGGGCCAGATACCGACCTCGCAACTCCGGCCGACATCCCCCGGATTGACGAGTGGTGTCACCAGTACGGCCCACAGACGCTCACCCATCGGTCCGCTACCGAACTGCTGCGCGTCGGCCGTGAGGTCGGAAGCACTAACGATCTTCGCCGCCCAGTCTTGATTTATCAGCAGGGCAGTCGGGTTCTGCAGATCGGGCACGGGACACCCCAGCGCCACGATGTAACTGTCAGCCCCGGCTTTCGGCATCCAGCCCGCCACCACACCGTTAACGAAGTCCGGCACCAGCAGCCCGTCCACGAAGCCCAGCGACGGGTCGAACATGCTGTCCACCGGGGCATCGCCGGCCTGTGGCGGAGGGGCAGCAGAGGTCGAGAAGCACGACCAGTCGCTCACCTCGTCGCCCATTCCCGGTGCGCCCGGATTGGTGACCTGCCAGCAGTATGTCTTGCCGTGCTCCATGTAGTCATCGGTGAGGTTGACCACCACGGTGTGGATGTCGTCCAGCGGGTCGATCCAATCGTTGGATGTGAGGGTGTGAGTGTGGGCGAAGGGACCGACGGGCGAGTCTTCTCGCACCTCGACCAGGAACGATTCGGTGGGCGTGAAGTGGGACTCGAACACGAGCTCGACGCCCAACGGTACCTCGGTCGACCCGTTGGCTGGAGTCAAAGGCCAGGGCTTGTCGGGCCCCACTTTCCAGCAGGTTTTCTCCGACTCGGGCCCCTGGAGCGCACCTTTGATCGCGCGCACGCTCCAGCAGCCATTGCCGGTGATAAGTTGCGGACCGGTGCCGAGCGAGACTTTTTGCGTCGCGTTTCCCGCCTTGTGGGGCTTGGTGACCGCGTAGCTTCCCCCCGCGGGAGGCAGGACTTTCGCCACGTACTCATCGGCGCCGGGCACAGAATCCCACTCGCCAAAAAGCATCGTGTTGGGCTGGTCTGCGAACGGAATGATCTCGCCGTCGAATGGCTTCAGATTCGTAGGCCGCACCAGTTCATAGTCTGCGATGAAGAGATGCTCTTCGGACGGCTTGGTTTCTTCCCGTCCCACGCCGATCGGCGCCTGCAACTCGGGTCCGAAGCAAACCGCGGACACGTAGTACGGTGTCTTGGCCGGCGGCGGCACGTCGAACTCGATGCTCCAGGTGCCGGGCTGGGTGACCAGTTGCTTCGGTTCGGTGTCCGCGACGCCCAGGTCGCCCTTCACCACGAATTCGCACCAGCCGGAAATTCCGGGTTGGTCGATGCCATCGACCGGTTCGACCTGCGCCTGGATTGCCCACGGCGAAAACGTCCAGCCATCCCAAGGTTTTACCAAGGTCGGCACTGGCCTGATCGTGTGGAAGGTTTTCGGGTACGACACGCCGTCTTTCAGCGCCGCACCCTTGGTGGGCTGGCCCCACGCGTCGAGCGGGCCGATTGCGGTGGCCGTCCATCGATACACCTGGTCCACTCGCGTATTGACGAAGGCATGCTGTTTTCCATCCGGTGGATCCGTCGCGGCGGGCAAGGTGAGCAGCAAAGGCGCCGAGCATCCGCCAGGCAGCAGCGAGACCTTTTCGCATAACCGCAGTTCGATGAATTCCATCCCGGGGGCATGGCCGGTGATGAATTCCGTCGACCACGGGTAGACCTGATCCGAGGCCGGCGCTATTTCGTCGATCGCCAACTCGGCTGTTTTGAATGCTCGCGCCGGCTGCCAGAGGCCGACTATCGCGCATTCGGGCGCTGCCGGGCAGGCGTTGGGCTTGAGCGCTGTCGGCATGACGCGCCAGTAATAGGCCATGTCCGCCTGTACAGGAACGTGGTACGTGACCCACGAATAGCTCGGGTCTTCGGCGTCTTTGATCTCATCGGGCAAGGCTTTTTCGTAGGTCAATGCAGGATCGGCAGGAAAATCCGGGAAGTATGAAATCTGCAACAGGTGCGAACTCACCGGACTGTCTTTATGCAGGCGAATGGCAAGTTTTGCCGGCCACGGTAGAACGTCGACAGCACCGTCGTGAGGCGAGTAGTCCAGCGCACCCGTGGCCGGGTCGCCCACGTTTACGGCGGCCCAGGCGTTGGCGATGGAATCAGCTTCGCTGCCGCCCGGCCAGCGCCAGGCGGCTGTCACAAGGTTGGCCATTCGCATGCTCACGAAGCCGCCGTGCTCCGGATAGAACAGCGTGCTCCAAATTACGAGTTCTATCGCTTTGTGCGCGCCGATGCCGATGACGCTGTAACTTTCGCCAGCGGCGTTGACGCCTTGGCCGCCCTCCGAAAGCAGACGGTAGACTTTCCACGCGATGGCGCCGTTGCGGTGCTGGTTGTATTCCGGCAGGACACAGGAGGCGGGGATCGGAAAAAATTGAGGGTCGAACGGCTTCCCGCTCGCATCCACACCGTAGGTGCCGGGAAATCCGCTAGCCTCAGGAGCGGCGAGGTTGGGGATTTTGACCTGAGGATTCGTCGGCAGGTATTCGTCGAACAAGGTCCAATCCCAGATATTTCCCTGTGCTTCGCGGAAAGCTCGCTGCACCGCACCGGACAGGACGACGGCCGAGCCCTCTTCGACACTGGCGCCTTCACTGCACGCGGTATAGGACTCGAAGTTCCCCGTAAAAGCATCAATCGCATGCTTGAGCTCGTGCGCCACACTACTCATATCGACGCCGGGGAAGCCGGGCACAGTGTATTTTGGCTCGCCGTGGAAGACCAAAGCCGAGGCGACAATGTCGGGACCGATGAAAAGCGGGCCTTTTGCGAAGTATGACAAGCTGGAGTCCGATGGTTTGTTGCCGTAATCGATCACGGCAACGATCGGCTGGTTGCCGACATTGTCGACGCCCTTGAAACCGACGCTTTCCAGCAGATCGAGTGTCTGTTCGATCCCGAGCATGACTTGCGTCCCGGCGGTGCCTTCGCACAGGACCGGCAGGTCGAAGACATTGTCCACATCGGTGTCGAGGAAAGGTTCGGCGTCTGGATAATCCGGCAAGCCTGCGAACACATTGCAGAACACCTGATATTCCGGCCTACCATTGGCCGGCAGACGATGCAGCCGCCGGGTGATGGCACCGTTGGCGAGGTCGGTCGACTCGGAGACTTTCAGTGGTACCGGCCCGTCGTAGTGGGTCAGTACGGGATCGACCGTGATATTGCTCAGTGCGCGCTTGCGCGAATCGGCGATCTGCAGTGTTTCGCCCGATGATGCATCGATCAGCAGTGTGACGGGCACTTCGCCGTCGCGCAGGTTGAACCGGTAGGCCAGTTGGGCGGGCGCGTCCTTCCGCTCCCAGACCGCCCTTCGCACCAACAGCTCCGAGCCTACTTGCGAAGCTTTCAAGTTCGGGCCGTTGTCGACCGCTGTGAGTGCCTTGCGCGCGGCCGATTTTGCATCGAGCTTCGGGCGTGTATCGAGCGAGATGCCGGGCACGATGCGGCCCGTACCGGACACGACGCGACCCTCGCGCTCCACCAAAGCCACGTACGACGCCTCAACCGGCACGCCCTTGTAGTGCTGGCGAAATCGGATCACGGTGCCGGTTTCGCTCTCAACGGTCTTGATCAGAACGAAGGTGTCGTCGGCGCTCAAGCCAAAACGTTCTCCATAGCGTTCAAAAAAATCCGCGCTTGCTATTTCGACCGCCGGGTCGATCGTAAAACTGACCGTGGCGTCGGAAGTTGTCTCCAGTGTTTTGAAAGGATAGGCCTGTGATTCGCGAACTTCGGCCGTTTCGGAGGAGGCCGGGTGCAGCCGAACTTCGGACACTGCAGCGGCGGAAACTTGCGAAATCACACAAGCGGCTAACAACGAAATGTAACGAATAGTTGCAGAACTTCTGAATCTGTTCTTTTTCAACGTCGTCTCCACACCCGGGAATGGTTGGGCCCGGTGTGGTGCTCTACGTGTGCGGTCACAGAAATGGTCAGGTCGCAAGCCAGAACGACCAGATGCGGAAATGGCAACGCGAAACTGCTCGTTGCGAAATGCCATGCGCTGCCTGCCCGAATCGATTCAGGCGCAGCACGTGCGATTCGCCCTAGCCCAACGTTTGGGGCGCGACGATCAACCCATGCTTTTCGATCCGGTACAAAAACGCCTTGTACGGCAGATTCAACAAGCGCGCCGCTCGGGTGCGGTTGCCTTCCGACAGCGCCAACGCCTGCTGCAGCAGATCGCGTTCGAGCGCGTCCCAGTCGAGGCCTTCGGGCGGCAGGCGGAAGTCGGCGCTGGTTATCGGGTGCGATTGCGGCGGCAGGTCGGCCGCGTCGGCTTCGCCGTCTTCGCCGAGCAGCAGCAGGCGCTCGACGCTGTGCGCCAGTTCGCGCACATTGCCGGACCAGGGACGATCCATCAGCGCGCGCAGCACGCTTTTCGGCAGCGTCGTCGATGGCAGTTGGTGCTGCAGGGCGGCGCGGCGGGCGAAGTGCTCGACGAGCACCGGGATGTCTTCGCGGCGGTCGCGCAGCGGCGGCAGGGTCAGCGTGACGACGGCGAGGCGGTAATAGAGATCTTCGCGGAAACGGGCTTCGGCCATTTCGCGTTTCAGATCACGATTGGTCGCCGCGATCACGCGCAGGTCGAGCGCGATTTCGCCGCGGCCGCCGACGCGCGTGATGCGCCCTTCCTGCAAGGCGCGCAGCAGTTTCGGCTGCAAGGCGAGCGGCAGCTCGCCGAGTTCATCGAGGAACAGCGTGCCGCCGTTCGCCTGCTCGAAATAGCCGGCGCGGCTGGCGTTGGCGCCGGTGTAGGCGCCGCGTTCGGCGCCGAAGAATTCGGCTTCGATCAGGCCTTCGGGAATCGCGGCGCAATTGACGGCGACGAAGGCGCCGTTCGCGCGTCGCGACAGCTTGTGCAGGGCGCGCGCCGCCAGTTCCTTGCCGGTGCCCGATTCGCCGTACAGCAGCACGGTGGCGTCGGTCGGCGCGACGCGCTCGATCTGGCGATAGAGTTTCTGCATCGCCGGCGCGGTGCCGATCAGATCGACCAGGCGTTCGCGCTCGCCGAGCGCATCGACCAGTTTGCGATTCTCTTCGCGCAATGCGCGCGTGCGCAGCGCTTTGTCGACGGCCAGCAACAGCGCCTGGCGTTCGAACGGCTTGGCGAGATAGTCGTCGGCGCCGGCGCGTATCGCGCTCACCGCGTGCTCGATGCTGCCATAGGCCGTCACCAGCACGAAGCTCAATTCCGGCCGGCGCGTGCGCACTTCGCGCAGCAAGGCCAGACCGTCGCCGTCGGCCAGCTTGTAATCCGACAACACCAGCTGCAGCGCGTCGTCGCCGAGCATCGCCATCGCCGCGTGCAAGCCATCGGCTGCGCGCACCGTGAAGCCGGCGCCGGTGAGAATATTGGCGACGAGCGTGCGCTGCGCCGGATCGTCTTCCACCAGCAGGACGGCGGCTCGATCAGCCATGCAACGCCTCGCGCGGATGCAGCAGCAGCTGCGCACGCGTGCCGCACGGTACGCAAGGTTCGAGTGAAATATTGCCGGCATAGCGCAAGCGCGCGAGCCGCTGTGCGAGATACAAACCCATGCCCGCTCCATGCGGTTTGCCGCTCACATGCGGCTGGAAAAGCCGTGCACGGATCGACTCGGGCACGCCGTCGCCTGCGTCGATCACATCGATCACCACCGCCTCGCCCGTGCGCGCAACGTGCACCTGGACGCGCGCTCCGACCGGACTGGCTTCGAGCGCATTGATCACCAGCGCATGCAGCATCACGCGCAGTTCGGCCGGCACCGCATCGAGTTGCGCGTCGTCACCGGCGCATTCGAAATGCACGCGGCCCTGCGCCCGCTGGCTGGCTTCGAGCAGCACATCGTCGATCACTTCGCGCAACGAAACCGGCTGAGAATTCGCGCCATTGCCAGCGGAAAGTGCCAGAAAACCGCGCAAGGCCTGATCGACGCGCTGCAACTGCTCGTGTCCGGAATGCGCGAGCGACTGCGCGGCAGCGGGATCGGAGGCTTGCGCGGCCAATGCTTCGAGGCTCAGCCCGAGCGCGTGGATCGGATTGCGCAGGCTGTGCGCGAGGCCGCGGCCGATTTCGCCCAGCTCGGCCAATTCGCGATCGGCGCGCAATGCCGTGGCTTCGGCATCGAGCCGCTGCAACTGCGCCGACATGCGATTGAACGCCGCGATCGTCTCGCGCACTTCCGGCACGCCACCATCGGGCGCCTGCGCGCCGAGCGTGCCCTGCCCGACGGTGCGCGCGGCGGCCGACAACGCGCGTAGCGGCCGCGTGACGCGCTGCGCCAGCCAGACCGACAACAGCAGGCCGGCGCCGAGCAAGGCGAGCAGGCCCCAGCCGAGTTGCCGCGTGTAGCGTTCCAGCGCCGCGTCGATACCGGTGCTCGGTAGCGGAATCGCGCGGTCGAATCCCTCCCCGCTGACCCACAGCATCGGCTCGCCGCCCGCCGATCGATGCACCAGTTCGACGCCGAACCGATCGGGATGTCTGGCGCGGTGCGCCGCCATTTCCGCTGCCGTCAGCTCGCGTCCGTTGACGATCACCCGCACCGCGTCGTGCGGCGCCGGCGCGTGCCGGTCGACGGTCGCGATGGTTTCCTCATCGGTGCGGCGATCGCGCAGCACCATGACTTCGCGCAGATCCGCCTCCCATTCGCCGTCGCTGGTGCCGCTTTCGCCAGCGGGCAAAGGTCCCGCCAGATCTGCTGGCGGTCCGGTTTCCTCATCCGGGGATATTTCCTCGCGCTGCTCGCGCCGCATCACGGTGAACACCGAACGCCCCACGCTGGCCGCCGTCTCGCCCAGCGCCCCGGTGAGATCGGCCGTCAGCGAACGCACGCCCCACCACGCCGCCAGACCTAGGGCGAGAATCAGCGCGGTGTAGCTGACGATGAGGCGCAGGCGCAGCGACATGGGCGAAGCATCACGCAGGAAGGTGGCGGGACGCCAGCAAGGCGTGTGCCACGGGGTTCTGGAGCGCGATGCGCGAGGAGGGACGATGCGCTGGGGCGGAAGCTAAGGGACTAGGGACGAGTGGCGAGGGCGCGCTGTAAGGTCAACACACGTCGGCCGAGATGCATAGAAAGCCGATCATCGACACGCCCTAGCCACTCACCCCTGACCCCTGCTCTACCAAGGCACCTCCGCCCCCTGCCAATCGCGGAACTTGCCCGAATCGCCGATCTTCAACGCGTCGACAGTGCGCAGGACGCCGGCCACCGCGTCGCGCGGGTCGACTTCGGCTTGCGGGCCGCCCATGTCGGTTTTCACCCAGCCCGGATGCAGCGCGACGACGGTGACGCCGGCCGGTGCCATGGCGCGCGCCAGCAGGGCGGTGGCCATGTTGAGGGCGGCTTTCGACATCGCGTAGCTGGGGCTGCGGAATTCGCGCACGTGCGCGATCGAGCCCATCACGCTGGAGAGGTTGATCACGCGGCCCTGTTTGCTCTTGGCCAGCAGCGGCGCCAGCATCTGGGTGAGCAGCAGCGGCCCCATCGCGTTGGCGCGGAAGCTGGCGTCCAGATCGTCGGCCGAGACGCTGCCGAAGCGTTCGCCCGAGATCAGTACGCCGGCGTTGTTGATTAACAGGTCCAGACCATCGAACAACATCGCGGTTTCGCGGCCGAGTTCCGTGATGCTCGACGGCCGCGTGACGTCGAGCGGCAGCACATGCAGATGCCCGGGATGCGCGCCGGCCTGGCCGGTGAGTTCGGTGGCGCGTCCCGGATGGCGGCAGGCCGCGATCACGCGATCGCCGCGGGCCAGCAGCTGGCGCACGAACTCCAGACCGATACCGCGATTGGCACCGGTGACCAAGACTCTCGCCATGACGCACTCCCCACGGGACCTGTGGCCTAGTGTATCGGTCGACGCCGGCAGTTAGGATGCCCGCGCAGCGCGCTCGCGGGCGCGCACGAAGTTTCGTTCAACACCCGCGGGACACGCCGCGGCGCCAAGGAGTGAGCTGATGTCCCAGTCTTCGAACCGGCCCCTGCCTACGAACCGGTTGCGCGCCGGTGTGTTCGCCGCCGCGCTGGCGAGCGCCGCCTGCGGCCCCGCGGCGGCGCAGGTCGCCGATATTCCCTACGAAGAATTCACCCTGCCCAACGGCCTGCGCGTGGTGGTGCACGAGGATCGCAAGGCGCCGATCGTGGCGGTGAGCGTGTGGTACCACGTCGGTTCGAAGGACGAGAAATTCGGCAAGACCGGCTTCGCGCATCTGTTCGAGCACCTGATGTTCCAGGGCTCGGAAAACTACAAGGACGAATATTTCAAACCGTTCGAACAGGTCGGCGCCACCGATATCAACGGCACCACCTGGCTCGATCGCACCAATTATTTCCAGAACGTTCCGACCACCGCGCTCGATATGGCGCTGTGGATGGAATCGGACCGCATGGGCCATTTCCTCGGCGCCGTCACGCAGGAAGTGCTGGACGAACAACGCGGCGTGGTGCAGAACGAAAAGCGCCAGGGCGACAACGAGCCGTACGGCAAAGTGTTCGAAGCGATCCAGAAATACAGCTATCCGGAAGGCCATCCCTACCGCTGGGAAACCATCGGTTCGATGGATGATCTGAACGCCGCCGCGCTCGACGACGTCAAACAATGGTTCCGCGATTACTACGGCCCGAACAATACCGTCGTGGTGCTGGCCGGCGATATCGACGTGCCGACCGCGAAGCAGAAAATGGCGCGCTATTTCGGCGACATTCCTGCCGGCCCGCCGGTCACGCGGCTGCAGACCTGGGTCGCCAAGCGCGAGCATTCGTCGCGCCTGACGATGCAGGATCGCGTGGCGCAAAGCCGCATCTACAAGAGCTGGAACGTCGCCGAACTGGCGAACGCCGATGTCGAACGCCTGCAATTGCTCGCCACAGTGTTGGGCAGCGGCAAGACGTCGCGTCTGTACGAACGCCTGGTCTACAACGAACGCCTCGCCGATTCGGCCTCGGCCTTCGTGATGCCGTTCGAGTTGTCGTCGATGTTCTGGGTGCAGGTCGATGTCAAGAAAGGCGTCGACGAGGCCAAGGTTGAAAAGATCATCGATGAAGAAGTTCGCCGCTTGCTCGAACAGGGTCCGACCGCCGACGAATTGTCGCGCGCGTTGACGCAGTTCCGCGCCGGGTTCGTGCGCGGCATCGAACGCATCGGCGGCTTCGGCGGCAAGGCCGACGTGCTGGCCGAATGCGCGGTCTACATGAACGATCCGGGCTGCTATCGCCGCAGCTGGCAGATTCTCGACAGCACCAAGCCGCAGGACGTGAAAGCCGCCGGCCAGCGCTGGCTCGCGAACGGCGATCTGACGCTCACCGTCACACCGTTCCCGACGCTCGCGCCAACCGCGAGCGATGTCGATCGCAAGGCCGGCCTGCCGAAAGTGGCGCAGTTTCCCGACCTGAAATTCCCGGCGATTCAGCGCGGAAAGCTGTCCAACGGCATCGAAATCGTGCTGGCGGAGCGGCACGAAACGCCGATCGTCAACATGCAGTTGCTGTTCGATGCGGGCTACGCCGCCGATCAGGGCGGCAAGCTCGGCACCTCGAGTTTCACGATGGGCATGCTCGATGAGGGCACGAAGACGCGCTCCACGCTCGCCATCGCGCGCGAAGCCGAAAGCCTCGGCGCGAATCTGAGCGCCGGTTCGGGACTCGATGCCTCCAACGTCACGCTGTCGGCACTGAAGGACAAGCTCGCGCCGTCGCTCGCGCTGCTCGCCGATGTGGTGCGCAATCCTGCGTTCGAAAAGAAGGAATTCGAGCGCGTGCAGGCACAGTGGCTGGCCAGCATCGAGCAGGAGAAGACGCGTCCGTCGTCGCTCGCGCTGCGCACCTTGCCGCCGCTGCTGTACGGCGAAGGCCACGCCTATGCGATGCCGTTCACCGGCTCGGGCACGACGGCCTCGATCAAGTCGCTGACGCCGGACGATCTGCGCGCCTTCCATCAGGCCTGGATCCGTCCGGACAATGTGCGCATCCTGGTCGCCGGCGATACCACGCTGGCCGAAATCACGACAGCACTCGATCGCGTGCTCGGTGATTGGCAGGCGCCAAACGAGGCGAAGCCGGCGAAACTGATCGCGCAGGTGGCACCGGCGAAGCAGACGCGCGTGTATCTGATGGACAAGCCCGGCGCGGAACAAAGCATGATCCTGGCCGGCCAACTCGCGCCGTCCACGCGCGACCCGCACTATCTCGCCACCGAAGTGATGAACGATGTCTTCGGCGGCACCTTCACCGCACGCCTCAACATGAACCTGCGCGAAGACAAGAGCTGGGCCTATGGAGCCTACAGTTTCATGTCGAACGCGCAGGGCCAGCGGCCGTGGATCATCTGGGCGCCGGTGCAGACCGACAAGACGATCGATTCGGTGAAGGAAATCCGCCGCGAACTGGCCGAGTTCACCAGCAGCAAACCGGCGCGCGCCGATGAAATCGACAAGATCCAGGACAACAACGTGCGCGCCCTGCCAGGCCAGTACGAAACCACCAACGCCGTGCTCGGCGCGCTGTCAGGCATCGTCCTCTACGGCCGCCCCGACAACTACGTAGAAACCTTGAAAACTCGCACCGAAGCACTCACCGACGAGCAGGTGCTGCAAGCCGCGCAGATGCTCGAACCCGAAGCGCAGACCTGGGTCGTGGTCGGCGATCTGTCGAAGATCGAACAACCGCTGCGCGAAGTGATGGGCGAGAACGTGTCGGTGATCGACGCCGACGGCAAGGTGTTGCGCTGACGATCGCTCGCAAAAGCTCGCGCTGGGCCCGTTCTGCAGCAGGTAATCGCTGCAGGACGGGCTGCCCTTAGCGGCTATTCGAATCCGTCGAAGAACACCGCCGATTGCGTGCAGATGATCGCGGGGCCCGAGCACGGGTCTGATACCGGAACGCCCGCCAACGGATACTCGACGCCATCCGCCACGGCGTCGCCGTCCGAGTCTGCACTGGCCGAATTGGTACCGATCAAGCGCTCGAAACCGTCGATGAGCGTGTCGCCATCGGCGTCGATGTTGCGATAGGCGTAGCCCATCACCGGATCGCTGCCCGCGGGATAGGCGGTGGTGTAGCCGGCATTCTGGAACGCGGCGAGTTCGTGCTCCAGAAAGACCGCGCAGTCGTCTTCAGCCGCGTTGCAGAGACGATAGAGTTTTTCGGCCGCCGCCGGCACGCAGCTGGGCTCCGGCGAGCACGGTTGAAAGAGGTAACCCTGCCGCCCCTGCAACTGGTAGCCGTCCGCCGCGGCGGTTTGCAGCGCGGCGGTGGTGGATACCAGCATGAAATCGCGATTCGCATGATTGCACCCGAACGTTCCGGGCGTGCAACCCAGCGGCCACGGACGCGATCGGCTCATCAGAAACAGCGGTATCAGCGCGGGCTGCTTCGGGTCGGTGCGGTACTCGGTCGATAGCACGAACGCACTGGCGTGCGGCGCCGGCATCGCTGCACTCGGCGCGATTGGAAACGCTGGATAGCCGGCGACGGCCGGGCCGCGCGGCGCCCACACCCAGGGCTCGGTCAAGGCGAGCGTCATCGCCACCTGCGGCGATGCCGTCACGGCATGATCGGTGGCCGCCGTGCTGACGAAATCGAAAAGCGGAATCGCGCGATTGCGCGCCAGAAGACCGCGTACCGTTCCGAGCATCCGCTTCGCCGCAGCTGCCGCATCGGGACGGCCGTAGCCGAACTGTGGATTCCAGGCCTGGCCAACCTGCGCCTCGCTCGTGGTAGCGGCCACCACATCGCGAATTCCTTCGGCATCGCCTGCAATCTCCGGATTACCCGGCAGAACCAGCGGATTGATCGAGCGCAGCAAGCCGGCGAGACCCGCCATGATCGGCGAGGCCATCGACGTTCCGGTGCACGGCCCGACACCGTCTCCGTTCGGCCCGCCGATTCCGTCGCCGCATCCCAAACCGGTGTTCCAGTTCATGCCCGGATACATCGTCGAATGGACGGCCTCCGCCGGCAGCGTCACTTCCTGGCGCCGATCGGCGGCGACATTGACCGTGAAGTTCGAGCCGCACTCTTGTCCGAGTTGGAGAACGATCGGCGGTTGTGGACATTGGTCGAGATGATTCGGCGGCGCGTCCGGATCGCGATTCCAGAATCCAAGATCGGTGCCCAAGCCTCCGGTGGCGACTACGTTCGGATGGGACGCCGGAAACGAGATGGTCGTGCGATCGTTACCCGAAGCCGCCACCAGCATCACCCCGCGTTCCGCAGCATGCTCAAGCGCAAGGCACTCGCTGTTGAGCGGATTGAGCTGGCAGTGAGCCTGGGCCAATCCCAACCGCGAAAAGCTCTGATTGATGACCTGCACGCCGAGATCGGCCTGAATCGTCAGTGCGGCATCGACCGCCGCCGCGTTGAGCTGCGCGCGTACCTGGCCGCTCTGCAGGAAGCAGACGTCACGCGCGACACGCCAAGGCGCGATCCCGCAGTTGCGGCACACGCCGGCCGCGGAGTTTCCCTTGGCGCCGATCAATCCCGCGACATGAGTGCCGTGCCCGGCAAAAGCTGGCGTGGCCATGCCGTCGCCGTCTCCGTCGCATGCGCCACCGACGGCAACCGCTATCGCTTGCGCTTCATCGACATTTGGCTCGATACAGTTGCCGGCTGCCTGACACCCTTGGCTTCCGGTTCGACCAACATCGTAAGAGAGAGCCGCGAGAAAATTGCCGCCCTGATACTGGCCGTTGACGAGCGCTGCGAGGCCTGGATGCGCGGTCGCAATCCCGCTGTCGACCGTTCCGACGAGCGACCAGCCGCCTGCGATCTTCCATGCGGCAGAAACGTTCAGCGGCGCGCTCCAATCCGTAGAGACTTGCGTTGTCGCTACCAGGCCGAGTGTCAGTCGTATGTGCGCGCCGGACGGGACCGCGAACTTAGGACTTGCAGGTATATATGCATGCTCGACATTCGGATCCGCGAGCAGCGCATTTCGCGCGGTCAACAGGTTGGTGCTCGCATCGTAATGCACCACGATGTAGCGTTCGAGGCGCGAGCGCGCGGTATCCGGATGGTCGACGAGGTATGCGCCAAATGCACCGCTTGCGCGCTTGGGGATGAGGTATTCCGCTTCCATAGGCGTTTCCGCGCCGAGCCCGATCAGTGGCGGCATCGCACCCGCGGCGAACTCATATCCATCGACGATGGAGGCAGCCGTTGGCGCGTAGGGACTCCCCGACAGCAGGACGTGCAGCACCTTCTCCTGCGCAGATACGACCCGCACCGGCGCCAGGCTGAGCGAGACGAACAGGCCGGCCGCTGCAGCTATACATGGAAAGAATCGCGAGCGGCCAAAGCCCCAAAGGCGACCAGCGCGGCGACAAGAACCGCGAGCGTCGTCGTCGATGACGATGGGATGCTCGCCGGCGCTGCGACGACAAAACTCACGCTGCCAAACCCGATCGGTTCGGGAGATGCAAAGTCGTCGTGGATGAAGACCTGCAACGTGTATTTGCCCACGGGGAGTACACCGATGTCGAATCGATACGGGAAGGGCGGATGGATGCAGAAGGGGTGCCCCGGCGACAACGCGACGCCCTCGGTCAGCAGCTGCAACTGCCCCGGCGCCACCAGAACCAGTTCCGCGTCCCACACACCGTCCGAGATCGCGTGACAATAACCGGCCGTCACATGCACCCAGATCGGAGTGCTTGCCGTCGGCTGCGTCGGGATGACGAAAGGCTCTTCGACGAAAGCCTGTGCCTGCCTGCTCAGCAGCACAGCTCCGATCAACGATGCCGCCAGAAAATGCCAAAGCCTCATCGGACTGCTCCATTGCCATCCTTCACGAATGAATGTACCCCAGGGGCCGGCGAGTCGCCGGCTGCGCGCGATCGAAAGGGCGATGGCAGCGAACGACGCCGCGCCTCGGATCGCACTCGGGAGTACGCAGCACGATTGAAGGGTAGACAGCCCAGCGCTCGTGGGCACGAACTGCTCGCGCCGAGCGAACCGGCATGACCTTCGGTCGCCGTCGAGCGGCAATCAGGGGCGACTGCAGAGCGGAAAAACGATCGCGCGGTCGGCGCATCAGAGTGCTCGCGACGGCGAAGCGAGGGTCGCTCAAGCCGACCGGTCGATGGCGGGTTGGCGTCGCGATGGATATCGAATTTGGCGGCGAAATCGGGTTGCCGCGCCTTTCCGCGCCGGACGTCGAACGTCAACCTCGCAGGGAGTGCGCGCGTACCTTTGAGCCACTGCGGTTCATGCCGCAGCCACGTTGCGAAGCAGGCGCGATGCCATACTCCGGCCGCCTGCGGATCGATGCGAAACGCGCGTCGCGGGCGAGATGATTTCAGGTCCGGCGTGCCGGACGATCTGCCATCGGAGCTTCATCATGATTCGCAACATCGTGTTGTCCGTCGCCCTGCTCGCGAGCATGTCGGCCTGTACTTGGGTCAAGATGGAAGCCGATGGGGCGCAGGTGCGCGTGGCGCGTGTCGGCGACGATCTTTCGTCGTGCGTGCGGCGCGGCGAAGTGGGCGTGTCGGTGCGTGACAAGGTCGGGCTGTATCAGCGCAACGACCTGAAAGTGCGCGACGAACTCGAGACGCTGGCGCGCAACGAAGCCTCGTCGTTGTCGGCCGATACGGTGCAGGCGCTCAACGAGCCGAGCGCCGGCGAGCAGCAGTTCGCGGCGTTCTCCTGCGGACGCAATGCGCCGATCGGCCGCGCGCCGATGCGCGAGGCGGCGCCGGTGGTTACCGAAGGCCCGCGCCAGGCCGATGAGGCGCAGACGTTTCCGATCGACGGCGATTGAGCCCAGCCTAGCCGGGCGCGATCTATCGGGGCGCGTGGCAGTAAAGGCCGGTGTGCATGATGGTCGGATCGGTCAGCCGCACCACGTCCACGTCGCCATCGCCGAAGCCATGCGTTTGGGCGCGCCATTGCACCGCCGTGACGGCCGGTTGCACGCAGCTGTCGCCTTCGAGCGTCACCTCGCCCCAAGGCAGCAGCTGCACTTGCGACAACGTGTAGCCCGGTTCGAAGCGTCCGCCGCCTGCGGCCCAGCGCAGATCGAAGGAGAGGCCGTCGGCATCGTTGTCGTCGAGGCCGAACATCCATAGCGGCCGGCCGTTCGCGTCCCAGGTGAACCAGACGAGCAGCGAACCGACGCGGTTCGACGTGTCTTCATTGTCGAACTGATCGAGGGCCCAACCGCCGGCCGGATGACGCGGATCGTAGTAGGTGCCGATGCGTTCGAAATCGAAGCTCAGCGGCGGCGAAAACGCCAATGACGAGCCGATGCCGGTGCCGGCGCGCAGCAGTTTGTGCAGGGACATTTCGCCGCTGCCGTAGCCGGGCGGGCCAGCGTAGCGCAGCGTCGGATGCGCGGCGTCGAAGGCGATTTCGACGCGGCCCCACGGCGCGTACGTGATCGCTCGCGGATCGAGCGCGTTGCCGAAACGGCCGCCGCGCACTTCGAGCAGATCGACGCTCAGATTGGCGCCGTAGACGCGACCGACGCCGTAGAACCAGCGCGCACCGGGATTCGGATCGTCCTGCGGTGCCCACGTGTACCAGGCGACGGCGACGCGCTGTTCTCCGGCGCCCCAGGTGCCGATCGGATCGTCGAGCTCCTCGATCATCAGGCCTTGCGCGGGACGCGCCGGATCCCACCACAGGCCGCCGAACGTTTGCAGCCCGATGGCTCGCGAGCCGAGATCATGTAGGCGATAGCGCAGATGCGATTCGCCGGTGACGGTGACCGCCTGCATGGTTTCTTCATCGAATCGGCAGGCACCGGCGTGGCGCGCTTCACAAGCCGCCTGGAAGTCGGCGGTAACGGGCGCAACGGCGTCGCCGCGCGCGACCCAGTCGCGTGCCATCACCCAGGCCGCGTCGTATTCGCTCTGCGAAAAGCCACAATGCGTCGCCGACGTTTCGCGCACGACACCGATGCCGACACCTTTGGCGAGTTCGCCAAAACGCTGGCGCATGAAACGCTGCATCGTGGCCGGCACGATACCGTCGCGCTGCGTGTGCATCGACACGATCGGTACGCGCACGGTGCCGTCGGGCGTGCTGCTGCGCTGGAAATCGAGGCGCGCGAAATCGTCGCGCAGCACGCGTTCGATGCCGTTGTCGAAACCGGCCGGAAGACGAGCTGTGATTTGCGAATTCGCGGCGTAGCGCAGATCGCGGCGTTCGCCGTCGACGACGATGTAGTTGTAGAAAGGATTCGCGCCGCCGAGTTTGTCGGAAGAACGCAGCAGGTCGGCGAGTCCGAAATAGGCGTAGGCCAGCTGCACCGCGAGGGCGTCTTCGTCGTCGGTGCCGGCGATCGCCACGAGCGCCGTGACGCGCGATTTCTGCGCCGGGCTGCGCTGCGCATCCGGCAGATGCAGCGCCAGGCAGGCTTGCACCGGCGGCAGCGAACGCATCCGCGCCGGATAGCCGAGCGGATCGGTCGGCGCCTGCGCCATTACGTCGAGATTGCTCGCCCACGGTGTGGGCCCATCGCCCCGCGGCAGCGCGCCGCCGGGGACATCGTTGCACAAGGCGTCGTACGCGATGCGCACATCGAACGCTTGATCCCAGACGCCGACGCCATCGGCGGCCGGACACAGCGCGACGACGCCGTCGATATGCGGCCGCAGCGATTCGCTCTCGGCCATCTTCAGCGCGATCAAGGCACCCATCGAACCGCCATGCGCGATCACGGTGCCGGGTTCGCCGAACTGCGCGCGGAAGATGTCGAACAGGTCGGCGTTGTCAGCCACCGCATCGAACACTGCCCAACCGGCCTGGCGATAGCCCGGCGCGGCGATCGCAAAACCATCGTCGAGCATCGCCTGCGCGGACGGCCCCAACTCGGGCGATGCGATTTTCTGGAAGCGAAAACCATGCTGCACCAGCACCAGCCCATCGCCCGCCGACCAGCCTTCGGGTACGACGATGCGGTACGCGCTGCCGGCTGGCGTGGTGCCGGAAATTTCCGAGTTGGCGGCGTGCGCGGCGAAGCCTGCGCACAGCGCGATCGCGATCGAGCTCGCAAACCGGATCGATGACGGCTTCATGGCGCGCACTGCGCCGCCGGGGCGTGCCGCAACCATGGTGATGTCAACCTCGAAACGACGACGCGGCCGCTGCCGAAGCCGGCGCGCGTCGAAACCCAATTCACCGCGACCACGTCGCACCCTTCGACTTCGAGCCGCACTTCGCCCCACGGCTGCAGGTTTGGCGCGGCAGGCGTTGCGCCGTTTTCGAAGGTGCCGCCCTGCACCGCCTGCGTCATCGCGAACACCAGACCGTCGGACGCATCGTTGTCCATGCCGAACAGCCAGGTCGGGTTGCCGGCCGCATCGTAGGTGTAACCGACCAGCAGCGATTGCTGCGTGCTGCCGCTGAACTGATTGAGTACCCAGCCCTGCCCCGGATGCGATGGATCGTAGTAGGTGCCGCTCGGTCGGAACGGCAGTTCCGATGGCGGCGGATCGAGATCGAGATAGTCCGGGATGGCGAAGCCGGTGGTGGTCAGCTGCGACAGCGGAATGCGGCCCGCGCCCCATGCGCCGGAAGCTTCGTACTCGAGCGTCGCCCTGCCCGGCTCGAACACGACGTCGACGCGTCCCCACGGCACGAACTGCAGTTGTGCCGGATCGAGCAGCGGGCCGAAGCGTCCGCCGCGCACTTCGACCACGGCGTCGAACGCGACGCCGGTTTCTACGCTGCGACCCACGCCGACGAGCCAGCGCGGGCCGGGCGCAGGATCGCCGGCCGGCGCCCACGTGTACCAATACATCGCGACGCGTTGCTCGCCGAGCGGCGCGCCACCGACGGGATGGCCGAGTTCTTCGAACATTACGCCTTGCGACGGCGTGCCGGGGTTGTTCCACAGTCCACTCACCGGTTGTGGACTGAACGCCAGAACATCGCTGAGCGTGGTGCGCAGGCGGCCGGTGTACGGGGGCGACGGTGCCGACAGGGTCGGGTCGAACCGGCACTCGTTCGCAGGCCCCGCTGCGACGCAGGCTGCCTGCAACTCGGCGATAGTCGGCGCCGGTGAAGCGCTGCGCATCATCCACTCGCGCAATGTCGCCCAACCCGCTTCGACTTCCGGCGCGGTGAACGCGCAGTGCGCGGGGCTCGGATTCAGCGCCACCGCCTGCAGCACCGGCTTGTCGGCATAGCGCAACCGGATCGCGCCCTGATGCCAGACCGGTACCACCGCATCGCCTTGGGTATGCAGCGACACGATGCGCGCGCTGGCGGAACCTTCCAGCGTGCTGCTGCGATGGAAGTGGAGACGCGCGAACGGATCGCGCGTCACGCGCACGATGTCGCGGTCGAGATCGACCGGCAAGGCAGCGTCGTTGTCGCTGCGATAGTCGAGATCGCGCGTCCCTGCGCTGTCGATCACGCGATTGAAGAACGGATTGCGGCCGCCGAGCTTGTCCGGCGATCGCAACAGGTCGGACAAGCCGATGATGGCGTAGGCCAGTTGCTGCAGCAGTGCGTCTTCGTCGCTGGTTTCGGCGATGGTCTGCAGCGCGGCCAGACGGTCGCGCATGCCGCCGGTGCGCAGGTTGTCGGGTAGCCCGAGGCCGGTGCATAGCGCGATGCCGCTGGCGGCATCGAGCAGGGCGTCGCTGTCTTCCGGTGTGTCGACGTCGGCCGGCAACTGATCGAGATCGAGCGCCCACGGCGTGGGCTGCGCGCCGGCCGGCAATTGGCCGTGATCGACGTCGGCGCAGATGGCGTCGTAGGCCAGCCGCAGATCGAAGGCCTGGTCCCACGCCGCCACGCCGTCGGCCACCGGACACAGGGCGAGTACGCCGGCGGTGCGATCCTTGAAACGCGCGTCTTCGGCGAGCTTGAGAGCAATGAGTCCGCCCATCGAGCCGCCGGCCATCACCAGCGCACCGGGCTCGCCGAATCGCAGGCGGAAGGCGTCGAGCAGTTCGGCGTTGTCGTCGCGCGCGGTGAACAGCGCCCAGCCGCGTTGCCGGTAGCCCGAGGCAGCCACGGCGTAGCCGTCCGCCAGCATGCGGTCGCGCAGCGGGCCCAGGTCCGGCTCGATGTCGGGCGCGAACTGGAAGCCGTGCTGGATCAGCACCAGGCCGTCGCCGGCCTGCCAGTCGTCGGGCGCCGCGATGCGGTAGACCGCGCCGCCGGGCGTGATGCCGTTCGCTTCCTGTACCGCCTGCGCGGGGGCCGTCGTGACTATCGACAGCAGCAGCGCGATGTTCGCTTTCGTGATCCACTTCACGGCCATCTCCTTGCTTCTGCTCCGCCCGGCCCCAGCTTGGGGCACGGCTCCCGGATTCGGGCAACGCCGGTTGCGCCTCCCGCCGGAACCTTGTAGCGTTCCGAGGCTTTTCTCCCGAATTTTGGTGTCCTGATGCTGTTCCAGAACGTCTCCATCGCCAGCGTGTCGCACATCGATGCGCCGCATTCGTTGACCTCGGCTGCGATCAACGAGCGCCTGCGCCCGACGCTCGACCGCCTCGGCATCAAGACCGACGTGCTGGGCGACATCGCCGGCATCCATGCCCGCCGCCTGTGGGACAACGACGTGCTGGCCTCCGACGCCGCCACGCTGGCCGCCGAAAAGGCGCTGGCCGATGCAGGCGTGCCGCGCGAGAAGATCGGCCTGCTGGTCAACACCTCGGTGAGCCGCGACTTTCTCGAACCTTCCACCGCATCGATCGTCTCTGGCAACCTCGGCCTTTCGGAGCTGTGCCAGAACTTCGATGTGGCCAATGCCTGTCTCGCCTTTCTCAACGGTATGGATATCGCCAGCCGCATGATCGAGCGCGGCGAAATCGAATACGCGCTCGTGGTCGACGGCGAAACCGCGAACCTCGTCTATGAAAAGACGCTCGAGCGGATGTCGTCCCCCGAGATCACCGAAGAACAGTTTCGCGGCGAACTCGCATCGCTCACGCTCGGCTGCGGTGCGGCCGCGATGGTGCTGTCGCGCAGCGAGCTCACGCCGGACGCGCCGCGCTACAAGGGCGGCGTCACGCGCGCGGCCACGCAATGGAACAAGCTGTGCCGCGGCAACCTCGACCGCATGGTCACCGACACCCGCATGCTGCTGATCGAAGGCCTGAAGCTGGCCCAGCTCACCTTCGTCGCCGCGCGCCAGGCGCTGGGCTGGGTGGTCGATGAGCTCGACGAGTTCGTCATCCATCAGGTGAGCCAGGTGCACACCCAGGCCTTCATCAAGGCCTTCGGCATCGACCCGAAGAAGGTCCTGACCATCTTCGCCGAACACGGCAACATCGGGCCGGCTTCGGTGCCGATCGTGCTGTCCAAGCTGAAAGAAATGGGACGCTTGAAGAAGGGCGACCGGGTGGCCTTGCTGGGCATCGGGTCGGGGCTGAATTGCTCGATGGCCGAAGTGGTTTGGTGAGGCTTTGCTCCGGAAATGTAAGCCGACTTGCATTTCTCCGCGAGCTTTGAAAGCATAAGGCTTATTTCTTTCAAAGCCTCGCGTGCAAGGCAAGCGCGCTTTCAAAGGTCGCAATGAATGCCCAGGACTACCAGGCCCCTCAGGCCGGGCGCGTCATCCAGACCGCGCAGGGCTATGCGGCCTTCGTACCGGCCCCGCTGCCTCCCGAACTCATCTACAGCGCGCCGCTGGTTCGCCTGCTTTCGGTGGCCGATGCCGCGCTCAGCGAATTGTCCGGGCTCGGCCGCATCCTGCCCAATCCCCATCTGCTGATCGCCCCGTATCTGCGCCGCGAAGCAGTGCTGTCCTCGCGGATCGAAGGCACCCGCACCAGTCTGGCCGACCTGCTGGCCGATGAGGCGGGGCAAGTCCCGCCGGTCGACAAGAACGATGTGCGCGAAGTGCGCAACTACGTCGACGCGCTCGAATTCGGCATCGAGCGTTTGCAGACCTTGCCGCTGTCGTTGCGCCTCGTGCGCGAACTGCATCAGCGCCTGATGCACGGTGTGCGCGGCGACCGCGCCACGCCGGGCGAGTTTCGCCGCAGTCAGAACTGGATCGGCCCGGCCGGCAGCACGCCGGCGACCGCGCCTTACGTGCCCCCGCCGCCGCTCGAAATGGCCGAAACATTGTCGAGCTGGGAAAGCTTCCTGCATCGGCGCGACGAACTGCCCGATCTGATTCAATGCGCACTGCTGCACGAACACTTCGAAGCGATCCATCCCTTCCTCGACGGCAACGGCCGCGTCGGACGCTTGTTGATCACCTTGTTCCTGATCGAACGCGGGCGCCTGTCGCAACCGCTGCTGTATCTATCCGAATACATCGAACGCAATCGCGACGAGTACTACCGCGGCCTGCAACGCGTTCGCACCCACGGCGACTGGACCAACTGGCTGCACTACTTCCTTTACGGCGTGCAATGGAGCGCGCAACGCGCGTTGCGCCAAGCGCGCCAGTTGATGACGCTGCGCGAAAGGATGCGCGCGCGAGTCGCGAACGAACCGCGCGCGCTGGCGCTGATCGACGAGTTGTTCGTCAATCCGTTCATCGATGCCAACCGGGTCAAGTCGCTGCAATCGGTCAGCGATCCGACCGCGCGAAAAGTCCTGGCCACGCTCGTCGCGGCCGATTTGATCACCGAAGAGAGCGGCCGTTCGTGGGGCCGTCAATATCTCGCGCGCGAAGTGCTGGCTGCGCTCGACGAGCCCGAAGAACTACCGAACGAGTGAACGTTCACGCCCATCGAACGTCGCTGTCCCGACCTGGAACCGGATCGCATGAACTACCCCGACTACCCCTTCACCCCACACCGCTTCGAAGCCCGACCCGGGCTGTCGATGAGTTATCTCGACGAAGGCCCGCGCGATGCGCCGCCGGTGGTGATGGTGCATGGCAATCCGTCGTGGAGTTACTACTACCGCAAGCTGGTGCTGGCCCTGCGCGGATCGCATCGCTGCATCGTGCCCGATCACATCGGTATGGGGCTGTCGGACAAGCCCGGCGAGGAGCGCTATGAGTACACGCTCCAATCGCGTATCGACGATCTCGAAGCGCTGCTCGCCCATCTGGGCGTCGAGGAAAACGTCACGCTCGTGGTGCACGACTGGGGCGGCATGATCGGTTTCGGCTGGGCCCTGCGCAAACCGTCGCGCATCGCGCGGCTGGTGATCCTCAACACCGGTGCGTTTCCACTGCCGGCGTCCAAGCCGATGCCGTGGCAGCTGACGCTCGGCCGCGATTCGAAATTCGGCGCGCTGCTGATCCGCGGCCTGAATGCGTTCTCGAGCGCGGCCTCGTATGTCGGCGTGAAAAAGAAAATGCCGGCCGATGTGCGGCGTGCCTACGTTGCGCCGTACGACTCGTGGGCGAACCGGATTGCGACGGTGCGCTTCGTGCAGGACATTCCGCTCAAGCCCGGCGACAAGGCCTGGAACATCGTCGAGCAAGGCGGACGGCGACTGCACGAATTCGCCGATCGCCCCGCGCTGGTCTGCTGGGGCATGCAGGATTTCGTGTTCGACCGGCATTTCCTGCAGGGCTTCCGCGAGCGGCTGCCGCAGGCGCAGGTGCACGAGTTTCCGGAAGCCGGGCACTACGTGCTGGAGGATGAGGCCGAACGGATCGTGCCGCTGGTGCAGGAGTTTCTTGCGCGCAATCCGGTTGCGTAGCGGAATCGCACGGTCGTAGCCCGGATCAAAATCCGGGCGGCTGCGCGCGTTCGTTGCGTGCGTCGCGGATTGCGCTTCGCTGCATCCGGGCTACGGCCCGGTTACTGCCCTTCGAGATATTCGGTGGCCACCGCGAGCATCGCGCGCGTGCCGATTTTCAGCGCTTCCTCGTCGAGGAAGAATTCCGGCGAGTGATTGCTCGGCGCGGCGAGCGGGTCGCTGCCGCGCGGCGTGGCACCGACGAAGAAATACATCGACGGCACTTCGCGCGCGAAGTACGAGAAGTCCTCCGCGCCCATCGTGTAGCCCGGATCGACGACGTTGGCGCTGCCGACGACGCTCTGCAAGGTCGGCATCATGCGCTCGGTGAGCGCGACGTCGTTCATCGTCACCAGGTTGCCTTCGTCGGCCGGAATCGCATGTTCGACGGTGGCGCCGTGGGCCGCGGCGATGTGTTCGGCAGTGCGCGCCAGGCGCGCGTAGACATCCTTGCGCATGCCTTCGTCGAAAGTGCGGATGGTGCCGAGCAGGTCGACCGAGTCGGGAATGATGTTGTAGCGGATGCCGCCCTTGATCGCGCCGAAGCTGATCACCACCGGCAGCTTCGAAATGTTCATCTGCCGGCTCACGATGTGCTGCGACGACGTGACGATTTCCGCCGCGGCGGCGACCGGGTCGACGCCGCCCCAGGGCCGCGAGCCATGCGTCTGGCGGCCCTTCACCGTGATGGTGAAACGATCGGAGGCCGCCATCAGCGGGCCCGGGCGCACGCCGATGGTGCCGACGTTGAGCGTGCTGAAGACGTGCAGGCCGAACATCGCGTCGGGTTTGTAGTCGGCGAACACGCCTTCTTCCAGCATCAGCGTGGCACCGCCTTCCTCATCGTCGGGCGGACCTTCTTCGGCCGGCTGGAACACGAACATCACTTCGCCCGGCAGATCGTCTTTCATCGCGACCAGGGCTTCGGCCACGCCCATCAGGATCGCGGTATGCGCGTCGTGGCCGCAGGCGTGCATCACGCCGACGCTTTCGCCGCGATAGGTCGCCGTGGCTTTCGATGCGAACGGCAGCTCGACGCGCTCGGCCACTGGCAGCGCGTCCATGTCGGCGCGCAATGCGATGCGCGGTCCGGGCTTGCCGCCTTTGAGCACTGCGGTGACGCCGGTGTAGGCGATGCCGGTTTTCGGCTCCAGTCCGAGTGCGCGCAGATGCTCGGCGACCAGTTGCGCGGTGCGCGTTTCGCGGTTGCCCAATTCCGGGTGCTGATGGATATCGCGGCGCCAGGCCAGCACCTTGGCATCGATGCCGCCGGCGAGGCTTTCGACATCGGCGGCGACGGCCGGTGCGCAGCAGACGGCAAGGACGAAGGCGAACAACGGTCGGGACATGAGCGATTCCTGGCGGACGTTGGCGTCGATGCTACCCGATGTTCGCGCGGCGTCCGAAAACGGCCAGCGCGAACGCCAGCACGGCGGCGAGCGCGGTCCAGGCGAGATAGCGGAATTCGGCCGAACCGCTGATCAGCGACAGCGGCAAGGCATTGGCCCAGGCGCTGCCGACCAGCGCGAACACGGTACCGCGCGCCGGGTGCGGCTGGCGCCGGACCAACACCGCCGCGACGGCGCCGAGCGCGAGATAGAGCGCGCCGGCGAACAACGGCGTCGGACGCAGCCATGCGGCGAGCCGCCAAAGCCAGGACGATTCGTCGACGGCAGGCAGCGTCAGATTCGCGTCGGGCGGCACGATGCGCTGCGGCACGTAGACCAGTTCGCGCGGCAATTCGGCCGGAAAACCGAACCACAGATAGCGCGACAGCCGCGCGCGATGCCGCAAGTAGGCGACCGGATGAGCGCGCACCGCGGCGATCCAGGCCGACTTCAGATCGCGCCATTGCGCATCGCTGTAGCTCGTGAAGAAACTCAACCGGATTTTGCCCAGATCGAACAGCGGCGGATTCGCATACGGCACGTAGGCGCGCTCGAGCATCTGCACCGAAAGATCCGGCGTGACCAGACTCGCCGGCAACAACACGCGCTGCGCATCGATGGAAACCGCCGCTAGGTCCCACAGCGCGACCGCGGTCCATGCCTGGGCGCGTTCGGCGCGCATCGCCGTGGCAAGCGCCGCCGGCGCCACGGCGAGCACGGCGACGAGCAGCGTGAAGATCGCAGGCTGTCGCACGATGCGGAATGGTTCGCCCGGTCGCGGCCAGCACAGCCACGCGAGCAGCGGCAGCGCAGCGAACAATCCGTTGTGGCGAAGCGCGCACGCGATCGCGAGCAACGCAATCGCACTCCATCGCACGCCGGCGCCGGCGCCGCGACGATGCGCATGCACCGCCGCGGCGGCGAGCAACAAGGCCGCCGCCATGCCGACGTCCTTCCAGACGTGGCCCAGCATCAGGAAAGTCGACGGAAACAGGCCTGCAGCGAGCACGATGCCGAAGCTGGCGGCACGGCCGAGCGTGCACTGCGACACCAGCGCCGCCAGGCCGCTCCACCACGCCACGACGAATACGACGAAAATGCCGCCGGGCCCGGCGACGACGCCATTGGTCATCCGCCACAGCCAGGTCATCAGCGGCGGATGCACATCGTCGAGCCGGCGCAGCCCCATCGCCTGCGCGTATTGCCCGGCCGAATCGTGCGACATCAAGCCCGGATAGAACGCCGCCAGCGTCAACGCCACGCCGATCGCCGCCGCCAGCCACGCCGGCCAACGCGCGGTCGCGTCAGGCTTTGTGTTCACGCGCCAGGAAAGCTTCGGACTGCATCTCGATCAAACGGCTCGCCGTGCGCTCGAACGCGCCGGCATGGCGTTCGCCGCGATACAACTGCGTCGCCGGCGCGGTGGCCGACAGGATCAGGTTGACATTGCGATCGTAGAGTTCATCGATCAGGTGCACGAAGCGCAGCGCCGCATCGTCGTTCGAACGATCGAACCCCGGCACGTTGGATAGCAGCACGGTGTGGAAATCGCGCGCGATTTCGATGTAATCGGCGACCGCGCGCGGGCCCTCGCACAAGGCGGCGAATTCGAACCAGGCCACGCCGTCGGCGGTATCCACGGTCTCGATCGGCCGCTCGTTGATCATCAACGGTTGGCCGTCGCGGATGGTGTCGGCGGTCAGGCGTTCGTAGCACGCCTCGATGGCGGCGGCGGCCTGCGGGCCGAGCGGATGATGATAGGTCGGCGCCTGCGTGAGGCTGCGCAGCCGGTAATCGTGCGGACTCACCAGATGCTGCACCACGCAGTGGCGCTCGATCAGCGCGATGGCCGGCTCGAAGCGCGCGCGCTGCAAGCCGTCGCGATAAAGATTGGACGGCGCGGTATTGGATGTCGTCACCAGCACCACGCCGCGCTCGAACAACTGCTGCAGCAGGCGGCCCAGGATCATCGCGTCGCCGATGTCGCTGACGAAGAATTCGTCGAGGCAAAGCAGGCGCATTCGATCAGCATACTCGGCAGCCACCACCGCCAGCGGATCCTCGCGCTCGCCGAGGCCGCGGATACGCGCGTGCACTTCGCCCATGAAACGATGGAAATGCACGCGGCGTTTCTCCGCCAGCGGCAGGTGTTCGTAGAACAGATCCATCAGGAAGGTCTTGCCGCGCCCGACGCCGCCCCACAGATAAAGCCCGCGCGGGATTTCGTCGCGGCTGAACTGGCGCGCGATGCGTTCGAACCAGCCGCGCGCGGCGCGATCGACCAGCGCGTCGTGGATGCGATCGAGTTCGCGCAGCGCCATTTCCTGCGCGCGATCGCGCGTCCAGCGCTTGGCAGCGATGCCGTCTTCGTAGGCCTCGCTCGGGCGCTGCGCGCGCCTGTCGATCGGGCTCATCGGCTACCGCAACGACGCGATCACGTTACGGATTGAGCTTCGGCGGCAGGTTCTGGCGCACGCCGTTCTTCACCGCGCCGCGCAGATCCATCAGGCGGCGATGGAAGAAATGGCCGGTTTCCGGCATGCGCACCAGGGTCGGCTTGTCGCCCATCGAATCGACCCAGTCGAACACTTTCTGCGGCTCGACCACGTCGTCGTCTTCGCCCTGCACGATCAGCCACGGGCACGGCGGCGCGATGGCGGCGGAGAAATCCCAGCGGCCGACCGGCGGCGCCACCGAAATCATCTGCTTGACCGGCAGATGGCGCGCCGCAAGCAGCGCGACGTAGCTGCCGAACGAAAAACCGGCGAGCCACAAGGCATCGTTCGGCCGCACCCGCTGCACCCATTCGGCCACCGCGAGCAGATCGAGCGTTTCGCCTCGGCCTTCGTCGTATTCGCCGGCCGAGGCGCCGACGCCGCGGAAATTGAAACGCACCGTGCGCAGGCCGAGTTCGCGCAGGCTGCGCTCCACCATCACCACCACCTTGTTGTGCATGGTGCCGCCCTGCATCGGATGCGGGTGGCAGATCACCGCGGTGCCGGCGCGCTCGTCCTGCGGCTGCGGCAGATCGACCGCCACCTCGATGTCGCCGGCCGGCCCGCGCAATATCAGTTCGGTCGAGGCCTCGGGAAATCGAATCTCGGACTCACTCATGGCGATCGGTCACGGCAGCGGGTTGGCGATGATAGCGAAGGCGCGCGATCGGCGATTCAGCGGCGCGCGAAATCGAGCACGACGATCAGCGGATCATGATCGGACGAGCGATACGCATCGACCACATACCAGGCGTCCTGATGCTTTTCGCGGTTGTAGTCGAAGGCATCGGATTCGTCGGCGTTGATGTGCCACTCGTCGGCCGCGATCACGAACGGCGCCAGCGATTCGCTCGCGAAGGCGTGATCGAGGCGGCCGGTGTAACCGTTCCAGACGAAGCTGTACGGGCGTTTTGCGCCGACGATTTCGAAGGCGTCGCGCCAGCCGGCATCGCGCAGCGCGCGCACCGGATCTTCCTGGCCGTAGCTGTTGAGATCGCCGAGGATCAGGCTGCGCGTACCGGCGCCGGTCGGATCGCTGGCCAGCCATTCGCTCAATTCGCGCGCGGCGGCCACGCGCGTGGCGTTCCAGCAGCCCTGGCCGTCGCGGTTGTCCTGATCGCCCGCCGCGTGCGCTTCTTCGCAGCTGCCTTTCGATTTGAAGTGATTGGCCACGACGACGAAGGGCTCGCCGCCAGCGGCCGGCACGAAGGCCTGCGCGAGCGGCACGCGGTTGTGATCGGCGAACGCGCCGGTCGCGATCGAGGCGGGCGGACCGCTCGGTTTCACTGCGGCCGGCCGATAGATCAGGCCGACGCGGATCGCATCGGTGCCCGGCCCTTCGCCCGCATCGACGAAGGCATATTCCTTGTCGCCGAGTTTCGCGTTCAACGCGGTGACGAGTTCGGCGATGCTGCTGCGCGCGTCGTAGCCGTCGTTTTCCAGTTCCAGCACGGCCGCGACATCGGGCCGCAAGGTGCCGATCGAGGCGACCAGTTTGTCGCGCTGGCGCACTGCTTCCTTCGCATCGGTGGCACCGCGCTCGGTCGGAAAGCCACGGCCGCGACCATCGCCGTTGAACCAGTTCAGTACGTTGAAACTGCCGGCGCGCAAACCGGCCGGCAGCTCGGGCGGCGTCGGGCGCGGCGCTTGTTCAATGCTGGCGAGTGCCGCGGTCAATTGCAGGCGCCAGCCGAAGCGTTGTTCGAGGATGCCTTCGACATCGCGCAATTCCGAGCCGTTGCGCAGCGGTTGCGCCGGGCTCAGGCCGTTCGGCAGGAACCACAGTTTGTCGGGGAATTCCGAGCTGCGGTTGTCGTCGAGAATCAGGCGGCGGCGCAGGCTGTCGTCTTGCGCCACTTTCGCCTGCGCGCCGGGCGGATGGCGTTCGGTCGGTTGCCACTGGCGGTTGCCGATGCTGGCCACCAGTTCGCCGTAGCGCAGCAGCGAACCGTTGCCGCTGACGGTGAGCGGTCTGGAGAAACGCAGCCACATGCCTTCGTAGCGTTCCCAATCGGCCAGGGCGGCGGGCGCCGCATCGATCACCAGCGCCGCCACCGCGCCGCGGCCCATCGGCGCGACTTCGGTGGCTTCGATGCTGGTGGTGACGTCGTCGCCCGTGCCGCGCTCGGCCACGGTGCCGGCCACGCGCACGCGGTCGCCGCGCCGCACTTTCGGCGCGCTGCCGCGCGGCCAGTGCACGAACACCGCGTCGGACGTGAGCGGATCGTCGTCGGCTTCGCCGGCCGGATCCTGCAGGAAGAAACCATCGAGCCCGCTGACGAAGTTGCCGGTGACGATGCCGTGCACATCGACGCGCTGGCCTTCGAGCGCGCTGCGTGCGGCGCGCCCCTGCACCGCGCCCAGCGACAACCGCCGCTCGGGCGCCGCACTGCTTTCCGCGGGCGCGCGCGACACCGCGCTCTCGCCCTCGGCATCGCAGCCGACGAGCACGAGCGCTGCGAGCAGCGCGGCGGACAAGGCACGCAGGATCATTCGGTTCGCATCACTCGTTGACTGGCTCGGCGGACTACGCGAATTGCTCGGTGGACGACTGGGTGAAGCGCTCGATCGGGTCCCCCAGACACGACGACGCCGCCCGGAGGCGGCGTCGCTCGGCGGGGGTGCGACAAGCTTACTTCAGGTTGTCGACCATCCACTTGACCGTCGCCGCCACCTGCTCGTCGGTGAGCGCCGGATTGCCGCCCTTGGCTGGCATCAGCCCGGCCGGACCCTGGTAGCCCTCGATCGCGTGCGTGACCAGCGTATCCATGCCCTGCGCCACGCGCGCCGACCAGGCCGCCTGGGTGAGCATCGGCGCGCCGCCGACGCCCGAGCCGTGGCAGGCCGAGCACAGCGCGCCGTAGACCACCGAGCCGTCGAGCGTGCCGTCGTAGGCCACCTGCGAAGCCGCGGCAGCCTTGGCCGCTTCGGCGGCGGCCGCCATCGCGGCGGCGCCGGTTTCGCCGGCATATACGCCCGCCAGCGGCTTGATCCGCTCGACCGTGCGCTGCTCGACGCGGCGGTCGACTTCGACCGGCGCCGTGGTATGCAGATACGCCGCGAAAACCAGCAGAACCACCGTGACCCCCATCAGGAACAGGATCACCATGGAAAAGTGTTTGAGGAAGACCAGGTCGTGATTTCTCACGCATCACCTACGGTTGGGGCGGCCCGTTGGCGGGGCCGCTGAAACAAAGGGCGCAATTATAGCCGGCGGCTTCGGGCACGGGGAAGTTGGCGGGTGGCCGGAGCGGCCGCGGGGGCCCGGAATCTGTGTTTCCGGGCGGATTCGGGCGGATTCGGGCGGGAAAATCATCGACGGGCGGCGATCGTGCCGGCTCCCCGGCCGCTCCGGCTACCGCCTTATTGCGGCGGTGGCGGCAACGGCCGCAGCGGTTGCGATTTCGAGTGGCCGGCCGGCAATGGCCGCGACGGCACGCTGACGGGCCGCAGATAGTTCGCCGGTGTCATGCCGAACGCCCTGCGAAACGCGGTCGAAAAATGTCCGTGCGAGCTGAAGCCCAGCGCGATCGCGATGTCGGCCAGACGCCCGTCGTGGCTTTCGATCAGGCGCAGCGAGCGGCGCAAGCGCAGTTGCAGCGTGTATTGATGCGGCGTCAGGCCGATGCTGCGGCTGAAGGCGCGCAATAGATGGAACGAGGTCAGCCCGAACACCGCGCTCAGCTCGGCCAGGCTGACATTGCGGCGCCAACTGACGTCGAGATAAGCGACCATGCCCTGCGCCAGCCCGAAACGGCCGGGGTCCGCGCCATCCTGTCCGTGGCGCGCCGGCGTCGGGCGTTTGCGCCATTCGGGCATCGCCTGGTTCAGTACCCGCTGCACCCACCGCGTCAGGTGCGACTCGTGGTCCGGAGCGTCGCGGCGGCGGTTCAAAAGCCGCAGGCGCAGGAATTCGTCGAGCCCCAGCCGCGCCCACGGCCCGCCGAACAACTGGCCGGCGCGCGCCGCTTTTTCCTGCTGCAGGCCGGCCAGGCGACAGAGTCGCGCGGCTGTATCGGGCGCCAGCGAAATCACGTCGGCAACGCTGTTTTCATCGGCCGCGGCGATGCGCACGATGCGATCGCCCGGATTCAGGAACAACACGCCGCACGGGTTCGCCACCAAAGGCGCGAAGCCTGCCACGCGTACCTGCAGGCTGCCGTGCGCGAGCACGAGGTGGGCACGCGGACTGCGCGAAAGCTGCGCCAGCGAATCGAACCCGGTGCCCAGCTCGACACATTGCACGGGCCAGTCCGAATTCGCCGCCATCGGTGCGGCCAAGGGCACGCCGTCTGCCACCGACCCCGAAGATTTCGCCGCATCCATGTGTCGTCCCCTGAGCGTGACCTGTCATGACGCGATCGCCCGCGCCGAACCTCGGCCGCCTGATCCAACATGCGCCGCCGAGTGCCGCGTATGACGTGCTGAAGGTCATCCGCGTGTCAGGGCGTGCCTGCGCCGTGCCGAATCGTTCCCGTGCCGGTGGTGGATGCACGGCAGCGGGAACCGGTTGCACGGCCCGGCGCAAACCGGCCCGGCCGCATGACCGGCACGCCGGAGTGCGCAAAGCCGGAGGCATCGCAGCCTTCCATTGCAGAGCATCGAGGTCGAAGGCAGACATGGCTCGTCGGGTCGCCCAGCGCCGAGAGTCGGCCGTCGGTTGGGGTCGACCGGAGCGCAACCGCGCCGGCAGGCGGCGTGCGCTATACTTCGCGCCCGGTGCCGACGCCAATCCGTCGACACCGCGTCCCACGCGGCCACCAGCCCGCACACGCGCCCGTAGCTCAGCCGGATAGAGTAGTGGCTTCCGAAGCCATTGGTCGGGG
>CBFHAI010000027.1:0-62148 GCA_965653565.1 uncultured Chiayiivirga sp. | reverse complement strand
AAACGCCAGCCCAGGTGCTGAGCGTAAGCGTTGCATCGACTGGTTGAGACCGCCGGGTCTATTCGCTCGTGCCACATGCTGATGGAAAAACTCATAGTCGAACGCCATGAGGACAACTATGGTTCCACGAAGTCGAGTGGCGAAACGTTTCTTGCCGGTATCGAGTTCCTTTAATCCTGTCAGTTCGACATCAAATCGTGTCACCGCGAGGACGTGGACACGATAGGCCTCGGAACTTGGTGATCTGCTCCGCAGAGCGCCAAACTGCTTCGCGCGAACTTCCCGCCGCCCACCTATCGTGTTGGGCCGGGAAGGACGGTCGCCCCACCGGAACCACTCCGTTGCCCATGATTGAACCGGCTAGCCCTGTATCGGACACCTTGGTTCGAGACAGACGAGGAGGCAGGCAGTGGTCCGGGGCAGCGAGCGGATTCTTGACGAATACCTGGTGGCGTCGGCGATCGCCGGCGACGCACCTGCGCTCGCTCGGCTGATCGCGCGCTGGCAGCCGCGCCTCGTGCGCCATGCCTGGCGCGTCGTGGGCGACGCCGAACGGGCTCGCGACGCGGTGCAGGAGGCGTGGATCGACATCCTGCGCGGCCTGGCGCGTCTCGAGGACGTGGCCGCGTTCCCCGCCTGGGCCTTCCGCATCGTCACTCGGCGGTGCCAGCGCGCGACGACGCGACTGGCGTCCGAACCTGTCTCGCATGCCGAGAACGACGAGGTGCTGGCGCTGCAAGCTGCCACAGCGCCAGCGGGCGAAGAGGCCGCCGAAGTGCGGGCGGTCCTCGATGCCATCCGGACCTTGCCGGGCCCGCAGCGCGCCGCGCTGTCTCTGTTCTACCTCGAAGAATTGGGCGTGGCGGAAATCGCCGTCGCCCTCGACGTTCCGCCGGGGACGGTCAAGACCCGGCTGATGCACGCGCGCCGCAAGGTGCGCGAACTACTGGAAGGAAAATCACCATGAACAAGATCGATGACCTCATTGGCCGTGCGCTGACCGACGAAGATCGCGCCCTGCTGGCGCAGCACAGCGAGCCCGGATACTTCACTCAGGCACTGGGGCTGTTCCGCGGCCCCACGGCATGGGTGATGTGGATCGTCAACGCCGCCAACCTGCTCGCCTTTGTCGGTGGCCTCTACGCCATCTGGCGAATGTTCGGGACCGTGGAAGCCGTGACGGCGATCCAGTGGGGCGTGCTCGCGCTCTTCCTGTTTCAGGTCACCACGCTGTCGAAGACCGTCATGGCGAGCCGCATGGAAGCCAACCGGCTGGTGCGCGAGATCAAGCGCCTGGAGCTGCAGGTGTCTTTGTTGAGTGAGGCGACGGCGGGACGCTGATCGGTCTTTCCGCGCCGCATCCGCGGCACGGAACTTACGGCATCACTGCCCGCTGACGACGCGCAGCAACACGCCCGTCAGCCAGCCGGCCGATACCGCCCAGGTCGCACGACCGCGTCAGCAACACCAGCGACGCGGGCAGTAAGGTAGTCCACCATGCGATACAGCTGCGAGGCGTTCCCGCCGATCACACCGAGCGTATTGAGCAGGCCAGGAGTAAAGCGGCACAGCAGCAGCGAGGGGACGTCGGTGTCGAGCCGCTTCCAAGCCGGATGCGCGGTGCGCGGTCACGAAGGCGAACGCGAGGATGGCCAACAGCATCCGAGGACCACGGCGTCGTTGGTGATCAGCGCGAAAGAAGGCGGGTCGTGATTTGGCCGGCTCGAGGGGAGTCGCGACCCTGCTACCGGGCGCCGCCGGGCGAAACTCGGTACCGGTCGCTATCATCATCGAAATGCGCCACGCGCAGCATTGCACGAGCAATCGTGCTCAGCATCCAGAAGGAGAGGCATGGCAGATCGTGGAACGCAGTTGCAGGCAGAGGACGCGCCTTGGGGACGCACGATCTTCAGACTTTTCCTCGGCCGGGCGCCGGAGTGGTACAAGGCATCGCTCCTCGCCGTGCTTCTGGTCAATCCACTGCTGTTGGCCGCCTTCGGCCCGACCGTCGCCGGCTGGGCGATCCTGGTTGAATTCATCGGCGCCCTCGCACTGGCGCTGAAATGCTATCCGCTCCAGCCCGCCGGCCTGCTCGCAATCGAGGCCTTGCTGATGGGCCTGACCACGGCTGATCACGTCGCCCACGAAGTCGAAGCGAACTTCCCGGTGATCCTGCTGTTGATGTTCATGGTCGCCGGCATCTACTTCCTGCGAGAGCTGCTTCGCTTCGTGTTCACCGGCCTGCTCGTGCGGGTGCGTTCCAAGGCGGTGCTGAGCCTGGTCTTCTGCGGCGTGTCGGCGCTGTTGTCGGCCTTCCTCGATGCGCTGACGGTGGTCGCGGTCGTGGTCACGGCCGCGATGACGTTCTACACGCTGTATCACCGGGTCGCTTCGGGCCGCGACTTCGAGGACGAGACGCACGACCACGACGATGACGGATTGGTTGATCCGGCATCGAGTGAGGATCTCGAACGATTCCGGCGTTTCCTGCAGAGTCTCGTGATGCACGCGGCGATCGGCACGGCCCTGGGCGGCGTCTGCACGCTGGTCGGCGAGCCGCAGAATCTCGTGATCGGCGAGGCAGCCGGCTGGCAGTTCGTTGAGTTCGCGCAGCGTATGAGTCCTGTCACGGTCCCCGTGCTGATCGCGGGCCTGCTGCTTTGCTATCTGCTCGAAAGACTGCGCTGGTTCGGCTATGGCGAACCACTGCCGGAGCCGGTGCGCCGCGTCATGCAGGACTTCGTCGCCCGCGAGCGCGCAAGCCGAACCCGCGCCGAACGCGTCCGGCTGGTCGCTCAGGGCATCGCCGCAGGTTTCCTCGTCGTTGGTCTGTTGCTGCACTTGGCGGAAGTCGGCTTGATCGGCCTGAGCGTGATCGTGATCGCCACCGCGTTGTGCGGCATCGTCGAGGAGCACCGCATCGGACCCGCGTTCGAAGAGGCCATGCCGTTCACCGCCTTGCTGGTGACCTTCTTCGCGATCGTCGCCGTGATCCAGGAGCAGGGGCTGTTCCAGCCCGTCATCCGATGGGTGCTCGACTTCGACGGCTCGCAGCAGTTGACTCTGATGTATCTGGCCAACGGCGCGCTGTCGGCCATCAGCGACAATGTCTTCGTGGCGACGGTGTACGTCAAGGAACTGCAGGCGGCCCTCGCGACCTCGCAAATCACGCGCGAGCAATTCGAGTTGTTGGCCATCGCCGTCAATACGGGCACCAACATCCCGAGCGTCGCCACGCCCAATGGTCAGGCTGCTTTCCTGTTCCTCCTCACCTCGGCGCTGGCGCCGGCGATCCGGTTGGGCTACGGCCGCATGATTTGGATGGCGCTTCCCTATACGATCGTGCTCACGCTGACCGGCCTGTGGTTCGTGTCACGGCTGCACTAGGCTACCAATGAGCGAGCGCGTGACTTGGTACGTGTTTCCGGGCGGAATTCTCGGGTCCCGCACCATTCGGAGCTCCTCCGCAGGATGCTAGGATTCGATAACTTCAACAAAGCCCATGCGTCATGTCTTTGCCGGAAGCCGCGCGACGCTTGATCTTTGCGCACATCCCGACTATCCCGCATCTCGAGACTCTAGTGCTCGCTCATTCGTGCCCATCGCATGCGTGGCGCCCCGCCGAGCTTGCGCAGCGACTGTACATCCCGACACGGACGGCGCAGTCCATTCTTCTGGACTTGGTGCAGTCGAGCTTGCTGGAATTGGTCGATGCGCAGCGACCTAGCGCGAGACTCGCCACCACGGACCAGGCGATGGTTTCCGCGGTCCGGGAGCTGGTTGAAGTCTACTCGCGGCACGTTGTTGAAGTGACCCGGTTGGTGCACGCCTATGAAGGCAGTGCAGTCCAGCGTCTTGCGGATGCATTCCGCGTAGGTCGGAGAAAATGATGCTCCTGGCGATCCATGTGCTGGGGCTCCTGACCGCCGCCGCCATCGGCGTCATCATGATGCGCGCTTGGCACCGGTCTCGATCGCCCATGCAGCTGTCGGTTGGTCTGTGCTTCTCCCTGCTCTCGTTTGTCAACGCGCTGCTGATCGTCGATCGAATCCAGGGCCCGCCGTTCGAATTCGTCACGCTGCGGTTGATCGTGAACGTGCTGGCGATCGGCATCCTGCTGTACGGCATCCTCATTCAAGAGCGTTGAAATGAATTCTTTCCTGCTCGGTGCGTTCGCCATGGGGTGCGCGATGGCCGCGCTTGCTTTCTTCCAGTTCTGGCAGCGGACCGGCGACCGGCTGTTTCTTTGGTTCGCCCTGTCTTTCGCAATCGAGGCCGCCAATCGCTGCTTCTTTGCCGCAAGCGGTCTTCCCGACGACGCTAGCTACTATTACGGCGTGCGTTTGCTGTCGTACCTCCTCTTGCTTTGGGCCCTGATCGAAAAAAACTGGCCGCGCCGCCGCGATCGCTGAGTCGTCACGCCGCCAGCATCGTGTCGCTGGTTGCCGCGCCCGAAGAACGTTGCAGAGCGGACAGGAACGATCGTCGCCACGAAACGATATCGTTTGCGCGCAGCGTTTGCATCGCGCTGTGCCAGCGTTGCTGCCGCTCCTCGAGCGGCATCGCGAGCGCTTCGCGCAGCGCCTCCGCGGTGGACTCGACATCATGGGGATTGACGAGCAGCGCGCTCGGGAGTTCCCGGGCGGCGCCGGCGAACTTGCTCAGAACGAGTACGCCGGGATCCGCTGGATCCTGGGCGGCGAGATACTCCTTCGCCACCAGGTTCATCCCGTCGCGCAATGGTGTCACCAGCCCCACGCGTGCCGATCGGTAGTAGCCCATCAGCACCGCATGCGGGAACGACTTGTTGAGGTAGCGGATGGGAACCCAATCGGCATCGGCAAATTCGCCATTGACGTGGCCCGCGATTCTTTCCAGCTCCCGGCGGACGGCGCGGTATTCATGCACTTCTCCCCGGCTCGGCGGCGCGATCTGCAGCAAGCTGACACTGCGCCGGATGTGCGGACACGAGCGCAAGAGGTGTGCATACGCGTTGAACCGTTCCGCCAGTCCCTTGCTGTAGTCCAGCCGGTCGACGCCGACGATCAGGGACCGCCCTGCCAGACTTTCGCGCAGCGCACGGACAGCTGCACTCGCGGCAGAACGGATGGACTGGGCCTCCACGAACCGCGTATCGATGCCGATCGGGAATGTGTCCGCCCGGAACGGGTGCCGGGCATCGATCTTCTCGGCCTCGACGTAACCGCGAAACGCCGCGGCATCATCGTCGGTCTGGAATCCGACCAGGTCGCACGCCGTCAACGCCCCGAAAACCTGCTGATGGTCGGGGAGCATCACGAGCAGCTCACGCGGCGGCAGCGGCGTGTGGAGGAAAAAGCCGATCCGATTCCGCACGCCGCGCTCGCGCAGCATTTGGCCAAGCGGCATCAGATGGTAATCATGGATCCAGACGACATCGTCGGGCTCCAGCAATGCCGCGAGGCGATCTGCCATCAAGGCGTTCACCCGCAGATAGCCGGCGAGGGTGGCACGAGTGTGATTGACCAGGCTGGGACGGAAATGCAGCAGAGGCCACAACGCTCTGTTCGCGTAGCCGGCGTAATAGTCATCGTGATCCTGCCGGTTCAGCCCCATCGTGACGTATTCGACTGGCCCTGAGCGCTCGCGGTGCAACGTCCAGCAGTCAGCCGGGGCGATGGTTCCATTCCAGCCGAACCAGACACCGCCGTGATCCTGGAGCGCCGCCTGCATCGCCATGGCAAGACCACCGGGCTTGACCTCTCCGCCCGTGGCCACACGGTTTGAAACGACAACCAGCCGCCCGTGCTTCATGCGGCACACTCACCGCAAAGCCATCGGCCCATCGCCCGCGATTCCATCTCGGCGGTAACGTTGGCCAGCCAGGTCTGCACAGCGTCCGGATTGCAAAGCTGCAGGTCGGCACCGGCGGACTCGCGAAGGCCGACGCCAATGGCCGTACCCTCCCACAGCTTTGCCTCGGCAAACGCGTGCTCGTCGGTATGGTCGTCGCCTAGTACCACGGGCGTGCGATCGAGGAAGGCATCGGTCTCCATGAGCCGACGCAGGGCCGTGCCTTTCGTGCGCCCGGCCGGCAACAGTTCGACGACGCAGTCTCCGCGCAGAACGGTGTATCCGCCATGCGTTTGCGATGCGATCCGGTGCGCGGCTTGCAACAGGACCTCACTCGCGCCATCGGCCTGGCGATGGTGCAATGCGAACGCGACACCGGCCTTGTCTTCCACCCACGCGCCCGGCGGCAGGACGAGACTAGCGATACCCCCTTTGACCACGCTGCGAATGTACGGCGAAGGCTCGAATCGAAGGCGACGCCCGCCGGGCAGGCGCAAATCCGCGCCATGCAGTCCGGCGGCGGGCAAAAGAAGCGGGGCGATCAAGGCGTCGATCTGTTCGATGCTGCGGCCACTGAGGATCGCCACCGCGCCCTCCACGGCCGTGGACAATCGATCGAGCAATGCAATGACGGGCGTTGGAACCGTCACCTGATCGGGGCACGCAGCGATATCGGCCAAGGTGCCATCGAGGTCGAAGAAAAATGCGGGCTCCGAATCCATGGGAATTCCGCTCGGGAGATCGGCCGTCATACGGAGTTCCCGACGCAGTGCGCGCCGGCGCGAGCGCCGGATGGCAGATCGTTCGCGAACGCGCATTCCCAGTGTTCCCCCTGATCCTGCAGGAGTACGCGTGCGGAGACGCCTTCGCCCGCTGTCGAGGCTTCGCGGAAGGCCCAGTGGAGCGCCTGGTCACGCGACTGGAAGCTCAAGGCACGCATTGCCGCCGCAGCGACGATCCACCAACCCACGTGCGCGGGATCGCGCGAGACATAGAAAATTCGCTGTTTCATCAATTCCTCCTCCGTCAGCGCGGCTGTGCTTCTGGCCGCCACGACTCCTTGTCCGAAGTTGCGATTGCGCCGCGCGTCGACGCTCCGTACTTCAAGTCTATGCACACTTGCGGCGCCAAAGAACAGCAACGGACGCAGAATCTGCAATTGCTACCGCGCTGTAACTGCATGCGACTGCGGTATCACCTGCGCTCTGCGATGATCGAAGAATGGAAACTCCGCTTCATCTCGCAAAGCCGCTTTCCTTCGGTATCGAAGAGGAATTTTTCCTGATCGATCCGGCCACGCGCGACCTTGCACGAAAGCTGCCGGAAGACTTCTTCCGTCAGTGCCGGCGAGCATTGGGGAGCCGCGTTGGCGAGGAGATGTTGCGACCCCAAGTGGAGATCTCCACGCCCGTGATGCACGACGCCCCGGGCGCACGCGACCATCTCCTTCGGCTTCGGCGGGAGCTCTCGAGCATCGCCTCGAGCTGCGGCCTGGCACTCGTTGCAGCCGGCACGCACCCTTTCGCGGACTGGCTGGAGCAGCAACACACGGACAAGCCGCGTTATGCCCGCCTGGTGCAGGACTTCCAGATCGTGGGTCGTCGAAATCTTCTTTGCGGCCTGCACGTGCATGTCGGAATTCCGGCCGGGTTCGACCGCGTAAAGATCATGAACCGGGTCATGCCGTTCGTGCCGTACCTGTTGGCGCTCTCCACGTCGTCGCCTTTCTGGAGCGGGCAACGCACCGGCTTGCTGAGTTACCGGCAGGCCGCCTATGACGAATGGCCGCGTTCGGGAATTCCCGACGCTTTCGAGAGCGAGGTCGAGTACGACGCTTTCGTGCGACTTCTCGCGAGTTGCGGTGCTGTCGACGATGGCAGCCACCTGTGGTGGGCAGTGCGGCCTTCCGCCCGCTATCCGACGCTGGAGCTGCGCATCGCCGACGCGTGCACGCATGTCGAGGATTCGCTCGCCATCGCGTCGCTCTTCCGCTGCCTCGTCCGCGCGCACCTGCGTGACGGCGATCTGGGCACGCAGCGCACCTCGGTTTCGCGACGCATCGTCGACGAGAACCGATGGCGTGCGAAACGCTATGGAACCGAAGCCGAGTTCATCGACGAGGCGACAGCGACCACCGTGGGCTTTGCCCGAGCGCTGGAAGAATTGACGACGCTCATCGAACCCGACGTCCGCGCCCTGGAGTGCGAAGGCGAGATCGAGCATCTTCGAACCATCGTGCGCCGCGGGACGAGCGCCCACACGCAGCTGGCGATCTACCGCGCCCAGCGGAACCAATGCCGGACACGGAGCGAAGCACTGGCCAGCGTCGTGGATTGGCTGGCGCGCACGTCTGCCGTCGGCCCGCGCGAGGACGCCTTTCCGACGCCTGCGTGTCAGTCTTCGCGCGACATGGTGATGGCGTAACCTGCGCCGGGCACGTATTCGACCCACGCGCCGCGGCCGCCCGCAGCAGCAAGCTTTCTTCGCAAGCGGTGCACGACCTGCTTCAGGAGCTCACGGTCCGCGGTGATCCGGCCGTTCCATACCGCGTGCACAAGCCGATCCGGATCGACCGGCCGCCCGCGGCTGGAGATGAGACTGCGCAGAAGTCGCGCCTCCAGCGGCGATAGCCGCTGAGCGTCCCCGCCTGAGACACGCAGATCGCCGCGATCGACGTCCAGCGACATCAACCCCAGCGTCACAACCGATTCTTCGCCATCGCCACTGCGCCGCAGATGCGACCGAACGCGCGCGAGCAGCGCGCGAGGGCTGAACGGCTTGCGCAGGTAGTCGTCGGCGCCCAGATCCAGCCCCTGGATTTCGTCTTCCTCCGTGGCGCGGACCGTCAGCATGATGACCGGGGCCTGGGTAAACTTCCGCATCTCCGCAAGCACGGCAAAGCCATCTTGCCGCGGCAGGTTTACGTCGAGGATCACCAGGTCGGGCTGGCGCGTTCTCGCCACAGCTACCGCCTCGACCCCGTCGAATGCGGCGTTGGCGGAATAGCCAGCCGACTCCAGCGCGAAACTGAGCAGGCCGACCAACTCGACGTCGTCGTCGACGATCAGGATATTCACGAGTCTTTCTCGAGTGGGAGAACGATACCGATCCGAGCGCCGGCACCATGGATCGGCGCAACCACCTCGACCTTGCCCCCGTGCGCGACGACCACCGCATGCACGATCGCCAGCCCAAGGCCGCTTCCGCGCTGGCTCGGCTCTTCTTCGGGAGACCGGCGGAACGGCGCGAAAAGATCGCGTACCGTGAGGGAAGGCGGCAGTCCGGGGCCCTCGTCTTCCACCCAGAGCGATACCCAGTCCGCATCCGATTCCACGTCTACCCAGATCGAAGAGCCGGTGTGCGCAAACTTGTTGGCGTTGGCCAGCAGATTGACGAGGACCGAATGGAGTCGCTGGCTATCGCCAATGAGATACCGCGATCCGTTATCCATGGAGGTCACTACCTTCTGCCCGCGCAGTTCCGTCAATGGCTGGATGAGCTGGATCGCCTCCTGGATCACGCGAGTCAGGTCGACCCGTTGCCGGCGCAGACGCATTTCGCCACTTTCGATCCGAACGCTGTCGAGGAGATTCTCCACCAGTTGGGAAAGCCTGACGGTGCCGCGATACTGCGCATCCACCAGGCGAATAGCCACCGGGTCCGCGCCTCGCCTCAGGTGATCGCGCAGAAGCTCGATCGAGGCGATCTGCGCCGAGAGCGGCGTCTGGAATTCGTGCGACAGGTTGGCCAGGATCCGGTCCCGCATGGCGCGCGCTGCTTCCAGGGCATTTTCTTCGCGCACGATCAGGACTTGCCGGTTGCCGCTTTCCGGAAGGCGCCGGACCGTCAGTGGCCGTATCCGCCCCCGTGCGGTATAGCGCTCGATCACAGGCAATGCGCTGGGCGGCCCTGAATCTTCCGGAAGCGGTTCGAGCGGCTCGATCACTTCGCCCAGCGTGCGACCCAGCACGTCGTCTCGCGCTTTCTCAACCAGCGAAAGAAACTGGCGATTGGCGTAGTGGATCGTCTCCCGAGCATCCACGGCCAGGATTCCTTCGTCGACGCCGTCGAGCACGGTATCGAGCTCTTCGCGCTGCCGTCGCTCCGTGGCGTTCGACTCGGCAACCCGCCCGCGCATTTTTTCCAGACTGTCGGCGAGGCGCACGGGCTCGGCAAGGAACGTTCGTGGTCGAGCGACTCCGGTATCGAGATCTCCGTTTCCCAGGCGCTCTGCCTCGTCCGCAATCCTGGCGAATGGACGGCCGATGCGGGATGCCACCAGCACCGCCAGGCTCAAGGCCACGGCGAAGGCGGCGGCGATGGCGATGCCGAATCCCGTGTACCACTCCAGGATCCTGCGCTCTACCCAGTCCTTGCCCACCGCTGCGCTCAGGATGGCCGGCGTCGAACCCTCTGCCACTTGCAGGCTGACGATGCGCGCTGCGGCGACGTCGTCTATCGACTCCACGGTGAGCGGCTCGCCGGACTCGGCCACCACTTGCAGGGACGTCTCCCAGTCACTCGATTCGGTCGCGGAAAGGGTGACGGGCTCGATGCGCACGCTCACGAAGTCCGACGCCGGACGCAGCCGAGCATCCACGCGATCTCCAAGGAGGATCGTGGCGTCGGGCAAACCTGGAATGTCCCGGCGAAATACTCGCCACAATGCACCGCTGGCGTCGAATCCCAAGCCGCTGACCTCGTGGGGCACTCGAGGGCCTTCGGCAGCCAAGGGCCGCCCCTTCCACTCCACCTGCAGCGATTCCACGCCACTGGTCGCGTGAAAGTCCTTGACCAGGCTACGAGCCTTTGTGAGCTGATCGGTCTCCAGGTAGAACCGAAGCGTGGGTTGTTCGGCCAGAAGATCCGCGGTCACCCTCAACTCACGGCGCCAATCGATGAGTTGCTTGCGGGCCTCGGTCACGCCACGCTCGGCCTCGGTTCGAGCCTGCCCGGTTACTGCAGCGCGAATGGTTCCGAAACCACTGGCAAGCAGCATCGCGGCGAAGACGAGCAGCGACCCCAGATGGCTTGCGAGTAGAAGGTGGGAAAGGCGGCGGCGCGTAGACACTAGCGATGCCTGTGTCCGTCAGTGGCTGTCCCCGTCGGGCGGTAGACGAGGATGAGAAGCTGCCGGCCTCCCCGGCGGGAGAGTGCCCGGGACCCGGCCATCGGCCGCCGATCTGGAAGCGGCGGCTGGCGATACCTTATCGCTTCCCGGTCTCGAGGTCAGTAACAGCAGGGTTACGGCTCAAGAGACCCCTGCCATTTTTGCGCACCCGGCGGCACACGAAAGGCACGTTTCCGCGCAGTGGCGCATTTGGCCGTCATCTTTCATCGAAGCCACGAATCGATCTCGCAGTTTGTCACCTGCACATTCCAAGATTAGCGTGATGAAGCAAGCCTGCGATTGGCTTGCCGCGATCGCGAGTTCACACGAATGAAGAACGTCGATTGCCGGTTGCAATGCGACTGAGCTGCCGATGCATCACGCTGCGGCGCCTATACTCGGCGATCATGGAATCTGTGCCGGCGCCGCCGTTGGACCAACGAAAAAGCCCATGATCGATGACGCTCGATGGGCCTTTGCCGGCGCCGCCGACGATCGGCCCCGGCTACTGCTGTTGCAGGCGTGGCCGTTCACCGGACCCGAAGCGATGCGGTTGCGCGACTGCCTCGATGCGGCGGAACGCGCGCGTTGCGATCGATTTCGTTTCGAGCGCGATCGCAATCTGTTCTTGCTCGGGCGCGCGTTGCTGCGCCATTGCCTCGGCGCAATGACGGGCATGGCGGCTGGTGAGATCGAATTCGAGTACAACGCTTTCGGCAAGCCCGCGTTGGCCGGGGCGCCAGGCGTGTGGTTCAACCTTTCGCACAGCGAAGGCGCCCTTGCCATCGCACTGTCGAGAAGCGGGCGCGTAGGGGTGGATCTGGAACGCGCGACCCCCGGGCGGGCTGCGCTGGACGCTGCGCCGATGTGTTTCACGAGCGGCGAAATGCAGGCGTTGAAAGCCCGTCCGATCGCGCGCAGGCACGAACTGTTCTTCCGCCTTTGGACACTGAAAGAAGCCTACCTCAAAGCCAGAGGCGAAGGCCTTTCGGTGGCATTGCAAAGCTTCGAGTTCGCCGTCGATCGCGACGATATTCGTCTGTGCGCCGCTGCCGGCGACGATGCTCGTTGGCAATTCGACCAGGCGGCGGTTTTCGATGACTATCTGTGGGCGCTCGCGCGCGATGTGAGCGCCGCCGAGGCGCCGACCGCCGTGCAGGTAGCCTTGCTCGACAGATCTGGTCTGGCGCAACTTATGGCGGACTAGGCGGCGGCGATTCGGCATTCGCGTTTGCACAACTCGGAATTTTCTCCGGCTCGCCGCCGTGCCAGGAACGTCTGAAAACCGCCCTCGAAAATCAACATCCCGATTCGCGGCACTCGACAGCGTTCCATTCTGCGGCCGACCTCATCGGTCCGTGTCGACACTCGCGCCTTGGCAGCGCAGGACAATCCGCAACGCCTTCTCGAGCACCACATCCGACTCGGTGGCGGTCACCGGCGCCGCATCGGCCAGCATCATGCGTCGCACGCAGCGAACCGACGGCTCACGCAGCGCGGCTGGCACCGCTCGATGCCGCGATCATGCGCTCGGCCATGAAGGCGTAGGCCGCGGCCCAGGCCTCTTCCAGGTCGCCGTCGAATGCGCGGCCGAAGTGTCCGCGCAGGGTTTGCAGCAGCACGGCGCCAACGGCGTCGTAGTGCGCCGGGCGCGCACCGTAGCCGGCGTGGCGTTCACCGAGGACGCAGAGCATCGCCTGCAGCCGCTGCGGTTGGTCGAGCGCCGCCGCCACCATGCCGAGCATCGCCATCAGCTTGCGCGCCTGCGCGGCGATTTCGTCGGGGAACAGCGTGCGTACTTGCGGCGCGGTCTGGAACAGGCGCGCGTAGAAGTCCTGGCCGACGCGTTCGGCGTGAGGGGCGATCTGCGCCAGGCTGGCGCGGACGAGGGCGATCTGGGCGGGCGTCATGAGCGGGATCTCGGTCTGGGTCGGCAGGCGGGAAGTCGACATCACTCGAAGCCATCGGCGAACAGCGTGCCTTCGGCCGGCGGCGCGTCGACGGCGTTGGAGGTGACGGTGACGGTGCCGTTGCCGCAGGTGGGCGCGGCGTCGCACAGACGCACGGTGAGCGTGTAGACCGTGGTGATCGGCGGCAGCGCCTGCGCCAGCGTGAGTTTGCCGTCGGTCGAAAGCGCGAACGGCGCCGGCGCGTTGGGCGCCGCCTGGGTCTGCAGCAGTTCGTAGGTGAGCGCGCCGGCCGGCGAATTGCCGTCGTCGGATGCCTGCAGCTGTCGCACCAGGCTGCCTGTCGCCAGCGTTGAGTCGACGGTCGCGAAATCGAGCAATGCGGGCGGGTGGTTGATCCGTACCAGCACTTCCTTGCTGACCGTCACGGCGCCATCGAAGGCGTTGACCTTGTAGGTGCAGGCGGTGGCGCTCGCGGGCTGGATCGGCGCCGACAGTCGCACCGCGCCGCTCGCATCGATGGCAAGGAACGGCGTGTTGCCGAACGGCGCGCAAGCCGTCGTGCCCAGACTCAGCGTGGTGACATTGGGCAGGCCGTCGTCCGACACCGTCGCCGAAAACACCAGCGTGCCGAGCGGCGCGTCGATGTTCAGCACCGCCTGCGACACCACCTGCAGCGTCGGCGGCTGATTCGGCGGCACCGGCATTTCGATCGCGCCGCGGTCGACGGTGCCGCCCTGGATGCGCGCGTCGCCGTCGATGTCGAGCGTGCCGACACCGCCGGCGGCCGCATTGAGACCGCTGTTGCGCAGGGGCGAATCCTGGCGCGGATAGGTGTAGAGGAACTGGTGGTCCCATTTCGGATCGCCGGTGGTGGTTCCCGACTCGGCATAGACCGCAGCGAAGCCTTCGGTCTGGAAATGGTTGTTGCGCAGCGTGATGAGGTTCTGGCCGAAACTGGCCCCTGCCTGTTTGCCGTTGCCGCCGGACTGGCCGACGGTGTTGCCGGCGACCGCGTTGTTGCTGGCGATCACCACGCCGCCCAGCACCATGGCGTAATGGCCGGCGTCGGTGGCGGCGAAGTTGTCGTACACCGAGTTGTTGTTGACGTAGCACAGCGCCAGTGCGTGGCAGCCGATTCCGACCACCGGGGTGTTGTTCAACACCGTGTTCTGCGCGATCGCATTGCCGATGAAATGCACCTGTCCATCGGTCGAGTCGATCGCCACGATCTGCGCACCGCCCGACTCCACTTTGCCGGCCACGATTACGGTGCGTTCCATCCGGAAGCGCGAGGCCGCGCCCTTGGCATAGTAGTGAACGGCAGCGCCCGGGTTCTGCTTGGCGTAGCCGCGCGTTACCAGCAGATTGCGCAGCGTGATCTGGCCGCTGTAGACGTCGACGGACGGCAGCAACTGCAACGCGGCGCCTTTGAACTCGGCGTCGAGCTGGCTCAGGTCGGGGCTCTGCGTCTGCGCGGTGCAGCTGGCCGCGGGGCTCCAGCCGCCGCTGATGTCCAGCCGCGTGTTTTCGTCGGACTCGCCCGGCAGGTATCGCCAGCGCGGGTTGCTCGCCGGTTCGCTGGAACCCTTGATCACGCCCGACGCGATACGGATCTCGTCGTCGACGCCGTTGATGGCGGCAGCTTCGATGGCGGTTTCGAATTCAAGACCGGTGTCGACGCAATGCACGGCGGCGCCAGCGCAGGGCGTGGCCAGAACAGCCAGGCAGGCGATCGTCAGGCGGGAAATCGGAGTCATGGACGCAGCTCGGGGAAGCCGCGGACTGCGGCGTGGGACGCACTCTCGGCGCCCCCGTCCCCGACTGCATGACAGGCACCTTGCGCCGGTCTTACGCCAACATTATTTCCTCGTTTGCCAATGGCTTGTGCCCAGCTCAGCGTCCGCGGTTACCGAGTGCTCACGCGCGGCCGCCACACCGGACCGGTCGACGATCTCGAACACCGACAGAAACGGAGGCGCGACCCGCCACGCCGGACCGGTATGGTAGTTTTTCGTGGGGCCGGACCGACCCCTCGCGAGCCCTGCCCGTGACCGACGACGCCGCTGACACCACGATGTTGATCGCCGCGGCGCGCGGCGGCGACAAGCATTCCGAGGCGCGCTTGTTCGAGCGCGTCTACGGCGACCTGCACCGTCTCGCGCAGCGCCAGTTGCGCGCCGCCAACGGCGGACCCGAGCACGCCACCTCGCTGGTGCACGAGGTCTATCTGCGGCTGGCGCACAACGGCCTGGCATTGAACGATCGCCAGCATTTCTTCGCGGTGGCGGCGCGCGCGATGCGGCAGATCGTGGTCGACCACGCCCGCAGCCGCCTGGCCGACAAGCGCGGCGCGGGCATCCAGCCGATCTCGTTCGATTCGGCGATCGGCGTGGCGGCCGGCGGTCACGACGAACAATTGCTGATGGTCGACGCGGCGCTGCAGCAACTGGGCGCGGTCGATCCGGACCTGGCGCAGTTCGTCGAACTGCGGTTCTTCGGCGGGCTGAAGTTCGAGGAACTGGCCGAAGTGACGGGGCTGTCGGAGCGCACCCTCAAGCGCAACTGGACCAAGGCGCGCGCCTTTCTCTACCGCGAATTGCTGCAGGCCGCGTCGTGAGCGGCTCGCAGCGCTGGCAGCGGTTGTCGGCGGCGCTCGATCGTCTGCTCGATATCGAACCGGCCGAGCGCAGCGCGGAACTCGAGCGCCTGGCGCAGGGCGACGCCGTGTTCGCCGCCGACCTGCGCGAACTGCTGAGCGCCGCCACGCGGCCCGACGGCGTGCTCGAACAGGGCGCGGCCAAACTCGCGCCCGAGGTGCTGGCGACGCTCGCCGAGGCCGACGAAAGCGATCTCATCGGCCACCGCATCGGCCATTGGCGCATCCTGGCGCGGCTCGGCCGCGGCGGCATGGGCGAAGTGCTGCTGGCCGAACGCGACGATGCCGGTTTCGTGCAGCAGGCCGCGCTCAAGCGGCTCAAGCGCGGCATGGACAGCGACGAGTTGCTGCGCCGTTTCGCGCAGGAGCGGCGCATCCTGGCCTCGCTCGAACACCCGCTGATCGCGCGCCTGCTCGACGGCGGCGTCGACGCCAGCGGCCGGCCCTATTTCGCGATGGAATACATCGACGGCGCACCGATCACCGCGCACGCCGCCGCGCACGCGCTCGGCGTGCGCGAACGGGTGGCGCTGATGCAGCGCGTCTGCGAAGCGGTGGCCTATGCGCAGGAACGGCTGGTGGTGCATCGCGATCTGAAACCGTCGAACGTGATGGTCGATGCGCGCGGCGAGCCGCGCCTGCTCGATTTCGGCATCGCCAAGCTGCTCAGTGCGCACGAGCAGGACACCCAGACCCTGGCCGGCCTGCGCGTGATGTCGCCGGCCTATGCCGCGCCCGAGCAGCTGCTGGGCGAACCGATCAGCACCGCCACCGATGTCTACGCGCTCGGCGTGCTGTTGTTCGAACTGCTGACCGGCGGGCTGCCGCGTCCGCGCCGCGGCAGCGTGTCGGACGCCGTGCTCGAAGCCGCCTCGCAGGAAGTCGCCGAACCGCCCAGCCGCGCACTGCGCCACGCCGGCAAGCCGCAGGCCGAGCGCGCCTACGGCGTGCGCGGTGGCGAACGCGAGCGCTTCGCGCGGCAGATCGATGGCGATCTGGATCGCATCGTGCTGGCCGCATTGCGGCGCGAACCGGAACGCCGCTACGCCTCGGCCGCCGCGATGGCGAGCGATCTGCGGCTGTATCTCGATGGCCGTCCGATCGCCGCGCGCGGCGACAGCGCCGGCTACCGGCTGCGCAAGTTCGTCCAGCGCAACAAGGCCGGTGCCGTCGCCGCGGTGCTGGCGCTGGTCTCGCTGCTCGGCGGTTTGGGCATCGCGCTGTGGCAGGGCGAACTCGCGCGCCGCCACGCGGCCGAGGCGGAAGTGCAGCGCGAACATGCGCAGAGGCAGGCGCAGCGCGCCGAGCAGGTGAAGGATTTCGCGGTCGCGCTGTTCCGCACCGGCAATCCGGAATTCACCCGCGGCGGCGCCGAGATGAGCGCCACCGACTTGCTGCGCGAAGCGGCGGCGCGCATCGATCGCGAGCTGGCGGCGACGCCCGAGTCGCAGGCCGAACTGCGCGTCGCGGTGGCCGAGGCATTGTCAGCGCTCGGTGCCCGCGACGAAGCGCTGGCGCTGACCGAAGCCAGCATCGCGCAGTTGCGCGGTTTTACGCCGCCGCCGCGCATCGCGCTGGCCGAAGCGCTGCACCAGTCGGCGATCTTCTACGAGAACCGCGGCCGCCTCGACGAGTCGCGGCGGGCGGCCGACGAAGCCTTCGCGCTGCTCGACGGTGCCGGCCCCGACGCCGCGCTGCCGCGTATCGCGGTGCGCACCACGCTGGCCAAGCTCGCCACGTTTCGCGGCGATCTGGCCGCCGCCGAAGCGGAATATCGCGCCATCCTCGAAGATCGCCGCGCACTGGTCGGCAACGACGATCCGCGCCTGGCGGTGGACTGGAACAATCTCGGCGCGGTCGCCCTGCGCCGCGACCGCTACGCCGACGCCGAACACGCCTACGCCGAAGCGGCGCGCCTGCTCGCGCTCGATCCGAAGGCGCCCGAATCGCGCCTGGCCTGGCTGCGCAACGGCCGCGGCACCGCGCTGATGGGGCTGGGCGACTATGCCAAGGCGCAGGCCGAGATGACCGCGGCGCAGGAGATCGCCGAACGGACCTTGCACGGCGCGCATCCGATCCTGGCCAGCATCGTCGCCGTGCAGGCCCGGCTGGCGCGCTTCGACGGACGCACCGACGAAGCCATCGCGCTGGCGACGCGGGCGCGCGGTATCTACGCCGAAATCGGTCATCCCGACGGCGCGATCTCGGCGCTCGAATTGGGCTTGGCGCTGTCGGATGCGGGCCGCGCGGACGAAGCGCACGCGGCGTTCGGCGAAGCGATGCAAGGTTTCCGGGCGAGCGACAGCCGTTTGCCGGAATACCGGCTGGCGCAATCCGCGCTCGCCGCGCTGGACGGCAGCGGCGACATCGACGCGATCGACGCCGCGCTGGCTGCCCTGGAAGCCGACGGCCACCAGCGCAGCAACGCCTACGCCGAAGCGCTCGGCCTGCGCGCGCGCGCCGCACTGCGCCGCGGCGACGCCGCCGCTGGCACTTGGCGCCAGCGCGAGATCGACGCGCTCACCGCGCTGTTCGGCGCGACGCATCCGCGCGTGCTGGCGGCTACGGCGGCGTGCACAGCGCCGGCGGCGGGTTGTCCTCCAGCCCGTCCCTGAAGATCTCGCGGCAGGCGATCGTTTCGTAGGCACGGCAGGCGGAAAACTCGGACGCGTTCTGATCGTCGTCGATCAGCACCGCGGCCAGCACCGCGCCGTCGAACCCGACATCGGCCGGCAGCTCGAAATCGAAACTGGCACTGCCGTTGCCGCCGACCGGCGCGTTGGCGATCGTCACCGGTTCGATGTTGAGCGGTTCGAGGCCTTCGCCGCGGCCGCTGGCGTCGCAACCGGCATTGCGGAAGAACTGCACTCGATACGCGCCGTTGCGCGCCGCGATCTGGCCGGCGACGCGGCCGCCCTCGCCGCTGCCGCTCGCCGCCGTCAGCGTCGGCGCATTGATGCCGCGGTTGGCGTAAGTCGCCGTCACCGCCAGGCCGCTGTTGTAGACCGGATTGACGCCGGCCGTGCCGAGGTCGATGCCGAGCGCCTCGTTCGCACTGATCGAGTTGTGCAGCAGCGCGTGGCCGTGGCCGCCTTCGATCCGCACGCCGGCGCCGCCGTTGTAGGCGATGCGATTGAAGCGGATCCAGTTGTCGTAGCCGCTGCCGGTCTGGCGCACGCCGGCGCCGGCGTTGCCGAGCGCGTAATCGGGCGTGCACGGCGGCAGGCAGAAGTCGAAGGTCTTGCGGCCGATGACGTTGTCGCGGATCTGGTTGCTGTAGGCGAGCGGTCCTTCGATCAGGATGCCGTCGCCCTGGTTGCCCGAGATGTAGTTGTCCTCGACGGTGTTGATGGCGGTGCGCACGCGCACGCCGAGCGCATTGGGCGCGGCATCCTGACCGTTGGCGTCCAGACCGATCAGATTGTTGCGCACGGTGTTGTCGTAGCCCTCGGCGCCCGAGCCGTTGTCGAGAATCTCGACGCCGGCGACATAGGCCGAGCCGATCAGATTGCGCTGCGACAATTCCAGGCCACCGACCAGGTTGTCGTGGCTGGTGCCGCCGAGGCGCACGTTGACCGCGTTGTTGCCGAGCGCGGTCGCACCGAGGCTGCCGCCGAAACGGTTGCCGAAGATCCACGAGTTGGAGCCGGCCGCGATGCGCACGGCGGCGACGTCGAAGCCGCCGAACGCCAGGCCGCTGACCCACACGAAAGTCTCGTCGCCGGCCTCGGCCGGGATGCGCAGCGCATGATCGAGCGCCAGCGCCGAGTCGCGCAGCGCCACGCAGAGGGTCGGCGTGAAGCCGCGCACCGATTCGTTGCGCGCGCTGCCGGCCTGCGAATAGCCGTCGATGAAGACGCCGTCGGTGATGTCCGGCAGCGGCGCATTGAGTTCGATGATCTGCGGACAGCTCGGCAGCGCGAAGCGGATGCGATCCAGCCCCGGCGTCGCATTGGCCTGTTCGATCGCCCAGCGCAGCGAGCCGGTCACCACCGGGCTCAGTGTGTCGACGGTATTGGTGACCTGGAAGGTACTTTCCGCCGAACTCGATTCGAACGGCCCGCGATCGGGCGCCGGGCCGATAACGCGCGCGCCGCCGTCGAGATCCTGCTCGGGCATCACGAAGATCGACCCCAGGCGGCCGCTGTTGATCGCCGGTGAGTTCGACTGCAGGCGGAAATCGCGGCTCGCCGCATTCTGGAATTGCGGATCGACGCCGAGCGTCTGCACCGGCAGCGTGTCGGCGCCGGGCGACAGATCGAGCGACTGGTAGATGTTGTTGCGCAGCGTGATGAAAGGCGAGCCGCGGGTCAGCAGATCGTCCTGCGCGTTGTTCCAGAAGATGCTGTTTTCGACGCGCAGCGTGTAATCGTCGGTGCCTTCGGGACCCCAGGCCCGGATGCACAGTCCGCGGCTGTCGTTGGCGGTGAACAGCGAGAAGGCCACGCTCACTTCGTGCAGATCGTAGCTGTCGACCAGCACGCCGCAGCCGGCCGCGCGATTGTCGGTGACCACCACTTGCGACAGTTGTACCCGGCTGGCGCGCAGCAACACCGGCTCGTCCGTCGCATTGCCGCAGCGGCCGTCGCCGGCGCAGACGTTCTGGAACCAGACCCGCTCGAGCCGGATGGTCTTGTCGCCGCCGGTGGTGGTGCTGGCGCGCGCGCGCAGCGCGACGCGGCCGCTGTCGATGAAGGCGATCGAATCGATGCGGATCGATTCGCGGCTGACCAGATCGAAAATGTCGGTCGCGCCGCGGAACACGGTGAGGCGCGGATCGGGCTGGCGCGCGGAGCAGTTCGCGTTCCAGCCGCCGACGATCGCCAGATCGTGCCGCAGCGATCCGACGGCGCCGGGATCGTCCGCGAAAAGATAGACGCCGGTGACCACGTTGATGGTCTGTTCCTGCTCGACGGCCTGTTCGTAGGCGTCGACGAATTCGGCCACCGTATTGACGCAGACGGTGTCGGCCCGCGCCGCCATTGGCTGGGCGAGCCCCAGCAGCAGCAAGACGAGTGACAGGGAGCGCGCGGCCCACGGCGAGAGGCGATCTGTACGTTGCATGGCGGGTTTCCGGAGCGGAGGCGCCCGCGACAACGGCAAGTCGTGGCAAATCGCGCCTCGTCCGCGGTCGGTGATAACGCTGGCGCGATTTGCGCCGGCTTTGCGTTGTGTCGGCGCCCCGCTCTCCTGCCCGAGACCACGCCCATGCTCCTGCGCCCGTCCGCCGCCGTCATCGCCGCCGTGTCCGCCGCCGCGCTCGTGTTCGCCTTCAGTGCCGACGCGCGGGCCGAGTCCTTCGTTTTCCGCGGCCAGCTCGACGATGGCCCGGCGCCGGCCGAAGGCCGCTATGCGCTGCGGCTGACGCTATACGCCACGCCGCACGATGCCGTGCCGCTCGGCGGCCCGCTCGAACTGCTCGAGGTGCCGGTCAGCGCCGGCCGCTTCGCGGTCGATGCCGACTTCGGCGCGCTGCCACCGCACGCGCAGGGCTGGCTGGAAGTAGCGGCGAAGGCCGACGGCGAGACCGACTACACGCCGCTCGGCGGCCGCATGGCGGTCGCGCTCAAGGGCGGCGCGGCCTGTCCCGCGGCCTGGATGCTGGGCGGCAATGCGCTCACCAATCCGGCCATCGATTTCCTCGGCACCAGCGACGCGCAGCCGCTGGAACTGCGCGTCGACAACGTGCAGGTGGCGCGCTTCGAGTCGCGCGAATATCCCGGCCTCGATGTCGCGCTGTCCAACGTGGTGCTCGGCGGGCCCGGCAACGTGGTGTCGCCCGGCGTGACCGGCGCGATGATGCTGGGCGCCGCCTTCCCGCTCGATTTCGTGCCGCCGCCAGGCGCCGGTGAAACGCGCAACCAGGTCAGCGATCACCTGGGCCTGGTGCTCGGCGGCTACGGCAACGTCGCCGGCGATCTGTCCGGCGCGCTCGACAATGCCTCGTCCGCGACCGTGCTGGGAAGCGAGATGAGCCGCGCCAGCGGCCGTGGCAGCCTGGTGCTGTCGGGCTTCCTGAGCACAGCCAGCGGCCACGGTTCCGTCGCGCAGGGCTACCGCAACACGGCGGCCGGCAACGAGAGCCTGGCGATCGGCGGCGACAGCAGCACCGCGCTGGGCGCGGCCGCCGTCGCGATCGGCGACAGCGTCTGCGCCGGGGCGGGCAACAGCTGGGCCGGCGGCAGCAACGCCAAGGTGCGGCCGCCGGCCGGCACCGGCGCCGATCCGGCCGGCGCCGGCTGCGACGGCGTGCCGAACGCTGCCGGCGCCAGCGGCGATGTCGGCACCTTCATCTGGGCCGATTCGCCGCCGGACGCAGACGATTTCGTCTCCACCGGCGCCAACCAGTTCGCCATCCGCGCGCGCGGCGGTGTGCGCCTGAGCGACGAGACCAGCCAATATTTCGGCGCCGCCACGCGCCAGATGCTCAATCTCTACAACCAGAGCTACGGCATCGGCGTGCAGAGCAGCACGCTGTATCAGCGCAGCAACGCCCAGTTCGCCTGGTTTCGCGACGGTGCGCACAGCAACGTGGCGCTCGAGCCGGGCGTCGGCGGCCAGTTGCTGATGACGCTGGGCAGCAACGCCGGCACGCCGATGGGCGTCGCACGCGCGCAGCAATTCGTCAACGTCAGCGACCGCCACGCCAAGACCGCATTCGCGCCGGTCGATCCGCTCGACGTACTGGCCCGCGTGCTGGAACTGCCGCTCAGCGAATGGAGCTACCGAGCCACTGCCGGCGAGAACACTGCCGACGAGCGGCACCTCGGTCCGATGGCGCAGGATTTCCACGCCGCCTTCGGCCTCGGCGGCGACGACCGGACCATCGCCACGGTCGACGCCGACGGCGTCGCGCTGGCGGCGATCCAGGGCTTGAACGCCAAGCTCGAAGCCGAGAACGCGGCCCTGCGCGCGCAGCACGAATCACTGCGCGAAACCGTCGATGCCATGCGCGCCGAACTCGATGTCTTGCATCTGCAACTGACCAAGAGCGAACGATGAGCATGTCGCTGGCGCGGCTCGTCGTTGCAGCGATCGCGATGCTCGCAATGCCTGCGTCGCAGACGCGCGCCGCAGCGGCGCAAACGCAGGACGCACCGAAATCGCTGCGCAGCGCGACCTTCGATTCGACGCCGCGGGCGCTGGGCGAAGGCCGCTTCCGCCTGCGCGCACGACTGCAATCGGTGCCGGCGCCGATCATCGACGACTCGAAACGCGGTCGGAAGCTCAGCGCCGTGCTCTTGCCGAAAGCGGCGGTCTGTCCGTCTCCGGGTGCGATTTTCTTCGATGGCTTCGAATCGCTTTGATGAACCCATGCCGCAAATGCTCGCGGATTTGCGGCCTTCGCCATCGCGTTTCAGCCGGCGCGACGACGGACAAGACGACCTTGTGCCGGCTGCCACTGCACGGAGAACCACGATGACCCGCTCACTGCTCATGCTCGGCCTGCTCGGACTATCGACCCTGGCGCAGGCCGGTGAATTCACCCTGTCGCCCGTCAGCATCGGCGTCGCCCGCGGCCAGCACAGCATCGAAGTCACGGTGGCGTATACGCCGACCGCCGGGATCACCGACGCGCAAGTCGATCTGAGGCTCAGTCTCGATCAACTCGGCTGGGTGCAGGCGCACACCGAGCCGTCGCCGACGCCCGATCACGAGACGCTGTGCGCCGTGCTCGGCGGCCAGCTGACGGCGCTGGTGGCGTCGCGCAACCTGGCGCCGCTGCCGAGCGGCGTGCCGATTCCGTTGTGCCGCTTCCGGGTTCGCCCGCCGAGCAATGCGTCGACCGGCCTGCGCGCAATCACCCCGGCCAGCATTTTTGCCTACGCCAGCGGTGCCGGCCCGATGCCCGCCACCGCCAACAGCGTGTACGTCGTCGTGCGATGAACCTCTGCTTCGACCTGCCTTCCCGTCGCCACTGCCGGAGAAACTCCATGCCCCGTTTGCTGACGCTGCTCGCCTTGTTCGTCGTCGCCACTGCCGCGCACGCCAACCGCTTCGAACTGACACCGCAGATCATCGCGGTCGCCAATGCCGAGCACAGCCAGGAACTCACGCTCTGGCTCGCGCCCAGCTACAACACCAGCGCCGCCGAAACCAGCGTGTCGTTCAATCTCGATCAGTTCGGCTGGGTGGAGGTCAGGCCTGCCTTCCCCGGCAGCGGACTGACTGCACAATGCACGCTCACCGGCGGCGTCGCGCGCGCGACGCTGATCGGCAACTCCGGCGCCGCGATCCCGACCGGCTACGCGATTCCGGTCTGCCGCTTGCGCGTGCGTCCGCACACGAAGACGCCGCGCGGCAATTACTACCTGCTGCAATCGGGCGGCTTCGCGGTCTCGGTCGACGGTACCGTGCGATCGACGGCTTCGAGCTCGTTGCGCGTCATCGTCGACTGACGAGATTTGCCGCACGCAGGCGTGCATCGACCCCGTCAGTCGGCGGCGTCGATGCGCGTGTCGATCGCGATCCAGTTGGTTTCCCAGGTGCGTCCGCCGTCCTGCGAAAACGCCTGCTCGAAGCGCGCCGAGTCGGCCGTCACTTCGGAAATGACGAAGCGTACGAAGATCATGCGGCCGTCGAACTCATCCTGCCCGAAAAATTCGCCGCGGCCATCGCGAAAACCGCCGTACACCGGGCGGCTCAAGGCGCCGCTGCGCACACTGGCGTAGTTGAGGTTCCATTGCTTGGCATGCGGATCGTACAGCCGCAGGCTGGCGCCTTCGATGCGGCCGGCGGGGCCTTCGACGCGCAGTTCGACCAGGTTCGCGCGTCCGTCCAGCACCTTGCGCACCACGCTGGTGCCGCGGTACTCGACCCAGTCGTTCGATCCCGACAACGGCTTCGCAAGACGCCGCAGTTCGGATTTCCAGTGGCCGATTTCCCAATCGAAGTCGTGCTCGCCATCGCCGGCCACGATGCCGGACGCCGCCTGCAATGGTGTGGCGCAGAACAACAGCCAGGCCGTCAGCAGCAAACTGCGGCCGAGCCGGTGCCGCATCGTGTTTTGCATCGTTGCGTCCCGTTTCGCATGATGCACGCAGGATGCGAGCTCGAGGCCGCGATGAACAAGAAGGCACCTGCAGGTAACCGTGCACCGCTCGAAGGCTGCCCGCTGGCGGCGGCCTTCGCGGCCATCGGCGGCAAGTGGAAACTGACCATCCTGTACTGGCTCGCGCACGGCGAGCTGCACTTCGCCGGCCTGCAACGCCGCGCGGCGCCGATTTCGTCCAAGGTGCTGGCCGAGCAGCTGCGCGAACTCGAAACCGAGGGCATCGTCGCGCGCACGCCGACCGGCGCGGTACCGGCGCCGGTGATCTACCAGCTGACGCTGTACGGGCAGACGCTGCTGCCGATCATCGAAGCGGTGCGGCTATGGGGCGAGGGTCATCTGCGACGCTCGCCGGCACAATCTCGCAGCGATGCGATGGCTTGCAGCGGCGCGATCGAAGTGTCCGCCGATGCACCGGGACGGCGCGGCGGGCACGGATAAGATTTTGCAGACGCTGTGCTGTGCAAAGTTCGTGGCACAGCGCTCCGTTAAAGGTTCGACGCCGACGGCGCCACCGCGAGACTGTGCTGAAGCTCGTTCGCACGCGCTGGCGACGAACCCTTCCATTGCCACAACACCGCGATCAGCAACACATCGGCGACCACCGCGAACACGCTCGCTTCGGGTCCGAAGCCGCCGCCGGTGATCCATTCGGCGCGATCCTGCAGCAGCGGCTGCAACCAGCCGGCGTGGTCGAAGCCGCTGACGTCGAAGCCGAGCAGATTGCCCTGCGTCCAGTTCCAGCCCAAGTGGATGCCGATCGGCAACGCCAGGCTGCGCGTGCGCAGATAGGCCAGGCCGAGCAACACCGCGCCGAGGAACAGTTCGGCGGTGGCCCACACCAGCGTGGCGCCGTGCATGTCCGGATTGCCCCAATGGCTGGTGGCGAACAACAAACCCAGCGCGATCTGCGCCACCCACACGCCCGCGCCCGCCACCAGCCGCTGGAACACGAAACCGCGGAACAGGGTTTCCTCGAACAAGGCGACCAGCAGGAAGACGTAGGCGCCGTACAACAGCGTCGTCACGCTGCGCGCCGGATCGAGTTCGAAGCGCACGCCGCCGGCCGCCCAGATCATCGCCACCGCGAGCAATGCGGTGCCCAGACCGAGCGCGATACCGACACTGAGTTCGCGCGCCCAGCGCCGATCGAGCACGAAACCGATGCTCGACAGCCGCTCGCGGCGCAGGCGTACGCAGATCCACGTCACCAGCAACAGGAAGCCGAAGCGCAACGGTTCGAGCCAGTCGAGCGGCGTGCCCAGCGCCTGCAGCGCGCGGCTCACCGGCGTGTAGACCAAGCGGCTCGCCAGCATCAGCGCGATGAAAAGCAGGATCCACCAGCCGTTGCGCAGGCGGTGGTTCGAATCCAGGAACAGGCGTTTCACGATGACCTCGGAGGTGAGTTGGCAAGGCTCGATGCAGCCGTCGCCGCCGGCCACCGGCAGCGATCTCCCGGCCAAATAGCTTTACATCAAGATACTTGATGTTAATATTCATTCCCCGATCGCGCAATGGCGGCCGCATGCGAGCGAAGACCGACGAGCGACGAGGCGACAACGACAGGATCGATCGCCTGCTTTCCGAGTGGCAGAGCGAACGGCCGGAACTGGACGCCGGCGCGATGGCCGTCGTCGGCCGGCTATTGAGCATCGGACGCCAGCTCGAAGCGCGCGCCAACGGCGCGCTCAAGCCGCTCGGCCTGCACTACACCGATCTCGACGTGCTGGCGACCTTGCGCCGCGGCGGCCGGCCGTACCGGCGCACGCCGACCGAATTGCGCGACTCGGTGCTGATCACCTCGGGCGCGATGACGGCGTGCCTGGACCGGCTGGAACGCAACGGCTTGATCCAGCGCGTGGCCGACCCGAACGATCGACGCTCCAGCGCCGCCGAACTGACCACCGACGGCCGCAAGCTGATCGACAAGGCGATCGCGGTGCGCTTCAAGGAAGCCGCAGACGCCTTGTCGGATTTGTCCGACACCGAACGCACACGCCTGGCCGCACTACTGAAGAAGCTCGGCCACAGCCTGGAAACCCAAGCGCGATAGCACGCTCTTTTCCCGATTCCCGATTCCCGACCGCCAGCCCTACCGGAACGCCAGCAACAGCATCCCGGTCACCGCGAGCGCCCCCGTCCAAGCATCGCGCAGCGCAGCATCGCTCGGCAGATGCGACCGCATCGCCACACCGCGGCACACCCCGGTGGCGATGGCACCGGTGGTGACCAGCATCGCGGCCAGATGCACGCCGACCGCGAGTAGCGCCAATGCCATCGAGCCCGACGCGGTGATCGCACGCGCCGGCGAATCGGACATGCACAGCGGCACCAGCGCCGGGACCAGCATCAGGCTCGCACCGTGCACGGTGGTCATCAGGCACGACCACAGCGCGATGCCGGCGTCGCTGGTACGCGTTTCGAGACGCGCGTCGACAACGGAAACGGCACTGACGTTCCGACGCGAACGTCGCAACACACGGAACAACGCAACGCCGATCAGCAACGCTCCGGCCAGGCTCTGAATCCGCATGCGGTCCAGCAGAAAACCCCGCGCAACCACCGCCGCCACGATCGCGATCGACACCGCGTGGCCGATCGCGATCGGCAGCAGCGTGCGTCGCGCACGGGCGCCGCTGCGCGCCTGCACGCCACAGGCCGCGGCGAAAATCCAGCCGTTCGCCGGACTCAGCCCATGCAGGACGCCGAGTCCGGCGAGCGTCAGCCACGGCCACAGGACGTCCATGACGTGCGCCCGATCGTCCGCCCGCTCTCAGGCCGTCGACTCGCAACACGCGGCGACGGCGCGTATCGCTTGCGGCGCGGCTTCCGTGGCGTAGCGATCGTGATGCCGCACCCAGGCCATCGGGTAATCCAGCTCGTCTTCGTCGCGGCCTTTGGGCGTGAGTTCGAGCAGGTTGTAGGTGTGCATCATCACTTCGACGCCGCGGCCGAAACGCGAGTAGGTGTGGAACACGTCGCCGGCGTCGTTGCGCAGGAAAACACTGATGCCCGGTGCTTCCTCGTGCGGAAACGGTTGCCTGGTGTAGTTGTAGTACACCTTGCCGCTCGACATTTCGTCCTGCGTGAAATTGACGCCGAAGTCGTGATTGAAATCGGTGCCGTGCGACGACACCCAGTTGAAGCGCCAGCCCATGCGCTGGCGGAAGCGTTCGATATCGGCGAGCGGCGCGCGCGACACGGCGAGCAGCGTGACATCGCGCTGCGCCAGATGCAGGTTGGCGCCGTCGTTGTGATCGGCCATGTACGAGCAGCTCTTGCAGCCCTGCTCCCAGCCCGGCGCGAACATGAAATGCTGCACCAGCAACTGGCTGCGGCCGTCGAACAGATCGGCCAGCCGGCGCGGGCCGTCGAGCGTGTCGAACACGTAGTCCTTCTCGACACGCACCCACGGCAAGGCGCGGCGTTCCCGCGCGACCTGGTCCTGCAGGCGGGTCAGTTCCTTCTCGCGCAGCAGCAGCGTCTTGCGCGCGGCGAGCCACTGTTCGCGGGAAACCACCGGACGTTCGACCGTATCGTTAATGGCGATCGCCGCGTTCATTGCACGCCTCCTTTCGGCCGCCGTACCGCGCGCACTTTTCCGCTCGGTCCGCCGCCGCAATAGAACAGTCCGGCACCGTCGGATTCGAGTCCGCTGACGCCGTTGCCCGGCGGCATCGTGAGCCGTTCGAGCACGGCGCCGTCGTCGGCGTCGATGTGGCGCAATTCGCTCTCGTCGCCTTCCCAGGTGGCGTGCCACAACTCGCCATCGACCCAGGTCACGCCGGTGACGAAGCGGTCGGATTCGATGGTGCGCAGGATGGCGCCGGTCTCCGGATCGATACGATGGATCTTGCGATCGCGGTACTGCCCGACCCACAGGCTGCCTTCGGCCCAGGCCATGCCCGAATCGCGGCCGGCGCCGGGTGCGGGAATCGATTTGACGATCTTGCCGGAGGCAGGATCGATCTTGTCGATGCGCGCTTCGGCGATCTGATAAAGATAGGTGCCGTCGAACGCGGTGCCGGCATCGCCGGCACGATCGAGCGTGCGCTGCACTTCGCCGCTGGCCGGATCGAAGGCGAGCAGGCCGGTTCCGGTGGCGGCCCAGACGCGGGTGCCGTCGTGCGTGACGCCGTGGATGCTCGGGTTGCCGTCGAACGGGCCGTATTCGCGCACGATGTCGGCAGCGCGCGCCGGAGCGGGTGGTTTGTTTTTTTCGGGGGCGGTTCGTGTCGCGGTCATCGCTGGCTCCTGATGGCGCCGATCGCGGCGCCGCACCGGCAATCTACTCAGGCGGCAGCGCGGCCGGGAGTAACAAGATCGTCGTGAATCCCGCCAGCGGCGGCGCCAGCCAGCGCTGTGCGCGGGCGCGGCCGATCGAGCGCACCTGGCCGGCCTGTTCCAGTTCGACCAGCGCGCGCTGCACCGTGCGCTGACTGTCGCCCAGCGCCAGCGCCAGACCGGACGTCGACCACGCCGCGCCATCGGCCAGCAACGCCAGCAGCGAGCCCTGCTCGCCGTCGATCGGCGGCACCAGCACCACGACGCCGCGGCCATCGCGCGGCGCCAGTGCGAAGCCGCGCGGGCTGGCTTCGATGCCGGCCAGCGGCGCGATCAGCGCGCGCAGGCGGCCGATCTCCACGCGCAGCCGCGCACGCAAGGTTTCGTCCGGGTGGCGGGTGTGGAAGACGTTCGCGATCAGCGCATTGCGCTCGACATCGCCGGGCCAGCCTTGCGCGAGCGCGCGCAGCAGCGCGAACAACACCGGCCGGCGCACCAACGGTTGCCAGTGCTCGCCGGCACGCACTCCGCGGCGGCAGGCATCGACCACCAGCGCACCGGAAGCCAGCAGCGTTTCGACTTCGCGCAGGCGCAGTGGCTGCTCGTGGCCGGCGTGAATACTGCGCGCGGCGTGACGATCGAGTGCGGCGCCCGCTTCCGATACTTCAGCCGCCAGCGCCGGAATGCGGGCACGTTCCGCCGCGGCGGTTGCACGATGCAGTGCGCGGTCGGCGTCGCCCGTGCGCAGCGAGCGCAGCGCGATTTCCGCCGCGGCCAACTCGGCGACTGCCGCCAGCGCGGCGGGCAGGCCTTGGGCATCGATCAGGTTCAGTGCAAACGCCGCTTCGTCGAGGCGACCGAGCAACAGCAACCGGCGCACCGCGATCAAACGCGCATGCACAGCGTTGGCGCGATCGGCATGCCGGTCGAGCACGTCCGCCGCATCGGCCAGCGCACGCAGCGAGCTGCCCAGTTCGCGCAGCGCCAGCGCTACTTCGGCGTCCGCCACGACGCAACGCGCACGCGCCAGTTCCTCACGCGCACCGAATCGGCGCGCCGCCTTGCGCAGCAATTCGCGCGCCCGCGGATACTCGCCCAACTGCGCCATCGCGATGCCACGCAGCGCCAGCGCGGGCGCGTCGTCGCGCAACGCGACGCGCTTGAGCGCGCCGAGCGCGTCGCCGGCAGCCAGCGCGCGCCCGGCGGCGGCAATCAGGGAGTCCATCGCGACAGGCTACTGCGCGGTGGCGGAGCACGTACAGCGTCGCGCTACCGGTGTCGGACTTGGACGAGAGCCGGACGGAACTTCCGTTGCGCGGAAAGTCGCGAGTCCTGTGCGGATTTCCGCGCGTCATGACTCCGCCGCACACCGAGCCGTCGCAACCGCGACGGCTCGGTGATTTCAGAATAAAAATCTAATTCCGGCTATTCGAATCCGCTCGCGAAAATCTCGATGCCCGCCGGCGCATCGACATTCATCCGCACCGGAATCAGCGTCTGCGCATCCTTCGGTCCGGGCGCCGCGATGCAGATCGCACCGAGGTGATGGCCGGCCGCGGTGGAGGCCGCGTCGAAGTGCGCCTGCAGGCCGGTGTCGCCATCGGCGGGCACGTTGCCGGCGGCCGGCGCGACGTCGAGCCAGGCGACCGGCGTGGCGGCGGTGCCGCAGGCGTCGCTGGCGCGCAGGTCGAGTTCGAGGATCGGCGACAGCAGCTCGAAGCCGATGTCGTCGTAGGCCACCGGTTCGCTGAAGCCGCAATCGTCGGCGTAGTGCCAGGCGGTGGCACTATCTTCGGCGGCGTTGCCGGCGGGATAGAACGTGCTCGCGGTGGCTTCGCCGTCCGGCACGCTGATTTCGACCGCGAGGGTGGCATCGAGCGGCACTTCGACCGGCGCGTCGAAAGTGATTTCGATCATGCCCAGCGGCGTGTCCTTCACGCGCACCGACTTGCTGGCGAGCGGCGTGAGGTTGGCGCGCAGCAACGGACCCTGCAGCGAATGCACGGTGACATCGACCCATTGCGAACCGGCCGCCGAAGTCGCCGAATCGGCACCGAAGCGCACACCGTCGATCCACGCGGTCTGCCCCGCGAGGCCGCGCTCGGCGAGCGGGAACACGCGCAACCAGTGGTTCGCCAGACTGTAGCCGCTGCCCGGATTGACGCAGCCGAAGGTCGCGAACGCCTCCGGATCGGAATCCGAGTTCTGGCTCAGGCGCAGCGCGGTCGGCAGCGCGGGATCGCCGCCGACGCGCGCCGCGTAGGGGCCGTCGAGCGGACCCAGATTGATCAGGTCGAACGGCTGCGACGCGGTGTCGCCGGCACTCAAGGTTGTTTCGATCGCCGCCGGGTCCGACACCACGCAGGCCGCCAGTGGGCGCAGGTCGAGATCGGCCGTGGTTTCGGCACCGGCCGCCACCGTCGCTTCGCGTTGCAGCGCGAGATGAGCGTCGGCCGCCACGTGCACGGTGAACGGGCCGCGCGCGGCGTCGAGCCAGTAGCGGTAGTGGCCGTCGACATCGGTGCGCGTGACGATTTCATCGCCATTGGCCGCGACGATGCGCACCGGCAGATCGACGAAGGTCTGCGGCTGCGCTTCGCAGCGGCCGAGCGTGCGCACGGTGCCGGCGATCGAGCCCCAGCTCGGCGGCGCGGTCACCGTCATGCTGCCGGCCAGATCGCCGAACGGATAGGTGTAGGGCGTGTCTTCCGCGACACGGATCGGCACCGGGTAGGTTCCCGGTTGCGCGATTTGGGTGGCATCGAAATGCGCGGTCGCGTTGAGCGCAGCGCCGGCCGCGATGCTGCCGATCGCCGGTGCGATGGCGAGCGGATCGTCGACGCCGAGCTGACGGAAAACGTGAATCTGGTCGACCTGCAGGCTGCCCCATGGCGGCGTCGCCTGCAGCCGCATCCGGATGCGCACGTCGGCATCGCCAGCGTAATCGGACAAATCCACTTCGACCAGGAACGGCTCGGGCCAGCCGGCGTCCCGGGTGCGGGTGTAGATCGGTGTCCAGCTGCTGCCGGCGTCGTTCGACACTTCGACATCGAAGCGCGGATCGCTGTTGGCGCCGACGCTCAGCGACAGGAAGAAACCGATCGATGCGGTCTGGCTGTCGGACAGGTCGATCGGCGGCAGCAACAGGCTGTTGTCGAGCCGGTCGCCGCCGGTTTCGAAGCAATCGAACAGATAGATGCCGGCCGATTCGCCGTCGCCACCGGCGTTGTTGCCGAGCGGTGACAGCTGCCACGGACAGCCCTGGCCGTTGTCCGTCGTGCTCCAGCCCGCGGGGGGGAAGCTGCCGTCGAAATGTTCCTCGATCGTCACACCCTGCAACCCGTAGTCGAGCGGCAGCGTGCCGGTGTTGCGCAGCGTGAATGGCACGTCCTCGGTTGTGCCCAGTTCCAGCGTGGCCGCGGGACCGGCGGCTGGATCGAATTCAAGCAGGCCGGCCGGCAGGCCGAGCGTGGTCGACAAGGTTTCGCCACTGGCGACCGTCAGCGTCTGCTGCGCGTCGCCGTAGCCTTCGGGTTGCGTGCCGCGCATGGCGGCGAGCGTGGCGCTGCCGGTGTCGGCCCAGATCGCGAAAAAGCCCGCGCCCACAGCGGCGTCCGCGCTGCTGCCGGCGACGATGCTTTCGCCGCCGACGGTCACGATCGTGCCGTCGAGACCGGCACCGGTATTCGCATCGCGCACATGGCCGACGACCAGGCTGCCGGTGACCGGTGCGCGGCAGCCGGCGACGACGGCGACATCGTCGACAGTCCAGCCCGGGTTGACCCGGTCTTCTTCGTCGGTGGAACCGTCGTCGTAGTGGAAGCGCAGCCGCACGGTTTGTCCGGCGTAGGCGGCGAGCGACATCGCTTCGTCGGTCCAGGCCGATTCGCTCTGCGGCGGCGAACCGACCGCCAGCCAGGTGAGGCCATCGTCGGTGCTCACCTGCACATGCGCACCGCCGTCGTGGAAGCCGCCGTTCCAGTAACGGCTGGCGAAGCGCAGCGCCGGATGGGTGGCGGCCGTGAGGTCGATCGGCGGCGATACCAGGTAATCGGTGCGGGCGTCGTTGCCGGCCTCGAGGATCGGATCGATGTTGGCGGCGAAGCGGCCGGCACGCGGCGGAATCGGCCAGTAGTTCGGCGTGTCGAGTTCCGCGTGCGTGCCGAAACGCCAGCCGATGCCGGCGCTGCTCAGGCTCCAGCCGGCCGGCGGGCTGCCGCTTTCGAAATTCTCGGCGAGGACCTGCTGCGCGTAGTCGTAGCCGGGTGCGGCGCAGCTCGTGGCGTCGGCCAGCAGCGCGAAATCCTGCGTCATCGCGGCGGCCACCGCGACCTGGCGCGTCTGCGGCAGATAGCCGTCGATATCGCTGTCGACATCGACGCGATACGAGGCCGCGGTCGGCAGCTGCACCGAATAAGTGCCGGCGACCGCATCGGTCCACACCGGCCCGCCCGGATAGCCGGCGATGGTCAGTCGTGCGTGCAACGGCCAGCCGGTGGCCGCGTCGGTGATGCGGCCGGAGACCGTCGCCAGCGGCGCGCTGTCGAGTTGCACATCGAGCGGCGTGCTGTCGCCGTCGCGCACTTCGATGCCGGTGCGCGTGGCGGGCAGATAGCCGTAAGCGGTGACGCGCGCCTGGTAACCGGCAGCGGTATTTTCCGGCAGGCGGCGGATGTAGCTGCCGTCGGTTTCCGTGTTCAGTTGCCACACGCGCACGTTCTCGTCGACGAACAGTTCGACGCGCGCGCCGGCGATCGGCGCGCCGTTGCCGTCGGTGATGCGGCCGGCGACGAAACCCTGCGGCCCGCACGCGGCGGCGGCCGCATCGACGGCGGCCGCGGCATCGATCTCGCCCCATCCGGTGGCGTAGTTGGGCACGTTGCCGGGCCCGGGCGCGGGCGTGCCGCCGCTGGCGTAGGGCAGTGGCCGCGCGGTCGACATGATCAGCGTGCCGAGCGCGGCGTAGTCGCCGCGCAGGCACTCGCCGGCTTCCAGCATCAGCGCGACCACGCCGGAAATATGCGGCGACGACATCGAGGTGCCGGTCATCGTGCCGTAATGGTCGATGTCGCCGTCGTAGGCCGACACGATGTCGACGCCGGGCGCCACCACCTGCGGCTTCATCTGCGGATAGCCGCGCGGGTCGGGCAGCGTCGGCAGGCCGGCGCTCGGCTGCGCGCCGGGGCCCCACAGCGAATGGGTGGCGTAGACGCCATCGTGATTGCCGGTGGAGCCCACTGCGAACGCGGCGGCGAGCGAGGCCGGGCTCGAGATCGTCGACAGGCCGGCCGGTTCCGGCAGATCGCAGCTGAAAGCGTTGCCGGCCGCGAACACCGGGAAGATGCCCGACGCGACCCAGGCGTCGACCACGTCGGAATAGAAACTCGAACCCTGGCCGCTACAGTCGCCTTCCGACCACGAATTGTTGATCACCTGCGGGCGCTGATCCGGATCCGGATCGCTGCCGTCGGTGCGCGTGGGCGCCAGCATGAATTCGCCGCAGGCGAGCAGATTGAACGAGGAGTTGCCGTCGACCGGCAGGCCCAGGCAGGCGATCCATTGCGCGCCGGGGGCGACGCCGATGCGATCGCGCTCGGCCGGGTCGGCGGCGTGATCGTCGCCGGCGATGGTGCCGATCACATGGCTGCCGTGGGTGTCGGCGGACACCGGCTCGCTCGATCCATCGCCGGGGAAGAACCAGTTGTAGTCGTGCTCGTAGATCCCGCCGCCGCGCCAGCCGCGATACTGCCGACGCAGGGCTTCGTGCGTGTAGTACGCACCGGTGTCGATGATGCCGACGGTGACGCCGTTGCCGCGCGTGCCTTGCGCCCAGGCTTCGTCGGCGTTGATCCAGGCGATGTTGTCGGCGATGCCGACGCCCGCCTTGTCGGCCTTGCGTGTGATCTTGCGACCCGGTTGCGGGCGCACCAGTTGCGCGTCCGGCAGTTCGCGGATGCGCGCCACGCCGGGCTGCGCCGCCACCGCTTTCACGCTGGCCGCATCGCCGCCGCGCACCAGGATCACGTTCTTGATCCAGTGCGGCTGGAACTCGACGTTCTGCTTCGCCAGTTCGCGCCGCAACGCGGCCTGGCTGCGTTCGGCGGTCGCGCGCAGTTGTTCGACCACGTAGCGGCCGCGCGCCTGCCAGTCCATGCCGGCGGCGGCGGAGAGGTCGGCGCGCTCGGCCAGTTCGATCACGTAGTCGCGGCGCTCGCCGGCGGCCAGCTGCTTCATCAGCGCGGGCTGGATTTGCACGGTGCCGGCGGCATCGCGTTCGCTCGATTGCACCTGCGGTTTCGACGAGCGCAGCGCGCCTTGCTGCTGAACAGCAGACGATTGCGCGGCCGCAACGGGTGCGCCGGCGGCGAACGTGATGGCCGCCAGCAACAGCATCGAAAGCGCGCGCCGCGGACGGCGGCAAGCAGGCACGGAAACAACCAACGACATCGCAGCCTCGCAGATCGGAAAAGGACAGCGGCGCGGATGCCACCGGCCGTAGCGCGACCGTGCAGCAAACCCGCAACGGTCGCCTTCGCGGCCTCTGATGGCGTCCTGACCGAATCCTTTATTTGTTTGAAATCATGATGTTGGCGTCGACCAGATCGTCCGGCAAACGCCGCTCGCCGGCCAATCGATCGGCCTGCGCCAGCGCGCTGCGCGCGGCGCTGTCGTGGCCGAGCGCGCGGTGCAGGCGGGCCATCGTCAGGGCCGCGCCGTAATCGTTCTGGGCCCAGGCGGCGGCGCGTCCGGCCACCGCCGTGGCGCGCGCCGGGTCGCCCTGGGCAATCAGCCACGGCGCGTAGCTCGACGACACCTGCAGCAGTTCGGCCGGGATGCGCGAGGTTTCCGCCGCGGTCAGCGCCTCTGCGTACGCGGCGCCGGCTTGCCCGATTTCGCCGCGCGCGGCCGCGACTTCGGCACGCGTCAGCCACAGCGTGGCATCGACCGCCGCGTCGGCCTTGCGCGCGGCCCAGGCTTCGAAGCCTGCGAGGCTCGCCTGCGCGGCGTCGATCTCGCCGAGCGCGAGGCGCGCCTGCACCAGCACGCGCCAGGTTTCACCGAAGCGGCGCGGGCCTTCGTCTTCCCACGGCGCGTTCAGCGCGACCTGCGCATCGCGCGCGGCGGCGGCCGGATCGTCCGCCAAAGCCCAGCGCGCCGCGAGCGACTGCGCCCAGCCGAGCAAGGCGATATCGCCCTCGGCGCCGGCGTCTTCGCGCACCGCCGCGAGCAGGGCCGATGCATCGCGCAAGCGGCCGTTCGCCGCCAGCACTTCGGCGCGCGTGAGGTTGGCGTAGCGGCGGCGCTCGGCGTTCGGTTCGCGCGCGACGATCTGCGCCAGCCGTTCTTCGCCCGACAGCGCGGCCGCCGGATCGAGCAATCCCAGGCGCACCTGCGCCAGCGTGACGCGCGCGAACAGCTCGTTGGTCAGATCGTTGAAGGCGGCCAGCCGATCGGCACCGGCCGCCAGCCGCGGCTCGGCTTCGGCATAGCGATCGCGGCGCGCATCGAGGATGCCCAGATTCAGATCGACGCGCGCCACGCCGAGGCGATCGCCGACGCTGTCGAGCACGATGCGCGCCTGTGCGAAATCTTCCAGCGCGTTCTCGTATCGGCCCTGCGTGCTGCGCGCGATCGCGCGGCCGGTGTAGGCGCGGCCGAGTTCGGACGACGGCGCCAACGCGGCGAGCAAGGCGATCGCTTCTTCGCCGCGCCGTTCCGCGCCGGCCGCATCGCCGCGCCGCAGCGCGAGATTGCCGAGGCCACTGAGCACGGTACCGCGCAGGTGCGGATCGTCGCTGGCGGGGACATCGGCCAACAGCGCTGCGAAGGCGGCGGCGGCCGCATCGAGATCGCCGCGACGGAACTGCAACGTGGCCGCGCGCATGCGCACCGCGGGTTGTTCGCGTTGCGCGGCGGGGAGGTCGTCGAGCAGGCGCTGCGCGACATCGAGCGCGTCGCCGAGCACGGCGGCGTCGATCTGCTGCAGGCGCAGCGCGAGCGCCGCATCGCCCGGCAAGGCGACGCCGGCCGGCACGCGGCCGAGTGCGACGGCGAGGCGATCGGCGGCGGCACGCGCGGCCTCGAGCGGTTGCGCCGCCTGTGCATCGGCATCGATCGGCAGGCCGTCGGAGCCGAGCAGCCGCAACACGACTTTCCATTGTCCGGCCACGAATTCGACCCGCCCGCCGACGACGTTCGCCGCGCCGGCGCGCTGCGCGGTGTCGCGCAACGCGGCATCGTCGGCCGGCAAGCGCGTGACGCCGCGCATCAAGGCGACCGCGTTGTCGCTCGGCACGGTTTCGATACCGGCGTCGCGCAGACGGTGCGCGACCAGGTCCATCAGGCCCAGGCGCGCCCATTCGGCGTTGGCTTCCGCCGCGATGGCGAACGGAAGCACGAGCGTGGCGTCGTCGGCGAGCGCGATCGGTGCGGTGTCGCTGGAGGCATCGCGCGTCGCTGGCGGCCACTGCCACCAAGCGAGAATTGCGGCGGCTGTCGCGAGCGCGAACAAAGCGATGCCGAGTTTCGATCGCGACCACGCGCGCGCGGGTGAGGTTCGCGCTGGTTGTGCACTGGCCGGCGCAACGGTTGTGGTTTGCGGAAGACTCGGCTCGTCTGCAACGGCGTCGCGCGGCGCAGCCTGCACGGCTGCGACCACCGGTTCGACTGTCACCGGCGCCGCCCACGCGAATCCGAAGCGCGGCCGGGTCGCGATGTAGTGGCGTGCTTCGCCGCGATCGTCGAGCGCGCGTCGGGCGCGCAGCACGATCTGGTCGAGCAGGTTGTCCGATACATCGACCCGGCCCCACACGCCGGCGATCAACTCGTCGCGACCGACCGCGCGGTCGCGATGTTCGAGCAGGTAGACGATCACGTCGAAGGCCTTCGGCGGCAGATCGATCGGCACACCGCCGCGCGACAACTCGCGTCGCGCCGGATCGAGGCGGAATGGGCCGAAACCATAGACAGGCATGGTCCGCAGTCTAGGACACGGCCTCGCGTTGCGCCGCGTGCCGAAGGCTGGTGCGCGGCCGGCCGGCGCCTACTCGAAGCCGTTGCTGAATATGCGCGCCGGGATTACCGCGAAGCTGCGCGTCACCGGCGGCGCGGCGTCGTACGTCGCGTTGCCGGCTTGATTCGCGCGCACGCTGCAGGTGCCGAGCGCCAGCAGCGTCAACTGCGTGCCGCTGACGGCGCAGACCGCCGGTGTCGTGCTGGTGAACGACACGGCCAGCGCAGAACTGGCGGTGGCCGCGAGCGTCACCGCCGGCCCGGGAAACGCACGCTCCGGCTGCGCCGGAAAATCGATGCTCTGCTCGGCGCGTGCCACATCGAGCGTGTAGCTGCGCGAGGCGGACTGTTGTTGCGCGTCCCGCACGATCACGCTGAAGACGTAGCGGCCCACTGCGGTCGGCGTACCGCTGAGCGCGACCGCATCGGATTCCGGCTGGGTGAAAGCCAGGCCGGGCGGCAGCGCGCCACTGCTGGAGAACGCATACGGCGGCGTGCCGCCGGCGGCCAGGAACGCTTCGCTGTAAACCTCGCCCACGCGACCGTTGACGACGGTTTCCGGCATCAGTTGCGGACCCGACGGCACGTAGCGCGCATGCAGCGTGCAATCGCCGAAGATCGGTCCGGCGGTGAACACATTGCGCGACAAGCTGCCGGGGCAGCCGCTGACTTCGGCGAGTAGATGGCCCGGCTCGGCCGCGAGCGTGAATTCGGCCGTGGTGTAGCGTTCGATCGTGACCGGCGTGGCGGGCGAAATGCTGCCGCCCGAGCTCGCGGTCGGCGTGATGGTGTGGCGCGGAATACTCACCGCCACGCACGGCGAAAAGTCCGACGTGCTGTCGACGTTCAAGGCCTCGGCCGCCGCCGTCACCAGTATGCCGCGCGGCGGGTTCAGGCCGGCCGGCATGCTGTGGATGAGGCGCGTGTTGCCCTGCGCATCGGTGAGCACATCGGCATGGCCGAGATAGCGTTCCGCGTCCTGCGGGCTGGTGCAGCCCGCAGCGCTGCCGTACAGCCCGACGCGGAAAATGCGGTTCGGCGTCGAATGCAACCGCACTTCGACACGCAGGTCGTTCAGCAGGTCGACGCCGGCGCTGACGATCGCCGGGCGATTCATGCGCTCGTTCGGACCGCTGTCGGCATCGAGCGGGTCGTCCCACGATCCCATGTCGAGCAGGCGGCCGTTGCCGATGAATTTCGCCGCCGCCACCTGATTGCCGATGCCGGCACTGCTGGCGAGCGACAGGCCCCAGTAGCGGCTGCCGCCGAACACGTTCGGCAAGGTGTCGCCGTAGTCGCCGATGCGGTTGTAGCCGGCGCCGCGCACGATCGACAGCCCCGACGAGAAACCGGCCGAAATCGGCGTTTCGTTGCGATCCACGCCGATCAGATTGCCGCGCACGACATTGCGCACCGCGCTTTCGTACAGCAGCAGGAACGGCGAGCCGGACGCCACGATCAGATTGCGCTGCGCCGGCGTGGCGCCGCCGACGATATTGAATCCGCCTTCGATACTGAGCGCACCGGGCCCGAGCGCCGGCGTGATGCCGTCGGGTTCGACGCCGAAGAAATTGCCGGCGATGTGGTTTTCCGAACTCGGCCCGTAGATCAGGATCGACACGCCGCGCGGGCGCATGAACACCAGGCCGCGCACGGTGGAGCCGCTGGCACGCGATTCGATGCCCAGCACGGTGTTTTCTTCGAAGACCGGCGCCACCTGGCTGCCATCGATCGCGATCTTCAGTTGCGCGTTGCTGCCGATCGTCGCACTGTTGGCTTGCGCGCCGGGCTGCGAATAGCCGTCGATGAACACCGTGTCGCTCAGCGTGAAGCGCGTCTGCGGAAACAGGATGTGCGGGCCGTTGCCGGGAATCGCGAAACGGATTTCGTCGACACCAGGATTGCTGTTGGCGGCATCGAGCGCGGCGCGGAAACTTCCCGGGCCCGCATCGTTGGTGTTGGTCGCGGTGAAGATGCCGGCGTCGGCGCGCGCAGCGACGCCGATCGTCAGCAGCAGGATTGCCGCCAGACGCCATCGGGACAGGATCATGCAACAGGCTCCACAAGGCCCGCGAAACGGCAGCGGGCGACAGGAGCGAATAACGTATGCGCGGCTGGAATCGGCTCACGTGCCGCGTGTGGCGAAGATTGCAGCCAAAAAAAAACCCGCGACGCAGGACGCGTCGCGGGTTCGTCGAGCAGCGGCGTCGGGCGACGCCGCTTGGGTTCAGCGCGGGTCGCCGTTCGGCTTGGTCGGCGTGTCGCTCAGGCGGCGCAGGTCGAGGGCATCGAAGTTCCAGTCGACCGTGTCGCTCTGCAGATCGATGGCGCCCACGGCCTTGATGTCGTCGACGACATCGAAGTCGGCCGTGCCGATCGCGCTCGACACCGGCGCGTTGTTGCCGCTGCAACCCGGGCAGCCGTTCGGTGCACTGAGACGGCGCATGGTGAACTCGGTGTCGTCGGCGCTGCCGGCGCCGATCGCCCAGGTCGGATTGCCGGCCTTGTCGAACACGAAGGCAGTGACGGCGAGCAGGCCGCCCTGGCGGGTCAGCGAGAAGCCCCAGCCCGGGCTCAGCGGCGCGTACCAGATCGCCGTCGGGAACTGCGTTTCGATGCTGTCGGCGGTTTCGAAGTGGACCAGGGTCTTGCTGCCGGTCTGGGTACCGAGCTTCCAGTTCAGCTGGGCGTGGTCCTCGGCGCTGAAGTTCAATTCCAGTTCGCCGGCGATCGCGCCGACGGCCGCGGTGCCGTTCCAGGTGAAGCGCTGCAGCGGCGCCTGGAAGCGGCCGCCGGTCAGGGCGCCGGTGGCGAGATACCAGGTGGCGCGGCCGTCGGCGTCGTAGGTGTACCAGGCCACCGACAAGGAGCCGCCCATGGCCTGGATGTCGAAGCCCTGGCCGGTCTGGCCGGGTTCGGACCAGGCGCCGGCGAGCGGACGATAGCGGCGCGAGGCATCGCGCGGATAACGGTCCGAGATGTGCGGCACGAACAGCAGCGCGCGCGGGTCGGCCAGCATGCCGGCCGGCACCTTGGCGAAGACGTCGCTGAAGCTGCCGTTGGCGGCATAGCGCAACACCTTGCCGGTACCGGCACTGCTTACGTACAGACGTCCCTGCGAATCGAACGCCAGGCCGCTCGGCCGATCGAGACCGCCGCTGCCGGCGACGACGAAGGCGCTGAGCTGGCCGGTGAGCGGATCCATGCGCTGCACGTTGTCGAACGTGGCATCGGCGATGTAGAGCGCATTGTCGGGGCCGAACACCATGGCGCTGGCGTCCACCGGCAACAGCAGGCCGGCGCCGCCGAGCGGCTGCATGCGGCGCAGCATGCGACCTTCCGGCAAGGCGATCACCGAAACGCGGCCATTGCTTTCCACCGTGAACAACTGATTGTTGAACACCTGCAGGGCGCGCGGCGGCAAGGTGAAGAACGGCGTGTCTCCGAATGCCAGATTCGGCAGTTCCTCGGCCGTCACCGCATCGAAGCGATGCAGCGACAGGCGGCTGGCGTCGGCCACGTACAGCGTGCCGTCCGGGCCGACCGCAAGCGCGGCCGACAGACCGGTGCGCAAGCCCGGCACGCCGGGGCGGCGCTGCGATTGCAGCACGACCGATTCGCGCGTGCGCGAAGCACCGTCGTAGCGGCGGATTTCACCGGCGATCAGTGCATCGACGCGACGGCGGTACGGATTCCACGCCAGCCCCGATTGCGGTCCGAGCGCGAACGGTTCGTAGCTTTCCGCAATTTCCACCGCGATCAGCCGGCCGCTGGCGCCGTCCAGGCGCAGCACGCGATCGGTGCCGAGGCTGGCGACCAGCAGATCGGTGCCGGAAACGTCGACGCCATCGTTGTCGACATCCGGATCGGCGTTGTCGCCGGCGCGATCGCTATCGACATCGCCCCATTCGCGGCGGTTGTCGTCGAAGGCATCGGCGTTGTTGCCGACGCCGTCGCCGTCGGCATCGGCGCTTTCCGAGGCCAGGCGCGGCAGCGCGTCGCTGGCGTTCGGCACGCCGTCGCCGTCGATATCGGTGTCGGCGTTGTCGCCGGTGCCGTCGCTGTCGGTGTCGGCGCTTTCGGCCACTGCGTCGGGGAAGCGATCGAGCGCATCGGCGACGCCGTCGTTGTCGCGATCGCTGCTGTGGGCGGCGTCGAACGGGAAGGCATCGAGGCTTTCGGGCACGCCATCGCCATCGACATCGGCATCGAGCGCCGGCGGCAGCACCACGGCCGGGGCGCTGGTGGTGGCGGCGAAATAGCCGGCAACCGCCGCCATCGTGGCGCGCACGCGGCCGGCATTGTCGGACACGCCGGCAACACCGCAGGCGGTATTGGCGCAACGCTGTTGCGGATTGGAGAAGCGCAGCAGCACGCGCTGGCGCTCGTCGTCGCCGCTGACGAACGACCCCATCAGCGTGTGGAACTTGCCGGGCACCACATGCGCGGTGGCGGCGCCGGCGTTGCCGTTGTTGGCGCCGTTCTGGTGCTGCGCGCCGAGGTTGTGGCCGACTTCGTGCGCGTAGGTTTCATCGCCGCACACCGACCAGCCGCTGAAACCGTCGCTCACCACGTTGACGCCGAGGTTGGCGGAGTTCTCGAACAGATAGCTCACGCCGCAGGTGCCGCGCTTTTCCAGATCGTGCGGGCGGATCAGCGTCACCAGGTCGGCGCCGCGGTTGCTGCGCAGCGTGCGCATATTGAGCAGGCCGTTAACCGGAATGCCGCCCGGCTGGATCGCGCGGCGCACTTCGTCGATCGCATCCTGGTTCGAGGTGTGATCGTTGTAGTCGACGCGCTCCACGCCGACCAGGCGCAGCGCAGCGTTGACGTCGCTGGTCGCGAAGGCCTGATTGGCGATCGCCACCAGATGATTGACGCGCGTGTTCACCGCGTCGTTCGGATAGCGTGCGGCCATCGCGGCGGTGTAGATGAACAGCACGTCGATCTGCGTGGCGTCGACCTTGTCGATGGTTTTCGCCGTTGCCGCCACCGGACTCAGCGCGGCCAGTTCGAGTGCCTTGGCGGTAGACACCGACAGCGCGCCGTCGTCCGGCGCCAGCAGTTCGATCTGCGCATGGTCTTCCTGCACCACCCAGGCGCGATCGTTCCAGCCTTCGAGGCGATAACGTCCGCGCGGCGTGTTGAACGAGCCGAAGCTGGCGTGCTTGCCCTGCGTCAGCAGCACCGGGTAATTGCCGCCCGCCGATTCGACGTAGCCGCTCCAGGTGACATCGCCGTTGCCGTGGGTCTGCGTGTGCAGACCGGCAACGCGAACGCGGCCGCCATCGGGCAGCGCCAATTCCCAACCGCCATCGGCCTTCGCCGCGGTGCGCTGGTAAACCGTCACGCTGCCGGGGGCCAGCGCATCGAGCGAGGCCAGGTGCGAAGGCATCGCGGCCTTCGGGTTGCCTGCAGGCTGCGGCGCCCACGCCGTCTGTGCCCAGGCCTGCGACGACAGCACCAAACATGCTGTCGCGATCCATAATCCATTTTTACGTTTCACCGATGATCTCCTTGCCGTCGGTCGTTTGACGCATGAGGAGCGGCGGCCCCCCAACGTCATCGTGCATGGCGAAGGCGGGATACGCTCCCGTATCGCGCTTGCTGAACGGGTTTTTGCTTAACGAACGCGACAGTGCGCATGCCATCCGGCACTGACGCACAAGGCCGCGTTTCCGTTGCGCGCGACGCTCAAGCGGCGTCGTGAAAAATCACGCCGAGCGTATGACGCCGGCCGGATCGCAAACGGCTCACGCCATGCCGCAGCGTGACGCGATAGGTGCCGCGCGTGCCCTGCACCGGGCGCTGGTTCACCGCAAAGATCACCGCATCGCCCTGTTCGAGCGGCACCACTTCGGGCCGCGATTGCATGCGCGGCCGCTGTTCGCTCAGCACGAATTCGCCGCCGGTGAAATCGCGGCCGGGCTGCGACAGCAACACCGCCAGTTGCAGCGGGAATACATGTTCGCCGTACAGATCCTGGTGCAGGCAGTTGTAGTCGCCCTCGGCGTAGCGCAGCAACAGCGGGGTCGGCCGGGTCTGCCCGGCCTCGTGGCAGCGTTGCAGGAAGGCTTCGTGCGCGGCGGGAAATGCAGTTTCGCCGTCGTGCCAGCGATTCGCGATCGGTGCCAGATGCGGATACACCTCGCGCCGCAGGGTCGCGACCGGCGACGGCAATGGATTGGCGAAGTATTTGTACTCGCCACGACCGAAGCCGTGCCGCGCCATCACGACGCGGCTGCGGAAAATGTCTTCCTCGTACAGGTGCGTCAGCGCGCGGCACTCGTCGGCATCGAACAGGGCCGGCAGGATACTGTTGCCGTGTGCGTCCAGTTCGGCCGCGACTTTGTTCCAATCGACTTCGGCGATACGCCGCGACAGCGCGGCGCTCATGCGTGGCCTTCGCGTTCGAGCAACGCGCGCTTGCGTTCGATACCCCAGCGATAACCCGACAACGCGCCATCGCTTTTCACCACGCGGTGACACGGAATCGCGACGGCCAGCGCGTTCGCGGCACAGGCCTGCGCCACCGCACGCACCGATTTGGGCGCGCCGATGCGCTGCGCGATCTCAGCATAGCTCGCGGTGCTGCCGGCCGGAATCTGCTGCAACTCGCGCCACACGCGCTGCTGGAAGGCGGTGCCGCGGATGTCGAGCGGCAGGTCGAGGCCGAGGTTGGGCGCTTCGACGCTGGCGATCACGCGCGCCGCCGTCGCTTCGAAATCGACGTCGCCTCCGATGAGCTCGGCGCGCGGGAAACGGTCCTGCAGATCGCGCAACAGAGTTTCCGGATCGTCGCCCAGCAGGATCGCGCAGACGCCGCGCTCGCTCTGAGCCACCAGGATCGAACCCAGCGAACATGGCGCCAGCGCAAACCGGATCGGCTGCCGCGCGCCGCCGGTGCGATACGTGGTCGGCGTCATGCCGAGCACGCGATCGGCTTCGGCGTAGAAGCGCGCGTTGGAGTTGTAGCCGGCATCGTAGATCGCCTCGGTGACGCGCGCGCCATCGCCGAGCCGCGCCCGCAGTTTTTTCGCGCGATGCGCCGTCGCGTAGGCTTTCGGGGTGACGCCGGTGATGCGCTTGAACACGCGATGGAAATGGAACGGGCTCAGTTCCGCCTCTTGCGCGAGTTGTTCGAGCGTCGGCAAGGTTTCTTCCGATTCGATGCGGCGGCAGGCCTGCGTCACGCGCGCCGCATGTTGCTCGGCCAGCGCGGCGGTGTCCGGCTGACAGCGCTTGCAGGGACGAAAGCCGGCCCGTTCCGCGGCCGAGTTGTCGGCGTGGAAACGCACGTTTTCCGGCCGCGCTCGGCGCGAACCGCAGGACGGCCGGCAATACACGCCGGTGGTCACCACCGAATAGACGAAACGGCCATCGGCGGCCGCATCGCGCGCCAGCACGGCGGCCCAGCGCGGGTCGCGCTCGGTGGCGGCGGCGAGGAAGTTCTTGTCGGGCATGGCACTCATGATCGCGTACTCCCTGGTAGGTGGGAGCACGATAGGCGGCAGGCAAGCCGGGGGCACTCCGGGTCTTGCGATCGAATTCGGGTCGCCCCGGCCAGGGCTCCAGTAAAATGCGCCCAATCCCCGCGCATCGCCTCCCCCATGCCCCCTTCCCCTGACGGCGCCCCGGCCGCCAGCGCCACGCCGGTTTCGAGTCCCACCTCCAGCCCCGGCCCGGCCTTCAGCGTCGAGCGCGTGATGGCGGTGCGGCACTGGACCGAATCGTATTTCAGCTTCACCACCACGCGCGACGACGGGCTGCGTTTCGACAACGGCCAGTTCGTGATGATCGGCCTGCCGGTCAGCGGCCGACCCTTGCTGCGCGCCTATTCCATCGCCAGCGCGAACTGGGAAGAGCAACTCGAGTTCTTCAGCATCAAGGTGCCCGACGGCCCGCTCACCTCGCGCCTGCAGCATGTGCGCGAAGGCGACGAAGTGCTGGTCAGCCGCAAGCCGACCGGCACCTTGCTGATCCACGACGTCGATCCGGGCCGCAATCTGTATCTGCTGGCCACCGGCACCGGGCTGGCGCCGTTCCTGTCGACGATCAAGGACCCGGAAACCTACGAACGTTTCGAGCGCGTGATCCTCACCCACGGCGTGCGCGGCGTCGCCGATCTGGCGTATCGCGATTACATCGTCAACGAACTGCCGCATCACGAATACCTGGGCGATGTGATCCGTGAAAAATTGTTGTATTACCCGGCCGTGAGCCGCGAAGCGTTCGCGACGCGCGGACGCCTCACCGATTTGATGGACAGCGGCCGCATGATGCGCGACCTCGGCCTGGCGCTGCTCGATGCGGCGCACGATCGCGCGATGATCTGCGGCGGGCCGCAAATGCTGGCCGATTTCCGCCGCATCCTCGATGCGCGCGGTTTCGTCGCAGCGCCGCGCATCGGCACGCCGGGGCAGTACGTGTTCGAGCGCGCCTTCGTCGAGAAATAATCCGATCGCTCAGCGCAAACGCTCGGTCAACCCGCTCCACCGCTGCGCCGGCCGTTCGATGGCGGCGCGCAAGGCATCGGCCTGCGCCCACAACGTCAGACCGCGCCGACAACGCGTGAGTCCGGTGTAGAGCAACTCGCGCGATAGTGCACGCCGCACACCGCCCGCACCCGCCGCGGGCGGCAGCGCGAGGAACACTTCATCGAACTCGGAGCCCTGCGATTTGTGCACGGTGAGCGCGAACGCGAGCTCGTGCGCCGGCAACGCGCTCGGCAGCCACGAGCGCAGACCGCCATCGCCCTCGCCGCTGCGCTCGAACCAGACGCGCATCGTGCCCTGCCCGTCGACGCCATCTTCGCGCCACACCAGGCCGATATCGCCATTGAACAGGCCGTGTCGATAGCTATTCTCGCCGACGATCACCAACGCCCCGTGGAAAAAACGCTCGCCGCGCGTGCCGGGCGGCTGCAGCGACTGGGCGATCGCCGCATTCAGCGGCACGCTGCCGGCAGCGCCTTCGCGCACCGCGGTCAGCACGCGGAAACGTTTCGCCAGCGCCAGCCCGGCCGCAGGCGTGTTGGCCTGCTGCACGGCGCGATAGGCCGGCAGCGCTTGCGCCAATACCGCCGGCGCCGGTGTGCGGTCGCCGGCAGGCAGCCAGCGGATGCCGCGCAACGGGTTCGATTGCAGCGTCCGCATCGCTGCCTCGACATCGCCGTCTCGCACCAACGCGGCCAACTCGCCGACATCGATTTCCTCGCGCAAGCGCCAGCTGCGCGTCAGCGCGACGCGATGCGGCGCCAGCACACCGCCCGCCTGCGCGGCGTCGCAAAGTGCGGCCAGCACATCGCCCGTCTCCACCGACGGCAGCTGATCGCGGTCGCCGATCAACAGCAGCGTCGACGACGGCGAAACGGCTTCGACCAGCTTGCACATCAGCGGCAGATCGACCATCGACGCCTCGTCCACCACCACAATATCGGCCGGCAACGGATGCTGCCCATCGTGCTGGAACTGCACGGAATCCGGCCGCCAGCCGAGCAGGCGATGCAGCGTCGCCGCCTGCGTCGGCAGCGCTGCCGCCGCCGGATTCTGCCCGCCACCCGCGTGCTCGATGCTTTCGCGCATCGCTTCGGCAAGACGCGCCGCCGCCTTGCCGGTCGGCGCGGCGAGCGCGAGGCGCGGCGCCGGCCGACCGGCTCGTAACGTCGATTCGATGAGCAGCAGCAAGGCGCGCGCGACAGTCGTGGTTTTGCCGGTGCCGGGGCCGCCGGTGAGCATCAGCAAACGTCGTTGCGGCAGCAGACGCGCGGCGGCGGCCTGTGCATCGCGTGCATCGCTCGCCAGCGCCGGGAACAACTGCCGCAAACGCGCTTCACGCCACTGGTGTTCGGCGTCGTTTTCCTGCGTCGCGGGCGACTCGGCGCGACCGCGCAACGCGGCAGCGAGTCGGAATTCGTAGTCGCGATAGCGCCGCAGATAAACGCGACCGTTTTCGAACACGAGCGGCCGGCCGCGCGTCGGATCGGCCTCTGCGTTCGCGGATCCTTCGATCGAAGCGACCCATGGCGACGCATGCAGCGCGGCGGCCCATGCCGCGGGCTCCGGCAGTTGCGGCGCTTCGCGCTCGGGCGCGATTTCGACGGACAGATCGCCGGCCCGATCGAGCGGTAACCCACTATGCCCGAACGCGAGCGCGCGACTGGCGAGCGCCGCCGCGACCAGCACCGCATCATCGGTGTCCGGATCCAACCGTCGCAACGAAAGTGCCAACGCATGATCGACCGCACGCAGCCAACCGTCGCGCCGCAGCAGTTCGAGCAGGCTCATGCCGCGCCTCGCGCGCCAGCGCCGGAAAACAGCGCGTCCAATGCGTGGATCAGCGCGGCGGATGGCTTGGCGACATGGATGCCGTTGCCTTCCCTGCTCTGCGCATCGAGACCGCGACAGAACAGATAGCGCACGCCACCGACGTCGCGTTCGTAATCGTAGCCGGCACCCAGCCGGAAGCGCAGCCAGCGGTGCAGCGCGAGCGTGTAGAGCACGTACTGCAGATCGTATTCGCTGTGTTGCACCGCTTCGGCCAACGCCTCCTGGCCATAGTCGCGCAACCGGTTGGACTTGTAATCGAGCACATAGCAGCGGCCGTCGTGCTCGTACACCAGATCGATGCGGCCGGTGAGCAGGCCTTCGATGCGGCGTCGCAGGCCGAAACTGCGGCGCTCGGTCACCACGCCATGCGCATGCAGCAGGTCGAGCATCTGCGCGAGCGAGGTCGGGGCCAGGCCGAGATGGAATTCCATTTCGTCGCGCCGGGCCGCGCGCGGTAGATCGCAGAGCCGGATGCCTTCCGGCAGCGTCACGTTCACGGTGTTGCGGACCAGTAGCGTCAACAGCGCGGTGCCGTCGAGCACATCCTGTTCGCCGCCGAAGCCTTCCTGGCGCAGGGCGTCTTCGAGCACGCCGCGCTGATCGTCCGGCGGTTCGTCCTCGATCCAATCGCGCCAGCGTTGCACATCGATATGTTCGAGCGCATGGTGCAGGCTGTTGCCGAAGCGCGAACCGATGAAGCGCGAGCGCTCCAGATCGATCGGCGCAGGGGCCTGAATCTCGTCCTCCGCACCGCGTTCTTCGAGCGTCGCTTCCTCGCCGCGTTGTTCGCTGGCGAGCAACGAATAACTGTAGATCCACCAGTCGCGCGACAGTTCGCGTTGCGCGATGCGGGCCGGCGGTACCCGAGCGTGGTCGCGACGGCGATAAATTGCATCGGGCGCGATCGGCGCAGCGTCCACGACGTCGATGGCATCGGGAGCCTGGGCTCGCCATTGTTCGACATCTTCACGCAAGGCCTCCGCGTCGATCGGCAGCACGCGATCGGCGTCCGGATCGCGATGCAGCAACCAGGCGAGCGCGGTGCCTTCCAGCTGCTTGGCCGCGCCCCAGAACAGCCAGGTGGCGAGTCGTGCGCGCGTCAACGCCACGTACAGCAGGCGCAGGCGTTCGGCACGCTCTTCGGCCAATTCCAGCCGCTGCAGTTCTTCCGTTTGCGTATCGTCGTCGCCGAGCAGATGCAGCACACGGCGCTGTCCGTCGTGATAACGCACCGCGGGCGGACGTCGCGCCCGCGGCGGGCCGCCGTGCGTGGCGATGAAGGGCAGGAACACGAACTCGAATTCGAGGCCCTTGCTCTTGTGCAGCGTCAGCACGACGACGCGCTCGGCATCGGATTCGAGCCGCAGCAATTCGTCTTCGTTGTCGACATCGGCCGACTCGATGCGCCGATCCAGTTCCGCAATCAGCGCGTCGATGCCGGCCGCGCGCGATGCTTCCTGCAAAGCTTCGCCCAGTTGCAGATAGTTGCCCAGCCGGCGCTCGCCATCGCTCATCGCGACCAGGCGCGCAGCCTGCGCCGCGCACCAGTCGTTCACCACCGCCAGCGGTCCGTGTCGTTCGCAACGCTGGCGCCATTGCTGGAAGCGATCCTGCCAGTCGCGTTGCGCCAGCGCATCGGCTTCGAGCGCGTCGAGCATCGGCGCGTCGAAGCCAAGCAGCACCGTGGCAAGCGCCGCACGCAGTCGCGCTTCGTCGCCCGGCGCGCGCAAGGCTTCGAACAGGCGGCGCAATTCCTCGGCCTCGGCCGTGGCGTACAGGCTTTCGCGTCCCGGTACCACGCTGGGCACGCCAAGCGCGCCGAGTGCATCGCGCATCAGCAAGGCTTCGTCGTTACGTTCGACCAACACGGCGATGTCGCCCGGCCGCACCGGCCCGCGCTCGCCGCGACGGCCGGTGCGCACCGCGATGCCTTTGGCGCCGTCCTGCAATAGGTCGAGGATGGAGGATGCGCAACCGCGCGCCGCCTGTTCGCGCACGTCGCCGATCGGCGTTTTCGCATCGATCGAAGCGAGCAGATGCACGTTCAATGCCGGTGCCACACGCCCGCCCCGCTCGAACGCTTCGTCCAGGCAGACGCCACCGGGTTGCACGGCATGGAAGCGGATATCGGGCCACGCAAACGCCGTTTCGCCGCCACGATCAAACAGCGATTGCACGGCATGCAGCGCAAGCGGCCGCGAACGGAAGTTGCGATCCAGCGAGTGACGCTCGTCGGCCTGGTAGGCGGCGGTGAGATACGCCATCACGTCGCCGCCGCGGAAACGGTAGATCGCCTGCTTCGGATCGCCGATCAGGAACAACGCACGCGGCGCTTCGTCGTCCGGATCGTGCACGGCCGATTTCGCGAAAAGTCGCTGGAAAATGGCGTTCTGGCGTGCATCGGTGTCCTGGAACTCGTCGACCAGCGCAACGCGATACTGCTTTTGCAAGCGCGCGGCGAAGATGTCGCCCTGCTCGCCTTCGAGCGCCTGCGCGACGCCTTCGATCAGGTCGTCATAACCGAGCAGGCCACGTTCGTGCTTCAGTGCCTGCAGCCGCGCGCGGCCGAATTCGCGCAGGCGATGCAACAGGCCGAGGCGCTCGCGGCCGCGCTGGCGGTCGCAGCATTCGCGGGCCGCGACCCAGGCTTCGATCGCTTCGAACAGCGGCGATGCCGGCACCTGCGATTCCTTGCCGCGCGCGGCTTTCGCACGCAATTCGGCGGCGCTGAACCAAACCGTGTTTTTGTGCAGGCGTGAGTCGTCGAAGCCGGCGTCGAGCCATTGCGCGAGACCGAGCCAGACCGGATCGACGGCTTCGTCCTTGCTGCGCGCCCGATGCACCGCGCCGCTTTCCCAGGCGCGCCGCAGTTGCCGGCGCGCTTCGTCGGCATGTTCGCGCCAGGCGCGCGCCAGTATCTCGCAGCGATGCTGCAATTCTTCTTCGCTGCCGTCGTCGCCATCGTCGGACGGCAGCGGTTCGAGCGCATCGACCGCGAGCAGGTCGCGCAGCGAATCGGCCAGTTCGCGCGGGCCGCGCCAGAGCGCGTCGAGCGTGCGCGCGCCGCGCAGATCGCGCGAGTGCGCGCGCCAGAATTCGGTCGCGACTTCGTTGCGCAGTTCGCGTTCGTTGGCCAGCAGCTCGCGCGTGCCCGGCGGCAATCCCGCATCGATCGCGTGCTCGGCGAGCGCGCGCTGGCAGAAGGCGTGGATGGTGTGGATTGGTGCAAGATCCATCGCTTCGACGGCGATGCGCAATCGGCGTCGCAGCGTCGATGAACCTTCGCGCTCGATGGCGCGAGTCACCAGTTCTGCCACGCTCGCGACTTCGCCATCAACAGCCGCGAACGTTTCGTTCTCGGCCACGCGCAATGCGAGTTTGAGCCGCTCGCGCAAGCGGTCGCGCAGTTCGGCGGTGGCGGCCTTGGTGAAGGTGACGGCCAGGATCGACGGCACCGGCAGCGCGGCTTCGATGACGAGCCGCGCGTAGAGTGTCGCGACGGTGAAGGTTTTTCCGGTGCCGGCACTGGCTTCGATCAGCTGCACGCCGTGCAGCGGAATCGACAATCCGAGATCGCGCTCAGCCATGCGCGGCCTCTCCCAGCGTTTCGAACAGACGCAGCGCCAATGCGCGGAAGCGATGGCCGCCGTCATCGAACGGACTGACGCCGCGCAACGCCAGGCGCGTCCAGCGATCGCTGCCGTCGCCGCCCACGTCGTTCCAGCAGCGCTCCGCGACAGCCATCGCCGCTCCATCATCACCGGAGCGTTGCAAGGCTTCGACGTAGGCCCATGCGGTTTTCGGCATCAGCGGGATGGCCTGCTCGCGCGTCATCGCGTGCAATTCGATCAGATTGCGCAAGGCCGTCTGGGCGAGTGCCGCGTCCAACGGCGGACGAATCGCGGCACCGGTTTCGAGCACCAGCCGATGCACCGGCCGCCGCTCGCCGAGCGCCGACCAGACCAGCCATTCGAGCGCCAGATCCAGCCGCGTTCTTCCATGCGCCTTGCCAGCGCGGAACTGCAGCAAGCCGCTTTCGTACACCGAGGTCAGCGCACCGATCAGGCGCACGCCATCGAGTGGCAACGCGAACGAAAGCGCGCGCGGCGGCCCATCGGCCCATTCGCGCCAGGTGCGCGATGCGGCGATCAACGCGCCCCGCCACTGCGCGATTTCCAGCTCGCCCGCCGCGCCGGGTGCGAGCCAGCCCTCGGCCAGCAACCTTCGCCGCAGCGTCTCGGCGGCCGGTGCTTCGGCCTGCGCGGCCAGTTCGTCGAAAAGGCGTTGCTTGAGGCCGTGCAGGCGCAGCGAATCGTCGCGTCCGAACGGCTCGTTGTCGGGCAACTGCGCGGCCGCGGCGTCGAGTTGGATGCCAAGCCGATGGCGCAGGAAGGCACGCGACGGATTCGCGAGGTCGCGCCGCAGCGTTTCGAACGGCAGTTCGAAAGCCATCGTTTCGTCGCGCGGCCGTGGCGCGAGAAGTGGAGCGAATACGGCCGGTTTCTGCGCGTCGGCGGTCGGCTCCACACGCCATTCTTCGCGATAACTGAAGCGGCGCGCATCGCCGACGCCGAAAGCCTGCGGCGCGAACGGCTGCAGCGGATGCCTGATCGTCAACCCGGCACGGGCCTGCCCGGGGTTCGCGAAGTTGTCGGCCGCGACGTCCAGCAATTCGGATACGACGACGGCAGGCGGCAAGGTTTCGCCACTGCGCGGGTCGACACCGAGATAACTTAGATAGAACACGTCGGTGGCCGCCGCGAAAAGTTGCAGGAACAGGCTGCGATCATCATCGCGCAGCGAGCGGTCGCCGACGCGGCGCGCCGGCGTGCCGAGCGTTTCGGCCAGCCGATTCAGGCCACCGACGATGTCGCGCCGCGGAAATTCGCCGTCGTTCATGCCGAGCACGCAGATCACGCGGAACGGGATCAACCGCATCGGCACCATGCGCGCGAAGGTGATGCCGCCGGTGAGAAACGGCTGGCGCGCATCGCTGTCGGCGAGCGCGGCGCCGAACCATGCGCGCAGCACATCGGGCGCGATCGGCCGTTCGATATCGGCGCATTGCACTTCGTCGACGAAGGCCTTGAGCTGCGCGCGCAACAGGTCGAGTGCGCGCCGATCGCCCGGGTCGTCGGGCAGCGCCGGAAACAGATCGTCCAGCGCGCGCGACAGCCGCGCGTGCCATTGCAGGGCCGGACGCGGTTCCGACAGATCGCGGCGGAGCCGCGCCAGCGTTCGCAGCGTCTGCAGCAACGCATCGAGCAGCAACAGATCGCTGCCTTCGAGTTCGGGGAACGGCGCGACGCCGGCAATATCGGCCGCGGCCCCGCTGGCGTGACCGAGCAGCAGCCGATCGAGCGCCCAGGCCCAGCTGTAGGCCGATTCTTCCGGCGCGCCGAGCGCCACGCGATGCGCCGCATCAAGACCCCAGCGCGCACTGGCCTGCAACAGCCAGCCGCGGATTTTCTCGTGGTCGGCGCTTTCCAGGCCGAGGCGCTGCGCCACGGCCGGCAGGCCGATCAGTTCCATCACTTCGTTCGCACCGAAGCGCGACTGCGGCAAATCGAGCAGCCGCAGAAAGGCCGACGCCAGCGGCAACGCGGCGCTCGCGTTGGTGTCGCCGACCGCGTACGGCAGATGGAATCGGTCGCCGCTGCGCGCGCCGAAAACCGCATGGATGGCGGGCGCGTAGAGATCGATGTCCGGTGTCAGGACGGCGATGTCGCGCGGCTGCAAGGGCGCGATGCCGTCGCGCGGTGCGGCTTCGAGCAAATCGCGCAGGCGATCGTGCAGCACCTGCACTTCGCGCAGGCGCGTGGCGCAGGCATGCACTTGCAGCGATGCATCGTCATGGTGCGCGGCATCGAGAACAGGCCGCTCATCGATCGCCACCGAGTTGGCGCGGCGCGCGAGCAAGTCGCGTTGCAGGCGATGCAGCAAACCGGTGCGCAGGTGCGGATCGGGCGGCGCGTAGATCGGCAGATCGATGGTCGGATGCACCACGTCGTACGAGAACAGCAGGCGCACGAAATCGCGTCCGGCCGCGCCGTTCGCGCGCAGCAACGGGTTTTCGTCGTCAGGTTCGAAGGTGGTTTCGACGTCGTCGCGCAGCCGCTCGCGCGCGGTGCGCAGATCGCCCCACCAAGATTCCACCGGCGAGACGAAGAAGAAATGCAGCGGCCCGCTGCGCGCCGCGCTGGCGATCACGCGCAGCACGTCCGGCGAGACGTTCTGGCAGGCGAAGGCGAACAGGCGCGGCGGAAGGTTGCGCGGAATGTCTTCGGCCTCGACGCCGTAGCGCGACAAATACGCCTCGAGACGCGCGCCGCGGTGCGCCCGGCCGCGCGTCGCGCGCCGCCACAACTCGGCCTGCCAGTCCTGCGCGCCGCCGCCGCGGTCCCAGCCGCGCAGCCAATCGCGCCGCCAGGCCTGATACTTCTCGAACGCCGCCGCCAGTTCGCCGGCCAGCGCCCAGGCCGCGCGTTCGCGGTCGGCGTCGGCCAGCAGCGGACGCAACGGCGCGAATTTCGCGTCGCGCAACAGCGCCGGATCGGCCAATTGCTCCCACAGCCGCCAGCGCAGATGCGCGGCATCGGCGAGTGCGGCATCGTCGGCGCCGTCGAGATTGGCGGCCAGCGTGTCGCGCACGAACTCGCCCGGCGTCAGGAAGCGCAGATTCGCTGCCACGCCGTGCGCTTCGGCCAGCGCGTTCTGCAGCCAGCGTTTCATCGCCGGCTGCGGGATCAGGATCGTATCGGGCTCGAGCAGCGACGCCCCCGGCGCCGACGCCGCCAATTGCGCGGCCAGCACGCCCGCGAGCACGGCCAGATCGTTACCGTGATAAAGGCGGAAGTCGGGAGCGGCGGTCATCGGCGAATGATGCCTGAGCCGGTCGCGCGGGTTGCGACACGGCGCGCGCGGAGTAGGCTTGTGGACCTCAGCGCCCCTCGCAACGGAAGCGGACCGCCTTGTCCAAGCGCATCACCCATTACGATAAACCGGCCGGCGGCTGGGACTCGCTGCTCAGTTCCCTCAAGCACGTGCGCGAGCAGGGCATCGTCGGCAAAGGCTCGCGCACCATGCTGCGCGCCAACCAGCCGCAGGGTTTCGATTGCCCCGGCTGCGCCTGGCCCGATCGCAATCATCATTCCACGTTCGAATTCTGCGAGAACGGCGTGAAGGCCGTCGCGGCCGAAGCCACCCGGCATCGCATCGGGCGTGAATTCTTCGCCGAACACACGGTGAGCTGGCTGGCACAGCAGGACGATCGCTGGCTCGAAGCGCAGGGCCGCCTCACCGAGCCGCTGGTCTACGACGGCGGCAGCGACAAGTACGTGCCGATCGCGTGGGACGACGCGTTCGCAGTCGTCGCGAAGCATCTGAATGCGATGGCCTCGCCGCACCGCGCCCTGTTCTACACCTCGGGCCGAGCCTCGAACGAAGCTGCCTTCCTGTATCAGTTGTTCGTGCGCGAACTGGGCACCAACAACCTGCCGGATTGCTCGAACATGTGCCACGAGCCGTCCGGCGTGGCGATGATCGAACAGATCGGCGTCGGCAAGGGCACGGTGACGCTGGAGGACTTCGAGCGCGCCGAGGCGATCTTCATTTTCGGCCAGAATCCCGGCACCAATCACCCGCGCATGCTCGGTGAGCTGCGCGCGGCGTCGAAGCGCGGCTGCCGCATCGTCGCGGTGAACCCGCTGCGCGAGCGCGGGCTCGAACGATTCGCCAATCCGCAGAATGCTCGCGAGATGCTCACCGGCGGCAGCACGGCGATCGCGTCGCACTACTACACGCCGCGCATCGGCGGCGACCTCGCGCTGCTGACGGGGTTGATCAAGTGCGTGTTCGATTGGGGCGCGGAGGATCGCGAGTTCATCGCTGCGCACACCAGCGACGTCGAGTCGCTGCGCGAGTCGGTGGCGGCAACCGATTGGGCAAGCATCGAAAGCGAATCGGGCTTGTCGCGTGCGCAGATCGAGGAGGCCGCGCGCGTTTACTGCGAGAGCGATGCGACCATTTTCTGCTGGGGCATGGGCATCACGCAGCACGCGCGTTCGGTGGCGACGATCCAGATGCTGATGAACCTGTTGCTGCTGCGCGGAAACATCGGCCGGCCCGGCGCCGGCCCCTGCCCGGTGCGCGGCCATTCCAACGTGCAGGGCGACCGCACGATGGGCATCTATGAGAAACCGTCCGCGGCCTTTCTCGATCGGCTACGCGAGGTCTTCGGCTTCGAACCGCCACGTGCCGAAGGCCACGACGTGGTGGGCGCGATCACCGCGATGGAACGCGGCGAGATCGATGTGTTCTTCGCACTCGGCGGCAATTTCGCGGCGGCCACGCCCGACACGGGACGAACTCGCGAGGCCTTGCGCCGCTGCGCGCTCACCGCGCAGGTATCGACCAAGCTCAATCGCTCGCATCTGGTGCATGGCCGCGCAGCACTGATCCTGCCGTGCCTGGGCCGTACCGAAATCGATGTGCAGGCCGACGGGCCGCAGGGCGTGAGCGTCGAGGATTCTATGAGCATGGTGCACATCAGCACCGGCATGAATGCGCCCGCATCGCCGGACCTGTTGTCGGAACCGGCGATCGTCGCGCGACTGGCGCACGCGACGCTGCCCCACTCGCGCGTGCCGTGGCTCGATCTGATCGCGCACTACGACCGCATCCGCGAGCTGATCGCGCAGGTCGTCGAAGGTTTCGAAGGGTTCAACGAACGCGTCCGCGTGCCCGGCGGTTTCCATCTTCGCAACAGCGCGCGGCAGCGGGAGTGGCGCACGGCGACCGGCCGCGCGCGGTTCTTCGCGCATGCGCTGGCCGCTGCGCCTGCGCAGCCAACCCTGCCGTCCGAAGCATCGTTGATGCAGTTGATGACGGTGCGCAGCCACGACCAGTACAACACGACGGTCTACGGCCTCGACGATCGCTATCGCGGCGTCGACGGCGAACGGCGGCCGTTGTTCATCTGCCGCACCGATCTGGAACGTCTCGGGCTGCGCGCCGGCGAGCGTGTCGATATCGTCTCGGTGTGGAACGATGGCGAGCGCGAAGCGCACGATTTTTTGCTGGTCGAGTACGCGATACCGGCCGGCTGCCTGGCCAGCTATTTTCCCGAAACCAATGCGCTGGTGCCGCTCGATCATCATGCGGAGCGCGCCCGCACGCCGGCATCGAAGTCGATTCCGGTGCGGTTGCGGCGGCGTGCTGCGTGAGCGGTATGTGCCGTTGTTGCGCGTGAGGCGCGCAGCGGGGAATCGGGAATCGGGATGAAGGGCGGAGTACGTGCGCTTGGCCGTCCTGTTGGTCCTTGAATTGCGAGGCTTGTGATTTGTCCGACGCGCTCGCCCACCTGCTTGAATTGGTCGCTGCCGAAGAAGGCTTGTCGACCGCGCGCGCGTGCAAACGTCTGGGACTGTCGCGCAGCGAGTTGCAGCGGTTGCTGGTGGCGCTGGGGCCGGAGTCGTCGCTCGGCGGGCTCGATCTGATCCGCGTCGAGTCGGCGAACAATCTCGACACGCTTTGGCTCACCGCGAAGGCGCGCGCCGCGCGTAGCTCGGCCTTCGTACCGCTGCGCGATCGCGATGCGCTGCGATTGAGCGAAGCAGGCAGCGAGGCCGTCACCGAGACGCTGGCCGAGGAAGTGCCGGTGGCGCTGATCTACAACGGCGTGCCGCATGGGGTGATGATGGCGACGCCGGCCGATCTGGAGGATTTCGCGGTCGGGTTTTCGCTCAGCGAAGGGATCGTCGACGATGCCGGCGAGTTGCAGATCGTCGAGATGTTGCAGCGGGATCGCGGGATGGCGATCCACCTGATGATTCCGGGTACGCGTTTCGAAGCGCTCGAAACCCGGCGGCGCAGCCTGGTCGGACGCACCGGTTGTGGGCTGTGCGGTGCCGAGGCGCTCGAAACGGCGGTGCGCCCGGTGCGACACGTCGAGGCGGACGCGATAGTGAAGCGTTCGGAATTGGCGGCAGCGTTCGAGCGGCTCGCCCGCTCGCAGCCGCTCAACGAAAGCTGCGGCGCGCTGCATGCCGCGGCGGCCATTGTGCGCTCGAGCCTCGATTCGGGTGTCGCAGCGGCGGATGACGGCGACCCGCTGCTGGTGCGCGAGGACGTCGGCCGCCACAACGCGCTCGATAAAGTCATCGGAGCGCTGGCCCGTTCCAATCGCGAGGCGCGTGCATTGCTGGTGACGTCACGGGCTTCTTATGAACTCGTGCACAAGGCGGCAGCCGCGAATGTACCGATTCTCGCCGCCGTCTCCGCGCCGACAGCCTACGCGGCGCGCCTTGCCGAAGAGGCCGGCGTGACGCTTGCGGCCTTCGTGCGCGGCGATCGGATGACGATTTACTCGCGTCGGGATCGCGTCCAGCCGGACTGATCCGGCCGTTGCAGAATCGCGCGTTTTGGCCGCGGCGAAATTTGTGAAGCGAAAGATAATGGCGAACCAGTCAGAAGCGCTGGTCCCCGCCGTGTTGATTATTCTCGTCCCATGGATGGCAGGGAGGACGACCCATGAAACCTTACGGCAACGGACGCAACGACTCCGGCGTCGTCGCTTACGACGAAGGCAGGGACTGGATCGACGTACAGTTCACCAATCGCATGATTTATCGATACACGAGGAAATCTGCCGGCGAAGAGGCGGTCGAGCAAATGCGCGACCTCGCCCATCAGGGCGAAGGGCTGAGCACCTACATTTCGCAGAACGATCCGCCCTACGCGAGCCAGCGTGAACCGCCGGTCACACTGCATTGAACCGCACAGTTCGAAGGCAATTCAGTCGTACCGCAACTCTTCCGCCTTGCCCCAGAACACCCGATACGAATACGCGGTGTAGCCGAGTATCGCCGGCAGGGTGATCGCGGTCCCGATGAAGATCATCCACAGCGAATCGGTGGCGCTGGCGGCCTCGAAGGCCGTCATGCGGTCGACCAGCAAATACGGGTACAGGCTGTAGGCCAACCCGGCGAACGCGAGCACGAACAGCGACACCGCGCCGAGGAACGGTTTCCAGCTCGCACGCCATTCGCCGTGTTCGAGCGTCGAAAGAATTCGTTGCGTGACGAAGAAAACGATCGCGCTCGCGATCGGAATCGGCGCCACCCACAGCAGCTGCGGCCACGCCAGCCATTTCTCGAAGATACGTGCGCTGACGATCGGCGTGGCGAGCGACACCGCGACGATGCCAAGGCCCGTCAGCCACAGGCTGCGATGCGCCCAGCCGATTGCCTTGCGGCGCAGCGGGCCGCTGGTTTTCATGATGACCCAGCTGGCGCCGAGCAAGGCGTAACCCGCGCCGAGGCATAGCGCGATCAGCGCGGCAAAACCGTAGCCGAACGCATCGTGGCGGAAGCCGGTGATGTAGTGGCCGAGCATGAAGCCCTGCGACAGCGACGCCAACAGCGATCCGCCGCAGAAGGCGCGATCCCACCAGCGCCGATGTTCGTCGCGCGCCTTGACGCGGAAATCGAAAGCCACGCCACGCAGTATCAGCCCGGTGAGCATGAAGGCGACGGGCAAATACAACGCACCGAGTATCACGCCGTGCGCGGCGGGAAACGCGATCAACAGGATGCCGACGCCGAGCACGAGCCAGGTTTCGTTCGCATCCCAGAACGGCCCGATGCTGGCGATCATGCGATCACGCTCGTCGGGCTCGGCATGGCGCAGCAGGATGCCGACGCCGAGGTCGTAACCATCGAGCACGACGTACAGGCCCATCGCCAGCGCCATCGCGCCGAGGAAGAACAGCGGCAGCCACTCGCTGGCGTTCATACGCCCACCTTCTGTTGTTCGGCATCGGCGATCTGCGCCGGCTTGCCGTGCGCGGCCTTGCGCGCCATGTGGAACAGCACGCCGATGTACGACGCGATCAACACCGCATACAGCGCGAGGTAACCGGTGAGTGACGTGGCGATCATCGGCGCCGGCGTGGCCGACGCGGCGTCGACGGTGCGCAGGATGCCGGTGACCAGCCACGGCTGGCGACCGATTTCGGTGACGTACCAGCCCGACAAGGTCGCGACCCAGCCGGCGAACGTCATGCCGACCAGCACGCGCGTCTGCAGCGGCGTCGGCTCGCCGCGCCGCCACAAGCGCAACGCCGTCCACCACGACACCAGCAGCATCAGCACGCCGACCCCCACCATCATGCGGAAGGCCCAGAACACCGGCGCTACCGGCGGATGATCGGGGAATTCGTTGAGGCCGCGGATTTCGCCTTCGAGATCGTGCGTGAGGATCAACGCCGCCAGGCCCGGCACGCCGATCGCGTAATCGTTGCTGCGGGTGACGGCGTTCGGCCAGCCGAACAGCAAGGCCGGCGCGCCTTTCTCGGTTTCCCACACGCCTTCCATCGCCGCGATTTTCGCGGGCTGGTGTTCGAGTGTGTTGAGCCCGTGCTGATCGCCGACGAAGATCTGCAGCGGGATCAGCACGGCCGCCGCGAACACGGCGGTGCGCAGCGCACTGCGCACATCCGCGCCACGATCGCCGCGCCGCCATCGATACGCCGACAGGCCGGCGACCAGGAACATCGCACTCAGCCCCGACGCGAGCAGCATATGCGTCAGGCGATACGGGAACGACGGATTGAAGATCACTTCGAACCAGTCGCGCGCGTACACCACCCCATCGACGATCTCGTGGCCGGCCGGCGTCTGCATCCACGAGTTGAGCGCGAGAATCCAGAACGCCGACAAGGTGGTGCCGAACGCGACGAGGAAGGTCGCCAGTGTGTGCACGCGCTCGGACACGCGGCGGCGGCCGAACAGCATGATGCCCAGGAAGGTCGCTTCGAGGAAAAACGCCGTCAGCACTTCGTAGCCGAGCAGCGGGCCGGCGACGTTGCCGACTTTCATCATGTAGCCCGGCCAGTTGGTGCCGAACTGGAAACTCATCGTGATGCCGCTCACCACGCCGAGCGCGAAACTCAGCGCGAACACCTTGACCCAGAAACCGTAGGCCAGCATCCAGTGATCCTGGCCGGTGGCGCGATGACGCAGCTTGAAGAACAGCAGCAGCCAGCCGAGCGCGATGGTGAGCGTCGGGAACAGGATGTGGAAGCTGATGTTGGTGGCGAACTGGATGCGCGCCAGGACGATGGGGTCCACGGGGTCTCCTCAGCTAGCGTCTTGTCTCAGCCCGCGTCCTTGCCGCCGGCCATGATCTTCAGCTTGTCCTTCATCTCCAGCAATTTCTGCACCTTGCCGCCGAGCGACATCAGGTTCATCAGCGTGGCCGGCGACAGCTTGCGCACCTCGGCGAACCAGTCGGTCATGCGTTCCATCAGCTCGTACATTTCGCGCATGCGCTGCTGGGCGTGGCGCTCTTCGGCCGAGTCGGGCGACTCGAGCAATGCGACGCGCAGCAGCGACAAAGTCGGTTCGACTTCGCGGCGCTGCCGCTCTTCGGCCAGGATCTGAAAGATGGTCCAGACGTCCTCGGGCGCGGCGAAATAGTCGCGGCGATCGCCCGGCAGATGGCTCAGGCGCACCAGGCGCCACGCCTGCAGTTCCTTCAGGCCCATGCTGACGTTCGAGCGCGATACGCCCAGTTTCTCGACGATTTCGTCGGCGTTGAGTGGCCGATCGGCGACGAACAGCAAGGCGTAGATCTGCCCGACGGTGCGATTGATGCCCCAGCGGCTGCCCATCTCGCCGAAGTGGAGGACGAAGGATTGGGTGAGCGGGGCGAGGTTCATGCTGTAATTTCAGTAATTTCTGAAAGTACGAGCATCGTACGCCGGCGCGGGCGTTGAGTCCAATCCCTTCATTGTGACGACGCGCGGCACACGGTAGGTGAACGTCACGGGCACTTGCTTGGTCACAACGCGCGGTACTTGGACGGTTTGCTTCTCGCATACCCATTTGCAAACGCGAACTTGGTACGGCTCGACGCGTTCTTCTTCGACCATGCGACAGGTGGTGACGGGCACCTGGCGGACC
>CBFHAI010000026.1:0-63156 GCA_965653565.1 uncultured Chiayiivirga sp. | reverse complement strand
AGAACAGCGGTTCGGCGCCCTGCACCAGCACGTCGTTGACGCACATGCCGACCAGATCGATGCCGATGCTGTCGTGGCGGCCGAGTTGCTGGGCCAGCTTGAGCTTGGTGCCGACGCCGTCGGTGCCGGAAACCAGCACCGGCTCGCGATATTTGCCCGACAGGTCGAACAGCGCACCGAAACCGCCCAGCCCGCCCATCACTTCGGGCCGGAAACTGCGCTTCACCAGGGGCTTGATGCGTTCCACCACTTCGTTGCCGGCATCGATATCGACGCCCGCATCGCGGTAGGTGAGGGGAGTCGGATTCACGGGCAGGGTCACGGCGGCCACGACGCGGTGGTGAAGCGCGAATTGTATCAGGGGCCGATGCTGCACCGCGCCACGCATGGACGCGACCGGCGTCCTTCGGCAACATGGTCGGCATTCCCGAGTCTTCGAGCCTGTCGTCCATGCGCGTGTTCCCGCTGCGTCGCTTCGTCCAGATCGTCCTGCCCGTCGTCCTGTTCGCGCTGTTTGCCGGTGCGGGGCAGGCGTCGGCCCAGGACAACACGCTGTACGAAGGCGAGTCGATGGTCGACAGCCAGAGTGAGGATCAGCGCGCCGCGGCGCTGCCGCGCGCGCTGGGCCAGGTGCTGGTGAAAGTCACCGGCGACCCGGCCGCGGCCAGCGATCCCGCGTTCGCTTCGGGTCTGAGCGGCGCCGCCCGCATGGTGCAGCAGTACCGCTATCGCGAGGATGTGATCACGCGCAACGGCGTGCCGCAGCGGGTTTCGTTCCTGATCGCGCGCTTCAGCCCGCAGGCGGTCGATTCGATGATCGCCAATGCCGGCCGCACGGTGTGGCCGGCGCCGCGTCCGCGGCCGCTGCTGTGGCTGGCGATCGACGACGGCCGCGGTCCGCGGCTGGTCGGCGAGGCGCAGGCGTCGGCGGTATCGGCGCTGACGCGGCGTGCCGCCGAGCGCGGCCTGCAGATGAGTTTCCCGCTCGCCGACGTGCAGGACCAAACCCTCGGCGGTCCGCAGGCGGTGTGGCGCGACGATGTCGCCGCCGTGCGCGACGCGGCGCGCCGCTACGGTGCCGCGCCGCTGCTGCTCGGACGCATGCGGCGCGGCGATGGCGGCTGGAATGCGGAATGGGTGCTGCTCGACGGCGCCACCGAAGTGCGGCGCTGGACCGCCGTCGATCCGAATGCGATCAACGTGCTGGTCGCCGGCGCCGATGGCATGGCCACCGCGCTGGCGAAGAATTTTTCCACGCGCATCCTGAGCGGCCCGGCCGGCGACTACGAAGTGCTGCTCACCGGCCTGGCCAGCGCCGAGGATTACGGCCGCGCGCTGGCCTATCTGAAGCGCGTGCCGGTGGTGCGCGGCGTGCAGACATTGGAAGCCGTCGACGACAAACTGCGCCTGCGGCTGCAGCTTTCCACCGGGGTCGAAGGCCTGTCGCGGCTGCTCGAATCCGGCGGCGTGCTGCGGCCGCTGGAAACCGCCGGCGACGGCGTCGCCGTGTTCCAGCTGGAGCCATGACCTGGCGGCAACTGCCGAACGCGATCACGGGGCTGCGCATCGCGCTGGTTCCGGCGCTGGGCTGGCTGCTGCACGAACGCGACTGGCTGCAGGCGGCCGGCATCGTCGTGCTGGCCGCCGCCACCGACTGGCTCGACGGATTCCTCGCACGCCGCTATCGCTGGCAAAGTCACCTGGGCAGCCTGCTCGATCCGATCGCCGACAAATTGATGATCGCGGTCGCCTTCGTCGGGCTGTTCCTGCTCGATGCGATGCCCGATGCGCTGCTGTGGATCGTGCTGGCGCGCGATCTGGTGATCGTCGCCGGCGGCGTGACGTATCGCGTGCTGGTCGGCCCGGTCGAGGGCCAGCCCTCGCTGCTCGGCAAGCTCACGTCACCGGCGCAGCTGGCCTACGTCGTGTATGTGCTGCTCGATCTGCAATTGGGCATCGGCAATGCGCAGGTCGACCTGGCCTGCGTGATCGCGGTCGCCGCACTCACCGTGGCGAGCGGCGCAGGCTACGTGTGGGAATGGAGCCGGCGCGCGCGCCGCAACTGGCAACGACGGGACACGTGACATGAGCGACACGCAAAAATGGCAGTTGCTGGCGCTGACGGTGCTGCTCGGCTTCCTGCTCTGGCTGCTGGCGCCGGTGCTCACGCCGTTCGCGGTGTCGGCCCTGCTGGCCTATCTCGGCGATCCGCTGGTCGATCGCCTCGAACGCTGGCGATTGTCGCGCACCGCCGCGGTGTGCGTGGTGTTCTCGCTGATGACGCTGGCGATCGTCGGCGTGGTGTTGCTGCTGATCCCGATGCTCGAACGCCAGATCAGCGATTTCATCGAACAGCTGCCGCGCTATCTCGACTGGTTCCGCACCACCGTGCTGCCGTGGGTCGAGGACAAGTTCGGCGTGCGCGCCGAGTTCGATCCGGCCAGCCTGCCGGAGATGATCCGCAATTACTGGAAGCAGGCCGGCGGCGTGGCGGCGACGGTGCTCGGCGGCCTGTCGAAATCCGGGCTCGCGGTGCTCGGCTGGGTCGCCAACATCTTGCTGATTCCGGTGGTGACGTTCTATCTGCTGCGCGATTGGGACGTGCTGGTCGCCAATGTGCGCAGCCTGCTGCCGCGCGCGGTGGAGCCCACCGTGTCGCGGCTGGCGAACGAATCCGACAGCGTGCTCGGTGCCTTTTTGCGCGGCCAGCTCAGCGTGATGCTGGCGCTCGGCACGATCTACACGCTCGGACTGTGGGCGGCCGGCATCGACCTGGCGCTGTTGATCGGCATGCTCGCCGGACTGGTGAGCTTCGTGCCGTATCTGGGCGTCTTCGTCGGCCTGGCGGCGAGCATCGTGGCGGCGCTGGTGCAGCATGGCGACTGGTTGCACCTGGTGCTGGTGGTCGGCGTGTTCGCGGTCGGCCAGACGCTGGAAGGTTTCGTGCTCACGCCGTGGCTGGTCGGCGATCGCATCGGCCTGCATCCGGTGGCGGTGATCTTCGCGATCATGGCCGGCGGGCAGTTGTTCGGCTTCCTCGGCGTGCTGCTCGCGCTGCCGGTGGCAGCGGTGGCGATGGTGGTGCTGCGCTATCTGCATCAGCGCTACACCGCGAGCCGTCTGTACGGCGCGGAAGTCGCCACCGAGTCCGCGCGAAGCACGCAAGCGCCGCCGCCGATGGCCGAATCCGACAGTGCGCTCGCTGCCGCGGCCGCGATGGGCGACACCGCGCAAGTGCGCAGTGAAACTGCGGTGGTCGTCGCTCCTCCTGCGGCTGTCGAACCGCCGCGTCAGTGAGCAATCCGCAACTGCCGCTGGCGCTGCGCTACCCGCCCGACCAGCGCTTGGTCACCTTCATCGGCGCGCCGCTGGCGGTCGAGATGATCGGCGCCTCGGCACGCGGCGAGCAGCACGATTGGATCTTCCTGTCGGGACCTGCGGCGAGCGGAAAAACGCATCTGCTGCTCGCCGCCTCGGCCGCCGCCAGCGAAGCCGGACGGCGCGCGGCGTATCTGCCGCTGGCGCATGCGCGCGGCCATTTGCGCGATCTGCTGACGATGCAGGACCTGGCCGATCTGATCGCGCTCGACGGCCTCGAGGCGAGCGCCGGCGATCGCGACGACGAAGTCGCGCTGTTCGATTTCCACAATCGCGCGCGCGCCGCCGGCAGCGTCGTGCTCTACGCCGCGCGCGCTACGCCGGCGACGCTCGATCTGGTGCTGCCCGATCTGCGCTCGCGCCTGGCGCAATGCACGCAGCTGCCGCTCCGTGCCCTCGACGAAACCGACCGCCGCGAACTGCTGCGCCGCCGCGCCGAAGTGCGCGGCTTGATCTTCGACGACGCGGTGCTCGACTACGTCTTCCGCCACGTCGGCCGCGATCTGGCTTCGCTGACCGCGCTGCTCGACCAGCTCGACCGCGCCTCGCTGGCCGCGCAACGTCGCGTCACGGTGCCTTTCTTGCGCGGGTTGATCGGACCGGAGCCGCGATAGCCGCGTTTTGGCGGCGTATCTTCAACGTTTCCGCAATTGCTCCAGGCGCTCCGGCGTGCCGACGTCGGTCCAGGCGCCGGCGTGGTGCTCGCCCGTCACCGCGCGGCGTGCCATCTGTGCGCGCAGGATCGGAGCGAGTTGAAAACGCGGCTGCGAAGCGCGGGTTTTTGCCGAATCCTCGACGCTGTCGCGCCAGTTCGCAAAAATCTGCGGGCGAAAGACACCGACACCCGAATAGGTGAGCTTGGGTTCGCCGGTCGAATGCAACAAGCCCTGCGCATCGAGCGCGAAATCGCCGGCCGTGGCTTGCGGCGGCACGTCGACCATCACCAGATGTGCCATGCCCACCGGTTCGCGCAGACGCGCGAAATCGTAGTCGGTCCACACGTCGCCATTGATCAGCATGAAGGGTTCGTCGCCCAGCAGCGGCAGCGCGTTGAGCATGCCGCCGCCGGTTTCGAGCGGTATGCCGCCTTCGTACGAATAGACGATGCGCAGGCCCCAGCGCGAGCCGTCGCCGAGCGCTGCCGGAAATTGTTCGGCCAGCCACGAGGTGTTGACGACGACATCGCGCACGCCGCACTGCGCGAGTTTCTCCAGATGCCGAACGATCAACGCGCGCCCACCCACTTCGAGCAGCGGCTTGGGCGTGTGATTGGTCAGCGGACGCATGCGCTCGCCCAGGCCGGCGGCGAAAATCAGCGCTTTCATGCGGCCGGCAGCGCGAGATTGCGCTCGCCGATGCGCGCTTCGAGCAGCGCGACCAGCGGCGCGATCTCTTCGTAGCGGCTGCCGACTTCGCGCACGTAGGCCCACACGCGCGGCAGGTCCGCGAGGTAGCCGGCCTTGCCGTCGCGATACCACAGGCGGCAGAAGATGCCGAGCACCTTCAGATGCCGCTGCACGCCCATCAGATCGAACCAGCGGCGGAATTTTCCTGCATCGATTTCGATGCCTTCGCTCGCAAGCTTGGTGCGGAACGTTTCGAGCCACGCATAAACGCGTTCATCCGGCCACACGATGTAGCAATCGCGCAGCAGCGATACCGCGTCGTAGGTGATCGGCCCGCGCACCGCGTCCTGGAAATCGATGATGCCGGGGCCGGCATCGTCGCGCGTGGGCAGCAGCAGATTGCGCGAGTGGAAGTCGCGATGCACGAAAACGCGCGGCTGTGCGTCGGCGTTGACGATCAGCGCACGGAACGCCGATTCGATCACGTCCCACTCTTCGCATTCGGGCGTGTAACCCAGATGGCGCTGCAGGAACCAGGTCGGCATCAGCTCCATTTCCGTCACCAGCCGCGCTTCGTCGTACGGCGGCAGTCCGGCGGTGTCGACACGGGTGGCGAGCAGCGTCAGCGCATCGAGTGCCTGCTCGTACAACGCATCGACGGTGTCTTCGTTGAGCGACGGCAGCAACAATCGCGTGCCCAGATCCGAGATCAACAGGAAGCCGTTGTCGATGTCCTGCGCGCGCACGTCGGGTGCGTGCAGCCCGGCGGCGCGCAGGCGGTGCGCGATATCGATCCACGGCCGCACGTCTTCGAGTTCCGGGGGCGCATCCATCACGATCCAGGTCGGATCGGTGCCGACCGTGCGCCAATAGCTGCGGAAACTCGCATCGCTCGAGGCGGGCACCAGGGTCAGCGTGTCGTCGCCGAGCGCGGCGCGGGTCCATTGCAGGCGAAGGGTTTCGCGGTTGGGCGTCACGTGTTGCTCGGGTCGTTGGAGAGGGCGCAGTTTACCGCGCGGCTGCCGGCTTCATTCGCGTGCGAGCCGGGAATCGGGAGAAAGCGTCGAAGGCTTTCTCCCGATTCCCCATTCCCGATACCTCACAAGCCGCCGCCGCCGAGGCGCAGCCGCTCAGCCGCCGAGCAACGCCCGCACATGCGCGACACTGCATTCGCGCAGCGCCGTCAGGCTGTAGCCGCCTTCGAGCGCGGACACGATGCGGCCCTGTGCGTGGCGTTCGGCGAGCGCGACCAGTTCGCCGCTGAGCCAGGCGTAGTCGTCGGCTTCCAGCATCAGGCCGGCGAGCGGATCGAGCCGGTGCGCGTCGAAACCGGCCGAGATCATCACCAGTTGCGGTTTGAACGCATCGATTTCCGGCAGCAGGCGTTCGCTCCACGCGCGCCGGAAAATCGCACCACCGCTGCCTTCCGGCAACGGTGCGTTGAGGATGTTGCCGCGGCCGCGTTCGTCCGGCAGGCCGGTGCCCGGATACAGGCCGCGCTGGTGCGACGACACGTACATCACGCGCCCATCGTCCCAGAAAATATCCTGTGTGCCGTTGCCGTGATGCACGTCGAAGTCGATCACGGCCACGCGCTCGAGCCGATGCGCGGTGATGGCATGCGCGGCGCCGACGGCGATCGAATTGAACAGGCAGAAACCCATCGCCTGCGCCGGCGTCGCATGATGCCCGGGCGGACGCACGGCGCAGAACGCGCGCGTGGTTTCGCGCCGCATCACATCGTCGACCGCCGCGCACACCGCGCCGGCGGCGCGCAACGCGGCTTCGGCCGAATCGCGGTTCATCGCGGTGTCCGGATCGAGCCGGCGCGGTTCGTCGACCGGTACATCGAGCACCTGCGCCAGCAACGATTCGGCATGCACGCGGCGTAGCTGCGCGCGTGTGGCGGTGGGGGCTTCGCGCCATTCGAGGCCGGGCAGGGCGGCGGCATCGAGCGCTTCGATCACCGCCGCGAGCCGCGCTGGCGATTCCGGATGCCCGGCGCCGCCGCTGTGGCGCAGGCACACCGGGTGGGTGTAGAGGCGCACGCGCTCTAGCCCTGGCGGCGCTCGTGTTTCCACAGTACTTCGCCGTGTCCGGAGCTGCGCGCGAGCACGCGCGCGAGCACGAACAACAGATCCGAAAGGCGGTTGAGATAGCGGACTGCTTCTTGCCGCACCGGTTCGGTGCGCGCCAGCGTCACCGTTTCGCGCTCGGCGCGCCGGCAGACGGTGCGCGCGAGATGGCAGAACGAAGCCGCGGCGCCGCCGCCGGGCAGGATGAAATCCTTCAGCGGCGGCAGGTTGGCGTTGTAGCGATCGAGCGTGTGTTCGAGGCGATCGACATCGGCATCGAAGATCGCCGCGTGGCCGGGAATGCAAAGCTCGCCGCCCAGGTCGAACAGCTGATGCTGGATCGCGACCAGATCGCTACGCACCTCATCCGGCAGCGTTTGCGCCAGCACCACGCCGATCGCCGAATTGGCTTCGTCGACCGTGCCGTAGGCCGCGACGCGCGCGGAATCCTTCGCCACGCGCGTGCCGTCGCCCAGGCCGGTACTGCCGTCGTCGCCGGTGCGCGTGTAGATCTTCGAAAGACGGTTGCCCACGGCCGGCGCCGCTGCGATCAGACCGTCTGCGCGCGCAGTTGCGGCACGCGCTGGCGCAGCAGCGCGAAGCCGCCGAACAGCAGGCCCGAATAGAACAGCGTGCCGAGCAGCGTCCACTGGAAGAACGGCAGGCCGGCGACATAGCAGCTGCCCAGGCCGATCGAACACGCGGTGTGGCCGCCGAGCGGCTGCGCCGTCGCCCACACGGCGAAGTTGGTGAGCAGGAAGAACAGCACCGAACCGATCAATCCGTAACCGGCGACGCGCGCACCGCTGACCTTGCCGCGCAGGCCGAAGCCGAGCACGGTCGACAGCGCGATGCAGCCGTAAATCGCGAGGAAATGCGCGCTGACGAAGTAATCCAGATAGATGCCGCCATTGACCAGACCGAGCGCCAGGTCCGACAGCAACATCGCCACCAGCGGGACCGCGATCGCCAGCCAGCGGCTCGCGAAATAGGCGCCGCCGAACAGCGCGACCGCCTCCACCGGCGAGAAATTCGGCGGATGCGGCAGCAGGCGGGTGAGGGCGGCGACGAAAATCATCGCGCTCAATACCCACGGACCGGGATTGGCGACGTTGGACTGGGTCGAGGTCGGGGACTGCGGCATGAAAACGTGCTCCGGACGAAAGGCGCCTTTAGACTGCGAAGTCTAACGCAAAGCCCTCACGCCGAGGACGGCAGGATGCCCGCATGACCGACTCCCCCGACCGAGCCGCCACCGCGCCGGCATTCGATGTGCCGCGCTTCGATGTACTGATCGTCGGCGGCGGCCTCGTCGGCTCGAGCCTGGCCTGCGCGCTCGAGGACAGCGGCCTCACCGTCGGCCTGGCCGAAGCGACTGCGGGCCAGGCACAGGCCGCGCCGAGTTTCGACGAACGCAACCTCGCGCTGGCACGCGCCAGCCGCAATGCGCTCACCGCGCTCGGCGTCTGGGCGCACCTGGCGTCGCCGCCGAGCGCGATCGAGCGCATCCATGTCAGCAGCCGCGGCGATTTCGGCGCGGTGCGGCTCGATGCGGCGGCGCAGGGGATCGATTCGTTCGGCTCGGTGGTCGTGGCGCGCGAGCTGGGCGCGGCGCTGGAAGCGCGGCTCGCGCAATTGCGCTCGTTGCGGCGATTCAGGCCGGCGCGTTTGATTGCGATCGAGACTACGGACGATCGTGTTGTCGCGTCATTGCAGACGCCGGACGGCGAGTTGCGCATCGCCGCGCGCGTGATCGTCGGCGCCGACGGAACGGAATCGCAAGTGCGCTCGCTGCTCGGCATCGGCGCAAAACGCGAGGACTACCGCCAGACTTTGTTCGTCGCGACGGTGCAGACCGAACGTCCGTTGCAGCAGATCGCTTACGAACGTTTCACCGACTCGGGTCCAGTGGCGATGCTGCCGCTCGGTGCGAATCGCGCGGGCAGCATCTGCACCGTGAGCAGCGACGCCGCGGCCGAAATCGCCGGCTACGACGACGACGCCTACCGCGATTTCCTGCAACAACGTTTCGGCTGGCGGCTCGGCCGATTGCAGCGCGTCGGCAAGCGCAGCAGCTATCCGCTGCACCAGGTTTGCGCCGAGACACTGGTCGCACCGCGCGCCGTGTTGATCGGCAACGCGGCGCAGACGCTGCATCCGATCGGCGCCCAGGGTTTCAATTTGGGCCTGCGCGACGCGTTGACGCTGGCCGAAGAACTCACCGCGGCGCTGCGCGAAGGCCGCGACCCGGGCGACGCGGACGTCCTCGCGCGCCACGCGCAACGCCGTCAGGCCGATCGCAACGAAACGCTCGAATTCAGCGATGGCCTGGTGCGCGTGTTCGCCAACCGCTCGCGCACCTTGCGTGCGCTGCGTTCGCTCGGTTTCCTCGCGCTCGAAAGCGTTCCCGGCCTCGCGCAGGGCCTGGCTTCGGGTGCGATGGGTTTTCGCGGCGACGTCCCGGCGCTGGCGCGCGGAGGTGCCGCGTGAGCCGGCGCGCCGTGCTCGATGCGATCGTGGTCGGCGCCGGTGTGGTCGGTTCCGCCGCAGCGCTGGCACTGGCTCGCGCCGGCCTGCGCGTGGCCTTGGTGGAAACGAACGCGCCGCGCGAATGGAAGCGGGAGGACGCTCCGGATCTTCGCGTCTTTGCCATCGCGCCGGCGTCGGTGCGGCTGCTGCGCGACCTCGGCGTGTGGGACGCGATCCGCGCCGCGCGCGCCGAACCGTATCGCGAAATGCGCGTATGGGATGCCGGCGGCAACGACGAATTGCATTTCCGCGCCACCGACACCGGTGCTGACACGCTCGGTTGCATCGCCGAACAGGGCGCGATCCAGCACGCGCTGTGGCAGGCGCTGCAACGCGAATCGAATCTGAGTCTGCGCTGCCCGGCCAGCGTCACCGGCGTCGAGCCGGGTGACAGCGATGTTTCGCTCGATCTCGACGATGGCGATCGCCTCACCGCGCGCCTCGTCATCGCCGCCGACGGCGCAGCGTCGCCGTTGCGCCGACTGGCCGGCATCGAAACGACGCTGCACGACTACGCGCAGCGCGGCATCGTCGGTTTCATCCGCTCCGAAAAGCCGCATGCGAGCACCGCGTGGCAGCGTTTCCTGCCTGGCGGCCCGCTTGCGGTATTGCCTTTCGCCGACGGGCTTTCATCGATCGTGTGGACGGTTTCCGATGCCGAGGCCGATCGCCTGCTCGCGCTCGACGACGCGGCTTTCGCGAACGAATTGACGCGCGCCTTCGACGCGCGGCTGGGCGAGATGACCTGTGCATCGCCGCGCGCCGCTTTTCCGCTGCGCATGCAGCTGGCGAAGCGTTACGTCGCGGGACGTCTGGTGCTGATCGGCGACGCGGCGCACGTCGTGCATCCGCTGGCCGGGCAAGGCGTGAATCTCGGCCTGCAGGATGTGCGTGAATTGCGCGATCTGATCGCCGCCGCACGCAGCAACGGCCGCGACCTCGGCGCCGCGCAACTGCTGCGCCGCTACGAACGCGCGCGCCGCAGCGACAACGCGCTCGCCGCGCGCACCTTCGATGGCCTCAACCGGCTGTTCTCGAACGCCGCCTTCGTGCCCACGCTGCTGCGCGGCCCGGCGCTCGGCCTGGTCAACCGCATCGCGCCGCTCAAGCAACTGTTCGCGCGCCACGCGGCGGGCGAGGGCGGCTAGCCGCCGCTTTTCGATCGGTCCAGAAAAGCAGAACCCCGCCGAAGCGGGGTTCTGTTGGTTGCGTGATGCGTGTTGCGCCTCGGATCAGTCTTCGAAGCCGTCCGCGAAGATCTGGATGCCCAGCGGCGGATCGACCGTGATCGTCACGTTCGCCGCGTCGGCGCGGTTGGTCGAATCGACCACGCGCACCGTCAGCAGGATCGGCGAACCCGAGGTCGTGATCAGCGCGCCGTTGGCGACGGTGATGAGGCCCGTCGCCGGGTCGATCGTCACCGCGCCCGGCGTGCTGGTGGTCTGGATCGAATAGGTCAGCGTGTCGCCGGCATCGATGTCGGTCGCGCTCACCGTGCCGATCACCGTGCCGTTGCCCGCTCCGGCCGTCACCGTGAACGCGTACGGATCGTCGACGAAGGTAGGCGCGTCGCCGCCGGCACCGACAGTGATGGTGAAGCTCTGCGGGGCCGAGGTGTCGGTGCCGCCGCCGTTGTCCGACAGCGTGACATCGATCGTCGCCGTGCCGTTGACGTTGGCCGCCGGCGTATAGGTGAGCGTGCCGTTCGACGAAATCGCCGGCGCCACCGCGAACAATGCCGGGTTGGTGTTGCCGGAGAGATTGAAGGTCAGCGTCTGGCCGGCTTCATTCGCCGCACCGGCCGAAATCGCGCTGGCGAAACCCGGCACCGAACGCGCGCCGGAATCTTCCGCCACGTTGTCGCCAGCGGCCAGCGTGAAGCTCGGTGCGTCGTTGACCGGGGTGACGGTGAGCACGAAGCTGTCGGATGCCGGCGAGGTGCCATCGGTCACCGTGAAGGTGAGGGTGGCGGTGCCGTTGGCATTGCCTGCCGGGGTGATCGTGGCCGTGCAGTTCGGCGCCGTGCCGCTGAAGACGATCTGCGCCACCGGCACCAGTCCGGTATCGCTCGAACCGGCCGACACGCTGGTTGCGCAATCGAGCGTCGAGTCGACGTCGTCGATGCTGAAGTTCACCTGCAAAGCCTGGTCTTCGGCCGTCTGCTGGTTGCCGATGTCGCCGATCGTCGGCGCATCGGGCACGCCAGTGACGACGATATCGAAAGTTTGCGCATCGGTGCCTTCCTGATCGTCGGCCTCCAATTCCACCGCGTGAGTGGTCACATCGGTGTCGCCCGGCGTGCCGCTGAGCGTGGCGGTGCCGTCGCCATTGTCGGTGAACGTCAGCCACGACGGACGCGTGGGCGCCGTCAACGCGATTTCGTTGTCTTCGGCATCGGACGCGGTGATCGCATACGAATACAGCACGCCCTCGGTTGCAGCGGTGAGTGCCGTGCTGTCGATCGAGGGAGCGGTATTGCACGCGGTGCCGACGCCATCGCCATTTGCATCGGCCTGATCTGGATTGTTCAGCGCCGGGCAGTTGTCGACCATGCCGCAGGCCGCATCGGCATCGGGATCCAGCAGCGGGTTGTCGCTGCAGGTCATGTCGAGGTAAGCGATCACTCCGTCGTGATCCGAACTGCCGATGGCGTTAGGCAGCGCCGCTGCCGCAAGCTCGGTGTCGTCGGAGGCGGCATTGTTGGCGACACCGTAATCGGCCGCGAGGAACGAGCCCTGCGCGGTGCGTGCGAGCAGGATGTGGTCGATCACCTGGACGGCAGGAACGTCGCGGTCCGGATTGTTGGTGCCGTAGCCCTGCACTTCGCCGAAGTCCTGCGTGAACAGGTACGAGATGCGCTCGTCGAGCGGCACCGAGAAGCCGGTGTTGAACAACGGCGGATCGACGATGTTGCCGCCGGCGCCGAGGTTGCAGGTTTCGATACCCGCGCCGTTGCTGAGCACGGCGTTGCATTCGTTGGCGTCGTCATCGTAGGTACCGGCGATCAGGCCGACCAGATCCACGTAACCGTCGGTGTACTCGAAGGCGTTGAAGTCACCGGTGAGCACCAGCGGCACGTCTTGCGTGCCATCGCCGGCGAATACTCCGGTTTCGGTCTGGAATTGCTGCACCAGGGTCGCCACGTCGACGCCCTGCTGGAAGCGCTTGGCGCGATCGCGCTCGGCCGAAGCCGCGCCGCAGTTGCCGTCGACGCAGGTGCGTGCCTTGAGGTGGTTGTTCAGCACGGCGAAATCGAAATTGCCGGAGGCGCCGAGCAACGTGGCGCGCAACAGCAGCGGCGGACGATCGTGCAGCGAATCGGTGCCGTTCGGATCGTTCCAGGTCTTGCTCAGGAAGAACTGTTCGATCGCTTCCCCGGTGATGCGGTCGTCGCGCGTGAGGAAGCCCACGTCGATGCCGCCCGGATCGTTGCCATCCATCAGGAAGGCGGTGTAGGCGACGCCCGAATCGGCCTGGATCTGCGCGGCGAGCTGTTGCAATACAGCCTGCGTCTTCACTTCCTGCACGCCCACCACATCCGGCAGGCCGAGCACGTTTTCGACGTAGTCCGAGAGTTTCTGCAACTTGAGCGTCAAGGCAGCGCCGGCCAGCGAGCAACTGCCGGTGCCGGCGGCTTCGCACAACTGCAGCATGTTGAACGACGCGACCGTGAGTTCGTCGCCGCGCAGCGTGGGCAGCACCGCCTCGGGCACGACCTCCGCGGAGGTGAGGTTGAAGCTGGTCGGATAGAACTCGTAGTCGCCGAACGAGAATCCCAGCACGCCGGTGGCGCTGAAGCGGCTTCCGGCCGTCAACTCGCCGCCGGGCAAACCGGCTTCGTCGAGATCGATTTCAAGCAATTCCGGATTGCTATCGAACTGTCCTGCAGCTGCGTTGAGGCCCGCAACGGGAAGGCTCGGATACAACACGCCCTGTTCGCGGCGTGCGCGCAGGCCGGTCGGCATGACGAAGGCTTCGGCGTGCGGCACAGCAACACCGCGGCGCAGGTTGGAACGCGTGACGATGCCGTCGGGCATCGCGATACGCATGCCTTCGAAGCATTCGAAGTTGGTGTCGACGTTGAACTCGGCGAATGTGCCGTCACCCGGGCCACTGCCGGGACAACTCAACGCCGTGGGATCGGTGGAGGGCACGCCGCTGGCGGCGCTGAATTCAACCGCGGTCGGCAGCCCGGCCGGCACTGCCACGGCACCAGTCGTCTGCACCAGGACGATATTGCTGATCTGCGTCTGGCGGAACGTTTCCTGTACCTGGCCGAGCACGGTCACCACATCGCCCACGGCTACCGTCGGCGCCGAAGCGGTGAACACGAAGATGCCTTCGGAAGTCGATTGCAGTGCGTCCGCGTCAGCGTTCGCCGATTGCATATAGAAACCGTTGGCATCGGCGGTGGGCGTCTGCGTGACGGCAGTGACGATGGCGCCGACCACCTTGACGCTGTCGCCTGCGAGGGCGTCGGTCGGGTTCGGGTCGAAACTGGAGAACGCGCCGCTACCCTGGATCTGGGCAATGGTGCGGACCTGCGCATCGTCGTTGGTGATCGTGCCCGTGGCACTCTCGCCGCCCGCTTCGAAGGTGACCACGCCGCCGGTGATTCCCGACAGCGTCACAGCGACGGTTTCGTTGGTTTCGATAGCGGTGTCGCCATTGACGGTGATCTGGATGTTCTGCACCTCGCCATCGGTGCCCGCGAAGTTGAGCGTGCCCGCAGCGGCTTCGTAGTCGTTGTCGGCATCGGTGGCGCTGCCGTCTGCAACCGCGTAGTCGACCGAGAACGCGGCCGCGGCGTTGGTGAGCGTCACCGGGATGGTGAGCGTGGCGGTGCCCGCATCGCCTTCGATCACGTTGGCGTCGCCGGCTGCGATCACCGGAGCCAGGTTGACCGTGGTGAAGTCGAAGACATAGTCGGCCAGCATCGCATCGGCGCCGTCATCGACGTCGACATCGGTAACCTGGGTTGCGACGACGGTGACCGTGCACAGTTCGTTGCCGGTGAAGTCGATGTCGGGATTCAGCGTCCAATTGGTCGGGCCGCCGCTGGTGGCGAAGGTGTGTGCTCCGGAATCGGCGCAAGACAGGGTGAATGCGCCCGCGGCAAGGGTTACCGGTTCGCTGAAAGTCACCGTGATATCGCTCGCCAGCGCGACGTCGATCGCGTTGTCGGCCGGAACCGTCGAATTTACCGACGGAGCGAGGTCGGCGTTGCAACTCGTATTCGCCGCAACGCACAACTCGTCGATCGCCAGGCCATGATCCGAGCCGACATCATCCGGATCGTTCCAGCGCAGCCAGAGTTCCTCGCCGACGCCGACAGTCACCGCGATCGTATTGGTGATGGCGACGCGATTGGACGCGTTGTTGCCGTCCAGTGCTGCCGCGGTGACATTGGCGATCGGTCCGGTGAAGTCGAGCGTATTCGCGTCGAGCCAGCCGGTCGCAGGAAGATTGGTATCGGTGATGACGCCGGCGGCGGCGACCTGATACTGAAAGTCGATGCGGTTGGTGATGGGCGCGGCGGCGCCGCCGTTGCGCCACTGCTCGCCCACGTAATTCACCTCCACCGAAGTGATGGGATTCACGCCGCTGTTGACGAAACGCACCGCGTACTGCACCGGATTGGCCGACCCCGAGCCTATGCTGCCCATGGCGCGTTCGGCGGTGCTGCCGTAGCTATGCAGGCCGCCGGAGTTCGAGGTTCCCGGGTCGCCGATATAAACGGTGCGATTGGAATACCACGACGCAATGGTCGAGTTGTCGGTCCATGCATTCGTCGTCCCGGTTTGCAGCAGGACGTCGAATTCCTGTTCGTAGGTAGCGCCGGGCGGCAAGGAAATCTGCGCCGATGCGGTGGTGCTTAGCGCAGCGATCGCCACGCCGATGACGACATGCGCGACTCGGCGGCGCGCAGTTGACTTGCGTTCCATTGACGGTATTCCCCTGGGGTCGGTCTCTCGTTGGAAGGCGGAGGCTACCACCGAAATGCCACGCCTTCATGTCGCTCGCGCGGCAAGCGCATGAATGGAATGGTCCGCGGGCAGGCGGGCGTCGATTGCGCCCGTTTGGCTGCGATCAGCCGCGCGCGCTGCGCACTGTCGCCAGCACCGTCACCTCTTCACGATCGTGATAAAGCTGCCGCGCGCGCCATTCCACCGGCACGCCGGCGCTTTCGCAGTGCAGCACGAAGTCGGCGAGGTTGGCGCGCACTTCGGCGTAGCGTTTTTTCATCGGCAGTTTCAGGTTGAAGATCGCGCGTCGGCACCAGCCGTTGGCGAACCACTCGGCCATGCGCGCGGCGACGCGGCGCGGTTGTTCGACCATGTCGCAGACCAGCCAGTCGAGCGGCTGCGGCGGCTGCCAGGAAAAGCCGTCGGCGCGCTGGTGGCGGATCAGGCCTGTGGCCAGCGCGGTTTCGGCCAGTGGGCCATTGTCGATCGCGGTGACATGCACGCCGTTGCGCGCCAGCACCCAGCTCCAGCCGCCGGGCGCGGCGCCGAGGTCGGCGGCCTTCATGCCGGCCTTCAACCATTTCGACCGTTCGTCGGCGCTGAGCAGCGTGACCAGCGCTTCTTCGAGCTTGAGCGCCGAGCGGCTCGGCGCATCGTGCGGAAGTTTCAGGCGCGGAATGCCGAGCGGCCACGGCGAGGCATCGCGCGGATCGCTGCGCGCGACATAGGCATGCTCGCCGCTGACGAACACGATGTGCAGCCGCGCCTGGCGCGTATCGTCGGCCGGCGCGAGCAACGCCTTCTTGCGCAGCGCCGGACGCAGGGCGTTGCCGAAACTGCGTGCCAGTCCGGCCAGCGTTCGGGCTTCGTCGGAATCGGGATGTTCGACCCACAGTTCGCCGAAGCGCTCGCGATGCGGCAGCAGGGCGTCGACGATCGGCGTGACGCGATCTTCGCGCGGCAGCGCCGGCAGCTCGGCCAGCACCCGCAATTTCTGGCGCGCGAAGATCAATCCGGCGAACGGCAGCGCGGCATCGAGCGCGCGCGATTCTTCCTGCGAGCCGGTGTGGAAAACGACGAAGCCCGAATTGCGATCGGTGCGCGGATAGCCGGCAATTTCGTGCTGCGCCGCAGCATCCGCGATTTCGGCGGCGCACTCCGGTTCGAAACCCGGGCGACAGAAAAGAAGCAGGCTCATCGGCTTGGAATTTCGGGAATGTGTTGTGCTGGGTTGGTTTCGCGCAGAGTTTCAAGGCCCCGCGCGCACCCGATCGGGCGCGTCCAGGAAGCTTAACCGCTAAGTCTGCGACGAACCGTGTTGCCTTGAGGTTGCTGGCTGGCCTATGGTTGGCCGCGATCGAAGGGGGACGCTCGGCGAGGTGGTTGCTCGCCAGGCAGATCGAACGATCGGCGATGCGAACTGCGAGTGCTCGTTGGTCATGCCGCGAGCCGGAAGTTGTTTTCGTCGCGCCGGAAGGATTCGGCATTTGCGGAACGGGACCGGGCGTGCGCCTCTTGCGTCGCCTGCGCAATATGGAAGCCGATGGTGCGCGCCGCGTACCGTCCTACGGGGAAATACATGTCGAAAAGCAATCGCAAATCGCTCATCGCGATGAGCCTGGCGGGGCTGGTGTTCGCCGCCGGGTCCAGCGCACAACGGCCGCAGGCCGGAATGGAATACGCACCCGACGCGCTCGCCAAGAGCGTGCGCGCCGCCGTCGCGCAAAAACGCGCCGCCAACGCACCGATACCGGTCGCCGTGCCGTACGCGCGCACCAGCCGCTTCGATGTCGAGGCAATGGCCAAGCCGGAGTCGGGCGCCATCCGCGCCGGCAAGCCGACCGGTCGCTACTTCGTCCAGCTCAAGTCCGAACCGCTGGTGCTGCACATGAGCCGCCAGCGCGCCGCGCGCGGCATCGACCCGACCCAGCCGCTCGATCTGCGCGGCTCCGAAGCGGTGAATTACGAAGCCACGCTGCGCGCGCAACAGACGCAGGCGCTGAGCAGCATCTCGTCGCTGCTCGGCCGCAACGTCACGCCGAGCCTGCGCTACACCAACACGCTCAATGGCTTTTCGCTGAAGATCTCGGAGGCTGAGGCCGCGAGGTTGGCATCGCATCCGTCGGTCGAAAAAGTGCGGCCCGTGCTGGCACGCCCGCTCGACACCGACGCCGGTCCCGGCCTCATCGGCGCCCCGGCCATCTGGGACGGCAGCGCGACCGGAACCGCGACGTTCGGCGAAGGCGTCACGGTCGGCATCATCGACACCGGCATCAATTCGAATCATCCCTCGTTCGCCGCCACGGCCGGTGCCTTCACGCACACCAATCCGTACGGCGCGGGCGTGTTCCAGGGCTACTGCGAAACCAACCCCGGCTTCTGCAACGACAAACTGGTCGGCGCCTACGACTTCGTGTTCGCGCTCGTCGATGGCGAACCCGACATCCTCGAAGAGGCCTCGCCGGAAGACAATAACAGCCACGGTTCGCACACCGCCAGCACGGTGGCCGGCAATCCGATCGAAATCGATTTCGCCGGCTCGGTCAACCTGCCGATCTCCGGCGTCGCGCCGCGCGCCAACATCATCGCCTACGACACCTGCTACACCGAGATTTCCACCGGCCAGGGCTCGTGCCCGGACGACGCCACCGCGGCGGCCGTAGAGCAGGCGGTGGTCGATGGAGAAGTGTCGGTCATCAATTTCTCGATCGGCGGCGGCATCGATCCTTACAACGACACCGTGTCCGAGGCCTTCCTCGCGGCCGCCGAAGCGGGCATCTACATCGCCGCTTCCGCCGGCAACGACGGCCCCGATCCGGGCACGCTCGGCCACCAGGAACCCTGGGTCGCCACCACCGCCGCGACCACGCATAACCGCGTATTCGCCGCCGGTGTCAGCGTCACCGGCCCCACCACGCCGGCCGCGCTGCAGAACATCGAGTACGTGGCCGGCACCGGCGACCAGGTGACCGTCGACATCGAAGACGACATCGCCTATTCGGGCGAAGTCGAGCCCGCCAACGTCGGCGCCTGCCTGCCTTTCACCACGCCCAACGTGTTCGCCGGGCAGATCGCGCTGGTGCAGCGCGGCGGCTGCGATTTCGTGGTGAAGGTGCAGAACGCGCAGGACGCCGGCGCCATCGCGGTGATCGTGCACAACAACATTCCCGGCGCGCCCTTCATCCAGGGTGGTCTGGATGTTCCGGCCATCACCATTCCGTCGGTGATGATCCGTCGCGACGCCGGCCTCGCGCTGGCCGCCTACATCGCCGCCGAGCCCACCGCCACGGTGCGCATCGACAGCGAAATCTCGCGCAGCACCACCGCGACGGCCGACATCATGGCCGACTTCAGTTCGCGCGGCCCCAACTCGACCATCGATGTGCTCAAGCCGGACATCGCGGCACCGGGCGTGGCCATCCTGGCCGCGGTGGCCGACGGCAACGGCACGGTGGGCGAGGAGGTCGGTCTGCTTTCCGGCACGTCGATGGCCAGCCCGCACAACGCCGGCGCCGCCGCGCTGTTGCGCGCATTGCGTCCGGCGTGGACGCCGATGCAGGTCAAGTCGGCCCTCATGCTCACGGCGAAAAACGTCGGCATGATCAAGGAAGACGAGGTAACGCCCGCCGATCCGTTCGATTTCGGTAACGGTCGCATCCAGGTGCCCGCCGCCGCCAACGCGGCGCTCGTGATGAACGAGACGGCGGCCAACTTCGAGGAAGCCAACCCGGATACCGGTGGCGACGTTCGCGATTTGAACCTGGCCAGCCTGTACTCGAGCAACTGCATCGAAACGGCGAACTGCGTCTTCGAACGCACCTTCACCAACGTCAGCGGCGGCACCGTGACCTGGGACATCGTCATCGATGAACCCACGGATGTGACGATGACGGCCAACCCGGCCAGCTTCACGATCAATAACGGCCAATCGGTGACGGTGGAATTCACCGCCGACGCGACCAACCTCGATCCGGCGGACGGCTTCCAGTTCGGCAGCGTCACGCTGAGCGACCAGGCCAACGTCGAGGACGATCTGCATCTGAACGTCGCCATCCAGGCCTCGGCCGGCGTCGTGCCGGAGACGATCACCATCGAGACGCGACGCGACGCAGGCTCGCAACTCGAAACCGGGCTGATCACGCCGACGGCCACCGACCTGACCTTCATCCCGTCGGGCCTGATCCAGGGCACCACGGTGCAGGGCGAAATCGCCGAGGACAGCGACAACACCTCCGTGTTCGACGACTTCACCGACGGCACTCATTTCGTGCTGTTGCAGCCGGGCGAATTCGGCATGCGTCTGGTGGCGCAGATCACCGCGACCGAAGCCACCGATCTGGACGTGTTCATCGGTGCGGACTTCAACAACGACGGCGAGCCGACCGCAGACGAAGTCATCGCCAGCTCCGCCACCTCTGCGGCGCTCGAATACGCCGAGTACCGCTTCCTGCCGGCGCAGTTCGACTACTGGATCCTGGTGCAGAACTGGGAAGGCTCGGCCACCGCGCCGGATGCCTTCACCCTGAGCTACGCCTACGTGCCCTACGAGGATGGCCTCAACCTCTCGGTCCAGGCGCCTGCCGCGCCGCCGGCCGGCGAACCGTACGACATCACCGTGTTCTACAACGAGCCGGCGCTGGAAGCCGGTGATATCTGGTATGGCGCGCTCGACGTGGGCCCCGATGAAGCGGGCGCATTGAACGGCGAATTCGGCACCATCGGCGTCGACCTGATCCGTCACGAAGACGACGTCACCAAGGAAGCCGACGTGGCCGCCGCGGTGCCGGGCGACACGGTGTCCTACACCATCACCGTGCAGCCGAAGGTCACGCCGGAAGATCTGGACTATCTGATCACCGATACGCTGCCCGAAGGCCTCGAACTGGTTCCGGCCTCGGTGCAGGCTTCGGCCGGTACGGTGGACGTGGACGGCCAGACGATCGAGTGGACGCTGACGATAGGCCCGCCGAACTACGATTACGAAGTCACCGACAGCCAGAACGACCCGGCGTACTGCGCCATGCCCTTCAGTGCCGACGACGCCGTGCCGGATGCTTACGTCAATCTGGCCGACTTCGCCTTCAATCCGCAGGCGCTGCCGAGCGACGGTCCGTTCTCGTTCAATCTGGCCGGCGTCAACAGCGGTATTCCGTTCTACGGCCCCGCCAAATCGACGACGCTATTCTTTAACGGCAATGGCATTTTGTCGTTCGACAATCCGTCGATCTTCTCGGCCCCCTCGCTTACCGGCGCCAATCAGCCGATTCCGACGGCCGGTCTGCCCAACTCGATGTTGGCGTTGCTATGGAGCGACCTGACCTTCGCTGGCGGCGGTCCGGGTTCGGGCGTCACGTCGATCAACCTGACATCGGGCGGTCTGCCGGTGGCGCGCGTGATCGAATTCGACAACCTGACCATCGGTGGCAATCCGGCGAACACGATCGACGCCGAGCTGTATCTGGATTCGGACGTGTATGTCGATGCGCCGGAAATCATCTTCGCCTACGCCAATGCGACCGGTGCGTTCACCACGCTCGCCAACGGCACCATCGGCCTGGAAAACCAGACCGGCACGCGCGGTGTCGAACTGGCCTACAACGACGCCGGCCTGCAGGTGCCCAACGGCTACGCGGTGTGCTTCGACCTGGTCGAAATCACCGAGCCGCAGACGCTCACCTTCGACGCCGTCGTACTGGCCTCCGCGCCCAGCCCGGCGGTGATCAACGGTGCGCTGCACGTCACCGACAACCCCGGCAGTGTCGCGGTGACGGCGTCGGCCTCGGTGGCCATCGCCGCGGCGGATCTGTCGATCACCAAGGACGACGGCGAAACCACGGTGCTCGCCGGCGACCAGGTGACCTACACGATCGTGGCCACCAACAACGACGCGACCAACGCAGCGGGTGCAACGGTCACCGACGACTTCCCGGCCAGCCTCGAAAGCTGCACCTGGACTTGCGCGGCCGCCGGTGCCAGCACCTGCTCGGCGAACGGCACGGGCGACATCGAAGATGACGTCAGCTTCGTTGCCGGTGGTTCGGTGACCTACACCGCCACCTGCACCGTCGCCGCGTCGGCCTTCGGCACGCTCAGCAACACTGCGTCGATCGCCAGCGGTGCCGACGGCAACGCGGCCAACAACAACGCCACCGACATCGACACCGTGATCGGTCAGAACGATCTGTCGATCAGCAAGACCGATGGCGTCACGGCCGTCAATGCCGGCGGCAATGTGACCTACTCGATCGTGGTGGAGAACGAAGGCGCCTCGGTCGCAACGGGCACCGTCACCGATACGTTCGCCGCACCGCTCGGCAGCTGCTCGTGGACCTGCGCCGGCACGGGCGGCAACACCTGCACCGCGGCCGGCAACGGCAACATCAGCGACGCAGTGAGCCTGGTTGCCGGCGGTTCGGTGACCTACACCGCCACCTGCGCCGTTGCTGCCAATGCCTCGGGCACGCTCGCCAACACCGCCACGATCGCCGGCGCCAACGATCCGAATGCCGCCAACGATTCGGACAGCGACGACGACACCGTGATCCGCCCGCAGACCGACCTGTCGATCACCAAGACCGACGGCACGAATGTGGTGGATGCGCTCGGCAACACGACCTACACCATCGTGGTGACGAACGTGGGTGCGGGCGATGCGGCCGATGTCCTGGTCACCGACACCTTCCCGGCACCGCTGAGCTGCAGCTGGACGTGCACGGGCGTCGACGGCGGCAACTGCACGGCGAACGGTGCGGGCAACATCGCCGACACCATCGCCATCGCCGCCGGCGGCAGCGTCACCTACACGGCCACCTGCGCAATCAACAACGCCGCCGGTCCGAACCTGGTGAACACCGCCACGGTCGCTTACGCGAACGACAGCAACCCCGCCAATAACAGCGCGACCGACACCAATACGGTCACGCCGGCGGCAGATCAGATCTTCCGCAACGGCTTCGAGGAATGATCCGTTAGCTGAATCTGGCAATGGAAAAAGGGGCGCTTCGGCGCCCCTTTTTTTGCGTCCTTTCTTGTCGATTCACCACAAGGAAGCGCGGTTGCCCTTCCACATCGGCGCAACGCCCGCTGCGGAAACGAATCGTGCTCACCATTCCGCCGGAGTGCCTTTGAGCCGGTTGGAATTCTTTCGTCGTCGGTTGCGCATTCATTCGAATGGATTCGAAGAGTGTTGAGCGCGTCGGACCGGCGGTGACACATTTCGCGCGATGAGGGTTGTGCCGCAAGTGGTCGGTCGTAAGAACAGAGGGGTCATAACTGCGGTAGCCGTCACAGAAATTCCTCATCTAGGAATTTGTCACCTACCGGACCGCTGCCAGGCCGGGTATCGTTCCGGCGAGCTCGACCGTGCCGATGGTGTGGCATGGCTCGACCACGAGCCGTCGATGCACCGGGACGCTGAAGCACAGGGATGCGCGTGTATCGATGGCAAGTTCCAGCGTGAAATGGCTCGCGCGCGCGGTTCTCGGCTTGCTTGCGCTAGCGGTCGTGCTGGTATTCGGCGGTGTCGTCGCGCTGAAGGCCATGCCGCCGCCGACCGATCAGCGGTTTGCCACATCAACCGCTTGCGTCGACTGCCACCGTGACGAATCCACCGGCTGGCAGGACAGTTCGCACGCCAAGATGATGCGTCGCGCCGACCAACCAGGCGCCGTCATTCCTGATCTACACCACGTTGAAGGCGCGCCGCCCTTTCATCCCGACGAAGCGGTATGGGTGATCGGCAGCAAATGGGCGCAGCAATTCATGGGCGAGGTCGACGGCGACGAAACGCTGTTGCCCGGCGAATGGCACATCGGCCTGGGCCAATGGGAAACGACGGGTTGGGATGGCTGGGAACTACCGAAACCATTGCAACGCTGCCACGGCTGCCACACCGTAGGATTGAACGTCGAAACCGGCGAATTCGCCGAAGCGGGCATCGGCTGCGAATCCTGCCACGGTGCGCACGGCTTCCATGTCGACACCGCAGCCCTGTCGCCCGGCACGTCGCTGCTCGACGCGCAGGTCTGCGGCCGCTGCCACAGCCGCGGGCGTTCGACCGACGGCTCGCATTTCTTCGCGCATGACTACAAACCCGGCGATGATCTCGGCGCACTCTTCGTCGAAGACGAACCCGACTTCATCCAGAACTCGGCCAACTGGTGGGGCAACGGCCGCGAGCGCGCACGCCACCAGGAATACACCGCGTGGAAACGGGGCGGTCACGCCGACAGTCTTCGCTCGTTGACGGAAAACTATGACGGCCGCTTCGGCCCGGTTTCCGCCGACTGCATGCAGTGCCATTCGGCCGAAGGCGCCGTCGCCGGTCTCGCCGTCGATGTCGAACGCGCAAAGAACCCGATCACCTGCGCGGCCTGTCATAACTCGCATGGCAAACTCGACGAAGTTCGCGCCACTTGCGAGTCGTGCCACGACCAAGGCCCGTTGCACCATTCCTCCGTTGCGGCCGCCGACCACATTCCGTGTCCGCCTGGCGCCGATGTCGGCTGCGTCGACTGCCATATGCCGATGACCGCGAAGCTCGGTGGTGAATTCCGCCTGCACAGCCACGCGCCGGGCATCACGACGCCGGAAGAGGGCGCCGTGTTCGGATCGCCATCGACGTGCGCAAACGGCGGCTGCCACGCGAACCGCACCGCAGAGTGGTTGCAGGATCAGTTCGAGCAGCATTACCCCAATTTCCCTTCGGCAACCCCTGCGGCGGCGCCGTGAGAGACCCAGACATGAGCAGCGAATCCGGCCTTCTTTCTCCGATCGATCCGACCGCCCGCGGCGGACAACGAGGTCTTGTCATGCGTTCTTCGAATTCGCTGTCGGCCAGGTTCCGCGCCTGTTGGAACGCGGCGCTTTTTGTCCTCTGTCTGCTACTGACCTCGCCTGGGTGGGCACTGAACGCGCCGGTGCTGGCCACGATGTCGGCCGCGACGTCCAACAACCCGGAAACCGTCACCGGCACGGCGCCGGCCGACAGCGAAGTCCGTCTGTTCGTCAACGGCGAATTGATGCAGCTGACCACGGCGACGGGCGCCGGAACCTTCAGCACGAAGATCGCGCTTTACGACGGCGTCAACTCCGTCCACGCCACCGCATGGGACGGCACGGTGGAAAGCGCCTCGTCCAACATCGAACAAACCACCTACACCAACAGCATCTCGCGCTCGCAGAGCGGCACGATTTCGGTCGACACGGTGTGGACGCCGTCGGGCGGGCACTACCAGATCGCCGATAATCTTACGGTCGCCGCCGGCGTCGAACTGCGCCTGATGCCCGGCGTCGAAGTACGCGCCGCCAGTCTGAAATACATCACCGTCAACGGCACTTTAGTCGCGCTCGGCACGGCGTTGAATCCCATCGTTTTCAAATCCGCGCAGTCGCAGCCTGCCGCAGGCCAATGGGGCGGCATTCGCTTCTACGGGAATGCTTATGCAGATTTCGACCACGTGGTGGTCGAGCATGCACGCGATGGCGCGCTTTATTTCGACGGCGGCGAGGGGTTGCTCCGCCATACCATATTGCGATCGAGCTACAAAGGCGTGTGGATCCGCGCCAACAGTAGCCCGACGTTTACCGATGGCTACGAAATCTACGGCAACACCGAAGGCGTCCTCGTCAGCGGCAACGGCATCGAAGCGCAGAACCCGCTGCCGGTGTTCACCAACGGCATCATCCGCGACAACACGACGCAGAACTACAAGACCGAAAGCTTCGGCAACGGTGGCGCGGTAGTGCTCAACGCCACCGGCAACTGGTGGGGCACGAGCGATGCGGCCGCGATCGCCGCAAAGATCACCGACAACAGCGATCAGTCCTTCTACCCCACCGTCGACTTCGGCAGCTATTTGAACGCAGCGGGTGGGACGCCGGTGCACACCGGCGGGTTCCTGATGGGCGCGGTGAATACCAATCGGACCATCCCGGCTGGCGATTATCAGATGCTGGGCACGATGCGCATCGCTGTCGGGGCGACATTAACGGTCGAGCCGGGCACGACGATTCGGATAACCGCGGCCTATCCACTCGAAGTCAACGGGACGCTGGTGGCGCATGGCACCGAAGCGGCGCCGATCATCTTCCGCTCCGGCCGGGCGATGCCGGCGGCGGGCCAGTGGCAAGGCATTCGCGTTTACGGCAACGGCTCTGTCGATTTGGACTACGTGGTCGTCGAACACGCGACCGATGCGCTCTACTTCGAAGGAGGCGAAGGTCTGGTCCGTCACACGACAATGCGCACGAGCTACAAAGGGGCGTGGGTGCGCGCGAACAGCAGCCCCACGTTCACTCAGGGCTATGCGATCCACGGTAATTCCGAAGGCGTCGTGGTCAGCGGCAACAGTGTCGAAGCGGAGAATCCGCAGCCGGTATTCACCAACGGCAGCATTCACGGCAACAGTGCGCAGAACTACAAGACCGAAGGCTTCGGCAACGGCGGAGCCGCGGTGCTCAACGCCACCGACAACTGGTGGGGTACGCCCGACCCGATCGCGATCGCCGCAAAGATCACCGACAACAGCGACCATCCCACGTATCCGCGCGTCGATTACGGCGGTTACCTGGCCGCAGCAGGCGGGGCTCCGGTACACACAGGAGGTTTCCTGGGCGGCAATGTCAGTGCCGATCGGACGATTTCCGCCGGCGACTATCAGGTGCTGGGTGCGCTTCGCGTCGCGGCGGGGGTGACCCTGACGCTCGAGCCGGGCACCACGATCCGGATAACCGGAGCGTATCCGTTCGAAGTCAACGGCACGCTGCTGGCGCACGGCACCGAGGCGGCGCCGATCGTGTTCCGCTCGGGCCGCGCGGTGACGGCAGCGGGCCAATGGCATGGCATTCGCGTTTATGGCAACGGCTATGTCGATTTGAATTACGTGGTCGTCGAGCACGCGAGCGACGCATTGGCTTTCGACGGGGGCGAAGGACTGGTCCGTCACAGCACGCTGCGCACGAGTTCCCGAGGCGCCTGGGTTGGCGCAAACAGCAGTCCCACGTTTACCGAGGGCTATGCGATTTACGGCAATAATGAAGGCGTATTGGTCGTCGGTAACAGTGTCGCGGCACAGAACCCGCAACCGGTGTTCACCAACGGAAGCATTCGCGACAACACGAGCCAGAACTACAGGACCGAGAACTTCGGCAACGGCGGTACCGTGGTGCTCAACGCGACCGGAAATTGGTGGAACAGCACAGATCCCACCACGATTCGCAGCAAGATTTTCGATCGCGTCGATAGTGCGGCGCTGCCGAAAGTGGATATTCTTGAATATCGCGATGCGGCCGGGCTCTCTCATCTCATCGCTTTCGATTTCGTCTTCACTCGGCGCGGAGTGGATGCATTCGCGGCGCTAACCAGCCACACCGACTTCGTCCTCAACACCGCGGCCGATGCCGTGTTCGAGATTCGTCGCGAAGACACCGATGCGATCGTGCGCAGCATCGCTGTGCCGGGCTTGTCCGCAGGGCCGAACAGCTTCGAATGGGACGGCAACCTCGACGACGGCTCGTTCGCTGCCGAGGGGCTGTATCGAGTCATTCCGCGATTGACGAAAGACGTGCGCAACTGGTCGTTGGATCCGCAGGCTCCCGTGCCCCTGGGCTCGGGCGTAGGCCCCATCCCGGCACGCTTCAATCCGTATAAGAACGAGTTCTGGAAAATTTTCTACAACAAGCCCCAAGGCGACATCGTTCGCATGCGCGTGACGCCGTCGAGCGGCGCGCCGTTCGAACCCATCGTCCAGCGCTTCATGGCGCCTACGACGGAATGGCTGTACTGGGACGGACGGAATCCGCAGGGCGAACTAGTGCCAGGGACGTTGGAAATCTACTTCTACGCGCCGACCTATGCGCGTCCGCACTATCTGCGCGTGCTGCACTCCCAGCCGGCGATCACCGGCATTGCAGCCGCTCCCGCCATCGAGGTGAAGGCGGATCCGTACCTAGTGACCCACAGCTACGAACAACTTTCCCGCATGGCGTTTCGCGTCGATGTGGACGCCTACGTCACGGTGAAGTTGTTGCCGCCGGGCATCGTCGATCCGTCCTCGTCGCAGGCCATCGTGGTGATGCCGGAGCAACTGCTAAGTGCCGTCGATGGGCAAGGCGCGCCGGTGAATCATCAGGTCGAATGGCGCGGCAATGAGGCGACCGACCCGAATCGCATGCGCACCACGGCGGAAGGGGCTTACACCTTCACCATCCAGGCGCGTTCGCCGATCACGAATCGCACGACGCTATATCGCGGTGTGCTGCAGATCTACCAATGAGCGATTTCTCCCCAATGACCAAACGTGCATCGGCGCTACTTCTCGCGTTGCTGTTGCCACTCGGATCGGCAAAAGCCGGTGAGCCCGAGATCGCCTATCTCGGCCTGAGCGACGGGTTTTGGGACGTCTGGACGGTCGATGCGAAAGGCAACGACGCCCAACGCGTCACCACTTTCCGCGCAGACGTTTCAAAAGTTTCGTGGCACCCGGATGGCGCAACATTGTTCCTGAATCGCCACGACGGCCGCTGGTTCGATGTCGGTGCCGATGGCAAAGGCTTGCGCGAAATCACGCCACCGTTGCCCGGCATCGTCGATGCCGTGCTGTCGCCCGATGGCAACCGCGTTGCGTTCTCGCTCAGCACCGGCGGCAGTATCGACGACAACGACATCTGGCTCTACGAACTGCGCAGCGAGCAACTACGCAAGCTCACGCAGATGCCGCGCCTGCAGCACGAACCGGCGTGGTCGCCCGACGGGCAACACGTGTACTTCCTCTCGGGCGACGGCGGCCAGGCGCACGACATCTGGCGCGTGGAGGTGGCTTCCAGCGCCACCGAACAATTGACGGTGAACTCTCTGTACCACTTCGACCTGGCCATCCGCGCTGATGGCGCACTCGTGTTTTCGAGCAACCGATCGGGCAACTACGAGCTCTGGCTGCAAGCCTCGCCGCAGCCGGCAGTCATGCTGACGGACGACCCGGGCCTCGACGCACGGCCTTACTGGTCGCCGGACGGCACGCAGCTGGTCTTCGAATCGACGCGCGACGGCGATGCAGCGATCTATCGGATGGCGATCGACTCGCGCGAGGTGACGCGGCTCAGTGCGCCGAAGCAGGCCGCCCGTGCGCCGGTGTGGGCATCGCGGGAGGTTTCGCCATGAAGCGACTTCTTACGGCGTTGCTGATGGGAATTGCCGGTGCCTCGCAGGCACTTGAGATCAGCGAAGTGCAAATCGACCGGCTCAGCTTCGACCCGACGCGCGACGAGCAAGTGAGTGTCGCGTTCACGCTCGACACCGCCGCTGCCGTGACGATGCACTGGTACGACGGATTGGATCGCCCGGTGCGCACGATCGGCCCGACTGAATTCGCGGCCGGCCAGCACACGCTGCCTTGGGATGGCCTCACAGATGCAGGCAAGCCCGCGACGCCCGAAGCGTATGTTTTCGCTCTCGATGCGCGCACCGCCGACGGCCAGACCGCACATCACGATCTGACCGATCTCACTGGCAGCGAACCGATCATCGCCACCGACGTGGTGTGGGACGCAAAGACCCATCAGATCCGCTACCGCCTCGCGCAACCGGCACGCGTCAACATCCGCATCGGCCTGAAGAACAACGGCCCGCTGCTTGCGACCGTGCTCGATTGGGTTCCACGCACGGCGGGCGATCAATCGGCATCGTGGGACGGCTGGGATGCCTCGCACGTGCTCGATCTGCACGCGCATCCCGAACTGTCGATCGCGATCGATGCCTACACGCTGAGCACGAACACGGTCTTCGTCGGCGCACCAACGGATCGCGTCGATCTGCCCAAACAGTCAGGTGGCAAGGGAACGAACCGCGAGCGCAGCACGCGTCCGCGCAAGCGTATGCACTATCACGCGCACCAGCCGCTCGATCAACGCGGCGACGTGTCGATCTCGCTGTCGCTGGCCGACAAACCTAAAGGCAAGGACGGCGACTACGCCATCGTCCACGGCCGCGTCCCGATCCGGCTCGACGTCGACCCCAAGGATCGCCAGCGCATCCTCGCCACCCGCTTCGAACCGGTGTTCTTCGTCGACGGCACCTTCGCCTTCGAAAACGAAGTCGGCTTCCTGCCCACCACCTGGATCTGGGACACCACCGCCGTCAACGACGGTTGGCACTACATCAACGTCAATGTTCGCGGCTACGAGGGGAATTTCGGCATGGCCACCTTGAAGGTCAAAGTGCAGAACGGTGCGGCAGGAGCAAAAAAATGAGTGTTTTCGTGCGCGCTATCTTGCTGCTTGCACTCGGCGGCGTGGCTGCGTTGCCGGCCAAAGCGCAGATCGCTGCTCCAGCCGCCAAACCAGAGACAGCGATCGAGATCGCGCCCCGCGAAGCCAGCACCGTGGTCGATCGGATGGCCGTGGGACTCGCTAAGGAGCACTACCACCGAGGCCGCCTGGACGAAGCGCAAGCCCAGCTGGCAGTACTCGCCAAACGCAACGCGCTTGACGTCGAGGGCGCAATACTGCTGGGCGATATCGCCCGTGAACGTGGCGACTGGGTGCGTGCAGAACAACTGTTTCGCGCGGCACTTCAGGAAGTTCCCGATCACGGAGGACTTCACCTGCGCCTTGGGCAAGCACTGCAAGCCATGAACCGAACCGATGAAGCGGACGCCGCCTTCGCGCGCTACGTGGCACTGAATCAGGGAATCCAGCCGTGATGTCTTCTTTGAGTAGTTTTCTGCTGCGCTCGGCATTCGCCGGCGGTCTGGCCTTGTCGGTTGCCGGCATGGGCATGGCCCTGACTTCGTCCTTCGCTGCGGCGCATGACTTCGGCGGTACAACAGAAAGCGAGCCGAAAGAGCCGGAACCCGATGTCGAATGTTGTAAAGACTGCGGTTGCGAGGGCGGTAGTTTCGGTGGTGGCGGCGGTGGAGGAGGCGGCGGAGGTGGTGGTGGCGGCGGCGGAGGAGGGGGCGGTGGCGGTGGCCCTCCCGCGAGCTTTTCGGGTGGTGTCGGCGGCGATCCGCTGTGGTTTTACGACGGCCGCCTGTTTCTCAACTACACCGATCTGAGCGTCGGCGATCTGTTCCCGATCGCGTTGACGCGTCAATACCGCAGCGTGTCGGAGTTCGACAGCGCATTGGGCTACGGCTGGGCGTTCCTGCACGATCAGCGGCTGTTCGAATACCCCGATGGCTCGGTCGTGATGCGCATCGGCAGCGGCCGGCGCGTTCGCTTCGTCTATACCGGTGGCGCGTTCGTCACGCCCAATGACGGCTTGCAAGGCGAGCTGACGCAACTGGGCAACGGCAGCTACGTGTTCCGGCGTGCGGATGCCCAAACCACGTATTTTGATGCCGACGGCCGATTAACCGCGATTCAGAACCGCATCGGCCATCGTCATGAATTCGTATACGACGTGCGCGGTACGCTGCCGCTGATCGGCACGTCACGGCGCAGCGTCGACCCGACCCAGCCGATGGTGGTCGCGTATCAGCCCCGATTGACGCAGATTCTGGAACGAAGTGCCGATGGCACGGCGACCGGGGCGACGATCGATTTCTACTACAACGAGACCACCGGGCGCCTGACGCACATCATCACCCACGATGGCCGTCGTATCGACTACACCCACGATGCCGTGCACGGCAATCTGATCGGCGTCAGTGGTTTGGACAACTATCAGCACACGTACGCGTACGCCGACGCGGCTGATGCGCACAATCTGACGACACTCACCCCGGGACTCGGTGCACAACCGGTCGTCAACACCTACGACAGCCAGGACCGCGTCACACGCCAAGTGTTGGGTGCCGAAGTCATCGATATCGCCTATCCCACGGCCACGACGCGTACCGTCACGTGGACTATCAAAGATGCTGCCGGAGTAACGCTCCACACCCGAGTGCATACGCTGCAATACAACGGCGCGGACCTGGTGAAAGAAACCAACGCACTGGGCCACGAACTGCGCCAGATATTCAATGCGGCACGCGACATGACGCGGCAGGAAATCTGGCAAAAGCCGGCGGTCGGTGCGTTGACGCTGCTAAAGGCCACCGATTGGACCTACGATACCCAAGGCCGCCAGCTCACCGAGTCCGTCACGCTCGACAGCGGTGAAGTGGTCACGACCACGAAGACCTACGACCACGGCTGGGTGGCGAGTACGCAGACCACGTCGACGGCGAGTTCGCAATTGTTCCGCACCGAATACACGTTCCTGCGTGATGCGCAGGGCATGCCGACCAACATCAGCGAGGTGAAACGCCGCAATGACGACGGCACCTTCGCCACCACGACATACGCCTACTGCAGTTCAGCGGATGTCGCGAGCCCGGCAGCCCAATGCCCGTTCGAGCGCTTGCTCAAATCAGTCGACGGCCCCCGCACCGACGTGGCCGACGTCACGACGTATGCCTACTACACCGCCACCGATCTATCGGGTTGCGGTACGCCAACCGGTGCGTGCCATCGTATCGGCCAACACAAAAAAATCACCAACACACTGGGACATACGAGCACGGTGCTGGCCTACGATACCGCTGGTCGTACGACTCGAACGCAGGATGCGAATGCCGTCATCACGGCGATGATCTATCACGTTCGTGGCTGGCCACTGACGCGCACCGTTTTTGGCGCCGACAACAACAGTACGGCTGACGATGCCGTGACCACGTTCGTCTACGACGACCGCGGAAATTTGTTGTCGATGACCGATCCCGATGGCGTGCTCACCAGCTACGTCTATGACGGCCGCAACCGCCTCACCGAAGTACAGGACGCCGCGGGCGGACGACTGATCTACACCCACGACTCCGAAGGCCAGCGCCTGAAGGAAGAAATCTTCGACGCCGCCAACACCGTCAAGCGCACCCGCAGCTTCGGTTACGACAAGGCCGGTCAACTGATCATCGAACGCGACGCGCAGAACCGGCCGACGCAGTACGAATACGATGCAGTGGGCCGCCGGATAGCAGTCGTCGATGCGCTGAATCACCGCACGACGCATACGTACGATGATCTCGACCGCCTGACCAAGACGATCGCCGATGCCAGCACCGGCGGCCTGCAGGTGACCACGCAGTTCTCCTACGACGCGACCGGCAACCTGCGCCGCGTCACCGACCCCAAAGGCCTGTTCACTGACTACACCTACAACGCCTGGGGTCAGCTGACGCAACTGAGCAGCCCCGACACCGGGCTCGCCACCTACACCTACGATGCGGCCGGCAACCGTCTCACGCAAACCGATGCGCGCGGCGTCCCGGCCACCTACACCTACGACGCACTCAACCGCCTCGTCAGCACCGAGCACGGCGCGCCGGCGCTGCAGACAGTCAGCTTCGCCTACGATCTGGCCGATGCCACGACGAGTTGCACGGGTGCCATGTCGACCGGCCGCCTAAGCCTGATGACCGACCCCACCGGCGCGACGACCTACTGCTACGACGGGCACGGCAATTCGAGCCGCAAGATGCAACAGGTCGGTTCGCTGTCGACCGTAATCGAATATGGCTTCACGCTGGCGAATCGCTTGGCACAGATCACCTACCCCAGCGGTGCGGTGATTGCCTACAACCGCGACAGCCAAGGCCGCATCAACAGCCTGACCGAAGACGGCCAGCCGCTGGTGACAACCGCGACGTATCTGCCGTTTGGCCCGCTGAAACAGCTCACGTTTGCGGGCGGCGCGAGCCAGACCCTGACCTATGATGCCGATTACGCGATCGATGCGATCACCGGCACCGCGCTCACGCTCGACTACAGCCTCGATGCACTCGGGAACGTAGTCGCCTTTCCGGATGCCAATGCATCACAGTCGCGCACTTATGAGTACGACGCGCTATCGCGCTTGACGGCCGTCAAGGACGGCAGCGCCGCGACGCTCGAAGCCTTTAGCTATGACGCTACCGGCAACCGGCTGAGCAAGCAGAGCGGCGTGACGACGCAGACCTACGGCTATCCGGCCACGAGCCATCGATTGATGAGCGTCGCGGGCACGCCGCGCGACTACGATGCGACGGGCAGTTTAATCAATCGGGGCGACGGATGGACGTTCGAGTACGATGCCCGGCAGCGGCTGGCTGCGATATCGCAAAGTGGCGTGATACAGCAGACAAACGCGTACAACGGCAAAGGCGAGCGGGTTTCCCGTAACGATGCGACGAGCACAAACTACTACGGCTACGACGAAACCGGCCATTTGCTGGCGGAGTACAACCAGAGCGGCCTCGCGTTGCCGGCGCTACAAAAGGAATATGTCTGGCTCGACAATCGCCCGGTGGCGCTAAGGGCGGTGGCTGGCAGCTACAGTAGCGAGACAGTGCATGTGCATGCCGATCACTTGGGCACACCGCGGGCCGTCACGCGAGCGACGAGTTCGAATGCAATAGTCTGGACCTGGGATCTGCGGGGTGCGGCATTTGGCGAGCATGCAGCGAACGCCGATCCGGATGGCGACAGCGTTGCGTTGACTGTAAACCTGCGCTACCCGGGTCAATATTACAATGGCGAAAGCGGGCTGCATTACAACTACTTTAGGGACTATGAGCCCGGCACGGGTAGATACATCGAGAGCGATCCGATTGGGCTCGATGGTGGACCTTCGACTTATGGCTATGCAGGTGGCTCAGCGTTGCGTTTTTCAGATCCGTTTGGGCTTGCTACGTATGACAACTTCCCTCCGGACAAAGAAGCCGAGATGCGTAAAGCGGTGGAGGAAGCGAAGCGCAAGCTGGAGGAATGCAAGGGCAAGCCCGATTGCTGGGAAGACGATCAGCGTGAAAAGATCATTAAGAAGCTAGATAGCGCCCGATATGTCTATCGCCCGGATATGACCGATTGCGGGCTAGCGGGAAGATTCCCCGGTGCACGTACGATCAAAGTATCTCCTTCGACATTCAACTGGGGTGAATGCTGTGATTTGGCCTCTACGCTGGCACATGAGGCCAATCATCTTGGAAGGCCTGGAGACAATGGAAGTGAAGATGCGAGTCGTCAGCTAGAGAAGCTGTGCTTCGATTGCCCACGTCCTCAGAGGTGAGAAATGCGCGGTGTACTGGCTGTTTTATTGGTTTTTTTGGCAGGTTGCGTAACTGTTGCGGATGGACCTTTTCGCCAAATAGGTGGTCGTCAAATTGATTATGAAGCAGTAGATTCATTCGAAGAGGGTCGTTCAACCCTTGATGAGGTGGTGGCACGGCTAGGCGAGCCAGCGTCACGCGAGATGCGGGTAGATGGATCTGTGGAACTCATCTATATGTCGACGAAGAGGCGTGAAAGCGTCGAGCGCAACTTCGGTGCAGTTCGTGAGCGAAACGCTCAGACGATGGAAGAAAAAGTTGTTCTAGTGTTCAAGAACGATCATCTGATTCGGAAACAGAAGAGCCATAACGTCTACTGAAGTCGAGCAAGCAGCGCGGGATGCGACGATCCACACCGTCTGCGAAGTACCAGTAGCGATCCAAGCCCCGCTGTGCGGGGCTTTTTCTTAGCGGCTTGCCTGCTGCTGCAACACGGCGTCGATCACCTGCATCACGGCGCGTTGCTTGGCCTGCGGCAGGCGGCTCAACTGTTCGAGCTGCTGCTGGATCTTGGGCGCAGGACCACGCTTCTTTGCGGTGGCGCGTGCCGCGGCCGGCGCCTCATCGACGATCAACTCATCGAGCGACGTATTCACCGCGCGGCCGATTGCCGGCAGCGACGACACCGGAATCCGGCGCCGGCCTTTCTCGAAAGAATTCATGGCCTGCTGCGAGACGCCGAGCAGCTCGGCGAGCTGCGCCTGGGTCAGGCCCTGCTCCTTGCGCCGCTGCGCGATGCGCTGGCCCAGCTCCGGATAACGGGGTCAGGGCAAGTTGCTTAGGGGTAAAGGGGTCAGAACAATTGACCCAACCCCGTCATGTGCGCTCGCTCTCATCCACTCGCAAAGCCTAATGCGTGCAACGGTGCCCGCGCGCTTCGTCACATCCACTTTCATTGCGACCTATAGCGGCTTTTTCGTTGCGCCGTGCGAAGTGCCGGCGTAAGGTTCGATCTGCTGCGGCCATTCCGCAGCCGGGATTGGCGTCCCGAACACCTGGCGCATCGCGCCGCACCGTTGCTGGCGCTTCGCCGGCTACGGTCCTGCGCATGCCCGCTACGGCGGGCGGTGCGCGGGGGCCGAAAGGCCCGCCAGTCCCAGGTGTCTGGTACGCCAACCGCGCACCGTTCCGTCACCCCGCGCGGGTGGCGGTTCTCCAGTTCTGGGAGATGCGCAATGACTGATACGTCAACGTTCGATTCGATCGCGCTGGGCAATCTGCTCGACCATCAAATGGCTCAGCTTCGCGGCGTGCGTTCCGTCTTGTGGGCCATGTCCACGATGCTCGGTGATGAACCGCGAGGGCCGATTGCACGTTCAACCTGGTTCGAGCTTCGCCAACTGGCCGAAACCGGCTTGCAGTTGGCGGGCGATTTCGCCGACACCATTGCCGCAGAGCGCGACTGCTTGCTAGATCATCGACGATGACCGGGTTCGTTGCGCGCGGGAAAGTCGATCAACTGCCCGCGTCAGGCGCCGCGCGAATACCCGCACGCTCCGCGCAGGTATTCGCACACGATGAATATTGCGGCCAGTGATCGCGGGTGCCTCGCAGGCACTCGAGATCAGCGAAGTGCAAATCGACCGGCTCAGCTTCGACCCGACGCGCGACGAGCAAGTGAGTGTCGCGTTCACGCTCGACACCGCCGCTGCCGTGACGATGCACTGGTACGACGGATTGGATCGCCCGGTGCGCACGATCGGCCCGACTGAATTCGCGGCCGGCCAGCACACGCTGCCTTGGGATGGCCTCACAGATGCAGGCAAGCCCGCGACGCCCGAAGCGTATGTTTTCGCTCTCGATGCGCGCACCGCCGACGGCCAGACCGCACATCACGATCTGACCGATCTCACTGGCAGCGAACCGATCATCGCCACCGACGTGGTGTGGGACGCAAAGACCCATCAGATCCGCTACCGCCTCGCGCAACCGGCACGCGTCAACATCCGCATCGGCCTGAAGAACAACGGCCCGCTGCTTGCGACCGTGCTCGATTGGGTTCCACGCACGGCGGGCGATCAATCGGCATCGTGGGACGGCTGGGATGCCTCGCACGTGCTCGATCTGCACGCGCATCCCGAACTGTCGATCGCGATCGATGCCTACACGCTGAGCACGAACACGGTCTTCGTCGGCGCACCAACGGATCGCGTCGATCTGCCCAAACAGTCAGGTGGCAAGGGAACGAACCGCGAGCGCAGCACGCGTCCGCGCAAGCGTATGCACTATCACGCGCACCAGCCGCTCGATCAACGCGGCGACGTGTCGATCTCGCTGTCGCTGGCCGACAAACCTAAAGGCAAGGACGGCGACTACGCCATCGTCCACGGCCGCGTCCCGATCCGGCTCGACGTCGACCCCAAGGATCGCCAGCGCATCCTCGCCACCCGCTTCGAACCGGTGTTCTTCGTCGACGGCACCTTCGCCTTCGAAAACGAAGTCGGCTTCCTGCCCACCACCTGGATCTGGGACACCACCGCCGTCAACGACGGTTGGCACTACATCAACGTCAATGTTCGCGGCTACGAGGGGAATTTCGGCATGGCCACCTTGAAGGTCAAAGTGCAGAACGGTGCGGCAGGAGCAAAAAAATGAGTGTTTTCGTGCGCGCTATCTTGCTGCTTGCACTCGGCGGCGTGGCTGCGTTGCCGGCCAAAGCGCAGATCGCTGCTCCAGCCGCCAAACCAGAGACAGCGATCGAGATCGCGCCCCGCGAAGCCAGCACCGTGGTCGATCGGATGGCCGTGGGACTCGCTAAGGAGCACTACCACCGAGGCCGCCTGGACGAAGCGCAAGCCCAGCTGGCAGTACTCGCCAAACGCAACGCGCTTGACGTCGAGGGCGCAATACTGCTGGGCGATATCGCCCGTGAACGTGGCGACTGGGTGCGTGCAGAACAACTGTTTCGCGCGGCACTTCAGGAAGTTCCCGATCACGGAGGACTTCACCTGCGCCTTGGGCAAGCACTGCAAGCCATGAACCGAACCGATGAAGCGGACGCCGCCTTCGCGCGCTACGTGGCACTGAATCAGGGAATCCAGCCGTGATGTCTTCTTTGAGTAGTTTTCTGCTGCGCTCGGCATTCGCCGGCGGTCTGGCCTTGTCGGTTGCCGGCATGGGCATGGCCCTGACTTCGTCCTTCGCTGCGGCGCATGACTTCGGCGGTACAACAGAAAGCGAGCCGAAAGAGCCGGAACCCGATGTCGAATGTTGTAAAGACTGCGGTTGCGAGGGCGGTAGTTTCGGTGGTGGCGGCGGTGGAGGAGGCGGCGGAGGTGGTGGTGGCGGCGGCGGAGGAGGGGGCGGTGGCGGTGGCCCTCCCGCGAGCTTTTCGGGTGGTGTCGGCGGCGATCCGCTGTGGTTTTACGACGGCCGCCTGTTTCTCAACTACACCGATCTGAGCGTCGGCGATCTGTTCCCGATCGCGTTGACGCGTCAATACCGCAGCGTGTCGGAGTTCGACAGCGCATTGGGCTACGGCTGGGCGTTCCTGCACGATCAGCGGCTGTTCGAATACCCCGATGGCTCGGTCGTGATGCGCATCGGCAGCGGCCGGCGCGTTCGCTTCGTCTATACCGGTGGCGCGTTCGTCACGCCCAATGACGGCTTGCAAGGCGAGCTGACGCAACTGGGCAACGGCAGCTACGTGTTCCGGCGTGCGGATGCCCAAACCACGTATTTTGATGCCGACGGCCGATTAACCGCGATTCAGAACCGCATCGGCCATCGTCATGAATTCGTATACGACGTGCGCGGTACGCTGCCGCTGATCGGCACGTCACGGCGCAGCGTCGACCCGACCCAGCCGATGGTGGTCGCGTATCAGCCCCGATTGACGCAGATTCTGGAACGAAGTGCCGATGGCACGGCGACCGGGGCGACGATCGATTTCTACTACAACGAGACCACCGGGCGCCTGACGCACATCATCACCCACGATGGCCGTCGTATCGACTACACCCACGATGCCGTGCACGGCAATCTGATCGGCGTCAGTGGTTTGGACAACTATCAGCACACGTACGCGTACGCCGACGCGGCTGATGCGCACAATCTGACGACACTCACCCCGGGACTCGGTGCACAACCGGTCGTCAACACCTACGACAGCCAGGACCGCGTCACACGCCAAGTGTTGGGTGCCGAAGTCATCGATATCGCCTATCCCACGGCCACGACGCGTACCGTCACGTGGACTATCAAAGATGCTGCCGGAGTAACGCTCCACACCCGAGTGCATACGCTGCAATACAACGGCGCGGACCTGGTGAAAGAAACCAACGCACTGGGCCACGAACTGCGCCAGATATTCAATGCGGCACGCGACATGACGCGGCAGGAAATCTGGCAAAAGCCGGCGGTCGGTGCGTTGACGCTGCTAAAGGCCACCGATTGGACCTACGATACCCAAGGCCGCCAGCTCACCGAGTCCGTCACGCTCGACAGCGGTGAAGTGGTCACGACCACGAAGACCTACGACCACGGCTGGGTGGCGAGTACGCAGACCACGTCGACGGCGAGTTCGCAATTGTTCCGCACCGAATACACGTTCCTGCGTGATGCGCAGGGCATGCCGACCAACATCAGCGAGGTGAAACGCCGCAATGACGACGGCACCTTCGCCACCACGACATACGCCTACTGCAGTTCAGCGGATGTCGCGAGCCCGGCAGCCCAATGCCCGTTCGAGCGCTTGCTCAAATCAGTCGACGGCCCCCGCACCGACGTGGCCGACGTCACGACGTATGCCTACTACACCGCCACCGATCTATCGGGTTGCGGTACGCCAACCGGTGCGTGCCATCGTATCGGCCAACACAAAAAAATCACCAACACACTGGGACATACGAGCACGGTGCTGGCCTACGATACCGCTGGTCGTACGACTCGAACGCAGGATGCGAATGCCGTCATCACGGCGATGATCTATCACGTTCGTGGCTGGCCACTGACGCGCACCGTTTTTGGCGCCGACAACAACAGTACGGCTGACGATGCCGTGACCACGTTCGTCTACGACGACCGCGGAAATTTGTTGTCGATGACCGATCCCGATGGCGTGCTCACCAGCTACGTCTATGACGGCCGCAACCGCCTCACCGAAGTACAGGACGCCGCGGGCGGACGACTGATCTACACCCACGACTCCGAAGGCCAGCGCCTGAAGGAAGAAATCTTCGACGCCGCCAACACCGTCAAGCGCACCCGCAGCTTCGGTTACGACAAGGCCGGTCAACTGATCATCGAACGCGACGCGCAGAACCGGCCGACGCAGTACGAATACGATGCAGTGGGCCGCCGGATAGCAGTCGTCGATGCGCTGAATCACCGCACGACGCATACGTACGATGATCTCGACCGCCTGACCAAGACGATCGCCGATGCCAGCACCGGCGGCCTGCAGGTGACCACGCAGTTCTCCTACGACGCGACCGGCAACCTGCGCCGCGTCACCGACCCCAAAGGCCTGTTCACTGACTACACCTACAACGCCTGGGGTCAGCTGACGCAACTGAGCAGCCCCGACACCGGGCTCGCCACCTACACCTACGATGCGGCCGGCAACCGTCTCACGCAAACCGATGCGCGCGGCGTCCCGGCCACCTACACCTACGACGCACTCAACCGCCTCGTCAGCACCGAGCACGGCGCGCCGGCGCTGCAGACAGTCAGCTTCGCCTACGATCTGGCCGATGCCACGACGAGTTGCACGGGTGCCATGTCGACCGGCCGCCTAAGCCTGATGACCGACCCCACCGGCGCGACGACCTACTGCTACGACGGGCACGGCAATTCGAGCCGCAAGATGCAACAGGTCGGTTCGCTGTCGACCGTAATCGAATATGGCTTCACGCTGGCGAATCGCTTGGCACAGATCACCTACCCCAGCGGTGCGGTGATTGCCTACAACCGCGACAGCCAAGGCCGCATCAACAGCCTGACCGAAGACGGCCAGCCGCTGGTGACAACCGCGACGTATCTGCCGTTTGGCCCGCTGAAACAGCTCACGTTTGCGGGCGGCGCGAGCCAGACCCTGACCTATGATGCCGATTACGCGATCGATGCGATCACCGGCACCGCGCTCACGCTCGACTACAGCCTCGATGCACTCGGGAACGTAGTCGCCTTTCCGGATGCCAATGCATCACAGTCGCGCACTTATGAGTACGACGCGCTATCGCGCTTGACGGCCGTCAAGGACGGCAGCGCCGCGACGCTCGAAGCCTTTAGCTATGACGCTACCGGCAACCGGCTGAGCAAGCAGAGCGGCGTGACGACGCAGACCTACGGCTATCCGGCCACGAGCCATCGATTGATGAGCGTCGCGGGCACGCCGCGCGACTACGATGCGACGGGCAGTTTAATCAATCGGGGCGACGGATGGACGTTCGAGTACGATGCCCGGCAGCGGCTGGCTGCGATATCGCAAAGTGGCGTGATACAGCAGACAAACGCGTACAACGGCAAAGGCGAGCGGGTTTCCCGTAACGATGCGACGAGCACAAACTACTACGGCTACGACGAAACCGGCCATTTGCTGGCGGAGTACAACCAGAGCGGCCTCGCGTTGCCGGCGCTACAAAAGGAATATGTCTGGCTCGACAATCGCCCGGTGGCGCTAAGGGCGGTGGCTGGCAGCTACAGTAGCGAGACAGTGCATGTGCATGCCGATCACTTGGGCACACCGCGGGCCGTCACGCGAGCGACGAGTTCGAATGCAATAGTCTGGACCTGGGATCTGCGGGGTGCGGCATTTGGCGAGCATGCAGCGAACGCCGATCCGGATGGCGACAGCGTTGCGTTGACTGTAAACCTGCGCTACCCGGGTCAATATTACAATGGCGAAAGCGGGCTGCATTACAACTACTTTCGGGACTACGAGCCGGCTTCCGGTGCTTATCACCAAGTAGATCCTATGCTGCATGATCAACCCCCATCCATGGGGTCTGCCAAGTCATTCGCATATGTGGAAAGTAACCCCTTTAGATATACTGATCCTTTAGGGCTTTTCACAATTGATCCAAGTTGTGATGATGTCTCTTGCATGAACAAAGTCTGGCGGGATCAGCTTGAATCTGAGGGTAGAACATGGTGTACGAAAGTTGATCGCCACGTCACTAATGTTAGAAGGGCGAAATGTATTAAAACGCGTTGCGAAAAGGCTGTCCTTAAGTGCGCAGAATGTCCGCTAATTACAGGGCCTGATGGAAGGCGAGTCATAGGCGCCGCCAGAGCAACCATTGGTTCAACTTGGTTCCCGAACAAAGAGGTAACAGTTTGCACGAACGCGACCTCAAACAAGGCTACTAACCGAGTCGGGACTGGGGGAGTTGTCGTAATTCATGAGTTCGCTCATCTTTGTGGTTGGGATGATCAGGATGGCGAGGGTGTTCCTGATCCATGGTCAACAACCTATGCAAACGAGATAACAAGATGGCAATAAAATATTTATTTCTTGTGGCATTGGCGAGTCTCACCGCTTGCGCGATGAGGTCTCCTAGTGAGTCTGTTGATGCAGATGTTTGCCGATCAAATGATGCCGAGGTAATTGAACTCGCGTTGATGCATGAGTTTGATATCAACTCTGCCCTTAAGCCCGATAAGATCCTTATCCTTTATCAGGAAGTATCAGTTCCGGTGTTTTATGGCGAGCGGCGACCCAAGTTCCCGGCACCTTTGCTCGCCGAGCTGGAGCGAAAAAATAAGTCAGGGGGCGAAATTGGTGCGATTGGCGATCTTGGCCGTGTTCGCTATGTGATTTCTGCAGAAAGAGATGAGATTTTCAAGGGCGACGAGGGCGTTGATGTGTGGTCGAAGTTTTATTCGTATTTTCCGAACGCCGGGAGTTTGGTTAATGTGAGTCTGCCGAGTTTCTCAAGAGATAACCGAAGCGCTTTGGTTTATTTAGAAAGGAAGAGTGGAAGCCTTGCTGCAGCGGGAATTTTGAAACTCGTGAAGTGCGATCGTGGAAAATGGCAAGTTTCGCGCTGGGAAACGGTATGGGTAATTTAGTTGCCGATACGGCGCAGGCAGTGCTACAGAGTCGACCGCGCTCATGACTATAAAGATGCGATCACCGGCACCGCGCTCACGCTCGACTACAGCGTCGATGCGGTGGGCAACGCGGTTGCGTTGCCGGCCGCCACGGCCTCGCAGGCACGCACTTACGAATATGACGCGCTATCGCGCTTGAAAGCCGTTAAAGACGGCAGCGCCACAACGCTCGAAGCCTTTACCTACGACGGAACCGGCAACCGCCTGAGCAAGCAGAGCGGCGCGATGACGCAGACGTACGGCTATCCGGCCACGAGCCATCAGCTAACCAGCGTTGCTGGGACAGCGCGTACCTACGATGCGATGGGTAGCCTGACCAATCGGGGTGACGGGTGGACGTTTGAGTACGACGCCCGGCAGCGGCTGGCGTCGATTTCGCAGAGCGGCGTAGTGCAACAGACCAACGCTTACAATGGCAAGGGCGAGCGGGTTTCGCGTAGTACGGCGACGGGCACGCAAAACTATGCCTATGACGAGGCGGGCCATTTGCTGACGGACTACAACCAAATTGGTCTCGCATCGCCATCACTGCAAAAGGAATACATCTGGCTCGACGATCGTCCCGTGGCGTTCAGGGCGGTGGCCGGCAGCCATAACGGCGAGACGCTACACGTGCACTCCGATCACTTGGGCACGCCGCGTGCCATCACGCGGCCATCCAGTTCCAATGCTTTGATTTGGGCTTGGGATCTACGGGGGTTCGCGTTTGGTGAGCACGCAGCGGACGCCGACTCGGATAGTGATGGCGTGGCGCTGACTCTGAACCTGCGGTACCCGGGACAGTACTTCGATCAAGAGACAGGACTGCACTACAACTACCTCCGAGACTATGAGCCGGGCACCGGGCGATACGTCGAGGGTGATCCGATTGGATTGTTAGGTGGAATTAGCTCCTACAGCTATGTTCGTGCCGATCCGCTCGGATTAGTCGACCCGCTGGGACTGGAAGGGATGGGCGGATGGACGTACCCACCAGGTCCACATCGTGACCAATATGAGCGCGCAAGAAGTGGGCGCAGTTGTATAGACCGTCCGTGGCAACCGTCAGATCCGGACAAGGTCCGCTGCTTAATCTGTAAGTACAAGGACAATACGAGCGACCTTTCTGCTGCCCGCTCTAGCGGCTCACTGCAGAACAGTCTTAGTGCGCGCGATGCTGAGCACTACTTGGTTGCTTGCGATCTGGCTAATTCTTTAGGACAAGGTACTTCTATCGTGCTGACCTTGATGTGGGAGGGAGGGAAAGTAGTCAGAAGACTACCTCCCATATGCAGCATTTGGCCGACATCTCCACTCGGTGGATTGGGTTCTGGCCTATCCGGAACTCGATGCGCTCCTGTCGATTGTTCTGGGTGCTGCCAATGAGCGCCATTTTTTTTCGATTCTGGCGGGCTTTCTTGGCCGTAATCCTTAGCTTGTACTGGATAGTTTCATTGGGCATGGGCGCCGAGTACATGGTGCGCAACATGGAGCCTGATTCAAGCACGGGAGCCGTCGTTGTTTACTCGATACTTGGCGTGGTGTGCGGTATAGCGCTATCGCTTGGTTTCCTCATCTTAGGCTTCAGAACAAAGCGGCGTATCGGGGTTCTCCCGATGCTTTTAGCAAGCATAGCAACCCTACTGCTATTGCTAAATGTCCGTCTAGATAGTGCTGGTCTCATTGTTCTTGCTCTTGCTGCGATCGTTCTGCTCGGCGACGGATTTCGTAGACTAAGGGCTCAGCGATAAGATCGCAGCGCTGATGCCCCGCCCGTGAGTACTACAACTACTTCCGCGACTACGAACCAACAACTGGACGCTACGTCCAATCCGACCCTGTCGGCGTATGGGGAGGTGTTTCGACGTTTGGTTATGCGAAACAGTCACCAGTACTGCAGATTGACCCAAAGGGGCTTCTTTCGTTTGACCAAGGTCGCCGCCGTGCCGGAGGGATGGCTCGTGAAGCCATCTTGAACTGGAATCTTGGGGGCCTCACTGCTACTCCGCAGCCGTTGTTGCCTGGTTGTCAGCAGATTCGGAAGCAGTGAACTCCGGCTGGCCAGGACCCGGTGACGGCCCGCAGGACGCGTTGCGGCATTGCCTTTGGACCTGCAAGATGACTCGCATGGGCGGAAGAGGATGTGCGCAAATCTCGGGGTTTATCCATGAGGCCGAGGGAATGGATAACGGTGGCCAAAATCTAGGCCCACTTAGGATGGACTTGCACAACAATCGTCAGGGAGAGTTGTGCGCGGCCGAGGACGGTTCATGCTTGACGCGCTGCAAGAATGCGTACGTTATGTGCAAACTTCAAATCATTGGGGGAGTTGAAGGATGCGAGCGCTAGTTCTGCTGCTAGCTCTCGGGCTCTTGCTAGCTCTTGGGCTCTATGCCTCCCTACCGAAGGGCCCGGTGGCTCCAATGCCACCGTTCGAGCTGGTGCCAGGGTTCTCGACCTCCCTGAAACCTGAAACGGTTTCCAAGATGGGCGGCGTCATGACCTGGGAAACCCTACATGACGCAAACGACATTCATCCACGTTTTCATGACCAAACCTTCACCTTGAGTGAAGTCACGGTTTTCGGAGAGAAGTCTCGAGCCACGGTCCAGTTCTACAACCAAGTGTTGATGGAGGTTTGCATCTACTCGTCAACGCACGAAGGTGTGCTTCGGGTGAGAACGGCAATCGCTTCTCAGTATTCGGTCGACGTGGAAGATATGGAAGATGGAGTCGGCTCGGGAAGCGTCGAGCTTATCGCCGGCGAGGGTCCTGAAGGAGCCCCGTTTTCGTGCGCAGCTGTTCAGGACGTCAAAACTGATTTCTATCGATGGATTCGCCACTACACTTAGGGAACCCTTGAAGGGAGAATAGAAGGGGAATAACGGGGTCAGAGCCTGAGCTTTCCCCACAAACCCGACTTGTCAGACAACGACTTACGGCGTAGATAGTCGGGAAAACAGCGCGTGCATGACGAGGTGGTTTCCTTTTAGTCGCCAAGACAAGAAGGAGCCCCGCCATGCACGCAGCGAGATTATTGCGCAGTTGTTTGAGTGTTGCCTTCGACCGGATGCACGCCCGCCGATGTGCAGCGTTGCTGGGCGCGGTCCGTGCACTGATCGCCGGTCGTCGCCTGACGTTGATGGAGTTGGCGCGCTCCTGGCCCGATGCGTTGCGAGTGGCGGCACCGCTGAAGAAGCTGGATCGCTTGCTCGGCAATCCGCACTTGGCGGAGAATAACGGGGTCAGGGCACGTAACTTGTCGCTTTCCGAGGCCGATGAGCGGGGCGAGTGGCTGGATACCGCTTTAGTTGCTGCTCTACGCGTTGTTGAAACGCGGTGCTGCCGAGTGCGCGCTGCTGTTGAAGGTACGTCCTGATTTCGGTGAGCACATCCTCCGAAAGACTCTCCGCCATCAGTGCCCGATACGCTTCCACCCTTGTGGAGGTGTTGTGACCAAGTGCGAGATAGGCGCTGTGCGGTGTCAGTAGCCGGTCGTCGCGCAATCCGATGTTGCCGAGATGGCTGGACCAACGATGATGCGCAGGGTCAGCCGCCATCCATGCGCGCACGGGATTGAGTTCGATGTAGCGGTAGCAACGCAGCGTGTAGGATTCGGACTCGACGAGGCACGATTTGTAGCGTCCCTCCCACAGTGTGCCGGAACGCCCATGTCGACCGTTGAAGAGTGGTACATAGGCGCGCCCGACGCTTTGCATCATTCGAGACAAATTGCCTGCGGCCAGCGGCGTAACCAGCATATGCACGTGATTGCTCATCAACACGTAGGCGTGCAGCCTGCACTCTTGCCGTCGAAGTGCCTCGGCCAGGCAAGTGAGGTAGCAGAGTCGATCGTGATCGTCGACGAAGCAGGGCATGCGGTTGTTGCCGCGCTGGACGACGTGTTGAGGGACGCCGGCGATGTCGAGGCGTGGAAGGCGGGCCATCCTGAGAGTGTGCCGTGCACATGGGGTTTCAGGCGATCAGGCTTTGGCTTGCAATCCCCTCGGATTCCCATTGATTTCAAGTCAAGAACTACTGAAGGTGTTCTGACCCTGAGAATTCCCCACTTTTCATCCGCCCGCAAGCGCATCGCCGTCAAGAATGATGGCCTTCACGCCGCCGTCGACGAGGCGCAGGTTGGGCGCGGGCAACGGCAACGTGTCTTGCGCAATCGCAGGGATCGCGAACGAAACGGCCAGCACGCATGTCAGGATCGCCAGCCCGCTCCGGACGAGACGCGTTCGACCCATGTGCCACTCCCGATCCGATTCCTTCCGTGTTTGACGCAAAAGTCCGATACCCGCGTGTCATGCGCGTCGTTCCGGAAATGCTTGTTGGCGCGTCGCGTGTGCGGCGTAAGACCGATGGTGTCCGAATCTGGCCAGTAGTTGTGCCTTGAGCCGTGTATCACTTGAGCCCCCGCCCAACAGGGCTCACTAGAGTGGCCAAACCCATGCAGCAAACGCTTCGATTCAAGCATCTACGGATGGCATTGGCGGCACTTTGCATTGCTTTCATTGGCGCGGCCGTGGCGCTCCCTTCGGCCGCAACGCCCACTTCCTCCGATTGCAGTGCCGCGGAATACCACCAATTGGATTTCTGGATCGGCGATTGGGATACCTTCGAGATGGATGCCCCAGGCGGGCCGTCCATAGCTCGCGCCCGCGTCGAGCCCATCGCCCAAGGCTGCGCCATCCGCGAACTCTACGAGCAGGTCGATGGACTTGTTGGCGACAGCATCCTGAGCTACGACCCCGTGCGCAAACAATGGCAACAGACCTGGGTCACCAATCGCGGCTCGATCATGGTGCTCTGGGGCAACTTCAAGGATGGCGCGCTGGTTCTCGAAGGCGAGGTCCATCTCCGGGATGGCAAGTCGGTCATGCAGCGTATTACTTGGAAGGCCCAGGACAATGGCGTGCGCGAGTCGGCGGTGCTGTCCAAAGACGGCGGCCAGACCTGGACGCCGGCGTTCGACGTGCTGTTCCTGAAGCACGGGGGCAAGCGAGAGTGAGGGGTGCAGCTGAGGCCTGACAATTCATTCGAGCCGAACCCGCTTCGCGGGTCGGCTTGACTCAGGCGTTGGCCATCGCATGTGGGGTGATGCGGCCTGCACTTCGATGGCTGAGACCGAAACACGGCGTCGGCTAGCGGAGTCAGAGCGATGACCGCGCCGCGAGAAGGTGCTTCCAAGCCACGTTCCATGAATGGTCGAGCCAGGCGCCGTCCGCATCTTCCAATGGTGCGACGGACGATGACCGCCTTGCCGACCGCCTGCGTAATGACTCGACAGCCTGGCCAAGACGTTCGGAAGACGCGCGTCCGCCGGGCTTCCCGTCCTTGCCCAGGTAGCCCTCATGTCACGCAATCGTTTGTTGCTCGCAATTCTTGTTGCTTTGTCCGCCGGTTCTGCGCGGGCGCAGTCTGCGCCGGCTGAAGATTCGGCCGATACGCTCGATACGGTCGTCGTCACCGGCACGCGCGTCACCGATCGTACGGTGGCCGAGTCGACGTCGCCGATCGATGTCATCACGCCGGAAGTGCTGCAGTCCACCGGCACCAATGAACTCGCCACGGCGTTGGCGCGCGCGTTGCCGTCGCTCAATTTTCCGCGGCTGGCGATTTCGGATGGATCCGATGCGGTGCGGCCGGCGCAGTTGCGCGGCTTGTCGCCCGATCACGTGCTGGTGCTGGTCAACGGCAAGCGTTATCACACCGGTGCGCTGGTCAACGTCAACGGGACGCAGGGTCGCAGTTCGTCGCCGGTCGATCTGAATACGATTCCGATCGCGGCGATCGAACGCGTCGAAGTGCTGCGCGATGGCGCGTCGGCGCAGTACGGCTCGGATGCGATCGCCGGCGTGATCAATATCGTGCTCAAGCGCGATGCGCAGGGCGGCGAAGTCGGCGTCCGGTATGGTCAGGCCAGTGCCGGCGATGGTCATCAGATCGAGCTTGCAGGCGATACCGGCTTCGCATTCGGCGACGACGGTTCCGTGCATCTGGCAGCGCAGGTCGGCGACCAGAAAAATACCGATCGTGCGCGTCCCTTCATCGGCACGCCGACGCCGACTTCGCCGCCGCTCGGCCGCGTGGTGCAGCGGCAGGGCGATCCGGCCGTCGAGAACTACTCGGGCAGTTACAACGCGCAACTCGGCGTCAGCGACGTAGTGTCGTTGTATTCGTACGGCATCTTCACGCATCGCGACACGCTGTCGAACGGCTTCTTCCGGCCCGCAGGCGACCCGCGCAACATCCCGTCGATCTATCCCGAAGGCTTCCTGCCGCAGATCAACAATGTTTCCGACGACATCGGTTTCGTCGGCGGCATGACGGCCGAAACCGCCGGCGGCACGCGCATCGATGCGAGCTACACCTACGGTTCGAGCGAACTGACGTTCGATATCAAGAACACCTTGAATCGCAGCCTCGGTCCGTCATCGCCGCTCGAATTCCACGCCGGTGGCCTCGAAGTGCAGCAACATGTGTTGAATCTCGACTTGAGCAAGCCGCTCGAACTGGGTCTCGACTATCCGGTCGTGCTGTCGTACGGCGCCGAGTGGCGCGAGGACAGTTTCGAGCAGTCCGAAGGCGAGCCGTTGTCGTATGCGAACGGCGGTGTGGTCGCGCCGGGCCAGAGCAATCCGTTGCCCGGTTCGCAGGTGTTCGCCGGCTTCAAACCGTCGGACGGCGGCGAGTTCGATCGTGACAATCTGTCGCTCTACGTCGGGCTCGAAGGCGATCTCACCGACAAGCTGTCGGCAGGCCTGGCCGCGCGCTACGAGGACTACAGCGATTTCGGCGACACCACCACGGGCAAGGCGACCGCGCGCTACGCGTTCACCGACACGGTGGCACTGCGCGGCACCGTCTCGACCGGCTTTCACGCGCCGTCGCTGCAGCAGCAATACTTCCAATCGACGGCAACCAATTTCATCGTCACGCCACAGGGAAATCTGCCGTTCGATATCGTCACCTTCCGCGTCACCAATCCGGCCGCCATCGCGCTCGGCGCCGAGCCGCTGAAGCCGGAGAAATCCGACAATCTGAGCCTGGGTCTCGTGCTGCAGCCGGTCGATCGGTTGTACCTGACGATCGATGCCTACCGCATCGAGCTCGAAGACCGCATCTCGCTTTCGGAAAACCTCACGAGCGCGGCGGTGCGCGATTACCTCAACGCCAACGGTTTCGTCGGCGTCGGTGGCGGTCGTTATTTCACCAACGCGATCGACACCACCACCGACGGCATCGACATCGTCGGCACCTATGGCTGGGACGTGGGCGAGGGCAGTTTCGATCTCACCGTGGGTTACAACCATAACGAAACCCGCATCGATCGCATCGCGCCGAATCCGCCGGCACTGGCGGCCATCGATCCGACTGCGTTGCGCTTCGGACGCGTCGAAATCGGTCGCTTCGAAGTCGGTGCGCCGAAGGACAAGTTCCTGTTCGGCGGCCTGTGGCAGGCCGGAAACTGGGAATTTTCCGGCAACGCCACGCGTTACGGCGAAATCACGATCCGCAACGCCAACGCGGCGCAGGATCAGACCTTCGGCGCGAAGTGGACGCTCGATCTCGCCGCCAGTTATTCGCTCGAGAGCTGGCGCTTCACGCTCGGCGCCGACAACGTGCTCGATGAATATCCGGACGAAGTGCTGTTCGCCAACTCGACCGGCGGCCAACTGCCGTATGCGAGCAGCGCCGCGCCGTTCGGATTCAACGGCGCGTTTCTCTATGCGCGTGTCGGCTATACGTTCTGATCGACACGAAAAAAAAAGCGCAATGAAAAACGGGGAGGCTGCGGCCTCCCCGTTCTATTTTCTAACACCGCGGTTTTATCTCACGATGCAGTCGGCGCTCGCCGAACAGCGCAAGACTCAGTAGTGCTTGCCGCCCATTTCGCCATACCGCCGCAACACCTCACGCGCCGCATCGCGCAGGATATCGCCGCGCACCGCGATGCCGCGCCGTTCCAGTTCGCCGGACCAGTCCACAGGCAACGGGCCTTCGTCGAATTCGGTGAGTTCCATCACGTCGGAAGCGCGCGCGCCGATCAGCAACTCGTCGATGCCGGCCCAGAAGGTCGCGCCGTAGCACATGCAGCAGGGTTGAGCGGAGGTGGCGAAGATGATGCGGTCGCCGTTTTCGTTGAGGCGCGCGCGCTGGGTGCGCGATTGCGCGGTCATGTAGGCCATCATTTCGGCGTGCGCCACCGAGCAGGTCTGCGGCACCACGCGGTTGACGCCGACCGCGATCAGACGGCCTTCGCCATCGAACACCGCCGCGCCGAACGGGCCACCGCTGGCTTGTTCGACATTGCGATGCGAGAGCTGGATCGCGAGCGCGACCTTGGCTTCGTCGGTTTCGTAGCGCCGCGCGATGTCGACTTCGCCGTGGATCCAGGCGGGCAGCGTCAGATGGGTTTGTGCATACAGCATCGATGATTCCTAACGTACGTCGCCGCCGGCGCTGCCGTCGCCGAGTGGCGCGCAGCGGCCTTCGAGGCATTGGCAGGATGAAATTTCGCGAAAGCCGCAGATGCTCGACATGCCATCGGCCGCGCATTGCGCCTTCACCTGATCGGGGAAGGTCGGGCTGTCCTTGTTGACGCAGGCCGGATAAGCGCCGCAGCAGTTGCCGACGTTCTTGACGCTGCAATCGGCGTCCGTGCGGCAGGAATAGTCGACGTCATCGACCTTCAACAATTCCTCCGGCGGCCGACGCGCGGCATCGGGTGCAGGCAACGCCGGCTCGGCGGGCGCCGATGCGATCGGTGCGGCCGGATCGGCCGCGGCCACCGCTTGCGGCGGCGCCGGTTCGCTGGCCTGCGGCGCACACGCCGCCAGTGCGAGCGACAACATCATCACGAGGATGCGCATATCAACCTCCGGTTTTGCTGGCCCAGTTGTCGCGCAGCGTCACGCTGCGATTGAACACCGGCCGCGCCGCGTTGTGATCGCGGCGATCGGCAACGAAGAAACCGAGACGTTCGAATTGCCAATGTTGCTCGGCCGCGGCGCCCGCGGCGGCCGGTTCGACGTAGCCGGTGACGGTGCGGCACGACTCGGGATTCAGATGATCCTTGTAGGTCTTGCCGCCATCGTCGATATCCGGATCGGGCACCGCGAACAAGCGATCGTAGAGCCGCACTTCGGCTTCGACGGCGTGTTTCGCGCTGACCCAGTGGATCGTGCCTTTCACTTTGCGATCGGCGCCCGGCAGGCCGGCGCGCGTGTCCGGATCGAGCGTCGCGTGCAGTTCGACGATGCGATCGCCGTCCTTCACCACATCGACGCATTTCACGATGCCCACGCCGCGCAGCCGCACTTCACCGCCCGGAATCAGGCGATGGAAACCTTTCGGCGGCACTTCCATGAAGTCTTCGCGCTCGATCCACAACTCGCGCGAAAACGGCACCTGGCGCGTGCCGAAGCTTTCGTCTTTCGGATGATTCGAGAACGTGAGCCGTTCTTCGTGCGCCGCATCGACGTTCAGCAGCACGAGCTTGACCGGGTCGATCACCGCCAGCCGGCGCGCGGCGCGCGCGTCGAGGTCCTCGCGCAGGCAGGCTTCGAGCAGCGAATAATCGATCAGCGAATTCTGCTTGCTCACGCCGACGCGCTCGGCCAGCAGGCGCACCGAAGCGGGCGTGTAGCCGCGGCGCCGCACGCCCTGCAAGGTCGGCATGCGCGGATCGTCCCAGCCATCGACCAGGCCGTCCTGCACCAGCGCCATCAGCTTGCGTTTGCTCATCACGGTGTAGGTGAGGTTCAAACGCGAAAACTCGATCTGGCGCGGTTTTGCCGCCTGATTCGGCAGGCCCTTGTCGAGCAGCGGCTGCAGCAGTTCGGGATGGTTGACCAGGTCGACCTTGTCGACGCACCAGTCGTACAGCGGCCGGTGATCTTCGAATTCGAGCGTGCACAGCGAATGCGTGATGCCTTCGATCGCATCCGACAGCGAATGCGCGAAGTCGTACATCGGATAGATCGGCCAGGCGCTGCCGGTGTTCTGGTGCTCGACGTGCTTGATGCGGTACAGCGCCGGATCGCGCAGGTTGATGTTGCCGCTGCCCATGTCGATCCTGGCGCGCACGGTGCGGCTGCCATCGGGGAATTCGCCGGCGCGCATGCGGCGCAGCAGGTCGAGATTTTCCTCGACGCTGCGCTCGCGGAACGGCGAGTTGCGGCCCGGCTCGGTGAGCGTGCCGCGGTATTCGCGCACCTGTTCGGCGGACAGATCGCAGACGAAGGCATCGCCCTGCCGGATCAGCTTTTCCGCGGCCAGATAGAGCACGTCGAAGTAATCCGACGCATGGCGCAGTTCGGCCCATTCGAAGCCGAGCCAGCGCACGTCTTCCATGATGGCTTCGACGTATTCGGGATCTTCCTTGGCCGGATTGGTGTCGTCGAACCGCAGATTGCACAGGCCGCCGAATTCGGCCGCGATGCCGAAGTTGATGCAGATCGCCTTGGTGTGGCCGATGTGCAGATAGCCGTTGGGCTCGGGCGGGAAACGCGTGCGGATGGCGCGCTGGCGGCCGGCGGCGAGGTCGTCGCGCACGATCTGGCGGATGAAATCGTTGCGGGCCGGTGCGGCTTCGGCAGCGGCGACGTCGGCGGAAGCGGGGGGCGCGTGGTTCATGAGGCGGATTTGCGGGGGAAAGACGCCTAGTTTAGCCGGTGCGGCAAGGCGCGGTGCGGGGCCGGTACGGCGGATGGCGTCCGGGTCGCGCCGTGTGCTGCAATGCCGGTCGAGGCCGATGCAGGCCGGTCGACGCCGGAGGCGCAATGCGAGTCGTGTACGAAGCCGAGAACATCATCGACGCCAATCTGGTGAAGGGATTGCTCGATCAGCACGGGATTCCGGCCTGGGTACGCGGCGAATACCTCACCGGCGCGGTCGGCGACCTGCCGGTGATGGGGCTGGTGGCGGTTTGCGTTTCCGATATCGACGAAACAGCCGCCGACGAATTGCTCGCCGATTGGCGCGCCGACCGGGCCCGGCCGCTGGCCGAGCCGCTGTGGGGCGCCGAACCCGATCCGGCATGAGCGCCGACCCGGGTTCGGGCGGACTTTTGCCCGTTGACCTTTGCCCGAGGCGCGTCAGACTGTAGCCGGGCTCGTGGGGACGACGCGCGGCATGGCTTGCTGGCGAATCATGGGGAGCATCGGGGCGGGTGCCTGCGCACTGGCCTTGGGCTTGTTGTTGGCGCGGCCGGCGCAGGCGCAGATGCCGATCGAAACCGCGGTGCTCGACACGGTGAGCGAGGAAACCGTGGTGCCGGCGGTGCTGGCCGGCGATTACGACGCGCAGTTCCATTTGCTGCCCGATGCGCATGTGGCGCTGCGCGGTGCGGCCGGCCACACGCACTGGTTGCGCTTGACGGTGGATCTGCCTGCCGCCGCGTCGCCGCCGAAATCGCACGTGCTGCTGTTCGATCGCATCGATCTGGACAGCATCGCGCTGCATCTGCCCGGCGCCGACGATTTCCACGATCCGCCGGCCGACGGCTTCTTCTTCCCGCAGCCCGATAGCCTGTCGAACGACAGCTACGCCTTCGAATTGCCGGCGACGCTGCAGGGGGCGCAGGTGATGTACGTGTCGATCCGCGGCCTCAATCGCATGAATCTTTCGCCGCGCGTGCTCGACCGGGACGAGTTTCATCGCTTCGATCGCCGCGTGGCGGCGGTGCTCGCTGCCAACTACGCGGTGATCCTGGTGCTGATGTTCTCGGCGCTGGCCTTGCATCTGGCGTTGCGCGAACGCGCGTATCTGCATTTCGTCGGCTTTACCGGCGGCCTGCTGGTGTTGCTGTTCGCCGGCAACGGGCATCTGTATCGCGTGCCGTGGCTGGCCTGGTTCGGCTGGTGGGGCAGCAACGGGCTGCATGCGCTGGCGCTGGCGTGCTGCGCGCTGGCGCTGGGTTTCAGCCGGCATTTCCTCGAACTGCCGCGCGTGGCGATGGCGCTCGACCGTCGCATCCTGCACGCGCAATACCTGCTGCTGTCGGTGGCGGCGCTATGCCTGCTCAACATCGATGCGCTCACCGGCCGCTTGCAGGTCGCGACCGGCGCGCTGGCGATCGCCACCGGCGTCTTCATCATGATGCTCGGCGTCAAGGCCTGGCGCCGCGGTGAAGGTCTGGCGCGCGCTTACGGCCTGTTGTGGCTGTTCCTCACCGCTGCCGTCACGCTGCGCGCCGCGCTCGCGCTCGGCTGGCTGCCGCAATCGGCCGTCGCGCTGTACGCCTGCCAGGTGGCCGCCGCCTTCAGCCTGTTCGTGATGTCGCTCGGCCTGGCCGATCGTGTGATGGAATTCCGCAAGCAACGCGATCGCGCGCGCCAGTTGAAGGAACAGACCGACGCCAGCCTGCAGGTCGAACAGGTGCGGCGCGAATTCGCCGAAGGCCTGCGCGAGCAGTTGCGCAACACCTCGCCCGGCGGCGATCTCGAATGGGCCGCCTTCCGCCGCCTGCTGTCCGCCTTGCGTCATCTGATTCCGCAACAGGGCTCGGCCGTGGTTGCGTTCGGCTATCACGGGCTCGACCTGCTGATGACCGAACCGATGGACGCGAAGGAACGTTATTCGCGGCTGCTGGCCGCGCGCGGCGGCACCCTCAAAGGCCTGTGCCGCTCGCGCGCCGCGGTGCAGGCGCGGCTCGACGAGCAGATCGATCCGGATTCGGAAACCCCGATCGGCGGCCTGTTCGCGGTGATTCCGATCCCGATGCCGATTCCCGGCTGGGGCGCGCTGCTGATCGAGCGCGCGCCGTGGGAGGAATTCGAAAACGCCGAACTCAAACTCGCCGCCGACTTCCTCAAGCAGGCCGTCGCGACCACCGACGAAGCGGCGAGCCAGGCCGAACTCAAGCGCAAGGCCGAACTCGATCCGCTCACCGGCACCTGCAATCGCCGCTCCGGCGATGCCCTGCTCGAAAAAGCGCTGCATCGCGCGATGGGCGATCGCCGACCGCTGGCGGTGCTGTTCGTCGATCTGGATCATTTCAAGCAGATCAACGATCGCCACGGCCACGCCGTCGGCGACGACTGCTTGCGCATGACGGCCGATGCGATCCGCCGCGAACTCGGCGCCGATGAAGTGCTGGTGCGCTACGGCGGCGAAGAATTCCTCGTCATCCTGCCCGGCTACGCGGCCGACCAGGCGCGGCAGTTGGGCGAGCGCCTGCGACAGGCGATTTCGCAATTGCGGCTCGACAGCGCGCAAGGTCCGGTGCGCTTCACCGTGAGTGTCGGCGTAGCGGGGCGGCTGGCCGGCGAGGAACAGCCGCAGGGCATGGTCGAGCGCGCCGATCGCGCGCTGTACACCGCCAAGCGCAACGGCCGCAACCAGGTGCAGGTGGCGCAGATGTACGGCTACGGCGGCACGCCGGCCGAAGAACAGCCGCCGCCGACCGTGACATTGTAGGAATCGCGATCGCCGCGGGCCGCATACGCGGCACTTGAGCCGCTGCACGCCATCCGCGACCATGCTCGCCTGTTCCGTAAGGCGGCCCACTCATGTCGAACGCGCTCACCCTGGTCATCGGCAACAAGAACTACTCGTCGTGGTCGCTGCGGCCGTGGATTTTCCTGCGCCATTTCGAAGTGCCGTTCGAAGAAGTGCGGCTGCCGCTCGATACACCGGAATTCCGCAGCGGCATCGGCCGCTGGTCGCCCACCGGCCGCGTGCCGGTGCTGCATCACGATGGCCTGATCGTGTGGGATTCGCTGGCGATCAACGAATACGTCAACGAACATTTCCTCGACCGCCGCGGCTGGCCGACGGATCGCCGTGCCCGCGCTCACGCACGCAGCGCCGCTGCCGAAATGCATTCGGGCTTCGCCGCGCTGCGCAACCAATTGCCGATGAATTGCCGGCGCCGCCCGAACGACTATCGCTGGGACGCCGACGCGCAATGCGATATCGATCGCGTGCAGCAGCTGTGGCGCGATCTGCGCGCGAAATATTCCGCCGGCGGCGATTTCCTCTGCGGCCAGTTCGGCCTGGTCGATGCGATGTTCGCGCCGGTGGCGGTGCGCTTGCGCGGCTACGGCGTCGAACTCGATGCGGTGAGCGCAGCCTATCGCGACGCGCTGCTCGGTACGCGCGCCTTCCGCGAATGGGATGCGGCCGCGCACAGCGAGGCCGAGCATCTGCCGAAGTACGAATCGTTGGGCGCGAAATGATTTTTCGGGCCGCCCGCCGGAGGCTTGCATGGACCTGATTGCAGAACGTATCCGCGATGTGCCCGATTTTCCGCAAAAGGGCATGCTGTTCAAGGATCTGACACCGCTGCTGGCCGACGCCGAAGCGTTCGCCGCCGCGATCGATGCGCTGGCCGAGCCTTGGCGAGGCCGCGCGATCGATCAGGTCTGCGGCATCGAGGCGCGCGGTTTCATTCTTGGAGCGGTACTGGCGCGCGAACTGGGCGCCGGTTTCGTGCCGCTGCGCAAACCCGGGAAGTTGCCGGGCGCGCTGCTGAGCGAAAACTATGCGCTCGACGTCGCGGAAGAAAGCCTGCATATGCATGTCGACGCGCTCGCTCCGGAAGCGCGCGTCGTGTTGATCGACGACGTGCTCGCCACCGGCGGCACGCTGGCTGCCGCCCGCCGCCTGATCGAACGCTCAGGCGCAGAACTGCTGGGCGCCTCGGTGCTCGTCGAGATCGCAATGCTCGCGGGTCGCACGCACTGGGATGCGAAGGTGCCGCTGCATGCGGTGTTGACCGTTTAGAGCCCGAGCGGGACGCAAAGGACGCAAAGGCAAGAGAAAGGAAAAAAGAGAAAGTTAGGGAATTTATGAATTTATTCCTTCTTTCCTTGTTTGGCTTTTCTTCGTGTCCTTTCTTCTAAATCTTCGCGACCTTCGTGTCCCGCTCTTGACCTCCGATCAGCCGAAGCAAGGCAGAGAAGGACGCGAAGGTCGCGAAGGAAAAGCAGAAAGGACGCGAAGAAGAGCGATAAGGAATTCGAGCTTCTACTTTCTCTAATCTTTCTTTGCGTCCTTTCTCTTCCCTTTGCGTCCTTTGCGTCCCGCTTCTCACCCCCCGAAATCCACCACCAGCGCCACCCGCATCGCATCGTCGAGTTCGACCCGTTCCGGCAGGCGCGGGTCGTCGATGCCGACGGCCAGGGCCGCGCCGCCGCGCAGGGCGAGGATCGCCGCCGGGGAGAATTCGAAGCGCAGGAAGTGCACCGCGGAGGTCTTGTCGGCGTCGCTGCGGTCGAGGTCTTCGTCGGCGATCGCCAGAATACGCTGCTGTCCGGCGACTTCGGCGAACACGCGGTGTTCGATGCCGCCCAGTGCCGCCAGTTGCTGTTTGCGTTCGTCGGCGTCGGGGAATTCGATCAGCATCGTCGCTTTCAGGTTGCCGCCGTCGGGGATCAGCGGGTTGTAGGCGTCGAGTTCGTCCTGGATCGCCTGCGCTTCGAACAGGCGCTCGATACGCAGCATTTCCTGGATCTGGTATTGCACCGTCAGGCGATCCTCGAACAGCAGCGTGACGTGATCGCCCAAGTGCACCTTGCGCGCCTTCTTGTGCGCGATCACGCGCGTGCGGAAGGCGGCGCGTTCGGCGGCGTAGGTTTCGAGCGAGAACAGATCGCTGCGTTTCAGCTTTTCCATGCGGCGGGTCCGGTGGAGATCCTGCGAGTGTACGAGGCGAAGATGGCGACGCAAACGCAGCGCGCCGGTCGGGTTCGCCTCGTCGGGGCCGTCGTCGTCGTTCAAATGCCGTAGGCCAGGCGCAGCAGCGACACCGGGTGTTCGGCGTTGTAGTTGCTGCCGGTGGCCGGGTCTTCGAGCCCGTGCGCGATATGCGAACCGGCCATCACGCAGTCGCTGGTGAAATGCTGCGGCGTCGCCTGTTTCACGCGGCTTTCGACCGGCTTGGCGATCTTGCGCGCGAAAGCGTAGGTATCTTTTTTCACGCCATAGGTGCCGTCGTGGCCCGAACAGCGCTCGATCGCCACCACTTCGGTGCCGGGCACCAGGTCGAGCACCTGTTTGGTTTTCGGGCCGATGTTCTGCACGCGCTGATGGCAGGCGGCCTGCCACGCTACCTTGCCGAGTTCGTTGCGGAATTGCGTGTTGAACAAACCCGCGGTATGGCGGTGCATCAGATACTCGAACGGGTCGAAGATCGCGCGCTTCACCGCCTGCACGTCGGTGTCGTCCGGATACATCAGCGGCAGTTCCTGCTTGAACATCAGCACGCACGACGGAATCGGCGCGACCAGATCCCAGCCGTCGCGCACCGCGGCGATCAAAACCGGCAGATTCTCGCGCTTGTATTTGTCGACGCTGTCGAAATCGCCGAGTTCGAGTTTCGGCATGCCGCAGCACTGATTCTTGCGGATCAGCTTCATCGCGATGCCGTTGTGGCGGTACACCGCGACCAGGTCTTCCACCATCTGCGGCTGGTTGTAGCGGCCGTAGCAGGTGACGAACACGGCAACCTTGCCGCGCGTGGGGCCGGCGACGACGGCGTTGGCGCCGTCGTCGTCGCGCTCGATGCGTTTGTCGGCGGTGCGGCTGTGATACGGCGGCACGCGCGCTTCGTGGTGCACGCCGAGCGTCTTCTCCATCATCTTGCGCGCCGCCGCGTTGCGGTTGCCCCAGTTGACGGCTTCCACCACGACCGGAATCGACGCGAGCTTGCCGACCGTGCGCGTGTTCGACAACAGTTTCGCTGCCGCGGGCGCGCCGTCGCGTTTGAACTTCACCGCCTTGGCGCGCAGCATCACGTGCGGGAAATCGATATTCCACGGATGCGGCGGGATGTACGGGCACTTGGTCTGATAGCACAGGTCGCACAGGTAACACTGTTCGACCACCTTGGCGTAGTCGGCCTTGGCGACGCCGTCGACTTCCATCGTGCTCGAATTGTCGACCAGGTCGAACAGGGTCGGAAACGCCTGGCACAGGCTGACGCAGCGCCGGCAGCCGTGACACAGGTCGAACACGCGCTCGAGTTCGTGATCGAGCGCGGCCTGGTCGAAGAACTGCGGATTCAACCAATCGAGCGGATGGCGCGTCGGCGCCTGCAGGCTGCCTTCGCGCGGGCCCGCATCGCGCAAGCCTGCGGCTGCTACACGTTCTTCGGTCATGGGAGTTCCGACTACGCCGCAACGATGCCGCGCCGGCAGGCGTGCAATGCGCGCCGCACCTGCGCTCCGGTCAAGCAAAGCAGGCCGGCGAAGACGGGCTCCGCCGGCCGCGCATCACGCCGCCAGTTCGTTGAGCGCCTTGGTGAAGCGGTTGGCGTGCGAACGCTCGGCTTTGGCCAGGGTTTCGAACCAGTCGGCGATCTCGTCGAAGCCTTCCTCGCGCGCGGCCTTCGCCATGCCCGGATACATGTCGGAGTATTCGTGCGTCTCGCCGGCGATCGCCGATTTCAGATTGTTGGCGGTGTCGCCGAACGGCAATCCGGTGGCCGGATCGCCGCAGGTTTCGAGATATTCCAGATGCCCGTGGGCATGGCCGGTTTCACCTTCGGCGGTGCTGCGGAACACCGCGGCGACATCGTTGTAGCCTTCGACGTCGGCCTTCTGCGCGAAGTACAGATAGCGGCGATTGGCCTGCGATTCGCCGGCGAAGGCGGCCTTCAGATTTTCTTCCGTGCGGGAACCCTTGAGACTCATGGCGTCACCTCTGGCGGTTGCTGGAGCGAACGAAGGCCGCGAGCGAGCGCGGCCCCGGCGAGCGTGAGATTACGCCGCAGCGGCCTCGAGAGGAAATCGATGATTCCGATGCATTCGATAGGGGCGTTGAATGCTGCGGGACAGCAATTTCGATGGGCCGGCGAGCTGCGAGCGTGGCTCTTTTCCCGACTCCCGATTCCCGCTCTCACGGCGGGGAGTCGGGAATCGGGAATCGGGAATAAAGCCCGCTAGCCGTGCGCGCTGTTCTCCCGACTTCCGATTCCCGATTCCCTAACCCTTCGCCCGCTTGACAGCCTTCTTCTTCACCAACCCCATACCGGCAGGCGCCTCAAACAACTCCTTGGGCAACGACTTGAACACCGTCGCCAGTTGTCCCATGAACGCGCCCATCGCCGAACTCCTGCGCCACACCATCGCGATCTGCCGGCTCGGACTCGAATCGCGGAAGCGCAGCAGATGGATGTTCTCCGAGCGCGGCACCGGCGGCTGCACCGCGAGCGATGGCAGCAGCGTGATGCCGACATTGGCGGCCACCATCTGCCGCAGCGTTTCGAGGCTGGTGGCGCGGAAACCGGTCCTCTCGCCGGCGCCCGACAGCTGGCACACGTCGAGCGCCTGATCGCGCAGGCAGTGGCCGTCTTCGAGCAGCAGCAGGCTTTCGTGCGCGAGATCCTTCATCAGGATCGACTCGCGCTTCGCATACGGATGCGATTCGGGCACCGCGAGCAGGAAAGGTTCCTCGAACAGGAATTCCTCGTGCAATTGATCGTCGTGCAGCGGCAGCGCGAGGATGCCGGCATCGAGCCGTCCCTCGCGCAACTGGCGCAGGATGATTTCGGTTTTCTCTTCGACCAGCAGCAGTTCCAATCGCGGAAAACGCGCACGCAATTTCGGAATGACGTGCGGCAGCAGATACGGCCCCAGTGTCGGGAACAATCCGAGCCGCACGGTGCCCGCTTCCGGATCGCGCGTGCGGCGCGCGACTTCCTTCAACTGGTCGACCTCGCTCAGGATGCGGCGCGCGCGGTCCGCCACCTCGCGTCCGACCGGCGTGAGCATCACGCGCCGCGGAGCCCGCTCGACCAGTGCGACCTCGAGCTCGTCCTCGAGCTTCTTGATCTGCGTGGAAAGCGTGGGCTGGCTGACGAAACTGGCCGCAGCCGCCTTGCCGAAGTGGCGATGATCGGCGAGGGCAACGAGGTAGCGCAGGTCGCGGATATTCATCGACGTGGGTCCGGCGGTAATAGTTACAGGCTATCAGACCCATAGTGACAATTCACTTGAGATATCGTTGCTGCGTCGCCACAATTCTCTCCGTCGGGTGACCATCCGCCCGCAATCCCCTGCCACTTCAAGGAGCGAACCATGTTGACCGTTGGCGACAAGTTTCCCGATTTCAAGGTGAAAGCCACCGTCTCGACCGACCTCGCGAAAGCGTTCGTCGATATCGACAACAACACCTACGCCGGCAAGTGGCTGGTGGTGTTCTTCTATCCGAAGGATTTCACCTTCGTGTGCCCGACCGAGATCGCCGGCTTCGCCGCGGCGAACCAGCAGTTCCTCGATCGCGACGCGCAGCTGCTCACCGGTTCCACCGATTCGGAATTCGTGCACCACGCCTGGCGCACGCACCACAAGGATCTCAACCAGCTGCCGTTCCCGATGCTGGCCGACATCAAGCGCGAACTCACCGGCGCGCTCGGCATCCTCGACAAGAACGAAGGCGTCGCCCAGCGCGCCACCTTCATCGTCGATCCGCAGGGCATCATCCGTTTCGTCTACGTGACCGATCTGTCGGTCGGCCGCAGCCCGCAGGAAGTGCTGCGCGTACTCGACGCGCTGCAGACCGACGAGCTGTGCCCGTGCAACTGGAAGCAGGGCGACGACGTGCTGAAAGCGGCGTAATCGCCGCTTTCAAAATCGCCGCTTTCAAAATCGCCACAGATAAGAGCTGCAAACGCGTCCGTCGGGCGCCACTCCCGCCCGCGCCGACCCTCTCTCCGGTACCGGACGCGTTCCACAGCGGGGACCTCCCCGGCCCCGCTGTGTTTTTCTTCCCCTTCCGTGGCTGTGCGCTCACGCCGCGCCACGGTTTTTTATTTTCGTTCGATCGTTGTCGTCGATACGGTCGTCACTGCAAAGAGGATTCGCCATGACCTTTTCCGATCTGAAGGCCGCACTGCCCGATTACGCCAAGGATCTGCGCCTGAACCTCGACTCGGTACTGAGCGAAGCCGGCGCGCCGGGCCTCACCGACCTGCAACTGCGCGCCGTCGCGCTGGCCGCGGCGATCGCCTCGCGCAACCCGCAGGTCGTGGCCGCAGCGCACGCTTTCGCCGCCGAAAAACTCTCGCCCGCCGAACTCGCCGGCGCCAAAGCCGCCGCCGCGATGATGGCGATGACCAACATCTACTACCGCTTCACCCATAACGCCGCCAACAAGGAATACGAAACCCTGCGCACCGGGCTTCGCATGAACGTGATGGCGAACCCGGGCATCGAGAAGAACGCCTTCGAGCTGGCATCGCTGGCGGTTTCGGCGATCAACGGCTGCAGCCGCTGCGTCGATTCGCACGAGAAGATTTTGCGCGAGCACGGCGTGTCCGCGCAGGGTGTGCAGAGTGCGGTGCGGGTTGCTGCGGTGATTCATGCGGTGGCGGTGACGGTGGAGCAGGAGATGGCTTCGGTTTCGTTGTCTGCGGCCGCCTGAGTTTTTTGCGATTTGTTGGATTGCGTCGTTCGCGCGGGTGCGGGAATCCGCTGGCTTGATATCGGTTCGCTTTTCGCGATGTGCTGTACCTCTCCGCACACGCCGTCATTCCCGCGCAGGCGGGAATCCAGTGACTTTGAAGCGTTCGGTTTTCGCGACTCTTTTCGACGCTACTGAAATGTTCCGCTTCCCTCGCGATTGAAGTTGCGACTTCGCCGGTTTCGTCCCCTCAGCGGGGGACGAGTCACTTTCTTTGCTTGTGCCAGTACTGTCCGGGGAAAGTCGCGATACGAGCTCATAAGTGGCTGATAAATTTTCGGAATACGCCACTTTCAAGGTGTCATCGATTTCAACTTCGGTAGCCTCCTTGCGGGCCTTTCCG
>CBFHAI010000025.1:0-65691 GCA_965653565.1 uncultured Chiayiivirga sp. | reverse complement strand
AGCGAAGCTCGCGACCGCCAGCTCTTCTCCCGATTCCCCATTCCCGGTTCCGCATTTCGAGTGGCGGAAATTGGGATTCGGGAGAGAGCCGGGCCTTCGCGGGCTGTCCGCTCTTCTCCCGATTCCCCATTCCCGATTCCCCGCGCTCCAAAGCAAAGCGGCGAAGCGAACGATGCCGGCACGGTCGAACCGATGTCGAGTGCCGGATGCCGGGCTTCGGCGCAAGCAGTGGCTGGTTCCGGGTTCGATCCGCGTTCCTCGCAGCGGCTTCCCTCACCGGTTTGGCAAAATGAAGAGTTTCATGCTGGTACCTCTCACTGTTCTCGCGGCCGTCGCCCCGACTGCGCAGGCGCGCGATTGCAAGCTCGATGGCGTCGACATCAACCCCGACAACGGCGCCAGTTACGCCGGCAAGTCCGGCCGCATCAAATGCTACGACGACGACGGCACGCTGCTCAGCGAGGAAGAAGTGCGCAACGGCGAGATGATCGGCTACGAACGGCGCCGCGACCTGTGGGGCAACATCAGCGAACGCACGACGAATGCCAACGGCAACACCGAGGGCGTCGCGCGCGAGTTCTATCCGGACGGCACGCTCAAATCGGAAGCCACCTACGAGGACGGCGACATCGTCGGCACCGCCAGAAGCTTCCACAAGAACGGCAAATTGGCGCGATTGGCGCACGAATCGGGCGACGACTCGGCCGTGCTCGAATACGACGCCGACGGCAAGCTCACGTCGCTGCGCTGCGCTTCCCGCTCGTTGCTGCCGGAAGATCGCAAACCGTGCGGCTTCGGTGGCGAATCCGAAACGACGCTGTTCCGCAACGGCCGCGCGAGCGAGCGCGTGGCCTATCGCGACGGCAAACTGCAGCGTCACGAGTCGCTCGCTGCCGACGGCGCCGTCACCGCCAGCAGCATGCTCGAAGCCGGCGCCGAAGTTCGCCGCACCTTCCATGCCGACGGAAAACCCGCGTCGGAATTGCGTGTCGTTGACGGTTACCACGTCGCCGAGCGCGAGTGGTACATGAACGGCCAACTGAAACTAGAAATCACCCGCGAGCCGAAGGATCGCGACGCCCGCAGCGAAACCGTCAGCTACCGCGACGACGGCACCCTCGCCAGCCGCGAAATCCGCGCCGGACGCGATCGCGTCAGCTGCACGCTTTACGACGAAGCAGGCAAGGTCAAACAGATCGACGATTATTCACCGCAGGGCAACCTTGATCGGCGCCGCAAATTCGCCGCGGACGGCTCGGTGATTTCCGATGAGTATTTTCATCCGGATGGGTCACGAAAATAGGCGTTTTTGCGCCTTACTTGCCGACGATGCGAATCAATTGCACGTCCCCGTCCCACCCGCCACCGACCACGCACTGCCGGTGTAGAAGCACAGCGCGCCCGAGTCGTCGGTGTACAGATCGCCGATCACCGCCGACGCCGGTGGATTCGGTCGCGCCTGCAATCGGATCACATCGCGCACATGCAGTTTGCGCGCCGGTGCCGTGGTGCCGATGCCGACGTTGCCGTTGCTGCCCGCACCGACGAACAACATTGCTTCCGGGCCGCTGGCGTAGGTGCGGAACGCCAGGTCGTAGCCCGGCTGCGACACTCCCGACGGACTGATCAACATGCTGCCGCCGGGGTAAGGATCCTGGCCGCCGCTGGTCGCCAGCATCAGGTTCGGTCCGCTGATCAGGAAGAAGCTGTACACCTGCCCCTGCACGATATTGACGGGCGCAGCGAGCGTGTACTCGGCGAAGCTGCCGTTGGCGCCGAGCGTGACGCTCTGCGTCGACAACATCGCTCCGCCGATGCCGGTGCCGGCGTACACGCGCAGCGTCGCGCCGACACCGCCGCCCTCGATGACATGGAAAGCCACCTTCGCCAGTTGGCCGGTGACGCCGGCGGTGAACGATTGCCCCATCTGGCTGTTGATGAAGGCATCGGTGGCCGCAGTGGACTGCTGGTCGATCACGACGTCTCCCACCTCGCGATGAATATGCAATCGGCCGGCCGGCGTCGCGGTGCCGATGCCGATGCGATCGCTGTCGCTCTTTACCACCAGCGTGCTGCCGTCGATCCGCAGATCGTCGCCGGGCGCGCCGCCCAGTTGCAGATCGAGCGCACCGCCGGTGTTGCGCGAGATCGCGCCGTCGCCGTACGTCACCGAACCGGTGACGAAGCCCGGTGCCGCAAGCACGCCGCTCATGGCGTCGCCGGCGCGATCGACCGGGTCGTAGCCCAGCGTGTCCTGCTTCGCGGCGAGGCCGTCGTCGACATATTTGCGCGTCGCCGCCGACTGATCGGCAGACGGCGCCGCGAGATTGGTGATCTCGCTGCCGGCGGCGTCGGCACCTTCGGCCAGCACGGCGGCCAGATCCTGATCGTCGGTGTCGTCGAGATAGCCGGACAGATCCGCCGTCGCTGCACTGTCGCTCAGGCGCAGCGTATGCCCATCGAGCGACAGCGCCTGCAATTCGTTGCTCGCATCGGCATCGGCATCGTCGACATCGTCGCCGTCGGCGATATCGGCCGGCACACCCGTGAGGCCGCCCCAGCGCGAAAATTCGCCGTGCAACGCGCGCGGCGCGGCAGTCAGTTCCTGGCGCGGCACGAGCACGGTGAGCTGGCCGCCCTGCGAGGCGCAACCGACCGCGATTTCGAGCCAGCGCTTTTCGCCGTCGCCGAAGGCCGCACTGCCGAAGTCGAGCTGCACGGTGAAAACGCCCTGCTCGACCGGCACATCGGCCAGCATCACACTCGGTGCGATCGCGCTGCCGGCCGTCGCCGTTGCGTGCAGATCGAAGACGAAATCGCAGGCCTCCGACACCGGCTCGTCGGCCGTCGTCAGCCTTCCCTGGTAGGTGAAGGCGGTGCCCAGCGTTTCGGCGTGCGCCAACAGCGCGGCCGGCAGGACGAAAGCGAGCAACAGCCCGCGTACAAGGCTCCGGCGCATGATCGAGACCCCCCGATTTCGATTCGATTGAAGTTTTCCACGCTCACGCAAGCCGCGGCAAGCAGTCCAACACTCTTCTAGCGTTGAATGGGGGAGCGGGCTATCAGGAAGAATCGATCGACGACGCCGACGATCAGGCGTCCGGCGCGCCGCATCCGCGCGCAATGCGTTCGGCATCGGCTACCGCCGATGCCGCAACGCGTGCCTGCCCGTCCCGGGCAGGCACGCTGGGCCGATCAGCGTCGGCGGATGGCCACCACGGCCAACAATCCCATCAGGGCGGCGAGCAGGGCGAGGTTGAAGCGATCGACGGCGGGCACCGCGATCACACCGGCATTCACGATGGCGCCGAAGCTCACGACCACGGCGCAGTTCTGCGTGACGGGGTCGATTGTGAACACATTGCCGGCGAGCGTGCCGCCGCAACCGCTGGCGCCGAGCAAGACGAAGCCGGCATTCGGCGTCAATGTCAGCACCAGCGAGCCGCCGTCGGCGACGACTTGCGCGCCGGCCGGCGACACTGAACCCATCGCGCCATCGACTTGCACGGTGACGGTGCGCTGCGCGGTGGTGCAGGCCACGGCCACATTGCTCACGTCCGCGCCCGCCAGCGTGCCGCTGCCGGCCGTAACGGTGCAGGTTTGCGCCGGGCTGCCCGGTTGCGTCAACACGGTGACCGCATAGTTGCTGCCATCGGCGAGTTCGTTGGGGAAGACGAAGGCGCCGTTGGCGGCCACCGCGAGATTGCCGGCCCCATTCAATTGCAGCACCAGGCCGCTGCCGGCCAGACCGCTGACACTGCCGCCCACCGAATAGGTATCGGTGGCGCACACGACGGCGACATTGGTCACCGGCGCGCCATCCATCGTGCCGCTGGCGTTGCTCACGGTGCAGGTCTGATCGGGGCTGCCGGGCTGGGTTTGCACGCTGACCGCGTAGTTGGCGCCGTCGGCGATCGGGGTGGCAAAGGTGAAAGCGCCGTTCGCGGCGATGGCCAGTGCGTTACCGCCGTTGAGCAGCAGCGTCAGGCCGCTGCCCGACAGACCGCTGACATTGCCGCCGACGCTGAATTCGTTGCCGGCGCAAACGACCGCCACATTCGCGATGTCGGCGCCGGCCAACGTGCCGCTGCCGGCCGTGACGCTGCACACCTGGCTCGGACCGGACGGCTGCGTCGACACGCTCACGCTGTAGTCGCTGCCATCGGCCAATTCGTTCGGGAAGGTGAAGGCACCGTTCGCCGCGATGGCGAGATTGCCGCCACCGTTCAACTGCAGCACCAGGCCCGTGCCGGTCAAACCGCTCACGTTGCCGCCGATCGAGAAGGTGTCGGTGCTGCAGGTGACAGTGACGTTGCCGATATCGGCTCCCGCCACCACGCCGTTGCCGTTACCGACCACGCACGTCTGGCTGGGCGCGCTCGGTGCGGTCTGCACCGTGACGGCGTAATTGCTGCCGTCGGCCACTTCGCCCGGGAACGCGAACGCGCCGTTGGCGGCGATCGCCAGCGCCGCCCCGCCGTTCAACTGCAGCGCAAGGCCGCTGCCGACCAGGCCGCTGACCGCGCCGGAAATCGCGTAGGTTTCGGTGGCGCAGGTGATGGCAACCGTGGTGACGTCGGCGCCGGCGAGCGTGCCGCTGCCGCCGGCCACGCTGCAGGTCTGTGTCGGGCTGCCGGGCTGAGTCAGCACGGTGACGTTGAAGTCGCTTCCGTCCAGCAGCTCGCCCGGGAACGCGAACGCGCCGGCGGCGGCGATCGGCAGGTCGGCCCCTGAGTTGAGTTGCAGCACCAGACCGCTGCCCGCCAGGCCGCTCACCGAACCGCCGATGGCGAAGGTGTTCGTGCTGCAGGTGACCGCGACATCGCCGACATCGGCGCTCGCGATGGTTCCCGCCGCATTCGCCAGCGTGCAGGTTTGCGACGGCGTGGCAGGCTGGCTGAGCACGGTCACGGCGTAGTTGCTGCCATCCGTCAACTCAGCGGGGAAGGCGAACGCGCCATCCGCGCCGATCGCCAGATCGCCGCCGCCGTTGAGCTGCAGCACCAGGCCGCTGCCGGCCAGACCGGTGACGGTGCCGCCCACCGCGTAGGTATCCGTCACGCATGACACATCGACATTGCCGACATCGCCGCCGGCCACGGTGCCGCTAGCGTTGGCAACCGCGCAGGTCTGCGTCGGCGTGCCCGGCGCGGTGCCGATGGTGACGCTGTAGTCGCTACCGTCGGGCAGGCCGCCGGCGAAGGTGTAGGCGCCGTCGGCGGCGATCGGCAACATCGAATCACCGTTCAACACCAGGACCAGCCCGCTGCCCACCAGCCCGCTCACCGTACCGCCGATGGTGAAAACGTCGGTGACGCAGGTCACCTGCACATTGGTGACATCGGACGCGGCCAGCGTGCCTGTCGCGTTGGCGAGCGTGCAGGTTTGCGACAGCGCGTCGGGTTGGCTCAGCACCGAGACGGTGTAGTCCGACAGATCGGCCAGTTCGCCGGCAAACGAGAATGCACCGTTGGCTGCGATCGGCAGATCGTCGCCGCCGTTCAATTGCAGCACCAGGCCCGAGCCGGCGAGGCCGCCGACGTTGCCGCCGATGCTGTAAGTGTTGGTCGTGCAGGTCACGCCGATGTTGCTGACATTGGCGGTCACGATGCCGACACCGCCGGCGATCGTGCAGGTCTGTGCAGGCGTGCCCGGTTGGCTCTGCACGGTGACCGTGTACTCGGTGCCCACGAGGGTATGGCCGGGGAACTGGAAGGCGCCGTCGGCGCCGATCGCCAGCGGTGCACCGCCATTGAGCGAGAGCGCCAGGCCGCTGCCCACCAGCCCCGTGACGGTGCCGCCGACCGTGTGTTCCGCCGGCCCGGCGGAGAAGGCGACGTCATCGATGCCGATGTAGTCCGAGGCCGAACCGCTCAAACCTGCGTTCGTCACGAAATAGCGCAGCGCGATGCGACCGGTGCCCGCATGCGGCAGCGCCGGCGCATTGGTGTGGTCGATCGTGTACTGGGTCCAGGCCGTCGGGTAGACGCCCAGCACCTGGGTCGGATTGATCTCCAGCAGCAGCGTGGTGAAGTCGCCCACCCCGGTGCCGGTGCCGACATTGCCGCTGCCGCCGTTGACGCTCAACCGGATCTGCAAGCGATCGGCATAGGTGTCGGGCGCGGGCTTGCGCGTCCAGAAGGTGAAACTGGCCGCATTGCCGAAATCGAGCAGCGGCGTGATCAGCCAGTTGCTGATGGTGCCGGTGCTGCCGGTGTTGTTGTAGTTGGCGCCGATGTAGGCGTTGGGCGCGCCGGAGTGCGAGTCGAAGGGTCCACCGGCGGAGACGGGATTGCCCTGGAACCAGTTGGTCGAGCCCACCGCCACGCTGGCGTTGGTCATCGTCCAGCCATTGCCGGCCAGCAGCGTGATGTCGTTGAAGCTCTCGCTGAAGGACGCGACCTTGGCGAGATTCGCCGGCGGCGCCTTGCGCGGCTGTTCGGCCTTGGTGGGCGCCGAGACCGGGAACATGCGGGAACCGTACTGGGCAGCGGCGGGCAGTGAAACAACAAAGCAGGCAGCCGCAAAGAACAGCGGCCGCGCGAGCGCGCGGAAAGTGAGCATCGATATCCCCTGATTTCGTACAACGTTCGGCGCGGGCGCCTGTGGGCGCATCACCGCGGTATGTCGGCTGCCCCCGGCAGCAGCGGGACTGTAGCCCAGCCATCGCCGCGCCATTACCGCCGACGGAGTGAACTTTGGTTCCGGCGAATCGAGCCTTTGTCCGTTTTCGCCATTACAATGGCGAAACAGACACTACTGTACTGGCCGGTATAGGATCAGGCTACGTCCACCCCGGGTCGAACGACCCATCCGTGTGGAGAGAGCGTCATGTTGAACCTTCGAATCGTGTCGGCCTTGCTGGGCGTGGCGGTGAGCCTGGGCGTGGCGGCCAATGTGCCGGCTAACGCCTCGTCCGACCCCGCGGTCTACGTGGAAGGCGGCCAGTACACCGCGGTGCTCGACCAGAACACGCAGGGCTGGCGCTTGTTGCCGGGCGACGGCGTCGATCTGTCCGTCAGTGCCGCCGCCAGCGGTTGCGACATCGGTGCCCGCCTGCCGGAAGGCATCTGGCTGGTGACGCGCGACGCGCAGGGCCGTCCCACGCTCACCGCGCCATCGACCACCGCGTTGCCGGCCGCCCATCCCGAACAGGTCGCGCTGCGCGCCTGCGGCGAAGCCGGCGACGATCAACCGCACGTGTCCGCCCCGCAGGGCCTGATCGACTGGATCACCTACAACACCGGTGCCATCTATGTCGAAAACTGAGGGCTCGCTGCGCCTGGGCATCCTCGCGCTCGACGGCTGCATGCTGTCGAGCGTGGCTTCGGCGGTCGACTCGATCCGGGTCGCCAACAAACTCGGAGAAATCCGCCTGCGCGATGCGGCGCCGAAGCTCGAAACGCTCGTCTTCACCGCGACCGGCAGCAGCAGCGTGCGCACCTCGAGCGGCATGACCCTCGGCGGACTCGCACCCATGCCCGAGCAGCTCGACGCGATCCTGATTCCCGGCGTGATGCACGGCAGCCCGCACGAGTTGATCGCCGACGTCGAATCGCGCCGGGCCGAACTGGATCTGCTGCGCGCCGCGCACCGTCGCGGCGTGCGACTCGCCGGCGCCTGCAGCGGCACCTTCGTGCTGGCCGCCACCGGCCTGCTCGACGGCCGCCGCGCCACCACCAGCTGGTGGCTGAGCGCGGCGTTCCGCCAGCACTTCCCGGCCGTCACGCTGGAAAGCGACGCCATGCTGATCGACGACGGCGACCTGCTCACCACCGGCGGCGCCTGCTCGATGCAGGGCCTGATGCTGCGCCTGATCGAAGAAGCCGGCGGCAAGGAACTGGCGCAACAGACTGCACGCATGCTGCTGGTCGACGTCGACCGTCAAAGCCAGGCGCCCTACGTCAGCCAGGCCTTGATCGACCGGCCGCGCAGTTCACTGTCGGAACGCGCCGAAGGTTTCATCAATCGCGAACTGCACCACGAAATCAGCGTTTCGCGCCTGGCCGAACATTGCGGCACCAGCGAACGCAGCCTGCTGCGCCACTTCCGCGCCGAATTCGGCACCAGCGCGCTGGAACACATCCAGCGTTTACGCGTGGAGCGCGCGAAAGCCTTGCTGGAGACGAGTCATCTGAGTTTCGAAGAGATCGTCGAACGCTGCGGATACAGCGATGTGTCGAGCTTCCGGAAACTTTTCAAACGGGCGACGACGTTGACGCCGGCGGATTATCGGGAGAGGTTTCGGTTGAGGCCTCATTAGTCGGTATTGTTCTTTTGATTTCGATTTCGCGAAGATTCCGGGTATCCCCGCGCAAGCGGGAATTCAGTGACTCTGAGCGTCCGGCGCTTCGCGAAACCCAACACTCCCGTCATCGACGAGGGCTTGGCGAATATGCCGAGCTCAGCCTCTCCGCCCGAAGGCTCCGGTTCCGATTTCACGCGCTAAAACAAAACTCCATCTTCACCGCGCCGGCACCCGCCTGAACCAACCCGATCGCCCCAGCGACGGAATCGCCAACCGCCTCCGTGCAACAGCCCCGAAGCCACTCGGCTTCCATCTCCACTGAGGAAACCATCATGAAGATTCGAAATGTTCTGATCGGTACGGCGGTCGCCGCGACGTTCGCCGGTGTGGCGCTGGCGCATCCGATGGGCGGCCGGCACGGGGTGAAGCTCGATGCCGATGGCGACGGCAAGGTGCAGGTTGCCGAAGTCGAGGCCGAAGCCGCCAAGCGGGCAGCGGAAATCGATGCCAATGGCGACGGTCGCATCCTTGCCGCCGAGGTGCAGGCCTATCGCGAGAAGCAGCGTCAGCTGCGCGCCGAGCAGCGCTTGCTCAAGCTCGATGCGAACGGCGATGGCAACGTCACCGTCGAGGAATATGCCGGTGGACAGACGGCGCGCGTGGCGAAGCTCGACAAGGACGGCGACGGCGTGATCGCACGCGACGAGTTCCGTTCGCGCGGTCGCGGCCATCGCGGTCCGCGTCCGGATGCCGATAGCGAATAAGCCCAGAAATCGCGCGTGCCGATCGATAAGCCCGGGCCACTGCGCTGTCGCCGGAAGCTGCGCCGTCGCAGGAATGGACATCGATGACGTCCGTGCCGGCGGTGGCGCACGGCGATCCGGACGCCGATTGGATCGCGCGTGCGGCCGAGGGCGACGAGTCCGCGTTCGCGCGGCTCGTCGACCGGCATCTGGCGCGATTGCACGCGCTGGCGTGGCGGGCGTTGGGCTCGACCGCGGAAGCCGAGGAAGTGACGCAGGAAACGCTGCTGCGCGCATGGCGGCAATTGCCCTCGTGGCGGCCCGGCGCGGCGTTGTTTTCGACCTGGCTGCATCGTGTCGCGCTCAATCTGGTCAACGATCGGTTGCGTGCGCGTCGCGAGCAGGTGCCGATCGACGATGCGCAGCTGGTGAGCAATGCGCCGGGGCCGGAGCGGCAACTCGATGCCGAGCAACGCAGTGCGCGCGTGCGTGCTGCATTGCAGGCATTGCCCGAGCGCCAGCGCGACGCGATGCTGCTGTGTCATTTCGAAGGCCTCGGCAACATCGAGGCGGCCGCGGCGCTGGAGGTGAGCGTCGAGGCGCTCGAATCGCTGCTGGCGCGCGCGCGCCGCACACTGCGGCAAACCTTGTTGGACACCTGAACTACACGGACCCGTGCCATGACTTCCGCTCCCGACGATCCGATCCTGCAAGCGCGACTGGACGCCGAACTGGCGGCGCTCGCCGAGGCGCCGACACCGTCGTTGCAATTGCGCCGCGACATCCTGGCGGCCGTCGCGCGCGAGCCGCGGCGTCGCGCGTTGTCGTGGCGCGAAACCTTGCGCGCGTTGTGGCTCGACATCGGCGGCACGCGCCTGGCCGGCCCCGCGCTCGCGATGGCGCTCGCGGCCGGCGTCGGCCTGGGCTGGATGCTCGAGGAGGCGCCGGCGAGCGAAGCGGAGGCGGAAGACCTGCTGGCGCTGGCCCAGCTCGACGACACTTATTCGGAGCTCGTTCCATGACTCTTACTTCGTCGCCTCCGGTGCGTTGGACGCTGCTGCTTTCGCTCGCGCTCAATGTCGCGCTCATCGCCGTGCTGGGATGGCAGCACGCGCCGTGGCGCGAGCGCGGCGGTCATGGCCGGCATGCCATTCCGCATCTGCTCGACGTGCGCGCGTTGCGCAATGCGCTGACGCCGGAGCGCGAAGCCATTCTGCGGCCGGTGCTCGAAGCGCATCGCGAAAACATCCGCGGCCGTCTCGGCGATCTGTTCCGCGCGCGTCGTGCATTGCGCGAGACGATCGCTGCCGAACCGTTCGATGCCGCCGCGCTCGAAACCGCCTTCGCCCAACTGCGCGCCGCTGACGCTGCCACCGCCATCGAAGCGCACGCGATGCTGGTTGAAGTGCTGGCTGCAGCGACGCCGGAAGAGCGCAAGAAAATGGCGGAACTGATGGCCAAGCGCGGGCCGCGCGGCGGACGTCGCGAACACCCGGTGCGCGATGGCGACACCGATGCCGCGCAATCCACGCAATGACGCAACCGGGACGGAGCGTTCTCATGGTCAAACAATCCAATCGCCGCCGCAGCCGATGGTTCGCCGTCAGCGGCATCGTGCTGCTCGCATTGATCGGTCTGGGCGCGTTCCTCATGCTCGGCGGCCGCAACGGCGGCGAGAAGATCAACACTGCGACGGCCGAACGCGGTGATATCGAAATCGTCGTGACCGCGCTCGGTAAGATCGGCCCCAAGACCTTCGTCGATGTCGGTGCGCAGGCATCGGGACAGCTCGACGTGGTGCACGTCGAAGTCGGCGATCGGGTCGAAGAAGGCCAGTTGCTCGCCGAGATCGATCCGCGCATCGTCGAAAGCCGCGTCGAGGCCGATCGCGCGCGCGTCGCGAGTCTGCAGGCGCAGATCAACGAACGCACCGCTTCGCTCGAACTGGCGCGCACGCAGGACGCGCGCAATCAGGCGCTGGTGCAGCGTGGCCTGATCGCACGCGATCTGGCCGACACCAGCAGCGCCGCCGTCAAGCAGGCGCAGGCGCAGGTCGGTTCGATCCGCGCGCAACTGCGCGAAGCGCAATCGCAGCTCGAAGGCGATCTGGCGACGCTCGGCTACGCGAAAATTTACGCACCGATGGCGGGCACCGTGGTGTCGCAGACCGTGCTCGAAGGCCAGACCCTCAACGCCAGCCAGGTCGCGCCGACCTTGCTGGGCATTGCCGATCTGTCGACGATGACGGTGACCGCGCAGGTGGCCGAAGCCGACATCGTGCGCCTGCAGGTCGGCATGCCGGCGTATTTCAGTACGCTGGGACAGCCGAAACGGCGCTGGACCGGAGCCGTGCGGCAGATCCTGCCGACGCCCGACATCGTCAACGAAGTGGTGCTCTACAAGGTGCTGATCGATGTCGGCAACGACGACGGCGCCTTGTTGCCCGATATGACGGCGCAGGTATTTTTCGAAATCGATTCGGCACGCGACACCATCGTCGTGCCCGTCAACGCGATCGTGCAGTCGCGCGGGCGGCGCGGCGAAAGCACGGTGCAGGTGGTGAGCGACGGCGGCGACATCGAATCGCGCGCGATTGAAGTCGGCCTGCGCGATCGCGATCGCGTGCAGATTGTTTCAGGCCTGAAGGAAGGCGAAAAGGTCGTCGTGCCGGAAGCCGCGCCGGCGCCTGGACAGAATCGCCAGCGCCCCGGCATGGGCCTGCTCGGTGGCGGCCGCGGCCGATGAGCCAGATGCTGCTGCGCCTGCGCGACGTCGGTCGCCGCTACGCCAGCGGCGAGGCCGAAGTGATCGCGCTCGATGCGGTGACGCTCGAGATCGCGGCCGGCGAATTCGTCGCGATCATGGGCCAGTCGGGCTCGGGCAAGAGCACGCTGATGAATATTCTCGGCTGCCTCGATCGGCCGACGTCGGGGACTTACGAAGTTCTCGGTCGCAACGTTTCGCAACTCGACGGCGACGAACTCGCCGCGTTGCGGCGCGATGCCTTCGGCTTCGTGTTCCAGCGCTACAACCTGCTGTCGGATGCCAGTGCCGCGGAAAATGTCGAAATTCCCGCGGCCTACGCCGGAATTTCGCGGCGCGAGCGGCATGCGCGCGCGCTCGAACTGCTGCAGCGGCTGGGCCTGGGCGATCGCGCCGGACATCGTCCGACGCAATTGTCCGGCGGCCAGCAGCAGCGCGTGGCGATCGCCCGTGCGCTGATGAACGATGCGCCGGTGATCCTGGCCGATGAACCCACCGGCGCGCTCGACAGTCAGAGCGGCGAAGACGTGCTCGCCTTGCTCGCGCAACTGCATCAATCCGGCCGCACCGTCGTGTTGATCACGCACGATCCGACGGTCGCCGCGCACGCCGAACGCGTGATCGAACTGAAAGACGGCCGCGTGCTGCGCGACGAACGCCGTGGTACGCGTCCAACCGGTTTCGCCGCGCCGCGATCGCTCGGCGAGCCGCGCCCCGGTGCCTTGCTCGCCGAGCTCGGCGAAGCGGTGAAAATGGCCGCGCGCTCGATGCGCAGCAATCTGTTCCGCACCGCCTTGACCTTGCTCGGCGTGGTGATCGGCGTCGCCGCCGTGGTCGCGATGCTTGCGATCGGCGACGGCAGCAAGCAGGAAGTGCTCGATCGCATCGCGGCGATGGGCAGCAATCAACTCAGCATCCGGCCGGGTGCGCCCGGCGTGCGCGGCGGCGGCGATGTCGCGACGCTCACGCTGGCAGACGCCGACGCCCTGCGCAGCGTGCCGAACGTGCAAACCATTTCGCCCGATCGCTCGATGGGGCAGGTGCTGCGCGTCGGCAATCGCGACTACCGCGCCACCGTGCAGGGCGTGTGGCCGGCATTCGCCGTGCTGCGCGACTGGGATACCACGGTCGGCAGTTTCATCACCGAGGAAGACTTGCGCGGCTACGCGCCGGTAGTGGTGCTCGGCGCCACGGTGGCGAGCAATCTGTTTCCCGACAACCCCGAACCGGTCGGCGAATTCGTGCTGGTGCGCAACGTGCCGTTCGAGGTGATCGGCGTGCTCGAAGCGAAAGGTGCGTCGGGCTGGGGTGGCGATCAGGACGATGTCGCGCTGGTGCCGCTGTCCACCGGCACGATGCGCTTGTTCGGACAGGCCTTCCTCGGCGGCATCACGGTGAAAGTGGCCGACGGCGAGCGCATCGCGGAAACCGAAGCGGCGATCAACCAATTGCTCACCGAACGGCATCGCACGACGGATTTCCAGGTGCGCAACACCGCGTCGTTGCAAGAGGCGGTGTCGGCGACCTCCGATACGCTGACCGCATTGCTGGGTTCGGTGGCCGCGATTTCGCTGGTGGTCGGCGGCATCGGCGTGATGAACATCATGCTGGTCAGCGTCACCGAGCGCACCCGCGAAATCGGCATCCGCATGGCCACCGGTGCGCGCATGCGCGACATCCTGCTGCAGTTCAACACCGAAGCGCTGGTGGTGTGCGGCATCGGCGGGCTGGTGGGCGTGGCGCTGGGCCTGGCGATCGCCGCCGGCGTGCAGGCGTTCGGCATGCCGGTGGCGTATTCGGTCGGCCCGCCGGTGCTGGCCTTCAGCTGCGCGTTCCTGACCGGCGTGGTGTTCGGCTACCTGCCGGCGCGCAAGGCGGCGCGGCTCGATCCGGTGGCGGCGCTGGCCTACGAGTAGGGTGCGAGCGCGGCTCCGGTCCCGCTTGGGAAACCCCCGATTCCCCCCGATAATGGGCTGCATGATCAAGCCCACCGACCTCCACAGCGAGAATCCGGACCACGGGTTCCAGTTCCCCGGCACCTTCGAGCTGACGGCGATGGGGCCGGCCGAAGCCCGCCTCGACGAAGAACTGCCGGCGCTGCTCGAAGCCGCCGGCGTGCCGGTGGTGCGCGAGAGCTGCAATGTGCGCGCCTCGAGTGCGGGCCGTTTCGTGTCGGTGCGGATCGCCTTCCGCGCGGAAAACCGCGAGCAGTACGACGCCGCCCACGCCGCGCTGCGCACCCATCCCGAAGTGAAGTGGACGATCTAGCCGCCGCGCGCGCTCGTTCCGCCGCGCCGCTGCCGTGGCGCGTGCGCGATCTCGGCCGCCGCGCCTACGCACCGGTATGGCATGCGATGCAGGCCTTCACCGACGCGCGCGGCCCGGACACCGACGACGAACTGTGGTTGGTCGAGCACGATCCCGTCTTCACCCAGGGCCAGGCCGGCAAGGCCGAGCATGTGCTGGCGCCGGGCGATATCCCGGTGGTGCAGGTCGATCGCGGCGGGCAGGTGACCTACCACGGGCCGGGCCAGATCGTGGCCTATCCGATGATCGATCTGCGCCGCGCCGGCCTCGGCGTGCGCGACCTGGTGACGCGCATCGAACAAGCCGTCATCGACACGCTGGCGACCTGGAACATCGACGGCGCGCGCCGCGACGGCGCGCCCGGCATCTACGTGCGTGGCGCCAAGGTGATGGCGCTCGGCCTGCGGGTGCGGCGCGGCTGCAGTTTCCACGGGCTGGCCTTCAATATTTCGATGGATCTGGCGCCGTACGCGCGCATCAACCCCTGCGGTTTCCAGGGGCTGGCGGTGACCCAGGTGGTAGACTTGGGCGGTCCCGACGATCCTGCCGCGGTCAAACCGATCCTGGTGCGCGAACTGGCTCGACAGCTCGGCCTGGCGCCTTTCAACGCGTCGCCCGACTTGCCGCTCGCCGCCGTCAGTCCCCGAGTGAATCCATGAGCGAAATCGCGGCCGACAAGGCCATTCCCCTGCTGGTGGTCGGCGAAAAGCAGCTCGGCGAAAGCAAGATCGCGCGCAGCCCGGTGTCGTTCGACGCCAACGCGCCGGCGCTGCGCAAACCGTCGTGGATTCGCGTGCGCATCCCTTCGGGCAACGCAGTCCAGAAGCTCAAGGCCAAGCTGCGCGAAAACTCGCTGGTGACGGTGTGCGAGGAAGCCTCGTGCCCGAACATCCACGAGTGTTTCAGCCACGGCACCGCCACTTTCATGGTGCTCGGCGAAGTCTGCACGCGCCGCTGCAGCTTCTGCGACGTGGCACACGGCCGGCCGAAGCCGCCCGATGCCGCCGAGCCGCTGAAGCTCGCGCACACCATCCGCGACATGGGCTTGCGCTATGTCGTCATCACCTCGGTCGATCGCGACGATCTGCGCGACGGCGGCGCGGCGCATTTCGCCGAATGCATCCGCTTCGCGCGCGAATTCAGCCCGAGCTTGAAAATCGAAATCCTGACGCCGGATTTCCGCGGCAAAGGCCGCATGGACCGCGCGCTGGAAGCCCTGAAGGACAATCCGCCCGACGTCTTCAACCACAATCTGGAAACCGTGCGCGCGCTGTATCCGAACGTGCGTCCGGGCGCCGACTACGACTGGTCGCTGCAGCTGTTGAAGCGCTTCGGCGAGCAGCATCCCGAGGTGCCGACCAAGTCCGGCATCATGCTGGGCCTGGGCGAAACCTGGGAACAGGTGGTCGAGGCGCTGCGCGATCTGCGCGCCCACGACGTCGATATGGTGACCATCGGCCAATACCTGCAGCCCACCGCGCATCATCACCCGGTGCTGCGCTACTGGACGCCCGAAGAGTTCAAGGCGCTCGAGACGCTGGGCCAGGAACTGGGCTTCACCCACGTGGCCTCCGGGCCGCTGGTGCGCTCGTCGTATCACGCCGATCGCATGGCGGCCGAAGCCGGTTTCGTCGACGTCGCGTGAACGGCCGAATCGCCTGAACGACACGCGACGAAAACCCCGGAATGCGGGCCGGATCGAAGCGGTCCGGGACGAAAGGCACACGCCGGGCCGACTTGCCTGGCTCAAGCTGGCTGCGAGCGTGCCGTCCGCCGTCGCGTCCGCTCGCACTGGTCCCTGAATGCCCGATACAGGGATCGACCTTGAAATCGGCCCGCCGGGCGCGATCTCATCGACTCTACGGTATCGTCACATTGCGGACTCCCTTCCCGCGAGGTCATCCATGTTGAAGCGTGCTTTGCTCCCCCTCCTGCTTGCCGCCGCCGTCGGTTCGGCCGCCGCCAAACCCGCCGATGCGGACGTGGCGCTGGCGCCCACCGACAAGCAGGCCGAAACCGCGGCCTGGGTGGCGCAATTGCTCAGCAACAGCCGCTTCCACTACAAGCCCGCGCCGCTCGATGATGTGCTGTCGGAGAAAATCTTCGACGGCTATCTCGATTCGCTCGACGGCGACCGCGCCTTCTTCCTCAAGAGCGACATCGATCGCTTCGCCGGTTACCGCACCAGTTTCGACGACGCCCTGCGCGATCGCCAGCTGCGCCCGGCCTTCGACATCTTCAACGTCTACGTGCAGCGCGTCGCCGAACGCACCGGCAAGGCGCGCGACCTGCTCAAGCAGGAGTTCGATTTCAGCGCCAAGGAATCCTACGATTTCGATCGCGAAGAAGCGCCCTGGGCCGTCACCCCCGAGCAGCTCGACGAACTGTGGCGCAAGCGCGTCAAGAACGATGTGCTGCGCCTGAAGCTCGCCGGCAAGGAAATGCCCGCGATCCGCACCACGCTCGACAAGCGCTACAAGAACTTCGAAGAGCGGGTGCGCGAAATCAGCTCGGAAGATCTGTTCCAGAGCTTCATGAACGCGTATGCCAGCGCCATCGAGCCGCATACCGCCTACATGAATCCGCGCACCACCGAAAACTTCAATATTTCGATGCGCCTGTCGCTCGAAGGCATCGGTGCGGTGCTGCAGCGCGACGACGAGGAATACACCGTCATCCGCTCCATCGTGCCCGGCGGCCCGGCCGATCTGTCCAAGCAGATCAAGGTCGGCGATCGCATCGTCGGCGTGGGCCAGGGCAAGGAAGGCCCGATCACCGATGTGATCGGCTGGCGCATCGATGATGTCGTCGAATTGATCCGCGGCCCGAAGGATTCCTACGTGCGCCTCGACGTGCTGCCGGCCGAAGCCGGCCCCGACGGCAAGCACGATCTGGTGACGATCGCGCGGCAGAAGGTGAAGCTCGAAGAGCAGGCCGCCAAGCAGACCGTGATCGAGATTACCGAAGGGGACAAGACGCGCCGCATCGGCGTCATCGAACTGCCGACCTTCTATCAGGATTTCGAAGGCCGCCGGCGCGACGAATCCGACTACCGCTCGGCCACGCGCGATGTGCAGAGGCTGCTCACCGAACTGAAAGCCGAAAAAGTCGACGGCCTGGTCATCGACCTGCGCAACAACGGCGGCGGTTCGCTCACCGAGGCGATCGAACTCACCGGCCTGTTCATCGACGAAGGCCCGGTGGTGCAGGTGAAGGATTCCAACAAGCGCGTGCAGGTCGAAAGCGACCCGACGCGCGGCACCTCGTGGGACGGTCCGCTGGCGGTACTGGTGAATCGTTCGTCGGCCTCGGCCTCGGAAATCTTCGCCGCCGCGATCCAGGATTACGGCCGCGGCCTGATCATCGGCGAACCGACCTTCGGCAAGGGCACCGTGCAGAACCTGGTCGATCTCGACATGTTCGCGCGGGGCGAGGAGCCCGGCCTGGGCCAGTTGAAGCTCACCGTCGCGCAGTTCTTCCGCATCGACGGCGGCTCGACCCAGCACAAGGGCGTGTCGCCCGACATCGCCTTCCCGGTGACGCTCGACGCCGCCGACTATGGCGAAAGCGCCTACGACAACGCGCTGCCGTGGACGCAGATCGACAAGGCCGCCTATCGCAGCGAAGCCAACTTCTCGCCGCTGCTGCCGATCCTGCAGAAGCGCCACGCGTCGCGCGCGCAGTCGGACCAGGAATTCCGCTGGTGGAGCGAGGACGTCGCCGAATACCGCAAACAGCGTGCCGACAAACAGATTTCGCTCAACGAAGCCGACCGCCGCGCCGAACGCGACCAGCAGGAAGCCCGCCGCAAACAGCGCGAAGCCCAACGCAAGGCGGCGGGTCTGGCGGAAGAAGACAGCGATCTGGCGCAGCAGACCGACGACGGCCTGCAATCGGACGAACGCGACCTCGCCGCCGAAGCCGCCCGTGAAGACGAAAAAGACGAGAAGCCCGACGCGCTGGTGCGCGAAGCCGCGCACGTGCTGGCCGATGCGATCGACCTGCTGAGCACCGATCGCGCACTGGCAGCGCGGGTGCATCCGGAGCAGGGCGAGAACATGCCGCGCCGCGATTGATGAGGGTTCGTTAGCGCGACACGGCGCTACCAAAACGGGAAAGAAAAAAGGGACGTCGCGAAAGCGGCGTCCCTTTTTGTTTCACGTCCGCCAATCAGAAACGTGCATGAGGGCGTGACGCCGGTGGTTCGACAGGCTCACCGCGAACGGTTTCTAGATTAGCTGACCACAACGGCGGCCGGTCCCTCACCCCGCAGGACACGGCGCCCCAGCGTCCACCCAGGTGCGGAATGCTCCAGAGAACTCCTTGTGCGGCACATCGACCGGCGCACGACCGACACCCGGCTCCCAGCCCCACAACACCAGCTTGTCCTTGTCGACATGCTCGAACATCGCTTCCAGATCGCGATCGCCGTTCTGCGAGCGATCCTTGATCATCGCGCACAGCGTCGCGGCCGGCACGCCGATCCACGCCATCTTGTGCTCGGGCGGCGGCAGCGACCAATGCGGCGCGCCGGGCGGCGTATTGCTGACGTAACTGGCCGGGGCGTTGCGCTCGCCATGGCAACTGGCACACGGCAGCCCGGCCGCGCCGGTCCCTGCCGGGCCGCGCGCCACGGGTGGCACGTGCGTGAGGCTGGCGTCGTACTGCAGCGGGCTGTCACCGGGGATATGGCAGTTGCGGCAGCGCGGATGCTGGAACACTTTCTCGACGGTGGCGAACGCGGCCAGACCGGCGTCGGTCGGCTGCGCATTCGCACCGCAGCCGATCAGCGGCAATGCGAGCAAGACCGGCGCCAACACGCGCAATATCGATTCGAATCGAAAGCCCGTCATCGTCGTTCTCCTAGGCCGGAAGCCTGAGCGGCAATTCGCGCAGGCGCTTGCCGGTGAGCGCGAACAGCGCATTCGCCACGGCCGGTGCGATCGGCGGCGTGCCGGGTTCGCCGACGCCGCTCGGTTTTTCCGTGCTCGCGACGATATGCACGTCGACCGCCGGCATCTGGTTGAGCCGCAATACTTGATAATCGTGGAAGTTGGATTGTTGGACCTGGCCGTCCTTGAAACTCATCGCGCCGTACAGCGCCGCGCCGAGGCCGAACGCGACGCCCGATTCGAGCTGCGCTTCGATCGTTCTCGGATTCACCGCGATACCGCAGTCGATCGCGCAGGTGACGCGATGCACGCGGATCGCGCCGTTGTCGACGGACACTTCCGCGACATGCGCCACGTAGCTGCCGAACGATTCGTGCACCGCCACGCCGCGCGCGCGGCCGGCGGCGACGGGCGTGCCCCAGCCCGCCTTCTCGGCCGCCAGGTTCAATACGCCCAGATGCCGCGGATGTTTCGCCAGCAACATGCGGCGATATTCCACCGGATCCTTGCCCGCGGCGGCTGCCATTTCATCGATCAGGCTTTCCATCACGAACGCGTTGTAGCTGTGTCCGACCGAGCGCCACCACAGCACCGGAATGCCGGTTTGCGGCGAATGCAGCGTGAAACGATGATCGGGAACTTCGCTCAGATACGGTGAATTCGACGCGCCTTCGACCGAAGTGCCGTCGACGCCGTTCTTCACCATCATCGCTTCCATCATGGTGCCGGCCATGATCGACTGGCCCACCAGCACGTGCTCCCACGCGATTGGCCGGCCCTCGGCGTCGAGGCCGACGCGCGCCTTCTGCACATACATCGGACGGTAGTAGCCGCCGCGCATATCGTCTTCGCGCGTCCAGACGGTTTTCACCGGCGCGTTGGCGGCCTTCGCGATATGCACGGCCTCGGTGACGAAATCCGAGGTCGGCGTGGCGCGCCGGCCGAAACCGCCGCCGAGGAACATCGTATGGATGGTGACCTGTTCGGGCTTGAGCCCGGTGATCTGCGCGGCCGTGCCCTGATCGAGCGTCTGGAACTGCGTGCCGACCCAGACATCGCATTTGTCGGCCGAAATCTTCACCGTGCAGTTCAACGGTTCCATCGCCGCGTGCGCCAGATACGGCGTGACGTATTCGACGTCGAGCGTCTTCGCCGCTTTCGAAAGCGCCGCCTTCGCATCGCCTTTTTCCGCCGCCACGGCACCGTCGCCGGCGGCGGCGGCGCGGAAATCAGCGAGCAGCTTCTGCGAGTCGAGGCCGGCGTTCGGGCCGCGATCCCACTCGACTTTCAGCGCATCGCGACCGAGTTTCGCGGCCCAGAAATTATCGGCCACCACGGCCACGCCGCTCGGCACCTGCACCACGTTGCGCACGCCGGCCACCGCGCGTGCGGCTGCATCGTCGAACGATTTCACCGTGCCACCGAACACCGGCGCGCGCGCCACGAGCGCAGTGAGCAGGCCTTCGAACTGCACGTCCATGCCGAACTTCGCGCGGCCGGTGATCTTTTCCGGCGTGTCCAGGCGCTGCGTGGGTTTGCCGATCAGCGTCCAGTTCTTCGCGTCTTTCAGCTTCAGGGTCGCCGCATCTGGCGCCGGCAGCTTCGCCGCCGCATCGGCGAGCTCGCCGTAACTGATGCGTTTGTCGCCGGCGATCGCGAAACCTTTTTCGGTGCGCACGTCGGCCGGCGCGACGCCGAACTTGGTCGCAGCCGCCTGCACCAGCATCGAACGCGCCGCAGCACCGGCCTGGCGATAACGTTCGAACTCGGTGGACGTGCTGGTCGAACCGCCCGTCATCTGCATGCCGAACATGGTGTGCGCGTAGGCCGGCGCGGCCGGGCCGTGTTCGACGCGGATTTTTGTCCAGTCGGCATCTAGCTCTTCGGCGATCAGCATCGGCAGCGCGGTCCAGATGCCCTGGCCCATTTCCGAATGCGCGAGCAGCACGGTGACGGTGTCGTCGGTGCCGACGCGCAGGAAGGCGTTCGGTACGAAGGCCGCGGTCGCGGCGCCTTCCTGCGCGGCGGCGAAGCGGTTCGCACCAGGCACCAGGAAGCCGAGCATCAGGCCGCCGCCGACGAATGCGGTGGTTTTGAGGAAGGTGCGACGGGAGGGATGAGTCACGGCATTCACGCGCATTCTCCGTTCAAGCTCGCAGCGCACGGCCGACGGCCGAACGCGAATGCCGGCGGCGCCGGCGGGAGTGTCAGGCGGTCTTCGCGATTTCGGCCGCGCGGTGTACGGCGGCGCGGATGCGCGGATAGGTGCCGCAGCGGCAGATGTTGCCGCTCATCGCGGCGTCGATATCGGCATCGGTGGGCGAGGGCTTCACCGCGAGCAGCGCGACGGCGGCCATGATCTGTCCCGACTGGCAGTAGCCGCACTGCACGACATCGAGTTCGGCCCACGCGCGCTGCACCGGATGACTGGCGTCTTCCGACAAGGCTTCGATGGTGGTGATCCTGCGGCCCGCGACCGCCGACACCGGCGTGACGCAGGCGCGCAACGGTGCGCCATCGACATGCAGGGTGCAGGCGCCGCATTGCGCGATGCCGCAGCCGAACTTGGTTCCGGTCAGGCCCATCAGATCGCGCAGGGCCCACAACAAGGGCATATCGGCGGGTGCGTCGATGTCGTGATCGGCGCCGTTCACGCTGAGCTTCATGGCCACCCTCGCGTCGGCTGGGAGCCTGTGAGGTTACTCTTCGCGCCGGCGGCTTGCCACCTCGACCAACGTCCAATGGCGGGCGTCGTGCGGCTCGTCGATGTCGTAGTGCAGCGATGGCGCCGGGATGGCGATTACCCGGTCGCGACGCTCGCGCAGCAGGTCGCGCGCACCGCGATCGCCGCGCAGGTTTGCCAGATCGGCGAACCAGGCGCGCGGCAACACGGCGGGCACGCCGAGCACATCGGCGTAGGCGCTCGCGACCGCCGATTCGGGGCGTTCGGACCAGCGCGTCACCAGCTGCTGCAGATGGGTGGCCGACAACGCGGGCTGGTCGCACAGCACGACGAGCACGCCGTCGACGGCTGCTGTCAACGCGCGCACGCCGCACGCCAGCGAGGCGCCCATGCCCTGGCGCCAATCGGCGCAGAGTCGCGTCTGCATGGCGAGGCCGTCGAGTTCGACGGCGCATCGCTCGGCCTCGGCGCCGAGGATCGCCCAGGCCTCGATCGGCTGCGTGGCAAGCGCCGCGACGGCGGCGCGCCGCAGCAACGAAACGCTTTCGATCTGCAGCAGTTGCTTCGGTTGTCCCAGCCGCGATGATGCGCCGGCGGCGAGCAATACGACGGCGTGTCGTCCCGTGCTCACGCCTGCGAGAAATGCTGCTGCAGTTCGGCCGCGATCGACAGCGCGATCGCCTCGGGACCATCGCCGCCGAGATTCAGCCCGACCGGGGCATTCAGGCGTCCGTGCAGTGCTCGTGCATGTTCGGGCGCGAGGCTGGCCAGCAATTCATCGCGCCGCGCAGGCGGACCGAGCAGGCCGATGTAGTGCGCCTCGCTGTCGGCGCAAACCTGCAACGCTTCGAGATCGCCGCTGGCGGTATGCGTCATCGCGATCGCGGCATCCACGCGCGGCAACGCCACCTGCGACCAGCCGGCAGCCGGGCGCGCACAAACCCACGAATCCACGTCCGCCAGCCGCAACGGATCGAGCAGCGATTGGCGCGCATCGATCACCGCCAACCGCCAACCGAGCGCGCGTGCACAGCGCGCAAGCGGCGGCAACTCGGGGCCGGCGCCGAAAAGCAACAATTGCGGCGCAGGTGCGACCGTGACATCGCCGCTATCGAACAGCGCCGGCGCATATTCGTGCAACGACGGTGTGAAAGGCAGGCCCGCCGCATGCGCGGTGGCGAGCGCTGCGAACATGGCCGCGCCTTCGTCCGCAACCGGCAGCGCCAGCACGCGCATCAACCCGCGGCAGCCCGAGCCCGAACCGAACACGAGATCGTCGTCGCGCCGCGTATCGAGCTCCGCGAGTCTCGGCGCGTTTGCAGCCAATGCATCGCGACCGAGCGCTTCCAGCGCAGGTTCGAGACAGCCGCCGGACAGCGTGCCGACGCGCTCGCCGGTACTGCTGACCAGCGCAACCGCGCCGCGTTTGCGATAAGTGGAACCTTCGGTATCGACGACGATGCACAACGCGAACGATGTGTGCTGCGCACGCAGCCGCAGGCCGGCCTCGATCACACCGCGCGTGCCGCCGCTGGTCATCGGCTCCTCGCGGCGAAGATCATCTGCAGCGCTTCCCACGGCAGCAATGCGCAGCGATGGCGCGACGCATGCGCTGCCACGCCGAGCAACGGTTCGAACGCACCGAGCGTTCGCGATTCACCGCGCAGTGCCGCCTGCAGATGTTCGTAGAGTTCGTTGACGTGCGCGAACGACTCGCCGCGCAGGTTTTCGGTCATCAGCGAGGCCGATGCTATGCAGATCAGGCAGCCCTCGGTGCGATGCTTAAGTTCGGTGCAGCGATCGGCTTGTAACCGCACACTCAGCTCGATCTTGTCGCCGCACAGCGTGTTGTAGGCCGTGGCTCGGCGCGCGGGTTCCTCCAGCGTGCCGGTGTATCGCGGGGCGTGGCCGTGATCGAGTATCTGCTCGCGATACAGGTCGGCGGCGGAAGCGGTGGTGGCGTCCATTTCGTGGATTAGGGCATGAGTGGTTGATGGGCGACAAGGGTTGAAAGGGAGGGTTTTAATTGATGGCGGGCATAGAAGTTCTGTTGTCCACGCAATTCATATCGGTGCGAACGATGGCCAGTCGCCGGGGTTTTTGCATTCGCGCGGGCGGCGCAGCGTTTTTCAGAGGCCCTGCCTTTGACGGGAATGACGAAGGGTGAGGAGTCACCTGATTTCCACTGGCGCCGGATGACTCCAACCCAGCCAAAGAAAAAATCATCCCTGCACCACCACACCCCGCCCAACCACAACCCTTTCCCGCGCCCGCATCCGCAATCCAAACAACGGCCGCAAAATCGGCACCCGTCGAATCACCAGTTCATGCAGCATCAGACATCCACCCGCCGTCCCGAACAACACGACCGCCGGTTCAAGCACCGCACCAAGCGCCAGCGGCCCCACCCAATACCCGATCAGTACGATCAAGCTCTGATGCAGCACGTACCACGGGTACACGGCTTCGGTCGCATACGGCAGCCAGCGAAACGGCCGATTGAGCCATGCGTGGCCCCATGCCAGGATCGCCAGCAGCGCCGTCCAGCAATACAGATTGCGTAACGCCCGCGCAGTCAGCAGCACCCACGTCGGCGCATCGTCGTCCAGCAGAAACAGCATCGGCAGGTATACCGCCGCCATCGCCAACGCGGCGGACAGCAACGGCTTGCGGGCGGCCGCCAGCGATGTCCACCACTGCGTATCGCGCGCGATCCAGTAGCCGTAGAGGAACACGGTGAACGAGTAGGCGTGGTTGAACCAGTCGTCGAACAGGGCGTGCGTGGTTTCGAACCATTGGCCGAGGGTGGTGAACCAAAGGAAGAGCGGAATCGCCGGCAGCACGACGCGCGTCATGCCGCGCAGCGATCCGAACCCGTCGCGCACGTGCTGTCCGGCGCGCGAGTGCAGCAGCGGCAAGGCCAACACCAGCACGGTGGTGTAGAGCCACAGGTAGGGCAGGTACCACAGGTGATTCCAGGTGATGCCGAACTCCCAGCCGTCGAAGGAATCCTGCGGCCACGGCTGCACCTGCCAGTAGCGCCACAGGAAGGCGCCGAAGCCGGGCGCCACCTTGCCGTTGCTCACGCCCTGGCAGTAGGCCTGCACCGCCACTACCACGAACATGCCGAAGATCAGCGGCAGCAGCAGGCGCCAGCTGCGCTCGAGGAAGAATTTCAAACGGCCGCGGCGCGGATCGAACAGGCCGATGGCGATGCCCGAGATCAGGAACAGCAGCGGCATCCGCCAGCGATTGACGAACACCATCGGCGCCTGCAGCCAGTCGGCGAGGTAGGCACTCTTGATGTGCCACTCCCACTCGGTCACGTAGAACATGCCGACGTGATAGAGGATCAGCAGGCCGAACGCGAACACCCGCAGGGCGTCGATGTCGTAGCGACGGGACGAGGCGGGGGCGGCGGCAACAGGGGTGACGGACATGCGCGACTCCGGACAGGGAGTCGCAAGCCTCGGCCCGGCGCAACGCGCGATCCATGCGCAGGTGATTGATCGACAAGCCGCAGGGACGAAGCGCGGAGGCCGGGGACGAGCCGCGGCGGGGGGTTTGCGCCACCGACTACAATCGCGCCGATGACGCCGCCTCCCGACGATCTGCTCGCGCGCTATCAACCCTATCGGCGCTGGGCCGAGGCCGGCTTCTGGATCGCGATCCATCTGACCAACGCGATCGGCAACAGCATCACCACGATCATCGATATCCGCCGCGTGGGCCTCACCGAACGCTTCGCCGACTGGGAACCGGCGGTGTGGGAGTGGAGCAGCAACCTGGTGCTGCTGGCGCTGGTGCCGTTCCTGCTGTGGTGGACGCGGCGCTATCCGATGCACGTCGACACCTGGCGCCGCAGCCTGCCGTGGCATGTGCTCGGCAGCCTGATCTGGTCGGTCGCACACGTCGCGCTGATGGTGGCGCTGCGCGAGGCGGCCTATGCGACGCAGGGCCTGAACTACGACTTCGGTCATCCTTTGCAGGAATTCGGCTACGAGTACCTGAAGGATGTTCGCGGCTACGCCGTCTCGGTGGTGATCATCGAGGGCTACCGGCTGTTGCTGCGGCGGCTGCAGGGCGAGGCCCGGCTGCTCGACGAGCCCGACGAAGGCATGCCGGCCGAACCGGTCGACCGGCCGGAACGTTTCCTGGTGCGCAAGCTCGGCCGCGAGTTCCTGGTCAATGCGGCCGACATCGAGTGGGCGCAGTCGGCCGGCAACTATGTCAATTTGCACGTGAAGGGACGCGACTATCCGCTGCGCAGCACGATCGCGGCGCTGGAAGGACGGCTCGACCCGCTGCGCTTCCAGCGCGTGCACCGCAGCTGGCTGGTGAACCTCGATCACGTTGGCGCGATCGAGCCGCTCGACACGGGCGATGCCCGTCTGCACCTGCGCGATGGCGCCACGCTGCCGTGCAGCCGGACCTATCGGCAGCAGCTGCGCGAGCGGGTCGAGGTGCGGCCGCACTGACCGTGCGTGCCTGAACCGCCTGGGCCGGGCGCCTGCCGGGTCCGGTGTCGCCGCCAATCGAACGCCTTAGTCGCCTTTTGGCGAAATCTTCATGCTGGGTCCGCCGTCGGCACGGCCCTTGCGTGGGGATGCCCAGGCTGCCCCGTTCGATTGTTCCGCGACCGACGCTTTCCGCAGCTTGCGTCTTCGAAAGGTCGCCTCATCCAGGAGAGACTTCATGGCCAACCCCAGCAAGGATCAGAGCAGCCAGACTGCCAACGAGGGCCGCGACAACGTCGACCAGACCGCCGCCAACAAGCCCGCGCGCTCGACCAGCAATCGCGGTTTCGCCTCGATGGATCGCGAACGCCAGCGCGAGATCGCAAGCCTCGGCGGACGCGCGGCGCACGAGCGCGGCACGGCCCACGAATTCGACTCCGCCGAAGCTCGCGCGGCCGGTCGCAAGGGCGGCGAAGCGGTCAGCCAGAATCGCGAACATATGGCGCAAATCGGCCGGAAAGGCGGCGAAAACAGCCGTGGCGGCGCGCGCAAGAACAGCGCCTCGCAGCTGCGCAACGCCAACACGGACGTGGCTGCGATCGATGTCGATCAGCCGTCCCCCGATGACAACGACACCAACAATCTGCACCTGAATTCGGTCCAGCCGCGCACGCGGCCGATGGGCCAGAACTCCACGCGGTGACGTTGTTCCGCAGCCGGGAGGGGTGCTCCTCCCGGCGCGGACGGTTCTGATTCGGGCCCAGCCCGCGAGGTGGTGCGAGCGAACCGTCGCGCGTCCTCGCCTCGTTGTCCGCCCGCCGCCGGGCGGCTCGGAAGTGCGCACCGCTTGATTGCACTCTGCAAGCTCGCGCGCGACGCGCGCTTGCGAACTGCACGGCTCGGTGTGCTTTTTTCACTCGCGCCGCGGCGAAGCGTCCAAAACCGGGCGTGAGGGCGCCCCGCTGCGACTCCGCCGGCCGGTCAGTTACCTCAGCGCTTATCGCCGTCCTCGCCATCCACCGGATCGACATCCGGAATCTCGTCGCCGCTCGGTACCGGCTCGCCCGCCGGCTGGCCGGTCTGCGCCGGATCGCGGTCGAAGCCCTGTCGCACCCGCATTTCGCACTCGCTGCGCTGATCGGTGGGCAGATCGCTGCATTCGGCGATCGCCTGTTCGGCCGGAGGCGCGGGCATGGCGGCGGGATCCTGCGGCGTTGCCGCGGCGGACGGCGCGCTGCCTGGCGCGGTTGACGGCGCGATCGTGACCGGTGGTGCCGGTGTCGGGCTCGCCTGCGATGTCGCCGTCGAGGCGCTGGCACTCGGTGCACCGGCGCGGATTTCCGGATCCTTGTCGCGGTCGCAACCGGTCACGGCCAGCGCTGCGGCCAGCAAGACGAAATGTCGGCTTTTCATGATGAGCTCCGCCAAGCGGGGATATTCAATCAATCACGAAGCGTGCCACGCCTAACACAGGCGCGCGGCGCGGCGATGAAAAGTTCCGCCGGATGCGCATTCGCATATTTTCCTCCGGCTGCAATTTGTACACGAACCGACGCCGGCAGGTAGTTTTCCCTCTTGATTTTTCAAACATTATCATCGCGTTATTCGGCCGTTCAAACGACCGCGCCACGCCAAACTCGTGCGTCGGCGAATTCTTCTCGACAGCACAATCGTCGATTTCGCGGCCGCTACACGCAAATTTCTGAATGGCACGCGTGTTGCTCCAAAGGGACGCGGCTTCAATGGAAGCGCAACTTCCTTCTAAGGAGAGAGCGAAATGAATCGACGCAACGAATACTACGGTCAATCCGGCAACGGCGGCGGTGGCATGCAGCCGGAACGGTATCCGCAGCAGGAATGGTCGGATGACGAATATCGCGGCGGCAATCGCTATCGGGTCGATCGTCCGTATGCCGGCGACGAGCAGGATTTCCAGCGCGGCACGCGCGCTTCGCGCTACGGCGCAGGCACCGGCGGCGCACGTGGCGGCGAATATTACGGCAGCGATTATTCGCAGCCGCAGTCGGGCAACTACGCGCAGGGCGGCCAAAGCAGCTACGGCGGACGCGGCGGCGACTATGCCGGCCAGGAGTCCGAATGGAATCGCGGCTATCGCGGCCAGGGCGGACACAACTGGGGCTACGGCGAATACGAATCCGAGCGCAATCTTTCCGGGTCGCGGGGTATGCAAGGCGCTTACGGCGCGCAGGGCAACTACGGCTACGGCGGCAACTATGGCGGCACGCAGGGCGGCTATGGATCGCAAGGCAACTTCGGATCGCAAGGCGGCTACGGGCAGAACTACAACCAAGGCGGCTATGGCGCGCAGGGCAATTACGGCTCGCAGCGTAATTTCGGCACGAACGACAACTTCGGCGGCATGAATCGGCCGTACGGCCAGCAAGGCCAGGGCTATGGGGGCCAGCAGCAGAACTACGGCGGTTCGCAGCGCGCCTACGGCAGCGAATATGGGGCCGGCAGCCAGAGCGGCAGCGGCGGTTACCTGCCGGTCGACGATCGCCTCGGCAGCGGCGGCTACTTCGGCGGCCGCGGCAGTTACGGCGGCAGCCAGTACGGATCCAGCGGCGGACCGAGCGGCATCGGTGGCTACAGTTACGGCGGCGGCGCGCAATCGAGCGGCGGCTACGGTTCCAACTACGGCAGCGGCACCACCGCCAGCGGCAGCTACGGCGCCAACTTCGGCGAGCGCCAGAGCGGCAACTACGGCACCAACTACGCCGGTGTGTCGGGCTATGGCATGCGCCAGGGTCAGGGCATGGGTCACAGCGGACGCGGTCCGCGCGGCTACAAGCGTTCCGACGAACGTCTGAAGGAAGACATCAGCGAACGCCTCACCGACGATCCGCTGATCGACGCCAGCGACATCAATATCGAGGTCAACAACGGCATGGTGGTGCTGTCCGGCCAGGTCGAAGACCGCTGGATGAAACACCACGTCGAAGATCTGGTGGATCGCTGCTCGGGTGTGCAGGAAATCGAGAACCGGCTGACGCTGAGCCGTTCGCGCGGCGCGCAGTCGCCGTCTTCGATGCAAGGCAGTTCGACGTCGCGCAGCGGAACCTCGACGACGGGCTCGTCGTACGGCAGCAGCGGCGGCCTGTCGGGCACCTCCACCATCGCCAGCGGACAGGACGCCGAGAACGGCAGCAGCAACGGACGCAGCTCGAGCGGCAGCGCTTCGACCAAGAAATAGCATCGGCTGAGATGTTTGATGCGGGCCTGCGGCTTCGGTCGCAGGCTTTCTTGATCTGAGTTTTTAGAGCGGGACGCGAAGGACGCGAAGGAAAAAGAAAGGACGCGAAGGAGGCTTTTTTCGAATCGTCTTGTGGTCGACAACTGAGGGTTCGATGGAGTCCTCATTTTTGTGAAGCAATAAGTTGTGCAGGCGATCAAAAATTCGACGGATGTGAATAAGCCGTCGCCCAACTTATAAACTATGCGCATGTGACGTTGGCAGGTTTAATGCAAGCGATTCGCGCCTCGTCGTGAGGCACCACACACGGAGACAGTGTCATGCCTAACAACAATCCCACGGGCGAAAACCAGCACACCAAGAACAAGTCGGGTTCGAGCAGGAGCGGGAGCCGCTCGGGCTCCCGCTCGGGCTCCAGCTCGGGTTCCAATCGCGGTTCCAGCAGCGGCTCGCGCGGCGACAACCGCTGACGCTTCAAGGCCTCGCCGGAACCGTCCGCAGAACCCCGCTGCGGCCTTCCGGCGAGCCCTTTTCATCGCCTAGCACCGACGCAGTTCCCGCTGCCACCCGGCGCCTGCCACAATCGCCGCTTCGTCCAACTCGAAGCCTGCGATGACCGTTCGGCACAGCACTCTCAATTCCCCCGGCCGCGTGCTGTTCGCCAGCCTTATCGGCACCACCATCGAATTCTTCGACTTCTACATCTACGCCACGGCGGCGGTGCTGGTGTTCCCCGCGCTGTTCTTCCCGGGCACCGACCCCACCACCGCCACGCTGCAATCGCTCGCCACCTTCGCCCTCGCCTTCTTCGCGCGGCCGGTGGGCTCGGCGCTGTTCGGACATTTCGGCGATCGCGTCGGCCGCAAGGCGACGCTGGTTGCCGCGCTGCTGACGATGGGTTTGTCGACCGTGTTGATCGGACTGCTGCCGACCTACGCGCAGATCGGCATCGCAGCGCCGCTGCTGCTGGCGCTGTGCCGCCTGGGACAAGGGCTGGGCCTGGGCGGCGAATGGGGCGGCGCGGTGTTGCTGGCGATCGAAAACGCGCCGCCCGGCAAACGCGCGTGGTACGGCATGTTTCCGCAGCTCGGCGCGCCGATCGGTTTTCTCTGCTCGACCGGCAGCTTCCTGCTGCTGACCGCCGTGCTCGACGAAAGCGATTTCCTCGCCTGGGGCTGGCGCATTCCCTTCATCGCCAGCGCCGTGCTGGTGTTCGTCGGGCTGTGGGTGCGCCTGAGCATCCAGGAAACGCCGGCCTTCCAGGCCGCGATCGAAAACGATCAGCGCGTCAAGATGCCGATCCTCACCGTGCTGCGCCGCCATCCCGCCGAACTGCTGATGGGCACGTTCGCCGCGCTGGCGACCTTCGTTCTGTTCTACCTGATGACGGTATTCACGCTGAGCTGGGGCACCAGCCGGCTCGGTTACGCGCGCGGCGAATTTCTCGAATTGCAGATGATCGGCGTACTGTTCTTCGCGCTGACGATTCCGCTGTCCGCCTGGTGGGCGGATAAGCAGGGCGCGCTGCGCGTGCTGCTGATCGCCAGCGTGATGATCGCGGTGTTCGGCCTGTCGTTCGGGCCGATGTTCGCTGCCGGCAGTCCGATGGCGGTCCTTGCCATGCTCGCGATCGGGTTGGCGCTCATGGGCCTCACCTACGGCCCTCTGGGCACGGCGCTGGCCGGACGTTTCCCGACCGCGGTGCGCTACACCGGCGCGTCGCTCGCGTTCAATCTGGCGGGCATCGTCGGCGCTTCGCTCGCGCCCTACATCGCGACCTGGCTGGCGGCGCGCTACGGTATCGCGGCGGTGGGTTACTACCTGGCGGCCGCCGCCATCATCACGGTGGTCGCATTGCTGGCGATGATGCGCGATCGCACCGTGCACGTCTGAATCAGGACGCGAAACGGCGCAACGCCGTTTCGATGGTGCGGCGGTTGGCTACTTTCATCGCGTGCAACACCTGTTGCAATTGCGGACTTTCGATCAGTCTGGCGCGATACGCTGTGTAGTTCTCGTGCACGTCGCGCACGGTTTCGATCAGCGTCGCGGCATCGGTCCAGACGATGAAGCGGTGATACGGAATTTCCTCGCGCAGCGGTACGTCTTCGCTCACCACCACGACACCGCGCAGCAGCGCCGGCAGCACGCGCAGTTCCTCGAAGGTGTGGTGATGCTCGGTCTGATGCAGATTGACGAGGATGCGCGTGCGATCGTAAAGCCGGCGCAAGCCGCCATGGCTGAAGACTCCCGCCACGTTGCGGATCGGCAAACCGGCGGCGCGCGCATCATCGAGGAATTCGCGTCGCCGCCGCTGCGCGGTGTCGGCGAACAAGGTCACGATATCGAACTTTCTGCGCCGATCGTCCGGCGCGAAATCGTAAAGCAACGGCGCGACGTGAACGAAATTGCGCACCAGCGATGCGAACCGCGGTGATCGTTCGAGATTCACGAGGTTCGGGCGGCTGTAGTCGATGACCAGGTCGCAGGTTTCCAGGAATTCGCGGTCCTGTACACGTACCAGATAAGACTCGCCGCTGCCTTCGATCGGAATCCGACCGCGCGGCGCGCCTTCGCTGTCGCGGCCGCCGGGCTTCACCAGCGTGTGTTCCCACTGCAAACCGATGCGTAGCGTGCGGTTCGCGTTGTCGAAGGCGCAATCCATGTTTCCGACGATCACGTTGAGCCGGTGCCCGCCGTCGACGAGTGCGCGTTCGATCTCCCAGATACAATTGAAATAGTACTGGCGAACGAACAGCGGGAATTCCGGATCGAACGCCAGCTTCGACGTGCCCAACCGATCGATGCAGCAGCTGCGTTGCTTGTGAAAAAGACGCCGGCCTATCGTCATCAACTTGCGCGACCACCGCTCGGGTCGGAATTCCGCAATCTTTCGCAGCGGCGGGAAGCCGTTATCGAGGAACCGTTCCGGGGCATGACGTTTGCCGAAGGTACGTCGCAACGCATCCAACACGCCGGCAAGGATCATGCGCGCACGCGACGGCCGCGGCACCAGTGTGCGCAGCGCGAGCATCGCCTTCTTCACCGCCCAGATGGCCGCGACATGCGCCGCCCCGTGGCGTTGCGCCAACGCGATTTCGTTGCGTGCCCGATAGTAGGCGATGCAATCCTCCACGGCAGCCTTGTCGCGATGACTGCCGCCGCGAAGATGCCAAACGCGCGACTGCGGCACCAGAATGCTTTCGATGCCGTGCGTGCGCAGCCGGTAGCAGTAGTCGATTTCCTCGCAATAGAGAAACCAGCGGCGATCCATCCAGCCGTGACGCTCCATCACGCGCATCGGAACAAGCATCGTCGTGCCCATCACCGCGCCGACCTTGCGCGCAGGTGCCGATTTCCACGCCTCGTCGAATCGGATTTCGGTATCGCGCAACCAGACGCGCGGCCTGGCGTCCGGCGGCAGGAACTTCGCCGGAAAATCGATCGTGGTTTCCCCGCCCCGTTCGCGCAAAGGCAGGCCGCCGTAGAGTGCATCGCCGTGCGCCTGCCACGCTTCGACCAGCTTCGACAACGCATCGACGTCGACGCGCGCATCGCTGTTGACCAGCCAGATCGCTGCGGCCCCGAGTTCGCGTGCAAGACTCAGCGCAGCGGCATGACCGTCCGCGAATCCGCGATTCTCGGCAAGCGCGATGACGGCGACGCCGGGAAATCTTTCGCGAACCCGCCGCACCGAATCGTCGATCGAATCGTTGTCGATAACGGCGACGCGAAAGTTGGAATAGTCCAGCGCCAGCACGGACTCGACACAAGCGATCGTCAACTCCGCGGTGTTCCAGGACACGATGGAGACCACGACGAGCGGCGTGTCATCGCGCGTCATGGCGGCGCTCTCTTGCGCCAGATCCAGAGTGCCGCCAGCGCTTGAACGATGCCGCACCCGAGCCACGCGGCGCCACCCGCGACCGCGCCGATTGCCGGTGCGAGCAGGGCCAGCGCGAGCAGCTGCACCAACAGGCCGGCCACGTTGATCGCGATCAGCGTGCCGTAGCGCGCCTGACTCAACAACCACGTTCCGCTGGTCGCGTAGAACGCCGTGAGTGCCGCGCCGGCGAACAACAGGCGCAACACATCCCTGCCCGCGTCGGCGAGCAGCGGATCGCGCAGCCACAACTGCAGCGCGAGCTCGGGAAACATCGCCACCAGCAGACAGGGCGCGGCAACGATCAACAACGAAGCGCGCCACATGCCGGCCACGGCGCGGCGCGACGAAGCCGCCATCGCGATGCGCGGCAGGAAGGCGCGCTGGATCGGCACCTGCAGGCTCATCGCACTGAGGGCCAGCGTCGCCACCAGGAAATAGGTGCCGTACTCGGTGGCCGGCAGCCACAGCGACAGGTACAGACGATCGATCTGACTCGAAACGATACTGATCGCCGCGGCCACTCCATAAAGACCGAGGCCGTGCCACGAAACTGCGAATTCCGCGGGTTCGGCGCGCGCTTCAGAACTATGGGATTCGCGTGCGACCCGACGAAGGTTGACGGCGAATTCGATCGCGCCGATTGCGGCGAACGGCGCCAGATAGACCCATGCCGTCGGCTCGTGGAACATCACCAGCATCAGCGCGATCGCGTGCTTCGCGAGCAAGAAACCAGCGATCCGCAAGTTGGAAAACTGCTGCCGCTGCAGCCCGTTCCAGAAGCCGATCGCCGCGTTGTTGGCGAACTGGAAGACGAATTGCACGAGCATCAGCCGCATCGCGATGACGAGTGAATCCGGCGGCTGAACGTTGCCGTATCGCTGCCACGCTGAAACGATGATTTGTCCGGCGACGAAGAGCGACAAGGCGATGCCGCCATAGACGCGCAGGTAGCGCCGAAACACCGCGAACTCGGCGTTCCGTTCCGCGCCGCGCGCCACATCGCGCAACATCGGCGGACCGAGCGCGGTGTCGATCGCGAACAGCAAGCCCTGCGCCGTCAGGCACAGCGCCAGCACGCCCCACTGTTCGGCGCCCAACGCGGCGCGATAGATCGGCACAGCGAACAGCGTGACCAGCGCCATCAAACCGACGTTGGCGTAGCTGCTGCCGAGATTGAGCCCGAGCCGCCGGGTGTCGGCGGAACTCATCGAACGCGCGGCAGGCAAGGGTCCGGGCACACCAGCGTCGGGCTCCGCGAAGATCAGAGCCGCATCTTAGTGAAAGCGCGCACGGCTGTGTCAGCGGGCCAGCGCGTTCACCAGTTCGTTGGCGGCCGTCGGGCGCACGACGCGCGCGATCTCCACTCCATCGCGCAGCACGACGAGCGTGGGCCACAGCTTGACGGCGAACGAGCGGCCGAGCGGCTTGCCGCGGCCGTCGGCGACTTTGATATGGGCGATCTCGGGGCGATTGCCGATCGTGCTCTCGATCAACCGTTGCGCACCGATGCAGTGCCCGCACCAATCGGCGCCGAACTCGAGCACGGTGACACCGGGCATGGCATCGACCTCGGCGCGGGCCGGCTCGGCCTCGGAATAGTTGGCGACGTAAGTCATGAGACGGCTCCTGCGGAACGACGCGCTCACTTTGCCGCCGCAGGCGTTAACGCTGGCTGGAGGGCAGTCCTCGGGCGGCGTCGGGCCGCGCGTCAGCCGTTGGAAAACAGGGTGGCGTCGAGGATATGCGCGACCGGAAATGCGATGCAGTGATAGGTAGACACCGCCAACGCGATGCCCGCGATCGAACCTGCGCCGATCGCACGCACCGAGCCCACCTGGCGGGCCTGGAAGGCGATCGCCAGTGCGATGAAAGCGGCCGCGAGCACGGCGCCGGCGATGATCGTCAGCCGCGTCGAACCGGTGAGCACGAGGGTGGCGGTCTGCACCACGAACGGCGCCACGGCGGTGACGAACGCCACCACGTAAATGCCGCGCGCGGTGCGCTTGTCGATGGCGAGGGGATCGGGCTGGCGCGGTGTTTCATCCATGGGTCGAAACTAGCACAGCGCGTGCGTTTCGCGCCTCGGCCGGCGGTCGTGCTCGTCGATGCGGATCGCGGCCCGGGCCGGTCGGTGGCGGAACCTTTTTGGCGCAATCCGGCGCTCGTATTACTCTGAACGCGCCCTTCTCATCGCGACACGCGGACCCATGAAAATCGTCGAACTGCAGCATCCGCTCGTGCAGCACAAGCTCGCCCACCTGCGCGACGAATCGCTCGATCCGGTGCGTTTTCGCCAGATCGCCGGTGAAATCGGCATGATGCTGGCGTACGAAGCCTGCCGCGATCTGCCCACCGCCGACGCTACGATCGGCACTTGGAGCGGCCAACTCGGCGTGCGCATGGTACGCAGCGATACGGTGACGCTGGTGCCGATCCTGCGCGCGGGCCTGGGCTTCCTGCCCGGCGTGCAGGCGATGATTCCGAACGCGCCGGTCAGCGTGATCGGCCTGCGCCGCAACGAGCAGACACTGCAACCGGAGAGCTACTACACCCGTCTCGTCGACCGCCTCGACCAGCGTACCGCGCTGCTGCTCGACCCGATGCTCGCTACCGGCGGCAGCGTCGTCGCTGCCGCGGAACTGCTCAAACAAGCCGGCTGCCGCCGCATCAAAGGCCTGTTCCTGGTCGCCGCCCCCGAGGGCCTGGCGCGCGTCGAAGCCGTGCATCCGGACATGGAGGTTTACGTCGCCTGCATCGACCGCTGCCTCGATGCGCGCGGCTACATCCTGCCGGGGTTGGGGGATGCGGGGGATCGGTTGTTCGGTACGCCAGTGGATTGAATACCGATTCGAAACGGCGACACGGGCCAGCGCCGCTGCGCCCGCACCGTGTCGGCGATGTCGATTCGAAGATTCGATTCCCTGTCGCAGTATCGAGACCCCTGCTCGGGCCGAGCTCTCCTCATTCCTCCCGAACTTCCTCGAACCCGTCGCGCAACAGCGGATTCAGAACATCCGGATCATTGCATGTCGAAGTGTCACCGCCGTGGGCGCGGAAGCAGGTCACCCAGCCTTTGAATTCGTTGCCGTACTGCGCGCGCGCTGAGGCAAGCCATGCGCCATATCCTGCGTTGCCGTAGTGTCCGACGCGGAAGAGTGCCAGCAGGTCTTCGAGTGTGCCCAGATGGCGTTCGAACATGAAACGGACGGCAAGGTAAGACCAGTGATAGACCAGGCTTTCGCTCATTCCGTACTGCGCATCGAAAACCTGTGAAAGGCTATCGGACAGGGGCGCGGTCGACACTTGCAATGCGCCGACGTGCACTTCGCCGCTAAAGTGGTAAGCAACAAATTCCGCGAGACCTTCGATGTACCAGACCGAGCTCAGTGGCGCATTAATTGGATAGTCGGCGAATTTCCCCGCCATGTCGAAACGCCCGTCGAGGTAATGCACGTATTCGTGCGCCAGATTCCAGACCACCACGTCGGGCACCAGCCAATCGGCTTCGAAGGTGAGGAAGCGTGCCTGATTGCCGGCCTTCCCGGGATCGCCCTCCAGATAAATGCCGCCGTTGTTGACCGAGTTTCCGAATATCGCGGGCGAGAAAGCGGCGTAGTCCCAACGCGAATGGAACACCACCACTTCCAGCTGGGTATTCAGATCGCCCAGTGCCGGTTGGTTGGCGGTGGCAAGCAGGGTGTGAAACACGGCTTCTTCCGCGGCGAGCATGTCGCATAGTTCCTCGCGCTTGGCATCGTCCAACGCCTGGGAGCGGAGACGCAGCGAAGCATTGCACGTCGTTTCGTGCGAGGCCGGCAACGCCAAGGCTTCTACGTCGGCAGTAAGATTGCAAACCCCGAAGAACATGCAGTGCGACGGATCGTAGTATTGGATGCCATAGCCGATACGGATGTAGACGGGCGCCAAGGGCGTGGCTAATCCGCTAGCATCGAGCGTGTCTTTGATCGTCGCATCCGCCGTGCCGTGGAACCCGGCGTCGGTGTATTGCAGGAAGCGGACGAGTTCGCCCGCAGCATTGGTTATCAGGAAGGCTCGCGGGGTGGCCAGCTCGCCGGCATTGTCGGCGATGAAGGCCTGCAGACTGGTCATGACGCCTGGACCTGCCGCCGGCACGGCGGCGACGAAATTCGAGAACTGATGAGCGCGATAGAGCGCATAAAAAACTGCGTTCGTAGCTGTACGCATTCCATATAAGTCGTGGGAAGCGGGGCCGTAGGCGTCCAGCATGCTTTGCAGGAACGACAACTGGTTGCCGGTTTCGCCGGATGCGTCGATCAATCCGATGAACTCGGTCAACGTAACGCCATTTTCCTCCGAGACATCGAATGCATGCGGTCCTTGACCGAAAGCATCTAGGGCATTCTGGATCGAAAGCGTCCAGGCCGCGCTATAGGCCGCGACATCTGCCGGGTGATAGAACTGTACGTAAAGCCCCGCGCGCAAATACACGATCAGCTGCCTGACTCTCGATGCGTTGGTGCCATCGTAGGTTGGCGCGCCGGCTGCGATGGCATCGGCGATGTCGATCATTCGTTGCTCGTCGAAAAGCGCGGTGGCGAAGACGCCTTTCACGTCGAACAAGGCATTCAGACAGTTCGTCGTGCTGCCCGCAACCGCCTGCACGTGCGCGGCACCGGAAAGAGTGGCGAGCGGCGAGAGATTGCAGGGCTCGCTCTTCTGCTGCGCGACCGGTCCAGACGGCACCGCGAACACCGCTGCATCCAGAGGCGCCAGGCTTGCGATGCGACTGTGTTCGGCACTTTCATGCGCCGCATGCCGATCCAAGTCCGCCGCATGTACTGAATAGGTTTTGCCGGGAGGCTCGATTAGTCTGCGGCCCGATTCCGAGCGCTCCCCGGCCTGTGCGACACCAACCAGCAAAACCGCGAGCACCGCAAAGCCTGACCGCCTGAACATAGTGACTCCTGAAAGGGCTAGAGGAAGCGGTAGCCGTTATTCGGCGATCGCTGGGCTTCCTCGCCGTACGAGCTTTCAGATCACTTCGGACAAAAATGGAGCGACTGTTGCAGATCTTTGCGATCTACGCGCCACCGCCCGCCCGTGGGTCAAACATGCATCGCGCAATCGTCTCAGGCACTGAGCGTGGCAGCCGACAAGCCGTATAAGATCCATCACAGCGACTCGAAATCGCGCGCGGCTAAGCCGGCGGCCAGCGGCGTGCCAGCGCGACCGGCAGTTCGAAGGTGGCCGGCGCACGATACGCGGAATGTTCGGTATGCCGGAGGATTGGATCCTGGCTGCGCAGAAAAGCGCAAAACCCGCGTCAACGAGTCATTGGTAGGCATCGGCGCGTGCGGCAGCTCCGGTTTCGCAACGATCGCTTACGCCACCGCCAAAAGCCGCTACTTGGTCTTGCGACCGTGCTTCCGGCATTTCCGGAAGCACGGCCAGACCGTCACAAAGCCTTTAGGCTAATTTACCGCGAAGCCATAAGAGAAGAATACCGACGGGCTGTGCGGGTAACTGTCCTCGTCATGGTTGTCGTCGGGATTTCCCTCCTGTGCCGGAGAGTTGGTTGCAGCATCGACACTCAGTGAAACCATCGCTCCCTGCGTCGCATCTGCGATGCCCACCAAGGTGAACGAAATCTGCGCCGAACCGGCAGGAAGCGTCGCGATCTCGATACCTTGAGTCACATCTCCCGTCGTACCGGCCGGACATCCGACGCACGTCCAGTCCGGATCGACGAAGGATGTCGACGGGCTCAGCGCGATCGTGATGCCGTTGGCTGGCAGATTGCCCTTGTTGAGCAAAGTGAAGTCGAACGTGGCGATCTCTCCGTCGACCGCGTACGCGCTGCCTTCCTGCACATCGACCACCAGGTTCGAACACTGATTCGGCGAGATGGTCGGGCAGATATCGTCGTCGCCACAGATGCCGTCCTGATCCACGTCGCCACCCTGGTTGCTGCAGACACCCACTTCGCACACGTCGCCCACGCCATTCTCATCCGCATCCTCCTGGCCGGGATTGGCTTCGAACTGGCAGTTGTCGGGCTCGTCGTCCAGCACGCCGTCGTTGTCGTCGTCGTCGTCGCACGCGTCGCCTTCCTGGTCGCCATCGTTGTTGTCCTGATCGCCATTCGCAACCACGGGGCAGTTGTCCTGCGGATCGACGACGCCATCGCCGTCCGTATCCGGATCCGAGCCGCCGGGATTGTCGTCGCAAGCGTTGCCGGCGGCATCGCCGTCGTCGTTCTCCTGGCCGGGGTTCTCGACGAACTGGCAGTTGTCACCAGCGTCGGGCACGCCGTCGTTGTCGTCGTCATCGTCGCAGGCATCGCCGAACTCGTCGCCATCGTTGTTAGCCTGGCCCGGGTTATCTACGACAGGACAGTTGTCGGTGTTATCGGGAACGCCATCGCCGTCGGAATCGACCGGCGGAGCGATGCCGTCGCAGGCGTCGCCGATACCGTTCTGGTTGACGTCCTGCTGGCCCGGATTGGCTACGAATTGACAGTTGTCTGCCCCATCAAGGACGCCGTCGTTGTCGTCATCGGTGTCGCAGGCATCGCCTTGCGCGTCGCCGTCATTGTTGGCTTGATCGTCGTTGGCAATCGCGGGGCAGTTGTCCTGCGGATCGACGACGCCATCGCCGTCCGTATCCTGATCCGAGCCGCCGGGATTGTCGTCGCAAGCGTTGCCGGCGGCATCGCCGTCGTCGTTTTCCTGACCCGGATTTGCGACGAACTGGCAGTTGTCGTCGGTATCCGCCACGCCATCGTTGTCGTCGTCGTTGTCGCAGGCGTCGCCCTGGGCATCACCGTCATTGTTGTCCTGGCCCGGGTTAGCGATGGCGGGGCAGTTGTCAGTGGCATCAGGGACGCCATCGCCATCCGAATCGGTGGGCGGCAAGTTGTCGTCGCACGCATCGCCGGCACCGTCTCCGTCCTGGTCTTCTTGACCCGGGTTCGGGTCGACGGGGCAGTTGTCTTCCTCATTGTCGAAACCATCGCCGTCGGCGTCGTCATCGCACACGTCGCCAATGCCATCGCCGTCGGCGTCTTCCTGTTGCGGGTTGTTCACCGCCGGGCAGTTGTCGGCCGGGTCGACCAAGCCATCGTTGTCGTCATCCGTGTCGCAGGCGTCGCCCTTCCCATCGCCGTCGATGTCGGCTTGATCAGTGTTTTCGATCAACGGGCAGTTGTCGGCCGGATCGTTGACTTCATCGTCGTCGTCATCGACGTCGCAGGCGTCGCCTTGCCCATCACCGTCGGTGTCGGTTTGGTCGGGGTTGGGAATCGAGACGCAGTTGTCAACGTCGTCGCCGACGTTATCGCCATCGCTGTCGTTGGTTTCCTCGGTGGGATCCAGATCGCAGGCATCGCCGATCCCATCATTGTCGGAGTCTTCCTGACCGGGGTTCGCGATCAAGGGACAGTTGTCACCCGTATCCGGATCGGCATCGTCATCGTCGTCGTCGTCGCAGGCATCGCCGGCGCCGTCTCCGTCGGTGTCCAACTGGTCGGGATTGGGAATGCCCGGGCAATTGTCGGTCGCATCCGGTTCGCCGTCCCCGTCGGTATCCAGCGCGGGCTGCGTGGTGCCGGTAGCGACGCACGGAACCTGTGCGCAAGCAGGAGCGTTGTAGACGTAATGCGTGTTTTCGATCGGCGAGGCGGTGAGCGGGGCGTCGACCGTCACCTGGAACGTGAGAATCTGCGGCGAGGTGAAATTCAGCGGCACCGTCCAGTGCAGGAAATTCGAGCCGGCGGAGAACGTGGCGCCCGGGCCGGTGGCCGAACCTGGCACGTAGGTGGTTCCCGCCGGAATTCCATCGCTGATGGCGATAACCGTGGGATCGGGCGCTGCGGCCTTGCCCATGGGCGTAGACGCGTCGGGATCGCTTACCGAAATGGTGTAGGTGAGGGTCTCGCCCGGTGCAGCCAGGCCATCGGTGCCTGCAGCCACCGTTTTCGTTGCCTGGACGGCCCGCACTACGGTGCTGGCGGTGCAATCCGGATCGGCTGGCGATACGTCGTAGCTCGCGGAGGTCGCGTCGCAAGTCGCAACGACGGTTCCGGAAGCGGGCGGCGCGGTCAGTACGATTTCGATTCCCGGCGCGGCATAGCCGGCGGCGAGGAAGGCGCGGGCGCAATGGACGACGGTGCCGTTTGGCGCGCAGGTCCAGCCGCTACCGATTGCGCTCTCGAAGGTGCTGCCAGACGGAATCGCCAGATCAACGGCGACATCCATGGCCACATCCGGACCGTGGTTGAAGCCTTCGATCTGGTAGGCAATCTGCGCGCCGCGAGCGGCGTTGGCGGGCGCGGTGAGCGAGAAGTCGAGGTCCGCGCCGGGGATGGGCGTCGAAGTACATGGCGGCGAGAGGCAGCCTTGCGCCCCGTTCACGAAGTGCGTGTTTTCGATATGCGACCCGGCAGGCGTTTCCGACACGAGCACCGAGAATTTCAGCGGCGGCACGGCGCCGGTGAAACCAGCGGGAAGCTGCCACGAAACTTGGTTCTGTGCTGCGTTGTAGCTGACGCCCGGGCCTGAGCCGGAACCGGTGACGAAGGTGGTATCCGCAGGGACGACGTCGGTTACTTGGATCGCGGATTTCGTGGGATTGAGATCAGCCGGGTCCTGGGCGATCAGGTCGATCTGATACTCGATAAGTTCACCCGGTGAGGCGACGCCATCCGGGCCGACGTTGGCCGTCTTGGTCGTCTGGAAGCCTTCCACGAAGACTTCGGCACTGGCGCTCCCGTGGTCCGGATCAAACTCGTTGCTGTCGGCCTTAACCGAGTAGCTATGTTGGCCGCGGATGGTCGGCGCCGTGGTTTCGAACCCGAGTTGGGCAGTGCCCCCCACTGCGATCTCGTCGCGATGGCAACGGACCACCTCTTTTTGCAGCTGTGGAATTGCGTCGGGCTCGATAATCACCTCGCAATCCCAGCCCGGCGCATCGCTCGACTTGAGCGTCGCGCCCGGCGGCAATTCAAGTGTCATCAATACATCGGTAGCCGGCTCAGGCCCGGCATTGGACACTTCCACCTCGACGGCGACGTCTGCCCCAGACAGTGCGACTTCGTCAGGCGTGGCTTCGATCGTCGTCGAAAGGTCGGCGGTGATCGCACTTGCTTGCAGCCCCAGCAGTACGAGATCGCTGTCGTCGGGCTGACCCGGTCCGTTTCCCTGGGCGTAGTCGGCCAGCACCGTCACTCGCGCGGCAGCGACTTCGATATCGACGCCCCGATCGAAACCGCTGCTGGGCTGACTGGGATCGTCGTCACTGTCGAACTGCACCGATTTGGCGAAGCCGAAATAGTCGAGCAACCCGTTAGGTGAAAGCTTCGCCACCGCGATTCTGGATTCGTTCGTCGCATCGCCGGTGTAGTGCGTACCGGTGATCCAGAGGCGGCCATCGGGTCCGATCGCAATTGCGCCGGCCTTGTCGCGTTCAGCGGGAAAGACAAAATCAACGACAACCCGACCCGTGCCGGCGCTACCGAAACTCTGGTCGAACGACAGATCCGGCAGCAGGCGTGCGACGCCGACGTGCTCGTCATTGGCGCTACTGCCATCGATCGTGCCGAGCAAAATCACACGACCAAGATGATCGACCACCATGTCGACCAGCCGGTCGGCTTGTGCGCCACCGGGTTGATCGAAGGCGACCCGCTGTGTGCCGAGCACCTCGCCCAGCGGGGAGATTTTCACGACGGCGAAATCGGTCTTGCTGCCCTCCGTGGCCGTACCGGCCGCCCAGATCGTGCCGTCCGGAGCCAGCGCGACGGACGTGGCGAAGTCGACTGTGTTAAGACCTTGCGCGAAATCGAGATCGAAGGGAACGACCAATCGGCCGTCGTCGCTGAAGCCGACATCGAGCCCACCGTTGTCGTGATATCGGGCAATGAAGAAATCGGAACTGCCGAGTTGGTTGGTGCCATAGCTGCCGGCGACGATGACGTGGCCATTCGCTTTGTCATGGACCAGATCGTTGAACGCCGAGCTTTCGTTCGCGCCATAGGGCCCGTTGACTTTGAATACATCGCTCGAGTTGCCGGAAAGCGCCGTGCGGCGGACAAGCACGCCGGCACGGACTGTCTGAGGAATCGACTGCGGTCCAAGGACGAAGGTCCTGTCTTCGGTGCCGGCGATGAATACTTCGCTGGTATTGTTTGGGTCATACTGTTCCCATAGCGCTATTCCGCGGAATGCCTGGTCATGTGTTTCCGACTCTAGCTTGGGATAGCGCCAGCAAACGCGCTGGGAATACGCTTGGCTGCAACTGGTTCCTCCGTCCAGGGTTGCTTCCTTCACAGAATAGAACGCATCAGATGTGCCGTTAGCCGCCTCGGCCCAGCCAACGACAAATGCAGATCCATAACTATTGATCGCCAGCGCCCCCGCGAAATCGTTGCCTGAGGCAATGAAGTCCGGCGCAATATGTATGCGGCCGCTGCTGTTGCCAGCGAACGTCGGATCCGGCGCTCCTTCCTGCGCCCAGGCATTCCCCGCCAAGCCGAGCGCCAGCAGGGCGCTCAGGCAACTGCGCGCGAGGTTTCCGACAATCGCGTTGCCGCGCCGGGTTGCTCCGATAGATTTCGCGCCAGGTCCAGACATGCAAATTCTCCACTGCCGACACCGGAATGTGCCGTCCAGCGCTGAAGTACGCAGGCGCAACAGAATGTGGACACTCGGCTGAAGGCCTTTTTGCGGATTCCGCCTGGCGCGGAAGGAAATCGGAAAAATCTACAAAGGATCTCGCCGAGCGCATGGCGGCCGTCTCATCCCCTGAGACGCCCCACAGCAGAAAATGCCGGCCACCCTCCTGCAACCCCCCGCATGAACGCGCTACGCCCGCTGCCGATCGAATCCATCCCCGCCGCGCCCAGCAGCGATGGCCATGCGCTGGCCGCGGGCCTGCAGCGCAAGTACGGATCGCGCATCACGCATCACATCGCGCTGCCGGCGCGGCCGGGTCGGTTCGCGCCGCTGCCGGATGAATTGCCGGAACCGGTCGTCGCTGCCTTGCGCTCGCGCGGGGTGACGCAGCTCTACAGCCATCAGGCCGAGGCCTGGGAGGCGGCGCGGCGCGGCGAGGATTTCGTGGCGGTGACGCCGACGGCCTCGGGCAAGACGCTGTGCTACACGCTGCCGGTGCTCGATGCCGCGTTGCGCGACCGCAAGAAGGCGCTGTACCTGTTCCCGACCAAGGCCCTGGCGCAGGATCAGGTGGCCGAACTGCTCGAAATCAATCGTGCGGGAAATCTCGGCATCCGCGCTGCAACCTTCGACGGCGACACGCCCGGCGATGCGCGCCAGTCGATCCGCCTGAACGGCGATATCGTGGTGAGCAATCCGGACATGCTGCACCAGGCGATCCTGCCGCACCACACCAAGTGGGCGCAGTTCTTCGAGAACCTACGCTATGTGGTGATCGACGAAGTGCACACCTATCGCGGCGTGTTCGGGTCGCATGTGGCGAACGTGCTGCGGCGGCTCAAGCGCGTTTGCGAATTCTACGGCGTGACGCCGCAGTTCATCCTGTGCTCGGCGACCATCGGCAATCCGAAACAGCATGCCGAAGCCTTGCTCGAGCGCGACGTCACCGCCATCACCGAGAGCGGCGCGCCGGTCGGCGAGAAGCATGTTCTGTTGTGGAATCCGCCGGTGACGAATGCCGATCTGGGCCTGCGCGCGTCGGCGCGATCGCAGTCGAACCGTATCGCGCGCATCGCGATCAAGGCCGGCTTGAAGACGCTGGTGTTCGCGCACTCGCGGCTAATGGTCGAAGTGCTGACGAAATACCTGAAGGACGTGTTCGACAACGATCCACGCAAGGCACCGCGCATCCGCGCGTATCGCGGCGGTTATCTGCCGACCGAACGCCGCGCCGCCGAGCGCGACATGCGCGACGGGCGCATCGACGGCATCGTCAGCACCTCGGCATTGGAATTGGGTGTCGACATCGGCAGCCTCGATGTCGTCGTGCTCAACGGCTATCCGGGTTCCGTCGCTGCGACGTGGCAGCGTTTCGGACGCGCGGGCCGGCGCCAGCGCCCGTCGCTCGGCGTGCTCGTCGCCAGCAGCGAAGCGCTCGATCAGTACGTGGTGCGGCATCCGGAATTCTTCGCCAATGCCAGCCCAGAACACGCGCGCATTCATCCCGACCAGGCGCTGATCCTGCTCGATCACATCCGCTGCGCGGCGTTCGAGTTGCCGTTCCTGGCGGGCGATCGCTTCGGCCCGCTCGACCCCGCCGATTTCCTCACCGTGCTCGGCGAAAGCGGCGTGCTGCATCAGGAAGGCGAGCGCTGGGAATGGATCGCCGACAGTTATCCGGCCAATGCGGTGAGTCTGCGCTCGGTGGCGGACGGCAATTTCGTCGTGGTCGATCGCAGCGAAGGCCGCCAGACCATCATCGCCGAAGTGGCCTACAGCGCCGCCGCGCTCACGCTGTACGAGGGCGCCATCCACATGGTGCAGTCGGTGCCGTACCAGGTCGAGAAACTCGACTGGGAGGGCCGCAAGGCCTTCGTCACGCGCACTCATGTCGACTACTACACCGATGCCATCGACTACACGAAGTTGAAAGTGCTCGAACGTTTCGATGGTGCCCACAGCGGCGCCGGCACCGCGCATCACGGCGAGGTGCATGTGGTGCGGCGCGTGTCGGGCTACAAGAAAATCCGCTACTACACGCACGAAAACATCGGCTACGGCCCGGTGAACCTGCCCGACCAGGAACTGCACACGACGGCCGTGTGGTGGCAACTGACGCAAGCAGTGCTCGACAAGGTTTTCGTGTCGCGGCAGGACGCGCTCGACGGCTTCCTCGGTGCGTCGTACGCGCTGCATCTGGTGGCGACGCTGGCCGTGATGGCCGAAGGTCGCGATCTGCAGAAATCGGTCGGCAGCGGCGACGGCGCCTGGTTCGGTGCCGCCGATGCGCGTGGACGCGGGCAATTGCGCGGTGGCGACGGCAGCCTGGTGACTGCGGAAAATCCCGCGCGTTTCGTGCCGACGGTGTTCCTTTACGACAACTTCCCCGGTGGCGTGGGCCTGAGCGAGCCGCTGTATCGCCGGCGCGACGAGTTGCTCGAGCGCGCGCACGATCTGATCGGCGCCTGCGATTGCGCCCTGGGTTGTCCGGCCTGCGTCGGGCCGGTGCTCGCGATTACCGACGGATCGCAGTCGACGCCGAAAGCGCTCGCGCTGCAGGTGCTCGCGCAGCTGCGCGCCGCATGAGTGCGCTCGCCGATCGGCTGCGCGGTCTGCGCTCGCAGGCCGGCGCCACGGCCGTGGGACCGGTGCGCGAAGCGCGTGCCGGCGCGGGCGTGGCGATCGAAGAATTGCGGCGCTTGCTCGGCGTGCGCGGACGCGCCGCCGGCACGGTGCCGGCTCCGGCACGTGCGTTCGATCGCGATGTGCCGGGCGAGGAAATCGCACCGGGCCTGCGCTTCGCCGAAACGTTGGCGGCCTGGCCGCCGGCGCCCGAATCGATCGACGCCGGTTTCGCGCGCATGGAAACGCTGGCCTGTTCGCGCCTGCTGTGCTTCGACACCGAAACCACGGGCCTGGCCGGCGGCACCGGCACGCGCGCCTTCATGATCGGTGCGGCCGATTGGCACGAGGGGCGATTGCGTCTGCGGCAACTCACCATCACCACGCTGGCCGCCGAAACGTCGATGCTGCGCGAGTTCGCGCGCTGGCTCGATCCGTCGCAGGTGCTGGTGAGCTATAACGGCAAGAGCTACGACGCGCCCCTGCTCGCCACCCGCTATCGCCTCGCGCGCTTGCCCTCGCCGCTCGCGGGGCTGGCGCATCTGGATCTGCTGCATCCAGTGCGGCGGCGCTATCGCGGGCACTGGGAAAACTGCCGGCTCGGCACGGTGGAGCGGCAATTGCTCGGCGTGGTGCGCGAGGATGACCTGCCGGGCTCGCAGGCGCCGCGCGCCTGGCTGGACTACCTGCGCGGAGGCAGCGCGGCGGATCTTCGACGCGTCGCCATGCACAACGCGCAAGATCTGCGCAGCCTGGCGGCGTTGGTGTTGCGGATGGCGAGCGACGGCTGAACGTAGCGCTGCAAATTGCAGTCACCCGTCAGTGCAAATCTTGCAAGTTACTGGAAGAGTTCGTCGTCGCACGGCTATTTCGTGGCCTTTTTCCGCGATCGACCGCGCATGCCGTGGCTCGCTCCATGCATCGCTCGCGCAGCCTCTTTGCGGAGACGACATCATGCGCGCCGGGCTTTCGCCGAAGCTTTTCCCTCTCGTTGTCGCCTCGCTGCTGATCGCCGGCTGCGGCGATCGCGCCACCGTTTCCGATCGCGCCGGCATGGGGCCCGACCCGGTGCTGCCGCCGCCGAACAAATCGGCGCTGCCCACAATCAAGATCGCGCCCGCCACCGGCTGGGCACAGGGCGCCACGCCCAAGCCCGCCGCGGGCTTCCGCGTCGAAGCCTTCGCCACGGGCCTGGACCATCCGCGCTGGCTGTACGTGTTGCCGAACGGCGATGTCCTGGTGGCCGAAACCGCTGCGCAGCCGAAGCCCGAAAGCGCGAAGAAAGGCGGCATCCGCGAATTCTTCATGACGCGCGCGATGAAGAAAGCCGGCTCGCTGGTGCCGAGCGCCGATCGCATCACGCTGCTGCGCGATGCCGACGGCGATGGCGATGTCGACACCCGCACCGTGTTCGTGGAAAACCTCAAGTCGCCGTTCGGCATGGCGCTGGTGGGCGACACGTTCTACGTCGCCAACACCGATGCCGTCGTGCGTTTTCCGTACAGCGAAGGCGCCGTGCAGATCGATGGCGCCGGCACCCAGGTGGTCGCATTGCCGGCCGGCGATCAGAACCGCCACTGGACGCGCAGCCTCGTCGCGAGTCCCGACGGCAGCAAGCTGTATGTGTCGGTCGGCTCCGACAGCAACATCGCCGAGCGCGGCATGGATTACGAAGTCGAACGCGCCGCGATTCTCGAAGTCGATCCGGCCACCGGCAGTAAGCGCATCTTCGCGTCGGGCCTGCGCAACCCGAACGGGCTGTCGTGGCAACCGCAGAGCGGTGCGCTGTGGGCCGCAGTGAACGAGCGCGACGAAATCGGCAGCGATCTGGTGCCCGACTACATGACATCGGTACGCGACGGTGGCTTCTACGGCTGGCCTTACAGTTACTTCGGTCAGAACGTCGACAAGCGCGTCGAACCGCAGCGGCCGGACCTGGTTGCCAAGGCCATCGTGCCGGACTACGCGCTGGGTCCGCACACCGCGTCGCTCGGCCTGGCTTTCTATCAGGGCGATCTGTTCCCGGCGCGCTATGTAGGCGGCGCCTTCGTCGGTCAGCACGGCTCGTGGAATCGCAAACCGCCGAGTGGCTACAAAGTGATTTTCGTGCCGTTCGCGAACGGCATGCCGGCCGGCGAAGCCGAGGACATCCTCACCGGCTTCCTCGATGAGGAAGGCAATGCGCAAGGTCGGCCCGTCGGCGTAGCGGTCGATCGCACCGGCGCACTGCTGGTGGCCGACGATGTCGGCAACGCGGTGTGGCGCGTGACGCCGGCGCAGTAAACGGGCGCGTCAGCCCTTCGGCCCGCCCATCACCGGCAGCACGATGCCGGTGATATAGCTCGAACACACCGGCGAGGCGAGGAAGACGAAGGCCGGCGAAATTTCTTCCGGTTGCGCGGGCCGGCCCATCGGATTGGTCTGGCCGAATTTCGCCACGTCTTCGGCGGCGCGATCGGCCGGATTCAACGGCGTCCACACCGGTCCCGGCGCCACCGCATTGACCCGGATGCCCTGCTTCACCAGGTTGCTCGCAAGTGCTTTGGTGAAAGCGTGGATCGCGCCCTTGGTGGTCGAGTAATCGAGCAATTCCTTGCTGCCGAACAGGCCCGTCACCGAACCGTTGTTGACGATGGCCGAGCCTTCCTTCAAATGCGGCACCGCGGCGCGCGTCATGTTGAAGTAGCCGTAGATATTGGTGCGCATGGTTTCGTCGAACTGTTCGTCGGAGATGTCTTCGATCTTCGCGACGTGTTGCTGGAAGGCCGCGTTGTTGACCAGCACATCGAGCTGGCCGAAGGTGTCGATGGTCTTCTGCACCGCGCGTTCGCAGAAGGTCGAACGCTTCACGTCGCCCGCGATCAGCAGGCAACTCTGGCCTTCGTTTTCGACGTGGCGCTGCGTGGCGCGCGCGTCGTCGTGTTCGTTGAGATAGACGATCGCCACGTCCGCACCTTCGCGTGCGAACAGCACCGCGATGGCGCGGCCGATGCCCGAATCGCCGCCGGTGATCAGCGCGACCTTGCCCTTAAGCTTGCCGCTGCCGCGGTAATCCGGCGCTTCGAATCGCGGTGCCAGCGCCAGTTCCGACTCGCGTCCCGGCTTGCGCAGATGCTGCGCCGGCATCGGATTAACCGGCTGCTTGCGCTCGCCGGCCTGCACCGGTTTTTTCTCTTCGGCTTTCTTCGATTTCTTCGGCGCGCTTTCTTCGATCCGATCGGCCCGGCTCTGCAGTCGACGCTGCTTGCTGGCGACGGCTTCGACTTCGGCGGAAGCGGCGCCGGCCTTGTTCTTTTGCGTGGTCTTTTTCATCGCGATGTCCGTCGTCGGGAATAGTTCGATTCTTGTGCGGGGTGCGCGAATGACTCCTGAATTTTGTCGGTGGAGGGCGACGGGAATCGGGAGTCGGGAGTCGGGAGAAGAAACCGCGCGACCCGGATGCGTGCGCCTGCCGTTCCCGATTCCCGGCTCCCGATTCCCGCTCCAAAGCGCCCCGAACTTTCAATCCCGCCAAATTCCTGGTGCGCAATTTGCTTCGAATTCCAGCGCGGCGACGAGGGCCGGACCTCGACCGTGCCCGCCGCATCCGACCCGATGCGATAAGGAGATGCACCATGCCTCGCGGTGATAAATCCAGCTACACCGACAAGCAGCAACGCCAGGCCGAGCACATCGAAGACAGTTACAAGGAACGCGGCCTCTCCGACGACACCGCCGAAGCCCGCGCCTGGGCCACGGTCAACAAGCAGGATGGCGGCGGCAAGAAGAGCGGCAGTGCGCGCAAGGCTTCGGCGCGCAAATCGGCTTCGAAGAAATCCGCAGCAAAGAAGACCGGTGGCCGCAAGACCGCCGCCAAAAAGGCCGGCGGACGCAAGACGGCCGCGAAGAAGGTCGGCGCGCGCAAGACCGCGACAAAGAAAACTTCCGCCCGCAAGTCCCCGGCGAAGAAAGTCGCCGGCCGCAAGACGGCCGCGAAGAAAACCGGCGCTCGCAAATCGGCCACGAAGAAAACTTCGGGTCGCAAGTCCGCAGCGAAAAAGACCGGCGGCCGCAAGACCGCAGCGAAGAAGTCTTCGGCCCGCAAGGGCGGCGCGCGCAAGGGTTCCGCGCGCAAATCGAGCGGCTCGCGCTCCTAGCCGCTCAATGCATCGCCTCGGCGGTCGTCGCCGGCAACGGCGACGGCCGCGAGCGCAGCGCGAACGCGACGCCGGCGATCAGACAGGCGATGCCGATCAGCGTCGCCAGTGGCGGCCATTGCTGCCGCAAGGCAAAGGCATAGGTGAGGCCCGCCAGGGTTTCGAACACGATCAACTGTCCGGCGACGGTGGTTGGCAAGCGACGGCTGGCCTGGTTCCAGCACAGCGTGCCGAGCCACGAGGCGAACAGTCCGATCGCCAGCATGATCGCGACGAAAGCCAGCGGCCGCGGCCCGAGCGGCATGTCGAATTCGCTGCCCGCGGCGCGCAGGCCGCCCCACAACAAAATATAGCCACCGAGCGCGAGCGGCAGGGTCGCAACCCCCTGCGCCGTCGCCCATACACGCGGATTGCGCGAAGGATGCGCACGCAGCCAGTCGGCATTGCGCAGCGGGTACCACGTCCAGCACGCGACCGCGCCGCATGCGAGCAGGGCGCCGCTCGCATAACGCCACAGATCGCGCGACGGATCGGTCTGCAATTCATCGTGATTGACGCACGCCAGACCGGCGAGGATCAGCAACAGCGACGGCGCCAGCCGCGACCATGCGATGCGCCCGTCGCGTACCGCATCGCGCCGGTTGGAACAGATCGCGATCACCACCGGCAAGGTGCCGATGATCATCGTCGGCAGCGGCGCGCCGGCGCGCTGGATCGCACTGGCGACGAACAGGTAGTAGAGCAGATTGCCGATCGCCGACAGCTTCAGCGCTTCGATCCAGTCGGCACGCGTGAGCTCGCGCAGCCCCGCGCGATCGAACCAGGCCAGCGGCAACGCGAGCAGGCCGAACGCGAGGTAGCGGCCCACCGTCTGCAACGCGGCCGGATATTCCGGCAACAGCAACGGGCCGATGAAGATGATGCCCCACATGAGGCCGGCGGCCAGCGCGTAAAGAGTTCCGATGAGCATTTGAGTCGAGGGGTGGGCTGCGGCTGTTGCTGTTGCGTTGGCGGGAATCGGGAATCGGGAATCGGGATTAGAGCAAAGCCGGTTTCACTCCCGATTCCCGACTCCCGATTCCCGTTCCGCGCAAAAACGTCATGACACTGCGCCAGGACGACGCAACGCGGAACCGCAAATCTACCCAGCCAACGCCCGCTGCCGCGACGCCTGCCTGGTATCGCGCGTCAGTGCCGCACGTGCAGCCCACAACTGCGCGGCATCGAGTGTGACGCGCGGATTGACTTCGCCGCTGAGCAAGGTCGCGATCGGCACGCCGTCGCGGAACAGCACGCGCGCGCCGGTCAGTGCGGGCAGTTTGTCGCCGGCCAGCACACTGCCCAACAGATTGAGCGGATCGGCGCCGGATACGCATACCTCGGTGCCGTCGAGCGGGGTGTTGCGGACTTTGCGCAGCAGCGCGACGGCTTCGGGCAAGGCGAAGTGTTCGCCGGCCAGGCCCGCGACGAAGCGGCCGCCGCGGATTTCGCCGCGCGCTTCGAGCCGGCGATAGACGCGCAACAGATCGCGCCACGGCGGCAGCCAGGCCGCTTCGCGGTCGAGCAGACGCCAGCAGACGACGCCGTAGCGGCGCAGCAGCACGCGCGCGATGTGTTCGACGGTGGCGTCATTGGCGCGTGCCGCAGCGGTTTCATCGCGACGCAGCAGCGACCAGCGGCCGGCGCTGTCGAGCGTGCTGAAAAGCGCGGGACGGCGCATCCGGCGCGCGTTCGCATCGCGCTTCGACGATGGCGTGAGCAGCCCGCGCAAACCCGCGAAGCTGTCGGAATTCACCAGGCCCACTGCGACGAGCTCGGACAGCGCATCTTCGAGCTCCGGCCGCAGCAGGTGGCTCGCCTCCTGCAATTCGTCGAAGAACGATGCGCCGCGCTCCTGCAACAGATCGGCGACCTTTTTCGCGCGCGACGACAGCGACGGCGGCTCGCCGACCGCGGTGCCCGCGGCCGCCGTCCAGAGCGCCAGCTGACGCCGTGGCAACAACACGATCGGCGTCGCACGCACCGGTCCGGCAGCGTGTTCGCGCGATGGCGAGCCACGGCGCAAGCGCGTCCACACGAGACGTCCCGCGAGACAAAGTTCATCGAGCCAGGCGTTGTCGTACCCGACGATGCGACCCGGCAGGATTTCTGTTTCCCATGCCGCCGCCGGCGCTTCGTAGCCTTCGAACTGTTCGAGCAACACCGCCAGCGACGCCGGCCCGCTGAGCTGCGAATCGGGCGTGAGATGCTGCCACTGGAACAGAAAGCGCATCAGATCGCGCTGTTCCACCGGCTCGATCTCGCGCCGCAGGCGATGCACGGTGTAGCGATGGATGCGCGCCAGCAGATGCCGCTCGCACCACTGCTGCGCCGCGACGCCCTCGTCGAAATTTCCGCGCATCACATAGCCTTCGCGTTCGAGGCCGACCAACGCGAGGTCGACATCGCCCGATGCGACGCCAAGCGGCGTGGCAAGTTGTGCGACGGTGGCCGGCCCGAGCGCCGTGAGCCGCGCGCGAACCAGTTCGAGCAGAGCGTCCTCGCGCGTCCACGTCACCGCAGCGAATTCGTCGGGCACGCGCACTGCGGTCTGCAGTTCGAGCAGCGGCGCGACGGCCTGCAATTGCGGCAGGCGTTCGGTGGCGATCCACAGCTCCGGATTCGCCGTGCGCGCCGCGCGCCCGGCGCCCGAAAGCAAGGCCAGCCAGGCATTCCATGCGGGTTTGTCCATCACTTCGTCGGCCGTGAAGAAACCGATCGAATTGAGCGCGTCGTGCAGTTCGTCGGCGTCGCGCGCTTCCGGCCACGCTTCTTCGCGCACCGACGCGATCGCCTGCGGATCGAGCCGGCCGAAATCTTCCGCGTTCTGCGGATCGACCCAGCGCCGATTCATCACGGCCTGGGTGCGGCGCTCTTCGAGCGGCGCGTCGTCGAGGAAGGCGTACGGCCGCGCGTTCAACACTTCGGCGGCGAGCGGCGACGGCGAAGTGAGATCGCGGGCCGTCATGCGGATGCTGCCGCTTTCCAGGCCGCGCAATACATTGATCAGACCTTCGAGGTCCATCGCATCGAACAGGCAGTCGTACAGCGTCTGCGCGACCAGCGGATGTTCGGGAATCTCGCGTTCGCCGACGATGTTTTCCTGGCAGGCGACCTGATCGGGAAACACGCTCGCGAGCAGATCTTCCGAGCGCATCCGCTGGATCGGCGGCGCCACTTTGGTGCCGCCGGTGAAGCGCGGCAGCGCGAGCGCGGTGGTCGCGTTCCAGCGCCAGCGCACACCGAACATCGGCGCGTCGAGCAGCGCCTGCGTCAGCACCTCGCTCACCGACGAAGAGTGCAAATAACGCGCGACTTCATCGAGCGGAAAACTATGGCTGGTCGACAGCGACAACACGATCGCGTCTTCCGTCGCCGCCGCCTGCAATTCGAAGTTGAAGCTGCGGCAGAACCGTTTGCGCAGGGCCAGGCCCCACGCACGATTCAGCCGGCTGCCATACGGCGTGTGGATGACGAGCTGGGTGCCGCCGGATTCGTCGAAGAAGCGTTCCATCGCCAGCTCGCTCTGCGTCGGCAACAAACCGAGTGCCGAGCGCGTGGCGGCAAGATAATCGACGAGCTGGCGTGCGGCCTCCGCGTCGAGACCGACGACTTCGCAAAGCCAACACTGCGCGGCGTCGAGTCCTTGTTCGATCTTTGCGCCCAATTCCTCGCGCAAGCGCGACACCGCGAACGACAACGCATCGCTGCGGCCCGGCGCCTCGCCGAGCCAGAACGGAATGCTCGGCGGTTGTCCCTGCGCATCCTCGACGCGCACTTTTCCGGCTTCGACCCGCAGGATCCGGTACGAGGCATTGCCGAGCTGGAATACATCGCCGGCCAGGCTTTCCACGGCGAAATCTTCGTGCACCGTGCCGATGTTCTGCGCCTGCGGTTCGAGCACGACCTGATAGTCGGCGGTATCGGGGATCGCACCGCCGGACGTCAGCGCCGTCATGCGCGCGCCGCGCCGCGCGCGCAGTTCGCCATTCACCGCGTCGCGATGCAGCCACGCGCCGCGCGGGCCGCGCCGCGTCGTGAAACTGGTGGCGAGCATGCGCAGCACATCGTTGAATTGTTCGCGCGTGAGTTGCGCGTAGGGCCAGGCGCGGCGCAGGCAATCGAACAATTGCTCTTCGCGCCAATCCTGCGCGCCGACTTCGGCCACGATCTGCTGCGCCAGCACATCGGCCGGCGCGGGCAGGATGTGCAGCGTGTCGAGTTCACCGCGGCGCACTGCGTCGAGCAGCGCCGTGCATTCGACCAGATCGTCGCGCGATTGCGGAAACAGCCGGCCTTTCGAGGTGCCGCCCACGGCATGGCCGGCGCGTCCGACGCGCTGCAGGAAGGCCGACACCGAGCGTGGCGACGCCAACTGGCAAACCAGTTCCACGTCGCCGATATCGATGCCCAGTTCGAGCGATGCGGTAGCCACCAGCACACGCAGATCGCCGCGTTTGAGGCGTTGCTCGGCATCGAGCCTACGATCGCGCGCCATGCTGCCGTGATGCGCGGCGACCACTTCGCCACCGAGCCGTTCGCTCAGATGCCGCGCCGCGCGCTCGGCCATGCGGCGCGTGTTGACGAAGATCAGCGTGGTGCGATGTTCGCGCGCCAGTTCGGCCAGGCGGTCGTACACCTGCTCCCAGATTTCGTTCGACATCACCGGCGCGAGCGGCGACTTCGGCAGCTCGAGCGCGAGATCGCGCGAGCGCACGTGGCCGACATCGACGATGGCGCAGTCTGGTTTATCGGCGGCGACGTTGCCGGCGCCGACCAGGAAGCGCGCCACTTCCTCGATCGGCTTCTGCGTCGCCGACAGGCCGATGCGCAGCAGCGGCCGCCCGCACAAGGTCTGCAGGCGTTCGAGCGAAAGCGCGAGGTGGCTGCCGCGCTTGTTTGGTGCCAGCGCGTGGATTTCATCGACGATCACGCTGCGCACCGTCGACAGCATCTTGCGGCCCGATTCCGAGCCGAGCAGGATGTAGAGCGACTCGGGCGTGGTGACGACGATATGCGGCGGGCGTTTGCGCATCAGGGTGCGCTCGGCCTGCGGCGTGTCGCCGGTGCGCACCATGCTGCGGATTTCGAGGTCGGGCAGGCCCAGGCGCGCGAGTTCTTCGCGGATGCCGGCGATCGGCACTTCGAGATTGATGCGCACGTCGTTCGACAAGGCCTTCAGCGGCGAAACGTAGACGATCGCGGTTTCGTCGCGCAGCTCGCCCGCCACGCCGGCGCGCGTGAGTTCGTCGATCGCGTGCAGAAAGGCGGCGAGGGTCTTGCCCGAGCCGGTGGGCGCGGCGACGAGGGCGTGGCGGCCGGAGCGGATCGCCTCCCAGGCAGCCAGCTGGGCCGGCGTCGGGGCGTCGAAGGCCCGCGCGAACCACGCGCCGACGGCGGGGTGGAAAGGGGTCAGGGACATGGTGGAATTATGCGCCCGGAGGCGGAATGGGGGCTTTGCGAGCGTCGCAGGGCGGCGTCTCAGGGAGTGCGACAAGGCAAGCGCTTAGCGGGCTCAGGCGGAGCCGGAAGGTTTCGTGGAAGAGCAGACGCATCCTTCCCAATCGCAGCGACGCAGAAGCCATAATCCGCCCATTCGCGCCGCGGTGTTGCGGCGGATGGCGCACATGGAGGTTGCATGCAGATGCTGGCGGTGGCGATCTGGTTCGGCGGCGCATTCGCGGCGACGCCGACCGACGATTGGGTGCCCTACACGGACGGCCGCTTCGGCGGGTGTTATCGCACCGAGGCGGGCAAGCTCTACAACTGCACCCGCAAGCCCAGGCAGATCGACGAAACCATCACCGCACCGGAGGACGGCGAGGAAGAGCCGCCGCCTGCCGCCGACGACGAGGTCGAGGCCACGCGCCAGCAATTGCGCGCCGTGCAGCGCGAACTGGCCGACCTCAAACGGCGGCAAGCCGAGGACGACGCGCGCCGCGCCCACGAGCAACGCGCACAGGCGGCGGCCGAAGCCGCCGAGCGCGAAGCGCAGGCGGCCGAGCAGCGCGACATCGATGCCGCGATGGCCGCCTACAACGCGATCGAAGGCGCGAAGGACAGCGAAAACCTGCGCCTGTTGCAGGAAAAGACCGAGAAATGCCGCGCCAGCCTGCAGGCGAAGGGTTTCCGCGTGGTGGGTCCGGGGGCGTGCCAGTCGCAGGACGGCGTGTATCTGAATTGCCCGGAGTGTTGAATCGATTTCTGCGGTGAAACCCGAGGCCGGGCACGACGTGCCCGGCCTCGTTGCACACGATTATTCGAAGCTGTCGCCGAACAAGTGGATATCGACGAAACCCGGCGCACCGACGAACAGAATGCCCGAGGTATCGTCGCGATAATTGCCGCGCTCGCCGCTGTCGACGAGCAGTTCCCAGGTGTCGGCGGAAAGCTTGCGCGCGCCGGCGAAGTCGTACCACGCCATCGAATTCGCATCGCCCGGCGTAAGCGGACCATAGTTGCGCCAGCCCCAGTCGACATCGTCGTAGTCGGCGCCGTGCAGGATCGCGGTGACCCGCGCGCGCTGGCAGTCGGGCAACTCGAAACGCAGCACGCCACGATCGAACAGGCCCGGTGCGACACCGCGCGCCATGTCGGCCGGCAGGCTTTCGCCCGGCAGCGCGTGCGCATTGTTGATGCGGCTGCAATCGCCTTCGAGCGCTTCGACTTTCAGCGTGATCGTGGGCAACGGCGCACCTTTCGCGCCGGCGCGCGCGGCCGCGGCCGGCTCGCCGAGGAAGGACGCGACGTTCGATTCCTGCGCATCCGGCGTGCCGCTGCCGTCGGCATCGCCGGCACCCGGCGCCGCGTTTTCCACCGCGGTGCTCGCGCCATCGCTGTCTTCGTCGGCGATCTGCGTCATTTCCCACAGCCCGCCGGGCGTGCCGGCGAGCAGGCGGGTCGGTGCGTGCGGATCGATGGCGAGCGCGGTCGCGGCATCGGCCGGCAAGCCGATGCTGATCGAATTCCAGGTCAGTCCGCCGTCGCTGCTGCGGTAGACGCCGCTCGGATCGACCAGCGAACCGCCGGTGCCGGCGTAGATGGTGTTCGAATCGGCCGGATCGATCAGCAAGGCGCGCACGTCCTGTCCGGCGATGCCGACGCTGGTTTCGTTCCAGTTCGCGCCGCCGTCGACGGTCTTGAAGATGCGGCCCGAGAAATGTCCGGCCACGGTTTCGTAGGCGCCGGCATAGAGCGTGTTCGGTGCGGCCGGATCGATCGCCAGCGCAAGCACGCTCCATTGCGATGAACCGGCGCCGGCCAGCCGCGGCAGGCCGTTGCTGGCATGCACCCAGGTCGCGCCGCCGTCGGTCGATTTGAAGACGCCGTTGGCGATCGTCGGCACGCAGGAAGGGTCGCCGAGATTGTTCAAGCTCAGGCCGACGTAGAGCGTCGACGGCGTAACCGGATCGATCACCAGCGGCACCGCGATCTGGTTGATCAAGCAGGTGGCGGTCGACACCGGCGCGGGCAGCCCGGTTTCGCTGGCCGCCCAGGTCGCGCCCGCATCGACGGATTTGTAGATACGCGCCGCGTCATACGTGCCCGCTGCGTAATCGGCCAGGCCGCTGGCCGTGACGTACACCGTACGCAGCGGACCGCTCACGCACGGCCCGCTCGCCGGCGGCGCCAGGCAAGAACGCCGATCGAGCACCACGCTGCGCACGGTACCGACGAAACGCGTGCCGAAGTACGCGGTCGGCAAGCCGTTGTCGATCGTGCTCCAGCTGGTGCCGCCGTCGATGCTCTTGTAGATGCCGCCGTCGGTGGTACTCGGATCAATCGTACCGATCCCCGGCCGCGACGAGCCCACCGCGTAGACATGCGCGCCGCCGGGCAGCGCCGCCGTGGTGGGATCAATCGCCAGACCGCGCAACTGCGTGGCGAGCATGCCGGTATTGGAGCGCGGCCAGGTCACGCCGCCGTCGATGCTGCGATAGACCGTCGGCGACGGCGTGAAGGCGTCGCCGTAGCCGAGCAGGATCCGGTTCGCATCGGCCGGATGCATCGCGATCGCGCGGATGTTCGAACTGACCAGCCCCGAGTTGACCGGCACGAACGTCGCGCCGGCATCGCTGCTGCGATAGACACCGCCGTGCGCACTGCCGACCCAGACCCGATCGTCGCCCGGAAAGCCCGGCGCGAGCGCGAGCGTTTCGGTGCGATCGATGCGCGTGCCGTCGGCGCTCAGGCCCGTCGTATGCGGCGTCCAGTTGGCGCAGCCGTTGATGCTCGAATGAATGCCGCTGTTGCCGGTCGCCCACAGACGATCCGGGTTGCCCGCTTCCACCTCGATGCGATTGCTGCCGACCGGCCCGCTGCCGCATTCGGTCCAGCTGCCGCCGCCGTTGGTGCTCACGAAGATCGTGTCGCCGGTCGCGAAGTAGACGCGATCGACATCCGACGGCGCGGCTTCGAGATCGCCATCGCCGGCGAAAAGATAGGTCGAAACCGAAGGCAAGGCCGTAGTCGGCGACCAAGTCGCGCCACCGTCGTTGCTGCGATACACGGCAGGCGCCGCCGCGCCCGACGATGCGTAGGCCAGATACATCCGCGTAGCGCTGGCATAGTCGATCAGCGCGATCGAATCGAGCGTCGGCAAGCCGGTGGACGCCGCGGGCGCGAACGTCGCACCGCTGTCGTTGCTGAGGCGTATTCCGGTGGCGGAAACCGCGGCAATGAATTGTCCGTTGCCCGGGCGCAGCGACAGATCGACCAGATAGTCGCTGGAGGCCAGGCTCAGTGCCGTCGGCATCCAGTTGCCGCCGGCCGCGCTGCGAAACAGCGTGGTCGCATTCGGCGCCACGTAGGCCGCATCGGCAGTGCTCGCCATTTCCAGGGCATACGGAAATGCGTACGCGACTCCGGCTTCGAATCGCTGCCAGCTGGCGCCGGCATCGGTGCTGCGAAAAATCCCGCCGCGCGTGGCGGCGATCAACGTGTCCGCCGCCGTCGGGCTGGCGACGATGAAAGACGCGTCGCCGCCCTCCGGCCCGGTCGTCGTCCACACGCCGGGCCCGGCCCAGACGTTCGCACTGATGGCTGCCAGGGCCAAAGCCCTTGCCATTTGAATGAATCGCATAACGTCTCCCGAAAGCGCCGAACCCCTGAGCCCGCGGATACGTCGAAACGCAGCCGACCACGACATCATTCTGGCAGGGTCGATGAAGACGATGCGAAGACGCGCCGCTGGGGCCGCTTGCTTACGACAGCGCGAAATCCACCGCGGCGGCGGCATGCAGCGACGTGCTGTCGAACAGCGGCACGCGGCTGTCGCTCGAATCCACCAGCAGCCCGATTTCCGTGCAGCCCAGGATGATCGCCTGCGCGCCGGCATCGACGAGATCGGACATCACGTCGCGATAAGCCGCACGCGACGCCGCTTCGATGTGCCCGACGCACAGTTCGTCGTAAATCACGCGATGCACCAGATCGCGCTGCTGCTGCGGCGGCGTGAACGCAGCGATGCCGTGCGCGGCCATCCGTTCGCGATAGAACTCCTGCTCCATCGTGAAACGCGTCGCGAGCAGGCCGACGCGATCGAATCCGGCGCGTTTGATCGCCAACGCGGTCGCATCGGCGATATGCAACAACGGAATGCCGACGGCCGCTTCGATCGCCGGTGCGACTTTGTGCATCGTGTTGGTGCACAACACCAGCGCCTGCGCACCGCCGCGCTCGAGCACCCGGGCGCAATCGGCCAGCAAGGCACCGGCGGTGTCCCACCGCCCTTCGCGCTGCAACACTTCAATATCGTGGAAATCCACGCTGTACAACAACAACCGCGCCGAATGCAGCCCGCCGAGGCGCGCGGCGACGCCCTGATTGATTAGCCGGTAATAGGGCACCGTGGATTCGGCGCTCATGCCGCCGATCAGGCCGAGGGTTTTCATCGGCCGCATCCTGTTGTGCGCGTGTTAGCAACAGATATCGCAGCGGCATATCGCGTCATCGAGCGCGCAGCGGAATGCGGTTCGGAATCGGTGTGGGCGTAGCGGTGAGTCATCGGGATGGAAGCGCGCGAGGTGGGTTATCGTAAGCCGACCGCCTGCAACGTGAAATGTTCCTGCGCTGACGACCGTCCTGCACCCCGGCTCGCGCTATGCTCCTCACCCTTCGAGGAGGCCCGCAATGCAGTTGTCCGCGCTGTTCGTCTATCCAGTGAAATCCTGCGGTGCGCTGGCGCCTTCGTCGGCGCAGGTCGAGGGGCGCGGGCTGGCCGGCGATCGGCGCTGGATGATCGTCGATGGCGACGGGCGGTTTCTCACCGGGCGACAGTTGCCGCGGCTGGTGCTGTTGCGCGCGACGCCCACCGCGGGCGGTCTGTCGCTGGCGGCGCCGGACATGATGGCGCTCGAGGTGCCGGAACCTGCAGCGGATGCACCGCGGCGCGCGGTGACCGTGTGGAAAGACAGCCTCGACGCGGTCGACGCGGGCGATCTCGCCGCTGCGTGGCTGACGAAATTCCTCGACCGCGACGCGCGCCTCGTCTTCATGGATGCGCGCAGCCATCGCGCGGTTTCACCGACCTACGCCCAGCCCGGCGACGAAGTCAGCTTCGCCGATGCCTATCCGCTGCTGCTGATCTCGCAGGCTTCGCTCGATGGCCTCAATGCGCGGTTGGCGGCGGCCTTGCCGATGCAGCGCTTCCGTCCGAATCTCGTCGTCGCGGGCGACATCGCGCCGCATGCCGAGGATGGCTGGCGCCGTCTGCGCATCGGCGACGTCGAGTTCGACGCAGTGAAGCCGTGCACACGCTGCGTCTTCACCACCGTCGATCCGGCGCGCGGCGAATTCGATCCGAGCGGCGAGCCGCTGCAAACGCTGAAAACCTATCGTCGCAGCGCGGAGGGCATCACGTTCGGCATGAACCTGATCGCGCGCGGCACGGGTTCGTTGCGCATCGGCGATACGGTGACGGTGCTGGCCTAGTCGGCCCGCGCGAAACACTCGATGTGCTCGCCCAGCACCACACCGTCCGGCCCGAAACGCCGCTCGGCGAACAGCACCGATTCGCCGCCGATCAGCACCACGCTGCTGCAACGCGTGCCGTAGCGTTCGCCACGCACGAACGGCGGCGACAGCAGGCGCTCCAGGTCGAGGCCGACGCCGGTGTCGGGCAATTGCTCGTCCGGCGCGCGATGTTGGTCGGCGAGCGCGTCGAACAAGGGCGCCAGATCCGGGTCTGCGTCCTCGGCTTCGTCTTTCATCCAGCGTGCCAGGGCCGTCCGCGCACGAACGACTTTCGGCCAATCGGCATCGAACGGACCATTCGACAGCCCGTGCACGCCGGGTTGCACGCGCTGTTGCGACCAGGCCGGATGATTGCCGGCGAGACGCAACGTATCGCCATGCCACAGCAGCAGATTGAAGCGCCCGTACTCGGCCGCGTGCACGGCCAGCTGGTCGAGCCACGCGTCGTCGCTGCCGTTCGCGCGAACGAATTCCGCCACCAGCGCCCCACGCGATCGCGGCGCGGCGTCGATGACCGGGCCGGCACGAACATTGGTCACCGCCGCCAGTCGTCCGCGCTCGGAAACCTGCAGCCAGCTGCCGTTCTTTTCCAGGTCGCGCCCACCGTAAACATGCGGCGCATCGGGCTGGAATTCGGCCGGCGTCGCGGGCCGCGCGTGGAACTCGTCGCGGTTGCCGATGAGCACGAGCGGCCACCGTGGATGGGCTTGCCAGGCGAAAGCGATCAGACACATCGGCCGATCGTATCAGCCTGCCGTAGCGCGTCGAAACCGCATGGGTAGCGGCGCCGCGTAACGTTCGCCCAACGGGCTTTGACCGAGGGCTTTGCGCCGCCCCGCACGAAGCTAGACTCGCTGCATGACGACCGCGCCCGTTCCTTCGCGCCGCCGCCGCTGGCCGCTGATTCTGCTGGCGGCGCTGCTCGTTCTTCTCGCGGCCGGCGCGCTCGCCTATCGCGCCTTGCCGGGCCTGGTGCTGGACCGGTTTCATCGCGTATCGGCGCGCATGGGCGAGAGCTACGCCGGCCGTGCCGGCGGCATTGATGTCGATCTTTTCGCGCGGCGATATGTGCTGCGCGACGTCATCGTGCAGCGACGCGACGATGTCGCCCACCCACCGCTGGCCGAAGTGAAAAGCGTCGAAGTCACGATCGATCCATTCGAGCGCGCCAGCGTCGTGCGAGTCGACGGCGCGCGCATCCATTTGATCGCGGCCGATGGCGCGGCGCGGCAGTTCGGCGAAGGCATCGCATGGCGGCACTTTCTCGACGAGCTTGCGCCCGCTGCACCGGTGCAGCGCGTCGAATTCCGCAATGTGGCCGTGGATTTTCACGAGGCGCAGCGGCCCGCGCTGGTTGTCACGCTCGATGCGTTGAAGGGTGCGTTCAGCAGCCTCACGACCGCGCCTTCCGCAACGACGCCGCTGCCCGCGCACGTCGACGCCGATGGCCTGCTGCTGGCACACGCACCGATCGCGTTCGCGCTGGATTTCGACCCGATCGGCCCGCTCGACGGCATGCGCCTTCGCGCCCGCGCGCGCGAAGTGGACCTGCCGCGGCTCAACCAGTTCGCGCGGGTCTGGGCGCGGATAGATTTCGCCGGTGGCGAGGGCGAACTGGCGCTGCGCGCCGACTATTCGCCGACGCGCGTGCAGGGCGCGGCACAGGTCGACCTGGAGAACGTCGACGTCTTCGACTGGCGCCAGGACGTGGCGCAGGAGAATCAGGGACTGCTGCGCACCACGCGCGAGATGCTGGCCGGCGCGCGCGTCGCGTTGATGGGTCGCGATGAGTCGGGCCGCATAGAACGCGAATTTGCGATCGACGAATCGCTGGACGGGCTCCCGCCGGACAATCTCGAAGGTCTGCGTGCCGTGCTCGAGGCCGCCTTCCTGGATCTGGCGCGGCACGCGCCGAATTAGCCGCGCGGCCGGCGGCGCACGAGGCGCCGCCGGCCGGTGGACTATCAGTGATGTTCGCGATTGGTGTTGTCGTCGAAGCCGTGGATCGCGGTATTGATGAGGTTGCCCTGCTCCTGCTCGCGCGCCCGATCCTGCGCCGCGTTGCTCATGAAGCCCTTGTTGGTGTGAGCGTTGTGCGCAGGATCGGTGGTCGGATAGCTTGGACCCTGCTGCACCCGCTCCTTCTTGGCTTCGAGCAGGGCGCGGGTATTGGCCAGCGCCTTGTCGGGCGTGATGCCGCGAGATTTGCGCGGCGCGTTCGCGCTGGATGCTGGTTGTTTCTTTGCGGCGGCCCTATTCGCGGCCGGTTGCGATTGACGCATGTTCGAAGCGGGCGACGCCGTCGCAACGCGCTTTTCGGGTGCTGCGGGCTTCGATGCCGCGCGTGCCGTGGTTTTTGCCGGCGACGATTTCTTGCTCGCCGATTTCTTGGCGGCGGGTTTCGCCGATGTCGTCTTGCGAGCGGTGGTCTTCTTGCTCGCGGTTTTCTTGCTTGTCGTCTTCTTGCTGGCGACCTTTTTGCTCGCAGTCTTCCTGCTTGCGGTTTTCGCCGCTGGCTTCTTCGCGACTGCCGCCTTCTTGGCCGGCGATTTCTTCGCTGCCGACGTCCGCTTTGCGGCGGCTTTCTTCGCGGCGGGCTTCTTGCGGGCCGGTGTGTCGGCGCTGCGCGAAGCGGAGGATTTCTTGGCGGCGCTCTTGCGTGATGTAGCCATCGGAGGGGTCCGGGGTGCACGATCGATCATCGCAAGCCCGAGGTTACGCAGCGCAACTGAACCGATCCCTATTTTTCGGCGATTTCTGCAGGATATTTTGCAGGATCAAGGTGGCGTATGCGCGAGTTCGACGGCGCGCTCGCGACGGATCAGATACAGGCCGCTGCCCACGATGATGGCCGCGCCGACCCAGGTGACGGCATCGGGCAGCACGCCCCACAGGGCTAGATCCAGCGCCAGACCCCAGGCCAGCGCGGTGTACTCGAACGGCGCGATCACCGAGGCTTCGCCACGGGAAAAGGCCTCGGTGATGGCGTACTGCCCTACCGCCCCGGCCGCACCGACGCCGGCGATCAGCAGCCAGTCCTGCGCCCGGATCGGCACCCAATTCGGCCACGCCAGCGCACCCGCGCCGAGCGCCAACAGCGTCACCATCCAGAACACCATGCTCTGTGTGCTGTCGGTGCGCGACAGCACCCGCACCGTGATCGCCGATACCGCGTAGCCACCCGCCGCCCCCAACACGGCCAGCCCCGCGAGACTGAGAAGCCCCTCGCCCGTCGGCCGCAACACCACGACCACACCGACCAACCCGACGACGATCGCCGTCCACCGCCGCGGTCCGACCTTCTCGCCCAGGATCGGCACCGACAGCGCCGTGATCAGCAACGGCGCGATGAAGAACAGCGTGTAAGCCGTGGTCAGCGGCATGCTGCTGATCGCGTAGACGAACGCCACCATCATCACCACCGAAAGCACCCCGCGCAGCAGATGCAACGGCCAGCGCACCCGCAACACATCGCGCAACCCCACCGTCGCCGCCACCCAAACCAGCACGAACGGAATCGACGCCGCACCACGCAACGCCGCGACCTGCACGGCCGGATAGTGCGGCGTGAGCAATTTCAGACCCGCGTCCATCAATGCGAACGTGGCGACTGCAAGCAGCATGATGAGAATGCCGGAGAGGTTGGAATTGCGGGGCATTTTTTTGTTCTTCGGGTTGGAAGTTGATTCTCGCCTATGGATTCGGCGAGTGCATGTGTCGGCCGGGTGTTTTGTAGGCAGTGTTATTCGAATGCGGGTGGGGCGCTGATCGTTTTTGTCGATTCCCGGTATGTCCGTCAATGGTGCTATTGACTGCGAGAGTCACATTGGCTGCAAGATTTTTCATTGGGAGAGTTCGTAGTCTGGATGCATGGCTCGGAGCGCACGGAGGATTCGTCAATTCAGTAACTCTCACACTTCGTCATTCCCGCGCAGGCGGGAATCCAGTGACTTTGAAGCGGTCCGCTTCCCTTTTGTTTGCTGATGCGGCTTCGCGAGTTTCGTCCCCCTCGGCGGGGGACGAGTCACTTTCTTTGCTTGTGCCAGTACTGTCCGGGAAAAGTCGCGGGACGCGC
>CBFHAI010000024.1:0-68448 GCA_965653565.1 uncultured Chiayiivirga sp. | reverse complement strand
AGAAAGTGACTCGGCCCCCGCTGAGGGGGACGAAACCGGCGAAGTCGCAACTTCATCCGCGAGGGAAGCGGAACATTTCAGTAGCGTCGAAAAGAGTCGCGAAAACCGAACGCTTCAAAGTTACTGGATTCCCGCCTGCACGGGAATGACCCGGATGTTGTGTCTCGCAAAAATGAGAAACCCTCCCCATTTCTCATTCCTTCAACAAATGCTCCCTCCAGAACAGCATGCTCGCCGCATCGAAATAGTCCTTGTTCGGCTTCTTGGCGAACCCATGTCCTTCGTCCTTGAACAGCAGATACCAAACGTCGCCGCCGTTGCCGCGCACTTTCGACACGATCTGCTCGGCTTCGGTGTACGGCACGCGCGGGTCGTTGAAGCCCTGCGCCACGAACAGCGGTTTGGTGATTTTGTGCGCGTTGTTGAGCGGGGCGATTTTCTTGTGGAATTCCGCGATGGCCGGGTCGCGTTCGTCGCCGTACTCGGCGCGGCGGAGGTCGCGGCGATAGGCCTCGGTGTTTTCCAGGAACGTGCCGAAATCGGAAATGCCGACGATGTCGATGCCGGCGCGCAGTCGATCGTTGTAGTGCGCCATCGCGGCCAGCACCATGTAGCCGCCGTAGCTGCCGCCGGCGACGGCGACGCGGTCCCTGTCGAGGTCGGGCTGTTGCGCGATCCAGTCGAGCAGCGCGCCGATGTCTTTCACCGAGTCTTCGCGCCGCACGCCGTTGTCCAGTTGCAGATAGGTTTTGCCGTAGCCTGAGGAGCCGCGCACGTTCGGGACCAGCACGGCGATCTTCATTTCGCGCAACAGAAATTGCGTCAGCGGGCTGAAGTAGGGCGGTGCCTGCGATTCGGGGCCGCCGTGGATGTTGATGACGACCGGGAATGGGCCGTCGCCTTCCGGACGATAGTAAAAGGCCGGAATCGTGCGCGGTTTGTCGTCGAGCTGATCGAAGGTCGGATAGCGCACCAATGTGGGCGAGATGAAAGTTTTCGCATCCAGTCCGCCGACTTCGCTTGCGGTCCATTGCGTCAGGCGGGCATCGGCCAGATCGATCACGTACACGTCGCTGGGCGAGGTGGCGGAGTTGAGCGTGATCGCGATGCGGCGGCCGTCGGGCGAGAAGCCCATCGCGCCGAACACGCCGATCGGCAGCTGCGGCAACTGCACCGGTCTGTGCGACGGAATGCCGAGCACGTGCAGTTTGTAGATGCCGTCCTCGTTGGTGGCGAAGGCCAGATGCTTGCCGTCGGGCGAGATGATGGCGTTGTCGACATCCCATGGAATGTCCGCGCTCAGGATGTTGAAGGCACCGCCCTCGGGATCGTGATGACGCAGGGTCAGGAATTCGCTTTCTTCGTCCGACGCGAAATACACCTGCTTGCCGTCGGGACCGAACAGGAAGGCGCTGAAGCCGGCCTTGCCGCCGTCGACCGGGAACAATTCGAGCTTGCCGGTGGCAAGATCGACGACGCCAGGATAGACCTCGTTGATCGAAACATATTTGCCGACCAACAAGCGCTTGCCGTCCGGCGAGAAGTCGAACGCGTACCAGGCGCCGCCTTCGGCGACCACCGGACGGGCGGTGCCGGTTTTAATGTCGCGCACCCAGATGTCGGTGTCGGTACCGTTGCGCGCGGTGCTCGACCACGCCAGTCGCGTGCCGTCGTCCGACCACAGCGGCGATTCGTTGCGGCTGCGCTTGCCGTCGGTGAGCAGCGAGGTGGCGCGCGTGTCGAGGTCGTACCAGTACAGCTGCCAGAATTCCGAACCGCCGACATCCTGGCCATAGACGAAGCCATTGCGGCCGGGCGAGGTGGCGACGTTGCTGATCGGTTCCTTGAAGAAGGTGAGCTGTTCGCGCATGCCCAGCGGCTGGCAGACGCGGTGCGCCTGATTGGTGTCGCCGAAGCGCGTGCTGATGATCAGACATCCGTCCGGCAGCCAGCCGCCGAAGTTGGCGCCGCGGGTGTTCTGGTAGCGCGCCAGCGTGGCGGCCAGATCGTCGGGAATCGGCGGAATGTTTTCGCTGACGCGCGCGCCGGCTTCGTCGCGCTGGATCGGCGATGGCGCTTTCACTACCGCGGTTTCGGCGGCAGCGGCCGCGTGCGCGGTGCAAGCCAGAAGGATCGACAACAGGACTGTGCGCATCGTTGGCTCCGGCCGCAATGGCTAAGGCTGAAGCATAGCGGGGCGTCGGGTTGTGCGTTGTTGCGGCGCAGCTAGGTTGTGGAGCGGGGAATAGGGAATAGGGAATAGGGAATAGGGATTCAAAGCAGGTGTCGGTAGGCGGGCTGTCGCTCTGCTCGTCCCAACAACGGGGCTCGCGAAATTCGCGAGCCCCGTTGTTCTACTCGGGCACGCGGTAGGTTGCGTCGCCGATGTGCAGATCCGACCAGCGCGAAGGACGCAGTTCGATGCGGCCTTCGCGCAGCGCTTGCGTGACGCCGCTGTCCGGCGAGCCCGAGGTCTGGAGTTGGCCCTTCATCTGCCAGGTGCCGTCTTCCAGACGCCACAGCTGGCAGGGAATCCAGGCCGGATGCTGCAGCCGGCACAGCACGTATTCGCGCTCGCCGTCGGCATCGAGATCCGGGTCGATCACGACGCATTCGGCGCCGGTATTGCAGCTGTCGGAGCCGTCGTCGAGATCGATCATGCGTTGCACGAGGGCGTCGGGCGGCGGGCTCATGCCCGGCGGCGTGCGCAGGCGCGTGCGCAGCGCGTCGACCGTCGGCCGCACCGCGATCGCGTCGGGGCCTGTGCGCTCCCACGGCGATAGCCGTTCGGCCAGCACGAGTTCGATCTTTTCGTGCATGTCGGCGCTGGCGGTGACGCGCTCATCGGTGAGCAAGGCGCGCAGCGCCACCACGCCGCGGCGACCGCTGTCGAAGCGCAGATGACGCGCGTCGAAGCCGTCGGGTTTGGACACATCGAGACGCGCGAGCTGGCTCGACACGGTCAATCGATGCGGATCGAGCAGCGGCGAATTCGCCGCCACCACCAACGCGAGAATCAGCAGCGAAATCGCGATGTTGACGCGCGGCAGCAGCGGCAACCACGAGTCGCGTCCGCGCACCACGCTGATCGCATAGCCGATGCTGTAGCCGAACAGGATCAGGCCGGCGAGCGCGGCCCAGAAACGATCCTGCGTCCAGCCGTATTGCGCGATGCGCAGCCACATCGCATACAGCGCGATCGCGGCGAACACGGGCATCGCGAGCAGGGCGCCTTCCACCACGCGGCGCAGCAGCATCGGGTAAGGACGCTCGCCCTTGCCGTCCTGGAACACCGCGTTGACCAGCAACACCAGCAGCACCAGCAGGCAGCACAAGGTGCCGGCCGCGAAGCGTGTTTTCCACAACGGTTCCAGACCGGTGAACGGCAGGCTGACGAGGAACATCAGTGCCACGATGGCGAGCATCGGCAGCAGGCCCTTGAAGATCGCCAGCAGGATCTGCCGCGCCACGCGCACGGCCTGCGGTTGCGCGCGGCCGATCAGGATTCCCAGGCCCACCATCACGCCGGTGGCGAGATAGGCGAAGGCCGGTTTGCGGAACAGTTCATCGAAGAAATCGATATCGATCAATTCGAACAGCGCCGCGCACAGCCACAACACGGCCCAGCACAAGCCGGTGAAAAAGGCGGTCAGCAGGATCACCAGGCCGTTCTGCCAGGCGCGTTCGAACAATTCGTCGTAGCCGGCGATCCAGCGCCCATGATCGAGGCGGGTCTGCAGATAGGGCAGGGCGATGAAGAAGCCGACCGCGAGCGTGAAGCCGAACGGCCCGAGCACCGACGAGGCGCGGATTTCGGCGTCGCCCGTCGCGCTCCATGCCGCCCACCATGCGAGCAGCGCCACCAGCGCCGTTGCGCCGGCGGCGTGTTGCCAGAAACGCAGGTCGCGCAGGCGCTGCACGGTGAGCGTCATCAGGCTCGGCACGATCAGCGCCAGCGTGTACCAGCACACCCGTCCGCCCAACTGCGAGAACGGCCACCAATCATTCTCGATGCCGGTCTGCGCCCAATACAGCAACAGGCCCTGCAACAGCGAAACCAGCACGATGAAACTGCGCGCGGACGGAGCCGGCGGGGTCAGAGACTGCATGGGCGAGCTCCGTCAGGTGGGAGAAGCGGGAACCATCATGCGCCGTTCGCGCTGCAGTTCGAGCAGTTCGCGGCGTTCGTCCGAACTCAGATCGGCCAGGCCGCGCGCGGTGAGTTCGTCTTCGCGTTGCATCAGCGTTTGGCGATTCAGCCCGAGCACCGCGCCGGTGAATTCGTGCGCGAATTGTTCGGCGGGAATCAGCAGATCCTGCAGCAGAAGTTTGTGCAGCGCGGGCGCTTCCTCGCGCTCGGCGAAATGTTCGAGCAAGGCGCCGGGCGCGATTTCCGGGCGCTCGCGACACAACTGCAGCAATTCCATCAGCAATGGCACGCCGGGCTGCCGCAATGCCGAGAACAGATACGGCGGCTCGACGGTGAGCGCGAGCGCCGGTTGCTGCAGCAGCAGCGCGATCGCGGTGCGCACGAGGCTGCGTTTGTGCGGACCGCCGGCGTGGCGCCGCGGTTCGTGTTGCTCCGGTGCCGCCGGCACGGCGCGCAGGGCGCCCACGCCGGTGAGTTCGGTGAGCCGCGCGAACATCAGATCGCGGAAGGCGCCGTCGGGAATTTTCTCCAACATCGGTCGGGTGCGTTCGGCCAGGCGCGCCTTGCCGTCGAGCGTGCCGAGATTCACGTCCTTCGACAATTCCGCGAAGAAGAATTCTGACAGCGGCGTGGCCTGTTTCAACTGCGCATCGAAACCATCGGCGCCCTGCATGCGCACCAGCGAATCGGGATCTTCGCCTTCCGGCAGGAACAGGAAGAACGCCTGGCGTCCGTCGCGCATGCGCGGCAGCACCGATTCGAGCGCTTTCCATGCCGCGCCGCGGCCGGCGCGATCGCCGTCGAAGCAGAAGAACACGTCGGCGGCGTTGCGAAACAAAAGTTCCGCATGATCGGGCGTGGTCGCGGTGCCGAGCGTGGCGACCGCGGTGGTGACTCCGTACTGGAACAGCGCGACCACATCCATGTAGCCCTCCACGACGATCAGTCGCGGAATCTTCGAATGCGCCTGGCGCACCTGCCACAGGCCGTAGAGTTCGCGGCCCTTGTGAAAAAGCGCCGTCTCCGGCGAGTTGAGATATTTCGGGCCCTCGTCCTTTTCCAGCACGCGGCCGCCGAAGGCGATCACGCGGCCGCGGCGATCGTGGATCGGGAACATCACGCGGTCGCGGAATTTGTCGTAGACGCGGCCGCTGTCGTTCTTCGACAACAAGCCAGCCTGCTCGATCAGCCGCAGCCGGCGCTCGTCGGTGCCGAGCGACGATTTCAACGCCTCCCAGCCTTCCGGCGCATAGCCGATCAGGAAGCGTTCGCGGTTCTCCGCATCGACGCCACGGCGGTCGAGATAGGCCTGCGCTTTGCTGCTGGCTTCGAGTTGGCGCTGGAAGAATTTCGCGGCCGCGTCGAGCGCCGAATACAGATCGCGCGATTCGCCCACTTCGTTGCGCTGGCGCGTTTCGCGCGGGATTTCCAGGCCGACGCGCTTGGCCAGTTCCTCGAGTGCGTCAAGGAATTCCAGCCGGTCGTAATCCATCAGGAACTTGAGCGCGGTGCCGTGCGCGCCGCACCCGAAGCAGTGATAGAACTGCTTGGTGGGCGACACCGTGAAGCTCGGCGAGCGCTCGTCGTGGAACGGGCAGCGCGCCGAATACTCGCGCCCCTGCCGCTTGAGCGGCACGCGCGCCCCGATCAGTTCGACGATATCGGTGCGCGCGAGAACGTCGTCGATGAAAGCGTCGGGGATGCGGGCCATGCGTACATTCTAGGCGGGAGACGCACGCTGCGCGGCCTGCAACCCCGTACCGCCGCCGATCGCCGGCGCAAAGGAAAAGCCGGGCAAGCCCGGCTTTTTCTCGGTCGATAGCGGTCGCTGGTAAGCGGCGATCAGCCCGCCAGCTTCTGCTTCACCAGCGCCGAAGCCTGGCCGACGTCGCCGCGGCCGGCGATGCGCGGCTTGAGCACGGCCATCACCTTGCCCATTTCCGACGGCGCGCTGGCGCCCGACTCGGCGATCGCCTTCACCACTTCGGCTTCCAGCTCGGTCGCGCTCATTTGCGCCGGCAGATAGCTCTGGATGACGCCCAGTTCGTAGCGCTCCACCGCGGCCAGGTCTTCGCGCTGGGCGGCTTCGTACTGCGAAATGGAATCCTTGCGCTGCTTGACCATCTTTTCGAGCACCGACAGCACCACGGCATCGGTGATCTCGATGCGCTCGTCGACTTCGCGCTGCTTGATGCCGGCGTTGATCAGCCGGATCACGCCGAGGCGGTCTTTTTCGCCGCCCTTCATGGCGGCCTTCATGTCGTCGGTGAGTTGTTGTTTGAGGGACATGGTCGAATCCTTGGATAGGGTGGAACGGCGGGAAGCATCCTCCAGAAGCACCGAAAGCCGGCGACGCTTGCGCGGGCCGGCTTTCGAGAGGCTACCCTTACGGGCAGCGGCGACTGGATCGCAGGGTCGGTGAGACCCGGCGGATCAGTACAGGCGCTGGCGCTTGGTGACGTCGCGCGACACGCGGCGCAGGTGGCGCTTCACCGCCGCGGCGGCCTTGCGCTTGCGCTCTTGCGTGGGCTTTTCGTAGAACTCGCGCTTGCGGGTTTCGGCCAGCACACCGGCCTTCTCACAGGTGCGCTTGAAGCGGCGCAGGGCAAACTCGAAAGGCTCGTTCTCGCGAACTTTGACGCTAGGCATGGATGCTCCGGAATTCAGATTTCGCCGCATTGGGCGTTGGGCGAGCCGCGTATGATACGCGTCGGTCCCGCCCCGGCGCAACCCGAACCCCGTAGCGGGCCACGGCGCCCGGTGGCAATCGCGAATTTCACCTCCATTTCCTATCTCCATGTCCCGGCCCATGCGCGTCCTCGGCATCGAAACCAGTTGTGATGAGACCGGTGTGGCGGTGTACGACACGCAGGCCGGCCTGCGCGCGCACGCGCTCTACAGCCAGGTCGAACTGCACGCCGAATACGGCGGCGTGGTGCCGGAACTGGCCAGCCGCGACCATGTGCGCAAGCTGCTGCCGCTGATCCGGCAGACGCTCGACGAGGCCGGCCTTGCGCTGTCCGACCTCGACGGCGTGGCCTATACCGCCGGGCCCGGCCTGGTCGGCGCTTTGCTGGTCGGCGCCGCGGCCGGGCGCGCGGTGGCCTGGGCGCTCGATCTGCCCGCGATCGGCGTGCATCACATGGAAGGCCACCTGCTGGCCCCGCTGCTGGAGGCCGATCCGCCGCAGCCGCCGTTCGTGGCGCTGCTGGTCTCCGGCGGACATTCGCAACTGGTCGAGGTGGCGGCCATCGGCGATTACCGGTTGCTGGGCGAAACCCTCGACGACGCCGCCGGCGAAGCCTTCGACAAGACCGCCAAGATGATGGGCCTGCCGTATCCGGGCGGCCCGCATCTGGCGCGCCTCGCCGAGCAGGGCCGGCCGGGCGCCTACAGATTTTCGCGGCCGATGACCGACCGCCCCGGGCTGGATTTCAGTTTTTCCGGCCTCAAGACCCAGGTTCTGCTCGCCTGGCAAAACAGCGACCGCAGCGATGCGACCCGTGCCGACATCGCGCGCGGCTTCGAGGACGCGGTGGTGGACACGCTTGCGATCAAATGCGAGCGCGCCCTGCAAGCCACCGGGCACCGCACCCTGATCATCGCCGGCGGCGTCGGCGCCAACCTGCGCCTGCGCGCCAAACTGGCCGAGCTCGCCGCCCGGCGCGGCGCCAAGGTCTGCTTCCCGCGGCCGGTGTTCTGTACCGACAACGGCGCGATGATCGCGCTGGCCGGTGCCTTGCGCTTGCAGGCCGGCCAGCACGAAGCGCCGATCGTCACGGTGCGGCCGCGTTGGGATATGGCGACGTTGTCGGCATTGGGTGAGGCGGTGCGCTGACGCCCGAACCGCTGCTCCGCAAACCATCTGCGCTATCCTCCCGAGCCTGTTTCGCGGTTCGGAGAAGCGCATGGCGGGTACGGTCGAGGTCAAGGTTCCGGATATCGGCGACTACACCGGCATCCCGGTGATCGAGTTGCTGGTGAAAGTCGGCGATACCGTCAGGCAGGACCAGGGTTTGCTGACGCTCGAGTCCGACAAGGCGACGATGGAAGTGCCGTCGAGCGCCGCCGGCGTGGTGAAAGAGTTGCGTGTGAAGGTCGGCGACGAAGTGTCGGAAGGTACCGTCGTGGCCGTGCTCGAAACGGCGGCCGCGTCCGACGCGCCCGCGTCCGCGCCGAAAGCTGCGACACCTGCGGCAGCCGCAGCAACTCCGGCGCAACCGGCCAAACCCGCACCGGCTCCCGCGTCCGCGTCCGCTCCGGTCAACCCGACCCCGGCCCCCACCGCCGCCTCCGCCACCGGCCGCAAAGCCGACCTCGAAGTCGCCCTCGTCGTGCTCGGTTCCGGCCCCGGCGGCTACACCGCCGCCTTCCGTGCCGCCGATCTGGGCATGGACGTGCTGCTGGTCGAACGCTACGCCGAACTCGGCGGCGTTTGCCTCAATGTTGGCTGCATCCCGTCGAAGGCGCTGCTGCATGCGGCGCGCGTCATCGACGAAGCCGCGCACGCCAGCGACTACGGCGTCACCTTCGGCGCGCCGCAACTCGATCTCGACAAGCTGCGCGCCTACAAGGACAAGGTCGTCAAGCAACTCACCGGCGGTCTGGCCTCGATGAGCAAGCAACGCAAGGTGCAGCGCCTCACCGGCAGCGGCAGCTTCGTCTCGCCGAACGAGCTCGAAGTCGTCACCGATGCGGGCACGAAGCTGGTGCGTTTCGGCCAGGCCATCATCGCCGCCGGTTCGCAGGCGGTGAAACTTCCTGGCCTGCCGTGGGACGACAAGCGCCTGATGGATTCGACCGACGCGCTCGATCTCACCGACATCCCCAAGCGCCTGCTGGTCGTCGGCGGCGGCATCATCGGGCTGGAAATGGCCTGCGTTTACGACGCGCTCGGCAGCGAAGTCACCGTCGTCGAACTGCTCGATCAACTGATGCCCGGTGCCGATCCCGACCTGGTGCGTCCGCTCGAACAACGCCTGAAAAAGCGCTACGGTGGCGGCATCCACCTGAAAGTGAAGGTGGCGAAGATCGAAGCCGAAAAGAACGGCCTCAAGGCTACGTTCGAAGGCGATAAAGCGCCCGCGCCGCAGCTCTACGATCGCGTGCTGGTCGCCGTCGGCCGCAGCCCGAACGGCAAGAAGATCGGCGCCGACAAAGCCGGCGTCAACGTCACCGATCGCGGCTTCATCCCGGTCGACCGCCAGATGCGCACCAACGTGCCGCACATCTTCGCGATCGGCGATCTGGTCGGCAATCCGATGCTTGCGCACAAGGCCACGCACGAAGCCAAAGTGGCCGCGGAAGTGGCGGCCGGACAAAAGAGCGAATTCGTCGCGCGTGTGATTCCGTCGGTGGCCTACACCGATCCGGAAATCGCGTGGGTCGGCGTCACCGAAGCCGAGGCGAAGGTGAAAAATTTGAAGATCGGGGTCGGCAAATTTCCGTACGCGGCGTCGGGCCGCGCGATCGGCATCGGCCGCACCGAAGGCTTCACCAAGCTCATTTTCGACGAGGAATCGCACCGCATCGTCGGCGCCGGCATCGTCGGCCCGAACGCCGGCGACCTGATTTCCGAAGTGGGCCTGGCGATCGAAATGGGCGCCGAAGCCGCCGACATCGGTCTCACCATCCACCCGCACCCGACCTTGAGCGAATCGGTCGGCATGGCGGCGGAAGTCTACGAAGGCACGATCACCGATCTGTACGTGCCCAAGAAGAAATAGCGAGGCGGCGTGGCGCTGCATGCGTCACGCCGCGCAACTCCGCCGGTCCGGACCATCAACCGCGGGCGAGTTCGACGGGGATCAATAGTCGAACACGTGCTCGATCGAATCGCCGTTGCGCGCCGCCTCGGCCAGCGTGTCGGACAGAGCGCCGACGTCGACGCGCAACACGCGCCGTTCGAAGCCCGGCTTCGTCGACAGCGATTGCCGGATCGGGGCATCGGCGCCGGCGGGCATCGGTTGCGCCGCCGGCGACACCACGCTGACCAGGATCGGGCCGCGGTTGCCGGCGATTTCGATGAATTGCGTGCCTTGCGCGGCGAGCCAGGTCGCAGCGTCGGTGAAGCCCTGGTAGCGCGGCAGGGCGAGCAAGGCGAACTCGCCGTCGCGTTGCACGACTTCGATGCCGTGCGCCTGCAACGCCGCTTCGTCCGGCGCGGCGCTCACCCACGATAGCGTCGTGATTTTCGGTTTCTCGAAGGTGCTGCCCGTCGCCAGTCCGAGCGCCCACGCGTAGCCGGCTTTCGCGGCCCATTCGCTGGTCAGCAGGTAGCGGCGCTCCCATTTGCGGATCAGGTGATCGCCGCCGGCCGGGGTGTCGCTCCACAGTTCGCGCAGCGGCGTGACGAAGTCGAATTCGTACCACGGCCGCACCCGGACGAAGTCGACGTAGTCGCGCGCCACGCGCGCGGCGAGGCGATCTTCGGCAGTGGCGTTCGGTGCGGCGGTGAGTTCGGTGAGGCGGCCGACGAGGGTTTCGTAGGCACCTTTGAGGCCGTATTCGATCGTCGTGCTGACGCCGATGACGTTGATCATGGTGTGGTATTCGCCGTTGAATTCGAATTCGTCGGTGGCGTCGATCACCGCGCCGTACGATTTCCAGAATTCACCGATGTGGCCGAACCACGGAAATTCGCTCGACGCGCGCGTTTCGAGCAGGTCGGCGTATTCGGCCGGGCTGAAGACGAGGAACCACTCGGGGAAGGTGAGCCAGGTCTGTTCTTCGCCGCGGCGATCTTCTTCCGGCGTGACCAGTTGCTGCGCCGAGGTGCAGGTCGCGGTCGCCAGCAGAACCGCCGCCACCCAATTTTTGACCGCGAAAATGCTCATGCGCGACGAAACGCCAGCAGCGTGTTGAGCGTCGGATCGTGCGGCTGCAGCAATTTCGGCCCGGTCTGTTCCAGGCCGTGTTTCGCCAGCAGCGCGATCCATTCGTCGATCGAGCGGAAATGCCGCAATTCGCCGAGGTTGGTCGCCCATGGCGTATTCAGGCCGGCATTGAACACGGCGTGCGCGAGCGAGGCCATCGCCTGCATGTAGTCGTCGGCGACATCGTGGTCGCGCAGGATGAACAGGCCGCCCGGCCGCAGCGCGCGATGGATCGATGCGATGAACGCGTCGAGCCGGTCGAGCGGGCTGTGATGCAGGCCGATATAGCAGGACACCAGATCGAAGCCCGCGTCGCGAATCTGCTGCGGCGGAAGCGCTGCGTAGTCGTCGAGCGGCACGAAGCGTGCGAGCTGGCGCAGGCCGCCGCGTTCGGCGATATCGACCGGCGAATTGCCCGGCGCCACGTCGTTCACCAGCACCAGATCGCCGCGCAGGCGCAACACCTTGCGCAGGTGGCTCAGATAGCGGCCGGTGCTGCCGATCTCGATGTAGCCATCGAACTCGCGCCGCTCGCCGAGCAGTTCGAGCGTCTGGCGCGTCATCTCCTTCTTCTGTTTCGCGAGCGACGGCAGCGCGTAGAAAAGCTCGGACAGGAAGGGCTTGATCGATGGCAGCTGGCGTTGCAGCTCGCTGTAGATCGCTGCGTCATCGTCGCGATGAGTTTTCACCGCGTCCTGGATCAGCAGGTGGAACCGATCTTCCGGGTAGAGACGATAAACGTTCTGCAGGAAGCGATAGAAATCGTCGTTGCCGCGCGTGTTGCCATAGATCGCGGCGAAGTCGCGGGTGGCCGAGGCGGCGGTCATGAGTCGGATTCCGGCGAGTAGTAGAGGTTCCAGAGGGTGTTGCGCAGGCGAAAGTCGGGATCGACGCGGCGTTTGACGGCAAAATAGTCGCGTGCGCGCGGATACGCGCGATGGAACTGATCGAGCGTCGCGTGCGGCTGGTAGGGCAGGTAGTAGGTGCCGCCGCAGCTCAGCGAGGCTTCGATCAGTTCGCGCGTCCACACCGCCACGCGTTCGCGCGCGTTGCGGCGCGTGCGCTGCTTGTAATAGAGCACGAAGGCGAACACTTCCTCGCGCGCCCACGACAGCATCGATTCGGTATCGGCATGCGCGTGGCGCACCGATACGTTGACCGCGTTGACGCGATGGCGGCCGAGAATTTCGGCCAGTTTCGGCACGAATTCGTCGAAGCGCGCCACCGGCACGAAATACTCCTGCAGCACATAGGTGCTCAGGCGGCGCGACGCCGGTTCGAGTTCGGCGACGTCGTAGCCGGCTTCGTAGTTGCGCCAGTGCACCGGCCGCGAGAGATAGATCAGCGGGTCGACGATGTTCTCGCGCCGCCATTTTCCGCCGGGCGTTTCGGTGAAGGCCCAATAGAAATAACGGTGCACCGGAAAGGCTTTGCGCAGTGGTTGCAGGCGGTCGGGCACCGTCGTCGCATGCGTGGTCTTGCGCCAGGTGACCGCGCGTGCGCGGGTGTAGTGCGGCGGATAGAGATCGGCGTGATGGAACACCGCGTCCGGATCGTTGCGCACGTTCTCGCGGAACCATGCCGCGTAGTTCGAACTCGGCATCGGCAGATCGTCGCGCCGCACGCGCGTATTGTCGGCCAGGCGCAGTTCGGCTTCGACGATGACACCTATACCGCCGTAACCGCCGATCGCGGCGCGGAACAGATCGGGGTTCTGGTCGCGGCTGGCGTCGACGATCGAACCATCGGCCAGCACCAACCGCAGCGACGACACCGAAAGCATCAGCGGTCCGAGCCCGATGTAGCGTCCGTGCACATTGACGCTGAGCGAACCGCCGACGGTGAAGTTGGCGTAGGTCTGCATGATCGAAACCGACAGATCGTGCGGATCGATGAAACGCTGCAGATCGCACCAGCGCAGTCCGGCCTGCACGCGGATGCGTTTTTCGCACGGGTGGAACGCGATGACCTGATTGAGCTTGCGCAGGTCCAGATGCAGGCTGTCGGGGCTGGCGGTCTGACCGCCCATGCTGAAGTGCCCGCCGCCGACCGAGATCGCGCCCTGCGCACGGCGCACCGCGTGCTGCACCTCCTCGACCGTGGTGGGCACGGCGATCGCCCACACTTTGACCGGATTGAGCCCGGTGACGTCGTTGACGGTGACGCCGCCCGATTGCGCCGGATCGGTCGCTTCAAGTCGCATCGATGCGCACCTGCAGATAGTCGCGGCCCACGGTGCGCGGATCGTCGCCGTACTGGTTGTCGCCGGGCGTGCCGCGGCCGAACAGCAGCAGGTAGCCGACGAATAGCGGTCCCAGAATCGGAATCAGCAGCGCCAGCAGCCACGGCGCGGATTTGGCCTGATCGTGCAGCCGCTTGACCGACAACGCGAGCCAGTGCGCGAAGAAGAACGGATACAGAAGCAGCGTCGCGGAGCGTCCGGCGACGCGCTCGATGAAGACGTAGAGCATCGCGAACAGCGCGATCGACAGCAGCATGGTGAACAGATAGCGGCGGCGGCGAAGGCGGCCGCGCCAACGGAACGGATCGAGCAACGTGGCGGACGTCATGCGTCGGGCTCCTGGATTCGCAGCCATGGTAGCCGGCCGCGACGTGCCGCCGTCAATCTCGCGAACCCGCGGTAGCGCCGGCTACGGCGGCCAGTAGCGCAACATGAGCCGGACGCTGGTCAGCGGGTCGTTCTCGACGCCCTCGGCCGGCTCGCGCTGCACATCGAGCGGCACGTGCAGGATTTCGCCGGCCAGCGACCAGCCCGGCGCGATCTCGCGGCCGATTCCGAGCGCGAGATAAGGCAGCATGCCGCGCGCCACCAGCCGCGATCGATCGCGCACGCTGAAGACGCGCGCATCCACCTGCACTTTCGGTTCGCTGCGCACCGCACCACCGCCCGCATGCCACTGCCACAGACCGACGTCCCCCGCGGCCGTGAGGTCGACGGCGTAGTAGTTGAGCGCGATGCGATCGTCGGAGGCTTCGACGCAACCGAACGGATTGCTGTCTTCGTCGAACGGCCCGGCGATGTCGGCCGGGCAGGTGATGTCGCCGTGTGCGGAACCGTGCTGGCCGAAAGCGCGGGCCGACAACGACCATGTGTCGCGTTGCAGCAAGCGCCGTCCGAATGCCAGCGCGAAAAGATCGTCGGTGCTGGTGCCGTCGATCTTCACCGGCGGCGTGTAGCCCAGTTCCGCGACGAAGCCGGCAGGCAACCCAAGCATCAGCCGCAGCCGCCCGAACACCGGCGATTTGTTCAAATCCTCGGCCTTTTCGCCGCCGAAGCCGATCTGCTGCTGGCGCCGGCTGAGGCGCGGAATGTGGCCGATTTCGGCGCCGACGTTCCATTCGCCCGCCGCCAGTTCGGGCGTGGCGCCGAACGACGTCATCACGCTGCTGGCGAGCACGTAGTTCATCGCCCACGCCTCGGGCCGATCGGAGGCGAGGATTTCCTGGTCGTCGACGATGCTTTGCGCCATCAGTGGCGGCGCGAAGAGCAGCGTCAGGCAGATCAGTCGTCGAAGCATGATCGTCCCCGTCCCCGTAGTTGCGGCCAGAAACCAGGACGGTCTAGACATCGGTCGCGTCGCGTTCGGCGCGGATATCACGACCCGATCCGTCTGCATTCGCCGCAGGTCGCCCGCCCCTGGAGAGGTTCGCTGGATGGACCATTGGGCCGGTCGTCATCGTCGTGGCTGTCTGCCGATAACAGCGAGTACCAGAACGCGCCCTCGAAGATCATGCCCAGCACGCCAAAAGCGATCGCGCCGGAAATCCAGCTGGCCGTGTAACAGACGAAGGCAAGCGCCAATGCAGTCAGGGCGAGCGCATGCGTTTTCAAACGTGCGTGATCCATTGGCGCAGCAAGAGCTGGAAACTCGCGGCGTTGCGCGCGAGGTCTTCACTGTCGGCGAATTCGACGACGGCGCGGTCCTTGTCCAGCCATTTCAGCAAGCCCGCTGGATCGTCGACAGCGAGCCCGGCTTCGGGCAGGTCGCGCACTTTCGCGCCGCGGTGAAGGATCACGGCGAGGCCGGATTTGGCGCGCAGATGCGTCGTCGCGAAGTATTCGGTGGTGCGCCAGCTCGGCGCATTCCATTTGATGCCCTCGGCGATCGAAGGATCGGCCGCGAGGATCAGTGCGCGCAGGCGTTCGATGTCGGCTTTGCGCGGGTGGTCGAGTTGCGCCAGGAAGGCGTCGACGGCTTGCGGGGTGTCGGCGGGTTTGGCGTGGCGGGTCGTGGCCATGGCGCACTTTACTTGGACTCGCGTTGCGCCGCCCTTCGTGGTGCAATGGTGCCCGGAAGCGGGGGTGCCCAGGCAAGATCGGGCTGAGACAGACCCTTCGAACCTGACGCGGCTAGCACCGCCGTAGGGAGCTTCGTGCGATGGGGTCATTCCGTCTGCCGGCGCCGCCGCTCCGTTTTTCTTTCCCGAGCAGGCCGCCATGAACGCACTTCCGTCCGACCTTCTGCGCGAAACCGCGCAGCTTTCCGAATCCGTCACGCGCCCGATTCCGGGCTCCAGCAAGGTGCACGTGACGGGCTCGCGCGCCGACCTGCGCGTGCCGATGCGCGAGATCGCGCTGTCGGAAACGCCGAAGATGTTCGGCGGCGGCGAGAAGAATCCGCCATTCACGGTGTACGACACGTCGGGCCCGTACACCGATCCGCACGCGAGCATCGATCTCACGGCCGGGCTGCCGGCGTTGCGTGCGGCCTGGATTTCCGAGCGCGGCGATACCGAACTGCTCGGCGGGCTCACTTCGGAATTCGGCCGCAAGCGCGCCACCGATGCGCGCATCGATGCGGTGCGTTTTCCGCACGTGCCGCGGCCGCGGCGGGCGATCGCCGGGGCCAACGTGTCGCAGATGCATTACGCCAGGCGCGGCATCATCACGCCAGAAATGGAATACATCGCCATTCGCGAAAACGCGAAGATCGAAACTTTGAAAGCGGCCGGTGCGCTGCGGCAGCATCCGGGCGAAAGTTTCGGCGCATCGATCCAGCAGGCGATCACGCCGGAGTTCGTGCGCGATGAAGTGGCGCGCGGCCGCGCCATCATTCCCAACAACATCAATCATCCCGAATCCGAGCCGATGATCATCGGCCGCAACTTCCTGGTGAAGATCAACGCCAATATCGGCAATTCGGCGGTCACCAGTTCGATTGCCGAGGAAGTGGAAAAGATGGTGTGGGCGATCCGCTGGGGCGCCGACACCGTGATGGATCTTTCCACCGGCAAGCACATCCACGAAACGCGCGAGTGGATCCTGCGCAATTCGCCGGTGCCGATCGGTACCGTGCCGATCTACCAGGCGCTGGAGAAAGTCGACGGCCGCGCCGAAGAACTGACGTGGGCGCTGTTCCGCGACACGCTGATCGAACAGGCCGAGCAGGGCGTCGATTACTTCACCATCCATGCCGGCGTGCGGCTGCCGTACATTCCGCTGACCGCCAAGCGCGTGACCGGCATCGTGTCGCGTGGCGGCTCTATCATGGCGAAGTGGTGCCTGGCGCATCATCGCGAAAGCTTCCTCTACACGCATTTCGAGGAAATCTGCGAAATCATGAAGGCCTACGATGTGGCCTTCTCGCTCGGCGACGGCTTGCGTCCGGGCTCGATCGCCGATGCCAACGATGCGGCGCAATTCGCCGAACTAGAAACGCTGGGCGAACTCACCAAGATCGCCTGGAAGCACGACGTGCAGACCATGATCGAAGGCCCCGGCCACGTGCCGATGCAGTTGATCAAGGAGAACATGGACAAGCAGCTGCGCGAGTGCGGCGAAGCGCCGTTCTACACGCTCGGGCCGCTGACCACCGACATCGCGCCGGGCTACGACCACATCACCAGCGCGATCGGCGCGGCGATGATCGGCTGGTACGGCACGGCGATGCTCTGCTACGTGACGCCGAAGGAACATCTCGGCCTGCCCAACAAGCAGGATGTGCGCGACGGCATCATCACCTACAAGATCGCCGCGCACGCGGCCGATCTGGCGAAGGGCCATCCCGGCGCGCAGGCGCGCGACAACGCGCTATCGAAGGCACGCTTCGAATTCCGCTGGCAGGACCAGTTCAACCTCGGGCTGGATCCGGAAAAAGCGCAGGAATTCCACGACGAAACCCTGCCCAAGGAAGCCGCCAAGCACGCGCATTTCTGCTCGATGTGCGGCCCGCATTTCTGCTCGATGAAGATCACGCAGGACGTGCGCGATTACGCCGCCGAGAAAGGCGTGGCTGCCGACGCGGAAGCGCTGGAGCGTGGCATGGCGGAGAAGGCGGCGGAGTTCCGGGCGCAGGGTGGTGAGGTTTATCGGCCGGAGTGACGATCATTCCCAGATTGGGAATGATCGTTCCCAATCTGGGAATGCCGCGCGCGGGGCATGACCAGGGTGAGGGGCTGCGCAAAGACAACGGCAACCCAAGCGACCGGGCAATCGTTGTCTTTTTCGCTTTGTTGAAGTCCGCGCGATTGAACTTTCGAAACCGATCAGCCAGCCGCGGCGCGCAGTTGCGTCGCTTTGACACGCCATGCCTTCGCCTCTTCGGCACGCTCCGGTGCCAGCTCCACGGCCAGTTTCGCCGCGCTTTCGTAGTGTTTGGCAGCTTGTTCGTGCGCGTTCTGTGCGGTGGCCACTTCGGCGGCGAGCAGGGTGAATTCGACCAGGCCGGCCGACGGCGGTTCGTGCTTGCGGGCGATGGCGAGGGAGTGTTCGACGTCTTCCGCGGCGCCTTCGATGTCGCCGAGGGCGAGGTGGCTGCGGCCGCGGATCCAGAACAGTTCGGCGCGCACGAGGGCATCGGTGGCGATCGAGGTGCGCCACGCTTGTTCGACCTCGCGCACGGTGCCGAGCGCCGCGGCGTGCTGGCCCAGACGCTGTTGCGCCAACGCGGCGTTCAACAAGGCCCAGCCCACTTGTCCGGAGCCGGCGGAAGCTGACGCAACGTAAGCGCCGGCGGCGCCGCGATAGGCCTCGATCGCGCGTTCGTCTTCGCCCAGGGCGACGTAGGCATTGCCGCGGTTGTAGAGGTTGGTGCCGTAATCCTGGCTGGTCGCGCCGTAGCGTTCGCGCAGGCGCTCGCCGACCGCGATGAGTTCTTCCAGCCCGCGTTCGGGCCGGCCGCTGGCGGCGTACATCCAGCCCAGGCCCTGATGCGCGCGCATCGTGCGCAGGTGATCTTCGCCCCAGACGCGGCGCGAGATTTCGAGCACTTCGATCATCGCCGGTTCGGCTTCGGTAAAACGTCCCAGATCGGTGAGCGAGGTGGCGTAGCGCGCCACCGTGCTGCGGCGCAGGCGGTCGCGCAGTTCGGCCGGTACGTTTTCGGCGTGGCGCAGCGCCTCTTGCGCCACTTCGAGTGCGCCGGCGGGGTCGCCCGAATCACGCACCGTCTGCCAGCGGCGTTCGAACAACACGTCGCGGATCAGGTAGTCGTCCGGCTCGTCGCCGGTGGCATAAAGCTCGGCTTCTTCGGCCCAGTCGGTCGACAGTTCCAGCTGTCCCATGCGCTGCGCCGCGGTCGCGCCGCGCGCGAGCGCGCCGGCCAGCACCAGACGCGGCTGCGGCGATTGCGCGCGCAAGTCGGCGATCGCGCGTTCGTACAGCGGCAACGCGCGCGACGGTGCGTTGAGCGCGTAGTAGCTGTCGGCGATCAGCGCACCGAGCGGGCCGCGCAAATCCGGATGGGCGGCGAGTTGCGCTTGGATTTGCGAGGCGGCCAGGTCGAGCACATCGATGGCGCTGGCGCTGCGCTCGCGCTGGTTCATCGGGTCGGCGGCGCGGAAGACTTCCTGCACGAAGGCGACGGCGGCGCGCGCGCGGCTGGCTTCGTGTTCGGCGAGATAGGCCTGCCGCAATGCGTAGGCCGTGGTCGCGATCAGGCCGAGCGCGGCGGCGGTCGCGATACTCACCGCGATCGCGTGGCGGCGGATGAAACGCGACGCGTGATAGGCGGCGCCGCCGCGTCGCGCCGAGACCGGCTGGCCGTCGAGGAAGGCGCGCAGATCGGCGGCCATCGCGTCGATCGAGCCGTAGCGCGCGGCCGGTTGCTTGGCCAGCGCGCGACGCACGATCGCATCCAGATCGGCGCCGCGTTCCAGGCTGCGGACGCCGTCGCCATCGGCCGCCGTGCTGTGCGCCGAGCGCGAACGGGCGAGTCCGCGGCGCAGCGTGATCGGTTCCTGTTCGGACACCGCCCGGCCCCAGGCCAGACCATCCTCCGGATCGGCTTCGTACGGCAGACGCCCGGAAATCAACCGGAACAGCAGCACGCCGAACTGATAGACATCGGTCGCCACCGTGATCGCGCCGCCGCTGAATTGTTCCGGCGCGGCATACGCCGGCGTCATCGGGCCGATGCGCTGCGCGGTGGCGCTGGCCGAACCGGCGCCGACCAGTTTCGCGATGCCGAAATCGAGCAGCTTCGGATGCCCTTGCGGAGTGACGAGGATGTTCGACGGCTTGATGTCGCGATGCACGACCAGATTGCGATGCGCATGCGCCAGCGCATCGGCCACGCGCAGCAGCAGGCGCACGCGGCCGTCGGTATCGGGCACGTGTTCGCGGCAGTAGTCGGTGATCGAGACGCCTTCGACGTACTCCATCACCAGATAGGGCACGCCGTCCTGCGCTTCGCCGCCGTCGATCACCTGCGCGATGTGCGGATGGCGCAGGCCGGCGAGGATTTCTTGTTCCTTGCGGAAGCGGTCGCGCAGTCCGCCGTGCGCGGAGAGCACGAGCTTGATCGCGACGGTCTGTTCGAAACGCGCATCGACGCGATGCGCGCGGTATACCGTGCCCATGCCGCCCGAGCCGAGCAGGTCGTCGAGCACGAAGCTGCCGACGCGCCGGCCGATTTGTTCACGATCCCAGTCGCGCGGTTCGGCGCCGCCGGCCAGCAGCGGCGCGGCGAGTGCGACGACGGGGCGGTCGAGCGGCGTTTCCTGCGTCTGCGTGGCCAGCATGCGGCGCACGTCGGCGCGCAGTTGCTCGTCGGCGATCGACGCCAGAAAGGCTTCGCGTTCGGCGGGTTCGAGGTCGAGCGCGCGATCGAGCTGGGCGCGCAATTCGCGCCAGCGCTGCGGGTCCATCGGCGCGGTCATCGCGAGCCCGGCGCCGCGTGTTTCACACCGCCACCGGCATGGCGTCGATCAGGAAGGCGCGCGCGGTGCTCCAGTGGCGGCGCACGGTGCGTTCGGTGACGTCGCGCATCGCGGCGATGTCGACGAAGGACACGCCGGCGAAGAAATGCAGTTCGACCAGGTTGGCCAGATCCGGATCGAGCACTTCGAGTTTGCGCAGGGCGTCGTCGATCGCGAGCAGGTCTTCGATCTTGGCGCCTTCCTGCATCAGCCCGTCGGTGAGCTGGGTGCGGGCCATGCCGACGCCGTGCTTGACGGTGCCGCGCTGGCGGCCGGCGTCGAGGATCACCTGCCGCATCGCACGGGCCAGCAACGAGTAGAAATGATGGCTGTCGTTGAGCTTGCGGGCGCCGTCGCCGGACAGCTTGATGAAGGCTTCGTGCACCAGCGTGCTCGGATTCATCGTGCCGCCGGCATTGCGCCGCAGCGCGCCTCGCGCGATGCGTTTGAGTTCGTCGTAGACGAGCGCGTAGAGCTCGGCCTGCGCTTTCGCGTCGCCCTGCGCCACCGCGCCGAGCAAAGTCGTCACTGCCGGTCGTTCAGCCATGTTTTTGTCCCCGCAACCCGGGCGCAGTCTTTCAAGTTCGGACCGCGCCGCGCAAGCCCCGCGTTTTGTCCGGTTCGAGCCATTTGCGCGTTTGCCTGCTGCAGGGAGGCTGCGGATGTCCGGGAGGCGTCGCGCCTCGACCCGAATCAGCCAGAGAGCCTCATGCGTTCAACCGATACCCTGTCGCCGGCGTCGCCCGTGTTTTCCGCGGAAGACCACGCGAGAATCCGCGCCACCGTGGCGCCGATCGCCGCCGATCCGGTCGGATTCGCGCGCGATTTCTACGCCCGTCTGTTCGAGCACAGCCCGGGCCTGCGCACGCTGTTTCCGGCCGATCTGGAGAACCAGCAGCGCAAGTTTTCGCACACGTTGTGCGTGATCGTGGCCGGGCTCGACGATGCCGAGCGCCTGGTGCCGACGCTGCAGGCGCTCGGTATGGCGCATCGGCGCTATGGCGCCAAGAGCCTGCACTTCCTCTCGGTGGGCGATGCGCTGATCCAGACCCTGGCCGATCGCAACGGCCCCGGCTTCGGCGACGAATCGCGCGCCGCCTGGCAGCGGCTTTACGGCTGGGTCGCCAACATCATGCAGACCGCCGCGCGGCACTGAAGCGGCCGCGTCCTTCGCCGCCGCGCTGGGCGGCGGCGAAGGCTCGTTGCTTCAATCGCGCCGACGCAGCCCGGCCCAGGCCGCCGCCAGCATCGCGCCGAGCAGGGTGAGCCAGCCGCGGGCATCGCCGGCCGGAATGGTGAGCGGCTCGGCATTCACGGCACCGCCGTTCGCGACGATCACCAACTCGGCCTGACCGTTGACGCCGAGTCCCGCGCCCTGCGCATTGCTCAGCACGATGCGGAAGTTTTCGTCCGGCTCGGGCAGGCCGTCTTCGACCAGGTTGACCGGGATGAAGCGGGCGCCGGATTCGCCGTCGGCCCAGTTCAAGGTGCCCGAAGTCGCCGTGTAGTCGCCCGGAGCAACGGCGGTGCCGTCGGCGGTCGCGAAGTCGATCGAGGCCGCGCCGGCGCTGCCGCCGGTACGCGTCACGGCGATCTGCACCACGGCCTTGGCGGCGGCCGGTGTACCGTTCTCGTTGAAGCGCCACGTCACCATGCCGCCGGTGCCGGTGCCGTCGAACTGCAGGGTGCCGGTCGGCGCCACGTCTTCGCTGACGATGGTGACGGTCGCTGCCGAGGCGCCGAGCGACGCGCCGCCGGTGGGTTGCGCGAGGGTCACGGAGAACTGCTCGTCGGCTTCGACTTCGGTGTCGTTGAGGATCGGCACGACGATCGATTTGGCGGCCGTGTCGCCGTCGGCCCAGGTCAGGCTGCCGTTGGCCGCCGTGAAGTCGCTGCCGGCTGATGCGCTGCCGGCCACCGTGGTGAACGTCAGCGACACGTCGCCGGCGCTGCCGCCGCTGCGTGCGACGCTGAGCGTGGCGGTACCGGCTGCTTCGTTGACGCTGAGCGCGGTCGGCGCGATGGCGAGCGTGCCCGGCGGCGGCACATCGTCGCTGACGATCGTGACGGTGCCGTTGGCCGCGCCGAGGCCGGCGCCGCCGGTGACGTTCGACAGCGTCACCTGGAAGGTTTCCGGGTTTTCGACCAGCGCGTCGTCGAGGATCGGCACGACGATGTTCTTCGCCGCGCTATCGCCGCTCTCCCAGGTCAGCGTGCCGCTGGCAGCGGTGTAGTCGCCGCCGGCCGCAGCGGTGGCATCGGAGGTCGCGAAGTCCACCGTCACCGCCCCGTTGCTGCCGCCGGTGCGCGCCACGGTGAGCGTGACCGTGCCTGCGGTTTCGTTCACCGATGGCGCCAGTGTCTGCAACTCGATGGTGCCGACCGGAGCGACGTCCTCGCTGGTGAGCGTGACGGTGGCGGTGGCCGCGCCGAGCGTGGCGCCGCCGGTCGGCGCGCTCAGCACCGCGGTGAAGTTTTCGTCGGCTTCGACCAGCGCATCGTCGGTGAGCGCAACGACGAAGGTTTTGGGGCCGTCTTCGCCATCGGCCCACGACAGCGTGCCGCCCGCCGCGGTGTAGTCCTGGCCCGTCACGGCGCTGCCATCGACGGTGGTGAAGGTCACGTCGATCGCACCGCCGGTGCCGCCGGTGCGTACCGCGGTGAGGGTCGCCGTGCCCGCGGTTTCGCTGACGCTCAAGGCGGTCGGATCGAACGCGATGCTGCCGGGCGGCATCGTTTCGACGGCGCCGATGTCGATCGCCGTACCGGCGATGCGTGCGAAGCCGCGTTCGTCGAAGGTGGGCGGTGTGGCGGCCGCGACGTCCGGATCGCCGGCGTCGATCAGCGGGCTGCCCGGCTGCGGCACGCGCACTTCCAGGTAAGCGTGGCCGGCCAGCGCCAGCGGCGCGAGCAGCGGGTCGACGCCGAACTGGTTGCCGCCCTGGTCGTCGTAGCCGGTGAAATCGGGCGGTTCGGTGGTGCCCACGAGGCTGTGCAGCATTTCGACGCTGACGGGGTTGGCGATCAGGTCGGCCTCGGCGGCTTCGTCGCCGTTGCCCGACAGCACCGAGTTACGGATCGCGATATTGACTTGCGGGGTGGGGTAGTCCTTGGTGTGTGCCAGCCAGCGCCCGAGCTGACCGCGATGCTTGCCGTTCACCGGCACCGGCAGGGTGGAGATCACGCCGCCCACATCGTTGTCGGTGATCGTGCTGTGATCGAGCAGCAGCATCGGCTCTTCGGGCCCCGGCGGTTGCATCGGCGCGACGAGGATGCCTCCGCCGTTGCCCGATAGGGTGCTGTTGATCAGCTGCACCGGCCAGGCGGAGCCGAGCATCAGCAGCGCGCCGGGCAGCGGCGCGTCGGGCGCCAGCAGGTTGCCGCTCAGCGTGACGCGATCGAGCGTCATGCCCGGATCGACGGCCTTGGTGCCCGCGGGACGGGGAATCTGCGAATCCATCTGCAACAGGGTCAGGCCGGACCCGCCGAAACCGCCGAGGTTGTCGGCGAACCGCGTCGTGCCGATCGCGTTGGTGCCGGTGAGCGCCTTGTTGCGCGCCTTCTGCGCGGAATGCCACATGCCTTTCGATCCGCGCTTCGCGCCACCCCCGGACGACAGTGGCATGCCGACCGTGGCACCGCCACCGATACCCGCAGCGTTGCGCAGGAAATGGCTGTCGGTGATGCTCAGGCTGTGACCGGCGGTTGCCGGAAAAACGAACAGGCCGCCGCCGATGCCGACGTAGTCTTCCGGCACTGTACCCTTGCGCGTGGTTGGGCTGTCGACGGCGACAATGGCGTTGTCTTCGAAACGCGTGCCGGTGATCAGCACGTCGCCGAGCCCGCCGACCGCTGCGCCGGCGCCATAGCTGTAGAGGCCATAGGAATAGCTCGACGCTTCGACGCGGTTACCCGAGATCACGGAATCCTCGAGGCGCACGTCGCCATACGTGATGGCGGAGAATCCGGCGCCGGCGTTATGCGCCAGGTTGCCGCTGATGGTCGAATCCTGCAGCACGATTTCGCCGTCGCCGACGCGAAACTCGGCGCCGCCTCCGAAAAGGAAGGCTTCGTTGCTTTCGAGCGTGGCGCTTTCCAGCCTGATGTCGCCGCCGCCGAGCAACTGCACCGCGATGGCGCCGCCGAAGAAGGCCCGATTGTTGCTGAACCGCGTATCGCGCACCGTCAGCGAGGCGGGCGGCACCGGCACGCCCTTGCGCATCGGCGACGGCGGCGGAGCCTGCGCATCGACCAGGTGCAATGCCCCGCCGCTGCCTTCGCCGCCGGCGCAGCCGGTCAGCACGCTGTCTTCGAGCAGAAGATGGGCATTGATCGCGCGCACGCAGCCGGCGCCATTGCCGCCGAAGCCGTCCTGCAAGGTCAGCCCGCGAATCTCCACCGCAATGCCGGACACCGCGGGTTCGATCAACACGATGCGGACGTTTTGCTGCCCATCGAGCGCTGCAATGTCGGCGCCCGGGCCATCGACGATGACGCTGTCGGTGATCGACAGCGGCGAAACCAGCGCGATGGTGCGCGGCGTGGCGGCGGCGAAGAAAGCGCTATCGAATTCGACGGTATCGGGGCCGGCGGCGACGTTCGCGCTGGCGAGCGCCGCCCGCAGGCTGCCGGCGCCATCGTCGTCGGCGTTGGTGACGGTGAAGGTGGCGGCCTGTGCGGCCGGAGCCAAGGCCATGGCAATGGCTGTCGCAAGCGCCATGCGGCGCACGGTGCGGATCGGTTTCATGGTGTTCCCCCTAAGCTAGACTCGGAGTCTAGCTCGCTTTCACGAGCGTGACGACTGTCACAAAAAATCCCATGCAAGAATCCTCCGACGCCGGCTTCCACAGCGTCCACAGCACCAGCTTCGCCGCGCTGTTGGCGAGCCTCGGCGGCAGCCTGGCGGTGACCACCTATCAGAGCGGCCGGCTGATTTTCCTGCGCGCCGCCGACGGCCGCATCAACACGCATTTCCGGCGTTTCCACACGCCGATGGGGCTGGCCTGGCGCGGCCGCGAACTGGCGCTGGGGACGGCGCGCGAGGTGCGCTTCTTCCGCAATGTGCCGGCGGCCTCGGGCATGACCGGCGGCGACGCCGCCGCCGACGCCTGCTATGTGCCCACGTGCAGCCAAGTCACCGGTGACGTGCGCATCCACGAGATGGCGTGGGTCGGCGATGAATTGTGGTTCGCCAACACGCGCTTCTCATGCCTGGCGCGGCTGGCGCCCGATTGCAGCTTCGAACCGATGTGGCGGCCGCGCTTCGTCAGCGCGCTGGCGGCCGAGGATCGCTGCCATCTCAACGGGCTGTGCGTCGACGAGGGGCGCGTGCGTTTCGTCACCGCGCTCGGTACCGGCGACAGCGCCGGCAGCTGGCGCGAATGCAAGGCCGATGGCGGCGTGTTGCTCGAGGTGGCGTCCGGCGAACGCGTCGCCGCCGGCCTGTCGATGCCGCATTCGCCGCGCGTGCATGCGGGCCGCGTGTGGCTGCTCGAATCGGGCAAGGGCACGCTGGCGCACATCGACATGCGCGACGGCCGTATCGAAACGGTGTGCGAATTGCCGGGCTTCACCCGCGGGCTGGCCTTCGCCGGTTCTTACGCCTTCGTCGGGCTGTCGCAGGTGCGCGAATCGGTGTTCGATGGCATCCCGCTCGCGCAGCGCGTCGCCGAGCGCGTCTGCGGCGTCTGGGTGGTGGATTTGCGCAGCGGGCAAATCGTCGCGTTGCTGCGTTTCGAAGGCCAGGTGCAGGAACTGTTCGACGTGCAATGGCTGCCGCATCGGCATCCGGACCTGCTCGACGACGACGACCCGCGCGTGGCGAACGCCTTCGTATTGCCGGATGCTAAGCTCGCCGCACACGACGAATCGAGGGCGTTATGAATCAGGCCGTTCCTGCCGTCATCAGCGGCAAACGCTCGCATTTCTGGATACGCGTCGCCACCACCTTGCTGGCCGCCGCACTGCTGCTCACGGCGGTGCTGATGTTCTGGTGGGATCACGAACCGGAAGGCTTCGACGTCGTGACGACGGCGCAGACCGCGGCCGCGGCGCGCAACCAACCGGTGGTTGTGGGAACCGTCAGCACCGGCGCGCTGATCCATGTCACGCGCACGCTGGTCGACAAGCGCGGCGGTTATCTGTCGAACGACATGCTGCCGCCCGGCATCTTCATGGACAACGTGCCGAACTGGGAATTCGGCGTGCTGACCCAGGTGCGCGATTTCGCCAAGGCCTTCCGCAACGAATTCAGCCGCTCGCAGACGCAGAGCCGCGAAGACAAGGATCTGATGGAGGCCGACCCGCTGTTTTCCAGCCCGAACGATCGCTGGCTGCTGCCGTCGTCGGAAGGACAGTACCGCAAGGCCGCCGATCACATCGAAGGCTATCTGGTCAGGCTGGCCGACGACGATCAGCACGACGCGCAGTTCTACGCGCGCGCCGACAATCTCGCCGACTGGCTGGCGATCGTCGAAAAGCGTCTGGGTTCGCTGTCGCAGCGGCTGTCGGCCAGTGTCGGCCAGATTCGCCTGGACACCGATTTGAGCAACGATCCGAACGCGCAACAATCCACGCCCGGCGAAAGCCCGCGCGAAGTGCGCACGCCGTGGACGCAGATCGACGATGTGTTCTACGAAGCGCGCGGTTCGACCTGGGCGCTGCTGCATTTCCTGAAAGCCGTCGAACACGATTTCGAGCCGGTGCTGCGCGACAAGAACGCCTTGGTCAGCCTGCGCCAGATCATCCGCGAACTGGAAGAAACCCAGCATGGCCTGGGCAGCCCGATGGTGCTCAACGGCTCGCCGTTCGGCTTCTTCGCGAATCATTCGCTGGTGATGGCGAATTACATCTCGCGCGCCAACGCCGCGATCATCGATCTGCGGCGGTTGCTGGAGCGCGGTTGACCGCAGCGCCCGCCGTCCCCGCGCCGGCGGCTCTCGCCCGCTTCGCCTGGCTCGATCCGCTGCGCGGCTTCGCCGCGCTGAGCGTGCTGGCGTACCACCTGGTGGCGCTCGCCGCCTTGCCGATTCCGACCTGGTATCCGGTGGCGTGGCTGCGCATCGGCATGCTCGGCGTCGATCTGTTCTTCGCGATCAGCGGCGCGGTGATCCTGATTTCGCTGGCGCAGTTGCAGCAGCGTTTCGGTGCGGCCTGGCGCGCGGCGTTCGTGCGCCGCCGCGCCGCGCGCATCGTGCCGCTGTACCTGCTCACCGGCATGCTGTTCGTGCTGCTGGTGCGGCCGGACATCCTGCAGCGCGCCGATGTCGTGCCGGTGGTGCTCGCGCATCTGTTCTTCGTGCACAACCTGTTCGTCTCGACCCACGGCGTGATCAACGGCCCGAGCTGGACGCTCGCTGTGGAGGCGCAGTTTTATCTACTGGTGTTGCTGATCGGCCCCTGGTTGCTGCGCATGCCGATGCGCTGGCTGGCACTGGCCGGTGTCGGCGTTGCCCTGGCCTGGCGCGCGTGGGTCTGGTGGCATTGGGTGGCGAGCGTGCCGGTGAGCGACGCCAATCTGGTGTTCATCCAGTCGACGCAGTTGCCCGGCGTGATCGACGAATTCGTCGCCGGCATGCTGGCCGCGCGCTGGTGGATGGCACGCAGCGGCCGCACGTCCGGCGCGCTCGCCGCGGCGCTCGTGGGCGCCGCGCTGCTGGCCTGGATCGGCGCCATCGCGCTGATGCATTTCTTCATGCCGGTGTACTGGACCGCGCCGGCCAGCGTGATCGGCCTGCGCTGCGCGTTGGCGGTGGCGGCCGGTCTGAGCGTTGCGGCCGCGCTGGCGTTGCCGTCGCCGCCGCGGTCGAATGCGGCGCTGCGGCTGAGCGGCGATTTCAGCTACGGCATCTACCTGTGGCACATGGGCGCCTTGCTGACCTTGCAGGCGGCGTGGCCGCAGGCCGAGCCCTGGAGTTTCGGCGCCGCCGTGCTGGGCCTCACGCTGGCTTTGTCGGCCGCCGGCTGGTGGCTGGTCGAACGGCCGGCGATCCGCGCCGCACAAGGGCCGCGGCCCATCGCGTGACGCCGCGCGCGCGACCTGCGGCACAATACGCCGATGCAACTCCAAATCCCGTTCGTCCAACTGCCGTTGAGTTTCGATGCCGCTGTGCTGGCCGCCGAGGTCGAGGCGCTCGGCGAGGCGCCGTGGCGGCCGCATCCGCAGGGATTCGTCGGCAATTCGGCGCTGCCCTTCATCGCCACCGACGGCGATCCGACCAGCGAATCCACCTCCGGCCTGATGCGGCCCACGCCGTATCTCGAGCGTTGTCCGTATTTGCACCAGGTGCTCGCCAGCCTCGGTGTCGTGGTCGGGCGCACGCGCCTGATGCGATTGTCCGGCCACGCCGAAGCCAGCGCCCACATCGACATCAATTACTACTGGCGCGAGCGCATGCGCATCCATGTGCCGATCACCACGCAGCCGACCGTGCAGTTCTACTGCGGCGATGCGGTGGTCAACATGAAGCCGGGCGAGTGCTGGATCTTCGATACCTGGCGGCGGCATCGCGTCGTGAACGATGCGGTGCAATCGCGCACCCATCTGGTCGTCGACACTGTCGGCGGCGAGGAATTCTGGAAGACGCTGGCCGGCGGCCGCGCGCACGACGCGCCGCTGGCCGGCTGGTCGCCGCGCTTCGTCGCGCCGAGCGGCGAGCGTCCGCCGCTGCGGCTCGAATCGGTCAACCTGCCGGTGGTGATGACGCCGTGGGAACTGCGCGATCACATCGGCTTCGTGCTCGGCGACGCCTTGCCCAATCCGCGCCTGGCCGCCGTGCATCAGGCCTGCGGACAATTCATCCGCCTGTGGCAATCGCTGTGGGCGATGTGGGGCGAAGCGCGCGAAGGCTGGGGCGAGTACCGCACGGCGCTCGACGCCTTCGATCGCGAACTCAAGCAATGCGCGATGCAACTGGCCTTGCGCAACCAGGGCGGCGTCTACGAGAGCATCCAGGCGCTGGTGCTGAAGGTCGCGTTGAGCGATCGCCAGCAGGTGGTGTCGGCCTACGAACCGCGCGAACCCGACAAGGCCGCCGTGTCGGCAAAAACCGGCGGCGATCGCTTGTTCGATCGCCCGGTGTTCCTGCTGTCGTCGCCGCGCTCGGGCTCGACGATGCTGTTCGAAACCCTGGCGCGTGCCAAGGATGTCTACACGCTCGGCGGCGAAAACCACGCCCTGCTCGAAGGCATTCCGGACCTGCAGCCGCGCATGCGTGGGTTCGATTCGAACCGGCTCACGGTCGACGACGCCAAGCCTGCGCTGGTGCGCGACCTGCGCCAGCGCTTCTTCGAAGAATTGAAGGATCGCGACGGCCGTTCGGCGGTCGGCGAAGGCGTGCGGATGCTGGAAAAAACGCCGAAGAACGCGCTGCGCATTCCGTTCCTGCTCGAAGCCTTTCCCGAAGCGCGCTTCCTGTTCCTGTATCGCGACGCGCGCCAGTGCCTGTCGAGCATGATGGATGCGTGGCGCTCGGGGCGTTTCGTCACCTATCCGAACCTGCCGGGCTGGCAGCCGCTGAAATGGTCGATGGTGCTGGTGCCGGGCTGGCGCGAACTGGTCGGCAAGCCGCTGCATGAAGTGGTGGCGGCGCAGTGGCAACGCACGCTCACGACGATGCTCGACGATCTCGAAGCCCTGCCGCGCGAGCGCGTGGTGTGTGCGCGTTACGACGCGGTCGTTGCGAATCCGCAAAGCGAGGCGAGCCGGCTGTGCGCGGCGCTCGATTTCGAATGGGATCGGCCGATCGACGGGCCGTTGCCGCTGGCGCAGCACACCTTGTCGGCACCCGATCCGGAAAAATGGAAGCGCAATGCGGCCGACGTGGAAGCGGTGCTGCCCGGCCTGAAAGACGTGATCGCGCGCGCCGAGGCTTTCGTCGCGCGCTGAAAACGCGCGGCGCGTCAATGCGCCGCGCGTCGCTCAGAACGAGTCGCTTAGAACTAGCCGCTTGAAACTAGCCGCTCAAAAGCGCGGCTTGTCGATTTCCGGCGTGTCGGCATAGCGCTCCACCGACTCGAGGATTTCGCGGCGCGCCGCGTCGGCATTCTCCCAGCCGTCGATCTTCACCCACTTGCCCTTCTCCAGATCCTTGTAGTGCTCGAAGAAGTGGCCGATGCGATCGAGCCAATGCTGCGACACCTGGCCGATGTCCTGGATGTGGGCGTAGCCGGAGAACACCTTGTCGATCGGCACCGCCAGCAGCTTGGTATCGGTGCCGGCCTCGTCGGTCATCTGCAGCATGCCGACCGGGCGGCAGCGGATCACCGAGCCCGGAATCAGCGGCAGCGGCAGGATCACCAGCACGTCCACCGGATCGCCGTCGCCGCACAGCGTGTGCGGCACGTAGCCGTAGTTGCACGGATAACGCATCGGCGTCGACAGGATGCGATCGACGAAGATCGCCCCCGTCGCCTTGTCGACCTCGTACTTCACCGGCTCGGCATCCTTCGGGATCTCGATGACGACGTTGATTTCGTTCGGCACATCGCGGCCGGTGGCGACGAGGTCCAGACCCATGAGATGGCTCCGCAGGCGGTTTGAAAGGGGGCGTATGTTACGCCGAGTCGATGTTGCGCTGCATCAATGGCGGCGTTTTCCAGCCGGCACCACCAGCCAAATCAATGGGTTGGGTGGCGGCAGGCCGACGATAAAATTTCGATAAAATATTTGTCGTGTTTTATCGAAATGAAATTGATCCCCGATACCCCGATCCTGCACATGAGGGGGATCGCTCAGCGGAGATCCCCCTGAACACGAGGGAATCGCGCCGACGGAACGCTCTCCGCGATAAGCCGCAAACCGTTCGTGGTGAGCCTGTCGAACCACTCGCATCTTGCCCACAATCGCAAAAAAAAAAGCCCCGGAAATCCGGGGCTTCTTCGTTACGCGTTGACGCGATCCACCAGAGCAGCGGTACCAGCTGCGCCACGATGTTGATGATTTTGATCAGCGATTGATCGCCGCCGGCGGTGTCGCGACCAACCGCCTAGAAGCCATCCCGAAAAATGGTGTTCGGCAAGACATCGATGGACACGGTAGTTGTGTTGCTTGTCCCTGCCGGCGACGTTGCTTTATAGGTAAACGAGGTCGAGCCGACAAATCCAACGTTCGGCGTGAAAGTAAATTCTCCGTCCGACTCAAGCGACAGAATCCCCCCAGCTGGAAGCGACTCCACCGAGGCCGTCATTGGTACTGCGTTTCCCGGCAAATCATTCGACAGGATGCCCGGCGCCGGCACGACGAGCGGTACGCCAACTGTCGTCGCGTAAGAGTCGACGAGTGCCGTAGGCGGAAGCGGTGCGGCGACAACATCGATGCGAATCTGGCCAAACTGGGTGACGCCAAACCCATCCGACACATACACATACAGGTGGTGTGGAGACTGTGATGCGTCCAGGCTTGTTGCAACGCTGATTTCACCGGAAATAGAGTCTATCGCGAACGCCGGCATGCCCCCGAGGGTGAAGGAATAGGCTTGGTCTACATCCTGGTCGGACACCTGTACTGTGCCAACGATCGAACCCACCGGCAGATTTTCGCTTGCGCTGAAAACCTGGAAGGGAACGGTGTGAAGATGATTGGCACGAAGGGGATGATCAATCGCGTCGTGGTACCACAGCGCTGCGCCCATCCCGTCGCGGTAAAACGACGCACCAACAACGAGTTCGTCGCGCCCGTCTGCATTCTGATCGCCAAAGACTGCCATGTCCGTGCCGAAGTGCGCCCCCAGGAACGAAAAGAGGCCTTCTGGCTCTGGAAGAAGTTGGGCCGCGGGCTCCTCAATCAGTCCGTTCGCTCCTCCTCGAAATAAAATGACTGTGCCGTCATTGTTGTAATACGGCGCTCCGACAGCAAGATCATCAAACCCATCTCCGTCGAAATCACCATGTGCAAATCTTCCGAAGCCCGATTCGGGTTGCTCAATGTTCTTCAGGGTTTGATCCGGATTCAACTCGATCGTGGCATGCGGGCTCAGAAATATATCGACTTCCGCTTCACTCGGGTTTCCAACAGCCAGATCATCGATTCCGTCTCCGTTGAGATCGCCGGCATTGCCGGCAAATTTCCCGATCACCGAAATGTCTATCGTCGATTCGAATCCGGCAGCGGATCCGTAGTAGATGGCAGTTCCCATCGAACTGAAAAGCGCGATATCGATGAAACCATCCATGTTCACGTCGCCGAGCGTGCCCGCTCCCGAAAGCTGTGCGCCGGCTTCATTGCCTTCCAGGGTGAGATCCGGAACGGAGTCGAATTGGGCGCCTCCGTAGTAGACGAGAATCGCCCCCTCGTCGGCTTCCCCGTTTGAATAGTTCGGCAAAGCAACTGAAATATCGTCAAAGCCGTCGCCGTTGAAATCGCTCACTCCGGAGGCGAACGCAGCGTAGCCTTCAGGGATATTCTGCTGCAGGACCGCGTCCGGGTTCGCGTCCATCGCGCCAGCCCCGCCAAAGTAGATGAACACCGCGCCTTCATCCTCTTGGCCCAGATCGAAGAACAAAGCGCCGACGTAGATGTCTTTCAAGCCATCGCCGTTGAGATCTCCGGCAGAACCAACCGTCCACCCATATAAAGCCGCGTCCTGGTTTGCCTCCAGCATCAACGATGGCGTGGACGCGAAACCGTTTGCGCTGCCGTAGTAGACGAATGCAGCGCCCTCCTCATTGGCGGGGTAGTCAAATTCACTGGCACCGACCAACAGGTCATCGAACGAATCACCGTTGACGTCCCCGATATTTGAAACACTCCTTCCGAATGACGAATAGCCCTGCGCGCCGAAACCCAGCTGGGTAGTGAGTTCAACAGGGAGCTCTACTTTTGCCGGGAGGTTTTCAGGTTGTTTGCACCGCGCGTTCGGGCTCAGCGTCAGTGCTGCGAGCAAGATTCCAATCAGGTTTGCACGCGTTCGAGCCATTCTTAGTAACTTCTGCATTGAAGTTTCCCTGGGTCGCGGATAGGAAAGACATTCAAGGGCGTTGACCGCAGAAGGCTGTTCCTACGAAGGAATGGCGCAGCCTTCCGGCGGAGCACGCTAGTCCCCGGATTTTTCGGGATGACATTGCTGAAAAGGGCCAAGTCCCAGACTGAACTTGGGAATTTCAGTTGGCGGCGGCGAGTAACCAGTAGTGGATCCAAGCTGGCCATGCCCGTTGGCCCCCCAGCATCGAACCGAGCCGTCTTTCAATCGAGCGCACGAATGTCCCACTCCTGTGGCAATTCCGATTGCGTTCGACACTCCTGCCAGAAGCGTTGGGAGTGGGACGTGACCTTGCCCCACTTTGGGCGGGCTGACTTGACCGGCATTGTTTCCACCCCAGCAATAGACCGCGCCTGCATTGGTCAATGCACATGTGTGGAACTCGCCCGCCGCTACTGCACAAACACCGTTGAGTCCTTGGGCCGGAACATGCGTGGTTCTGTCAGTTTGTGTTCCGTCGCCAAGCGCTCCGAAGTAGTTCGCGCCTGTGCACGAAACCGTTCCGCTCGCATGGACCACACAGGTGTGTTCGCGACCCATTGCGACACCGACAGCGTCCTGGATTCCGGCTGAAAACACCGGTGTCTGGCGATCCTGTGTGGTTCCGTCACCCAGCGTGCCTTTCGAGTTTGCGCCCCAGCATGCGACCTGGCCGTTCCCCAGGAGCGCGCACGTCGACGCATTCGGCGAAGCCACGTTGATGTCGAAATTCAGACTGGTTCGTACATTGACAACGTCTGACAGGCCGGAGACCTGCACCGGGAAGGAGCTATCAACCAGCGAACCGTTTCCAAGTTGGCCATGGTTGTTGCGTCCCCAGCACCATGCCGTTCCGCCTGTAAGCGCCGCGCAACTATGGAAGTCGCCGGCCGACAGGTCGGTGATCGCGTTCAAGCCAACGACTTCAACCGGTATGGATTTCTTGAGTTTCGTGCCGTCGCCGAGTTGTCCTCTGGCGTTGTCGCCCCAGCACCAGGCCTTGTCGGAAGAGATGGCGCAGGTGTGCAGCGCGCCCGCGCTGATTTTTCGGGTGTCTTGGAGCACCGCTACCTGCTTGGGTTGTGTGCGCGTCGTGGTCGTTCCGTCGCCGAGTTGTCCTTGCCCGTTGTATCCCCAGCAGTACGCTCGTCCGGCTTCATTGAGAGCGCAACTATGCCCTGCACCTGCAGTCAAGCCGACGGCGTATACGGGACAGAACACCGAAACGCCAAGCGTCGCCAGAGCAATAACGAGTTTCTTTTTCAAGTCGTGTTCTCCTGATGTATAGAGCCGCATCGCGGAGATACGCGTCGATATCCGAATGTGGACATCGAGAAGTGCAGAAGGCGAATTGCCGAATCCAAGCTATGCGTTCAACCGGTGGCATCTGCTGCGCACGGGCAGGTGGCTTGGATGCGGCGAAGTGGAAACGCGGAGACCGGACATGAGGGCAGTAGCCCGGATTCCGCGATGAAGCCGCTGCATCGGGGGCACCTCTACGGTGGTCGCGTCAAAAAAAAGCCCCGGAAATCCGGGGCTTATTCGCTACGCGTTGACGCGATCGATCAGAGCAGCGGCACCAGCAGCAGCGCCACGATGTTGATGATCTTGATCAGCGGGTTGATGGCGGGGCCGGCGGTGTCCTTGTAGGGATCGCCGACGGTGTCGCCGGTGACGGCGGCTTTGTGGGCTTCGGAGCCCTTGCCGCCGTGGTGGCCTTCTTCGATGTATTTCTTGGCGTTGTCCCAGGCGCCGCCGCCGGTGCACATCGAGATGGCGACGAACAGGCCGGTGACGATGGTGCCCATCAGCAGGCCGCCGAGGGCGTCGGCGCCGAGCGTCATGCCGACCAGGATCGGGATGATCAGCGGCAGCAGCGACGGGATGATCATTTCCTTGATCGCCGACTTGGTCAGCAGGTCGACGGCCTTGTCGTATTGCGGCTTGCCGGTGCCTTCCATGATGCCGGGGATTTCGCGGAACTGGCGGCGCACTTCTTCCACCACCGCACCGGCGGCGCGGCCCACCGCCTGCATCGCGAAGGCGCCGAACAGGTAGGGGATCATGCCGCCGATCAACAGGCCGATGACGACATCGGGATTGTTGATCGAGAAGTTCACCTGGGCGCCGGATTCTTCCAGCTTGTGCGCGTAGTCGGCGAACAGCACGATCGCGGCCAGGCCGGCCGAACCGATCGCGTAGCCTTTCGTCACCGCCTTGGTGGTGTTGCCGACGGCGTCGAGCGCGTCGGTGGTCTTGCGCACTTCCTTGTCCATGCCGCTCATTTCGGCGATGCCGCCGGCGTTGTCGGTGATCGGGCCGTAGGCGTCGAGCGCGACGATCATGCCGGCCATCGACAACATCGATACCGCCGCCGTCGCCACGCCGTACAGGCCGGCCAGTTCATAGCAGCCCCAGATCGCCGCGGCTACCGCCAGCACCGGCGCGGCGGTCGACTTCATCGACACCGCCAGACCCGCGATCACATTGGTGCCGTGGCCGGTTTCCGACGCCTTCGCCACCTGCCGCACCGCGCCGTATTCGGTGGCGGTGTAAAGCTCGGTGATGAATACCAGCGCGGCGGTGAGGCCCAAGCCGATCAGCGCGCAATAGAACAGCGGCATCGCGATCACGTCGGCGAACATTTCGCGCGACACGAAGTAGAACGCGATCGCCGCCAGCAGGCCGGAAACGCCGAGGCCTCGGTACAGCGCATTCATGATCTTGCCGCCATCGCGCGCCTTGACGAAGAAGGTGCCGATGATCGAGGCGATGATCGAGACCGAGCCCAGTACCAGCGGATACAGCACGCCGTTCCAGCCGTAGATCGAGTACGAAATGCCGGCGATCAGCATCGCGGCGATCACCGTCACGGCGTAGGTTTCGAACAGGTCGGCGGCCATGCCGGCGCAGTCGCCGACGTTGTCGCCGACGTTGTCGGCGATCACGGCCGGGTTGCGCGGATCGTCTTCCGGGATGCCGGCTTCCACCTTGCCGACGAGGTCCGCGCCGACGTCCGCACCCTTGGTGAAGATGCCGCCGCCCAGGCGCGCGAAGATCGAGATCAGCGAGGAACCGAAGGCCAGGCCGATCATCGGTTGCAGTGCATCGCGCAGCGTTTCGGCCGACGGCACGCTGTTGCCGATGACGAACATGAAGTAGCCCGCCACGCCGAGCAGGCCCAGGCCGACCACCAGCATGCCGGTGATGGCGCCGCCCTTGAAGCTGACATTGAGCGCCGGGTTCAAGCCGAGCGTGGCCGCCTGCGCCGTGCGCACGTTGGCGCGCACCGAGACGAACATGCCGATGAAGCCGGCCAGGCCCGAAAGCACCGCGCCGATCAGGAAGCCGATCGCCGTCGGCCAGCTTTCCAGCGCGAAACCGATCACCACGAACAGGATCGCACCGACGATCGCGATCGTCGTGTACTGGCGCCGCAGGTAGGCCCCCGCCCCCTCCTGCACGGCCGCGGCGATCTGTTGCATGCGCTCGTTGCCGGCCGGCTGCGCCAGAACCCAGCGTGCCGTCACCACCCCATAGATAATTGCCAGCCCCGCACAGACGAGCGCGAGCATCAAGCCATACTGCTCAAGCATGAAAGAATCCCCGGTTTTTTGAACGTGATGGCCGCGATCCGACGCGTCGCGGGGACGCGGCCGGCAGGCCGGGGCCGAGTATGGCAAAGGGGTAGGCCGGGGCCAAGCGGCGGTGCGGGAAAGGATTACAGCCGATTGATGCTGCCGTAGCCGTTGCGGGCAACTCGCGATTCAGCGGCCCGGTGGCACCCTCGACCGCCACGCCACCGAAGAAACCCCGCCCATGACGCCCGCCCGCCGCCTCGCCCTGCTGTTCTGCTGCGCCATCCCCGTCGCGACGCTCGCGGCCGAGCCGGAAATTTCGCGACCTGTCGGCAAGCCGCAGGCGGTCGGCGTGCCGCATGGGCTGCGCACGATTCCGGAGGCCTGTGCGCAGCTCGAGGGCCGGTTCGACGCCGATGCGTCCGCGCCGTACGCGCTGAGCGCGCGTCCGAAAACGCCGTGCCAGCCGCGCGCGGCGTTCGATACCGCGTTGACGCAGCCGCCGGCGGCCGGCGCCGGCTGGATCCTCAACGATGTGATCCGCGTGCCGCGCGCCGATCGCGCCGACTGCATCGCGACGATCTCGGTGTGGCGCCACCCCGGCACCATGACGCCGATCGAACACGACGGCCAGCAGCGCGTGCGGCTATATCTCGACCAGCCCGTGGTCAAAACCGGCGAAAAGCCGCAGTTCGCGGCCAGCGTGGAAACGTCGGCGGCCTGCGCGCCGTAGCGCGAACCGGGGCCTGCAAAGCGGCGGCTTCGATCAGGCGGCGTGAAAGCCGTCGATTTCGATCATCAATTCGCGCCGGCAGACTTCGGCGTGCAGCACCAGGCGCGCGACATCGGCGCCGAGCAGGGCATCGATCTGGTCGGACGCCGACTGCAGCGATTCGGCATCGCGCACATAAACCTTGAGCAGGCTGCCGGCGCCGAAGTTGCGCGGCAGCCGCGGCAGCCGCGCTTGTGCATGGCCGATCAGTGCATCGAAATTGCGGAAGGATTCCTGCACCTGCGCGACCAGATCTTCCGGATGCTGCGATTCGTGGCCGACCACCGCGGCGGTGCCCGACAACATCAGCGGCAGGCGCAGTTTCGCCGGCGACAGCATCGCGCGCGCGAAGGTCGGCGGCTGCGGGCCGTATTGGCGGGGATAGCGATATGCGGCGACCTGGCGCGGATTTTCGACCGCGATGCCCGGTTCGCGCGCGCTCAGCCAGTACATCTGCAGCACGCGCCGGCCATCGCGGCGGCCGATCGCGGTCGCCGCCGGGAAATGCTCCCGGTAATCCTGCAGGCCGGCGACGCGTCCGACGCAGAACTGGCGATAGCGTTCGGCGTCGGCTTCGCCCTCGGTGATCGCATCCAGGTAATTCCACACCCGCAGCAGATGCGGAAACTCGCTGCGCGATAGATGCGCCATCAGCCGCCGGTAGCCGGCTTCCGCGGCCGCGGCGATGCCGCGCTGGCCTTCTTCGATTTCGAGCCAGCCGAACGACAGCACGTCGTCGTCCGCGCCCTGCACCTCGCCATCGCGCCACGGCCGCACTTCGGCGCACGAGCGCCACACTTCGTACGGTGCCGGCGATTGCGCCGGCTGCAGCCCGATATGCAGATAGCGCGGATCGTCTAGCCGGCGCGGCGCGCCATCGCCGAAACCGAAAATCGCCAGCGTGCGCGGCCCGAGCAGGCTGCGCGGATCGTCGGCATGGATGTAGAACGGAACCAGGTCCGCGCCCTCGGCCGGGCTTGCGTTGCGCGCGATCAAGCCAGCGCCTCTCCGGCCGCGGCGGCCTGCTGCGCATCGCTGCGCAAACCTCCGCGCAATCGCAGCCGCAACCACGTCAGCGTGTGGATGAGACGGAACACCCGCAGCCGTCGGCGCACGCGCGGATTGTCGAACACATCGCCCGCCAGCAGCGAAATCACCGCCTGTTCGACCTGCCAGAAATTGCGCGGATTCTGGAACAGTTCGCGCATCGTGGGCCCGGTGAAGCGTTCGATGAACCACATGAACTGGCGCAGCCCGGCGTCGTGGCGTTTGCGATACGCGCGCTGCAGCGCTTGCTCGCGCGATGGCGTGCGCAGGGTTTCGTCGACCAGCCGCGCGGCATTCTCGGCGCTGTGCATCGCCAGATACACGCCCGACGAAAAGATCGGATCGACGAAGGCGTAGGCGTCGCCCGCCATCACCCAGCCTTGGCCCGCGATTTCGCGGCAGGCATAGGAGTAATTGCCGGCGGCTTCAACGTCCGAAATGCGCTCGGCCTTGGCCAGCCGCGCGCGCGCCTCGGGATGCGCATTGAAGGTCTCGAGCAGGAAATCTTCCAGCGCGCCGCGCCGCTGCTTGAAGTGCGCCGGATCGCAGACCGCGCCCACGCTCATCACATCGTCGCGCAGCGGAATCATCCACATCCAGCCCTGCGCCAGGCGATAGATCGTGATGTTGCCGGCGTCCTCGCCGGGACGGCGCTCGACGCCGCGGTAGTGCCCGAACATCGCGGCCGAGCGATGTTTGCCGTGGGCCTGCTTGAGGCCCAGTTTGCGGCCGAACAGGGTATCGCGGCCGCTGGCGTCGATCAGGTAGCGCGCGTGGATCGTGTGTTCGTTGCCCGCGTGTTTAACCCGCACCGCATGGCGGCCGTCCGGCAGCGCCGTGGCGTCGAGCACTTCGGCGTCTTCGACGCCGCTCGCGCCGGCTCTTTGCGCATTGCGGAACAACACCTCGTCGAACTCGGAACGCCGCACCTGGAAGGCGTGATCGCTCACCGCGTCGAGCGCGCGCGCGAACTGAAACGAGCCGTAGTTGCCGCCGCCGGACGGGAAATCGGCGGCCAGCTTGCGCACGCCGATGGCGGCCACCTGGTCGAGCACACCCAATCGTTCGAGGATCGGCAGATTCAACGGCAGCAGCGATTCGCCGATGTGGAAACGCGGGTGGCGACCTTTCTCCAGCAGCGTCACCTGCCAGCCGCGCCGCGCCAGCAGGGCGGCCGCCGTGCTGCCGGCCGGGCCGCCGCCGATCACGATGACATCGCTGTCGCGCAGGGGGGGCACACTCTTCAGTGCAACGCTCATCGGAACGCGGAATCGCTGACGGGCCGGTATGTTAACCTTCGTGCCCCAGGGAGCGCACGGCCGCCGGGCATTGGCGCCGAACCGGGGCCGCGCGGTGCCGGGCAAGCCGCCTCCCATTTTTCGCTCAGAACACGCACTCTTTTCCATGCCGAACCAATCTCCCGCCGAGCACGAACTGGCCCAATTGCTGGTCGATTCGCTCAATCTCGAAGACACCGACGCCGCCGCGATCGATCCCGAACAGCCGTTGTTCGGTTCGGGCCTGGGCCTGGACTCGATCGACGCGCTCGAACTGGCGCTGGCGATTTCCAAGCGCTACGGCTTCCAGCTGCGCTCCGACAACGAAGACAATCGCCGCATCTTCGGTTCGTTGCGCGCGCTCACCGCGCATATCGAGCAGAACCGCACGGTGTGAACCGCTGGCCGGTAGTCGTGCTGGCGCTGGCGTTCCCGCTGCTTGCCCATGCGTCCGCGATTTCCGGATCCGAGGCCCTGGCCGTGGCATCGGTAGGGTGCCTGGCACTGGCGGTCTGCTGGCCGATGTACGTGCGTCCGGTGCGTTTGATGCTGGCGCTGCTGATCGTCGTCGGCTTGTTGTGGGCGTTGTGGGCGAGCGGAAATGCTCGGGTCGCCTTGCTGTTCCCGCCGATGCTGATCACCGGCGCGATCGGTTCGCAGTTCGCGCGCAGCCTGCGCGCCGGGCGCACGCCGTTGATCGAGCGCGTGGTCGTCGCGCTGAATCCGGCGGCGTCGTCGATCGACGGCGTGAAAAGTTATACGCGTGGCGTGACGCTGATCTGGGCTTGTGTGCTGCTCGGATTGTGCGGCCTGAATCTGCTGCTGGCGCTGTTCGCGGTGCCTGATGGATTGCTGCATGCGGCCGGCCTGCCGGTGCCGATCGCGGTGCCGTTCTCGCTGTGGTCGCTGTTCGCCAATGCGCTCAACTACGCGATCATCCTGGCGCTGTTCGTCGGCGAATACGCCTACCGTCACACCCGTTTCCCGCAGCAGCCGTACCGCAACTTCGCGGACTTCCTGACGCGTGTCGCGCGCCTGGGTCCGGCGTTCTGGCGCGGCTCGTGAGCGACCCACTGCACTCGTTCGCGTTGCGTGTGCCGGCCGATCATCCGAGTCTGCCGGGACACTTTCCCGGCAATCCGGTGGTGCCGGGCGTGGTGCTGCTCGATGCCGTCGTCGCGCGCGCGCAGATCGTCATCGGTACCCGACTGCTGCAACGTATTCCACAAGTGAAATTCCTCGCGCCGTTGTTGCCGGAGCAGGACGCCCGCATCGAAATCGCCTTCGACGCCGACAGCAACCGCGCCAAATTCCGCGTGCTGCGCGAAGCGCTCGTGCTCGCCAGCGGCGAACTGGTGTTCGCCGCGCCATGACCGGCCACTGGGAACGCCGTCCGGAAGGCGGCGGACGCTTCGCGATCTGGCTGATCCGCGGCATCGCGCGTTCCGGCGGGCGCACCGTCAGTCGCCTGTTGTTGTATCCGATCACGCTCTATTTCCTGATCGTGCGGGCGCCGGAACGGCAGGCATCGCGCGCTTACCTGACGCGCGTATTCGGACGCCGCGCCACGCTGATGGAAGTGGCGCGCCATATCCATTGCTTCGCTTCCACCATTCTCGATCGCGTGTTCCTGCTGTCGGGCCAGCTGCGCCGCTTCGACATCCAGGTGCACGGGCTGGCCGAACTGCACGAGAAGATCGACGAAGGCCGCGGCGTGCTGCTGTTCGGGTCGCATCACGGCAGTTTCGAATCCTTGCGCGTGCTGTCGCTCGAACGTCCCGACGTGCAACTGCGCGTGGTGATGGATCGCGGCCAGAACGCCGTGGTCACGCAGATGCTCGAGGCCCTGAGCCCGGAAGTGGCGCGCACCGTGATCGACGCGCGCCAGGGCGGCACCGCGATCACGCTGGCGATCCACGAAGCCACGCAGGCCAACGCGGTGGTCGGCCTGCTGGTCGATCGCGCCAAGTCCGGTGAAGTGACGACCGCGGTGCCGTTTCTCGGCGAGCCGGCGCGTTTTCCGAATGCGCCCTTCCTGATCGCCGCCGCGCTGCGCGTGCCGGTGGTGCTGTGCTTCGGCCTGTATCGCGGCGGCCGGCGCTACGATCTGCACTTCGAGGCCTTCGACGTGGGCCACCACGTGCCGCGCAATCAGCGTCGCGCGATGCTCGAAAGATTGCAGGCGAACTACGCGCAGCGGCTCGAACATCATGTGCGCAGCGCGCCTTTCAACTGGTTCAACTTCTACGATTTCTGGAGCACCGATGCGAGCGACGAAGCCAGCGCGAAGCCTGCGGACGGCATCGATCCTGTGCCTGCTGTGCAGCGCCTCGGCGACGGCGGCACCGCCGCCTGACCCGGCGGCGTTGCTGGCGGCGCTGCAACGACCGGCCCCGACCCTGACCGCCTTCTTCGAACGCCGCCAGTCGCCGCTGCTGGCCGAGCCGCTGTTGTTCGCCGGCGAACTGCGGCGGCCCGCGGCCGGCACGCTGGTCAAGGAAATCCGCACGCCGTACCGCGAACTCACCCGTATCGAAGGCGAGAAGGTGAGCGTCGAACGCGACGGCGAACGCGTCCGCAAATTTTCGCTGCGCCGCGCGCCCGAGTTGCGTGCGCTCACGGCCAGTATCGAGGCAGTGCTCGGCGGCGATCTTGCGCTGCTGCAACGGCATTATCGATTGCAGATGGACGGCACCGACGCGGCCTGGTCGCTGCAACTGGTGCCGCTCGACAAGCGCTTGGCCAAGCGCGTGGAATCGATGCGTTTCGTCGGCGTCGATGACACCTTGCGCTGCATGGATCTCGTGCTCGTCGGGGCCGAAACCAGCCGCACCTGGCTGGCCGAGGCGGCGGAAGCCGCGGCACGAGTCACCGATGAAACCGCGCGCGACGCCTTATGCCAGGACGGCGCGAAGTAAACCGCGCGATGCCATCTCCCGCACCGAAGCTCGACGAAACCGCCGCGGCGCCGACGCGCGCGCGCCGTCTCGTCGTTCTGGCTATCTGGCTCGTCGTGCTCGCGCTTGCCGGGATGTGGTCCGCGAGCACGTTGCGGGTGAGCGGCGACTTGCGCCTGTTCATGCCCGCACCGCGTACCGCCGACCAGGCGCTGATGATGGAACTGCTCGGTGAAGGACCGGGTTCGCGCCTGTTGCTGGTGGCCTTGTCCGGCGGTGAGCCTGAAGACCTCGCCGAGCGCTCGCGCGTCTTGCGTGAATCGCTCTCGGAGGCGCCGGAGTTCGCCTGGATCGGCAACGGCGAGGAATCGATCGACAGCCTTCCGGACGTGCTGCAGGACGCGCGCTACCTCGTCTCGCCGGGGCCGTCGCAAGGCAGTCTCGAAGCCGATGCGCTGAAGCTCGCACTGCGTGATCGCCTGCGCGACCTGGCCTCGCCGGCGGCCGCGATGATCGCGCCGTTGCTGGCGCGCGATCCCACCCTGGAAACGCTGCGCGTGTTGCATGCCTGGACGCCGGCGACCGAGCCGGAACGCTTCGACGGCGTGTGGATGTCGCGCGATCTGCAGCAGGCCTTGTTGCTGGTCGAAACGCGCGCACCGGGGTTCGATCCGGTCGGCCAGCAGGCCGCTCTGCAACGACTGCGCGACGCGCACGCGGCGCTCGACGATGGCGGCACGCTGGAGATTTCCGGCCCCGGTGCGTTCGCCGAACGCATGTCGCGGCAGACCAGCTCGGAAGCGAGCGCACTCGGAACCGCGGCGACGGTAATCCTGATCCTGTTGCTGGCCGCCGCCTATCGCAGCGTCACGCTGCCGTTCTACGGCGCGCTGCCGCTCGCGACCGGTGCCGTCGCCGGCCTCGTCGCCACCACGCTTTTCTTCGGCGATGTGCACGGCATCACGCTCGCCTTCGGCTTCACGCTGCTCGGCGTGGCGCAGGATTATCCGGTGCATCTTTTCAGCCATGGCAAGCCCGGCGTCGACAATCTCGCCACCGTGCGCCACATCTGGCCGACGATGGCCGCCGGCACCGGGTCGAGTTGCCTGGCCTATCTGATTTTCGTGTTCGCCGGCGTCGATGGTTTGCGGCAACTGGCGGCCTTCACCATCACCGGGCTCGCCGTTGCTGCGCTAACGACACGTTATGCGTTGCCGCAGGTCTTGCCCGCGGTGCAGCGCGACGTGGCCGACGCGGCCTTGCCGCACTGGCTGCAGCGACGCCTGCTGAGCCGTCGCCTGCCGCGCTGGCCGGCGGTCGTCGTGGCGATCCTGTGTGCCGCGTCGATCGCGTTCGTGCCCGCGCCGTGGTGGCAGGACGATCTCGCCGCGCTGACGCCGGTGCCAAAACCGCTGCTGCAACGCGATCGCGAACTGCGCGCGGAACTCGGCGCGCCGGACGTGCGCTGGCTGCTCGTCGTGCGCGGCGACGACGCCGAACAAGTACTACAGCGCAGTGAAAGTCTGCAGACGGATCTCGATCGTCTGGTCGGCGAGGGCGTGCTCGCCGGCTACGATTTCGCCGCGCGTTATCTTCCTTCGCAAAAGGTGCAGCGCGAGCGTCAGATCGCGTTGCCGGTGCCGGCAAAACTGCGCGACGATCTGCTCGCAGCGCAGGCGGGCACGCAATTCGCCGCGGCGGCCTTCGAGCCTTTTCTCGATGCCGTGGAACGTGCGCGAACGCGCGCGCCGCTGACACCGGACGATCTGGCCGGCACGCCGCTGCAGATGCGCATCGATGCCTTGCTGCGTCCGTCTGGCGATGCCGTGCTCGGCCTGATTTCGCTGAGCGGTCTGCAGAAAACCGAGCTGCTGGCTTCGTGGGCCCAAGCGCAGCCCGGCGTGCATCTGCTCGATCTGAAGGCCACTGCGCAATCGCTGGCCAGCGCCTGGCGTGCACGCCTGCTGTGGGCGATGAGCGCGGCGTGGATCTTATTGTGCATCGGCATCACCTGGTCGGTGGGCGATTGGCGCCGCGCCGTGCGCGTGCTGTTGCCGGTCGCACTCGGTACCGCGACGGTGCTCGCGCTGTTCCATGCGCTCGCTATCGAACTGACCCTGTTCCACCTGGTGTCGCTGGTGCTGGCGGCGTGTCTCGGTGTCGACTACGCGCTGTTCCTCGAGCGCGCCGGAACCAACGCGCAGGATCAACGCCGCACCCTGCACGCGCTCGTCGTATGCTCGCTGTCGACGCTGCTGGTGTTCGCGCTGCTGGCGCTTTCGCAGATGCCGGTGCTGCGCGCGATCGGTATGACCGTGGGCCTCGGTGTGCTGGTGCAGACCTTGCTCGCCTGGCTGCTCACCAGCCGTCCCACCGCTCCGGAAGCGCCGGCATGATCACACGCGACAAGCTGCAGACCCTGATTCCGCATCAGTACGCGATGTGCCTGCTCGACGGCGTCGTCGCCTGGGATGCGCAAAGCATCCACGCCACCACCGCATCGCATTCGCGCGCCGACAATCCGTTGCGGCGCGACGGACGCGTCGCCGCGCTGCACCTGTGCGAATACGGCGCCCAGGCGATGGCCGTGCACGGCGGTCTGTACGCGGCGCAAAACGGCAGCCGCGCGCGGCCCGGGATGCTGGTGTCGCTGCGCAGCGTCGAACTGCATTGCGCCACGCTCGACGACCTGCCCGGCGCCCTCGATGTGCATGCACAGGTGCTGCATTCGTCGGCCTCGAGCTGGCAATACGAATTCCGTATCGAACACGCCGGCCGGCTGCTGGCCCAGGGCCGCGCCGCGGTGATGCTGCAGACCGGAGACGAACGATGAATACCACGCAGACGCGACGTCGCGCCCTGGTGACGGGCGGCAGTGGCGATCTCGGCGGTGCGATCTGCCGTGCGCTCGCAGCGCAGGGCTGCGACGTAATCGTGCACGCCAACGCCGGACTCGAGCGCGCGCAGGCGCTCGCCGACGAATTGCAGGGCACCGCGATCGCCTTCGATGTCGCCGAGGCCGACAGCTCGCGTTCGGCGATCGAATCATTGCTGCAAACCGGCCCGATCCAGATCGTCGTCAACAACGCCGGCGTGCATGACGACGCGCCGATGGCGGGCATGAGCGAACAACAATGGCGGCGCGTCATCGAGGTGTCGCTGCACGGTTTCTTCAACGTGACGCAGCCGCTTTTGCTGCCGATGGCGCGCACGCGATGGGGGCGCGTGATTTCGATTTCGTCGGTCGCCGCCGTACTCGGCAACCGCGGCCAGACCAATTACGCGGCAGCGAAAGCCGGCTTGCACGGCGCAACGCTGTCGCTGGCGCGCGAGATGGGCAGCCGCGGCATCACGGCGAACGTGGTGGCGCCGGGCATCATCGAGGGCCGCATGATCGGCGATACCTTTGCGCCGGAGATCATCAAGGCCACGGTGCCCGCCGGACGTGCCGGAAAACCGCAGGAAGTCGCCGCGCTGGTCGCGTTTCTGGCCTCCGAGATGGCCGGCTACGTCAACGGCCAGGTGATCGGCGTGAACGGCGGCATGGGGTGACCGACCGCTGGCCGCCGTGATCGGAATCGGTTCCGAATTGCGTCAGGTTTTGCAGGTTTCCGGCTCGCCCAACGAGCTTCGCGCCACGACTTTCAATCAGGGGAAAATCCGTGAATCCTTGCAACCGCCTCGTCGTTGCGGCCCTTCTTTTTTGCGCCGCGTCCACCGCCTTCGCGCAATCGGTCCGCATGCCGCGCGATATTCCGTGGTCGGAAGACGCCGAGATCCAGCGCAGGGTGCGCGAAGAATGCGTCCAGTTGCAGGGCCAGCTGGCCGAGTACACGCAGGAATTCGGCCGTGAATTCGGCGTCGACGTGACGCTCGCCGATGACGTGTCCGCCGACGATGCCGGCCGCGTGCTGCAGATGGAAATCGTCGAAGCCGTGAGCCAGGGCAATGCCTTCATCGGCCATCGCAAGTACACGCGCATTCGCGGCACGCTGTTCGAGGACGGCCAGCGCGTCGCTGCGTTCAAGGGGATGCGCACGTCGATGGGCGGCGCCTTCGCCGGTTACAAAGGTTCGTGTTCCGTGCTCGGCCGCACCGTCAAGGCACTCGGCAAGGACGTGGCGACGTGGCTGAAGGATCCGAAGGACGACGCCGAACTCGGCGATTTCTAGCGCGCGGCACGCCACTGCGGATCGATCAGGCGGCTTCCGGCTGCCTGATCGGTCGGCGCCAACAATGCATCGACGTCGGCAGTATCGAAACCCGGATGCGCGGCGCGCAGTTCGTCGCGCAACTCCGTCGCCAGATCGCGCAGCCGCTGCAGATTGGCGCGGATCACGGTGCGGAAGCCGGCGTCGTCGTGGCGATCCTTCAAGGCGCGATTGAGCTCGGCGAACCACGGCAACTGCGACTGATCGAGGAAGCGGCCTTCGCTGTGAGGTGACGGCGGCGCGTTCGCACGGCCCCAGGCACCGAGCATGTTCTGCAGCGCGAAATTGAGTGCCTTGGCTTCCGCCAGTTCCGGCTTCAGACGCGACAACGCCGTCAGATCGGCGATGCGGCCGTCGAAGAACAGCGCGCCGAGCACGCCCCAGTAATAGGTGTAATCCCACAACACTTTCAGCGGCAGCACCTGCGCATCGCCGAACAGGTGGTACTGGTCGCGATACATCGCCAGCGTGCTTTCGTAGAAACTGAAATACAGCTGCTCGTACACCGCGGCGTACGGCTGCCAGTGTTCGCCGGCCAGGTCCTTGCCGATCAGCTGCGCGATATAAGTGTTGGCGATCGCGATGAAATCGCTGCCCGGCGAATAGAACGGATCGAGGAACAGCCCGGCCTCGCCGGTGAGGGCCCAGCGCTGCGGCGAGAACACCTGTTTGCAGCCGTAGCTGAAATCGCGGAAGAACGCGAAATCCTGCAATCTCTCGCGCAGCGGTTCGATCGCCTCGGCGATACGCGGCTGATGCTCGTGCATCCATTGCATCGCCAGCTCGAAGGTTTTCATGCCTTCGAGCGGATGGGTTTTCGCGTCGCACACGATGCCGACCGAATGCGAGCCCGACGCCAGCGGAATCAGCCACAGCCAGTAACCGTCGCCGACGAAATGATTGGTCGAGCGCCAACGTTCCGGCGGATGGCAACGTTCGATCCAGGCGCGATCGCCGGACCAATCGTTCGGATCGAGCCGCGCGTCGAGACGGAACCACACCGCGTTGGCGTTGTGCCCGTTCGGCTGCGCGAGTCCGAGCTTGCGCTTGAGCAAAGCGGCGCGGCCGGAGGCATCGACGACCCAGCGCGCGCGAATTTCTTCCGCGAGGCCGTCGCGCGTGTAGCCGACCGCATGCGCCGCTTCGTCGTCGCTCAACTGCACGCGCGAAACGACGGCGCCTTGCAGGAAGTCGATGCCGAGCGAACGCGCGCGCTCGCCGAGGAAGTTCTCGAAACGGCCGCGATCCAGCTGCCATGCGCCGGTCGGCAGGGCCCGGCTCGCGCCGAGTTCGTCGCAGCGGTCGATATCGCGACGGCCTTCGCTGAAGAAGAATCGGAAGCCGAACTTGACGATTTGTTCGCGATCCAGATGCTCGCGCAGCCCCAGGGCGTGGGCGAAATAGTGCGCCGCGATTTCGACCGTCGATTCGCCGACCTTGAAGGCCGCTTCCGGCACCGGATGCAGGCGCCGTTCGATCACGGCGATGCGCGCCTGCGGATGTTGCTGGCGCAATTGCAGCGCCAGCGACAGCCCGGCCAGGCCGCCGCCGAGGATGACGACATCGTGTTCGCGGGCGGCGTTCACGCGGCTTGGTCGGGGTTGAACACCGGCGAACGATCGCGCCGCGCCTGCACGTAGCGCGGAATCACGCGGCCGTAGCTCAACACGCGCCCGACCACGTGCGAGGTGATGCGATACAGATCGGTCAGCGGACGGAAATGACTGCGGCGAAATTGGCCAGCGAGCCCATCGCCCTGGTAACGCGATTCGATCGGCACGCAGACGCAGCGCGTGCCGAGCCGGCGCGCCGCCTGGATCAGGATGTCGGCTTCGAACACGAAGCCTTCGCCGGCCACGTCGGCCAGTTCGCAGACCGCGCGCGGGTAGTAGCGTTGCCCGCTTTGCGTATCGGCGATGCGGTAGCCGGTGGCCCAGGCGATGCCCCAGTCGCCGAATTCGTTGGCGAGGCGGCGATGCCAGGGTTGCTGTTCGCGTTTGCGCAGCCGGGCACCGATCACGATGTGCTGCGGATAGGCGCGGGCGGCGGCCAGCAGGCGCGGAATGTCGGAGCCCAGGTGCTGGCCGTCGCCGTCCATCGTCAGCACGCCGTCGACATCGAGTTCGAGCGCGGCGCGAAAGCCGGTGCGCAGCCCTTCGCCCTTGCCGCGGCGCTGTTCGTGGCGGATCACGCGGATCGGCAGATCGGCGACGCGCTCGAGCGTGGCATCGGTCGAACCGTCGTCGACCAGGATCACGTGCTGCGCGTGCTGCAGCGCGCCTTGCAGCACGTCGCGGATGCGCAGTTCTTCGTTCAGCGCCGGAATCAGCACGGCGACACGCGCGGCTTGGCTCATCGTGCCGACCACTGCGCGACGAGCGCGAGATCGGGCCCCGCGTCGAGCACGCAGTGCGTGCGTTCGTTGGCGAGCGCATCGATGAAGGCGAGCGCGGGCGCCATCGCGTTGTTGCCGGCGAATCGCGTCAACGCACCACCGTCGGAAAATCCGGTGACTTCGCTCGATAAAGACAGGGTCAAACCGCTTTCGCCCGGCGCGGCGCGTTCGAGCACCAAGGCGAAACCGAGCAGGCCCTGGCTCGACGACACCGCCGCCAGCGGGCCGCTGGCCGAGCTGTCGTAGGCGACCAGCAGCACGCGATCGACATCGGTCGCCAGTTGCGTGGCGGCTTCGATCAGACCTTGCGCGAAGGTCGCGCGAAAGGAGGAAATCGCGGTCGACGGCGCATGGCTGCCGCAGCCTATCGTCCAGTAGCCGGAGGCCGCGTTGTGCACCGAGTTGTGGAAACGAATCGGCGACACCTCGGTCGGCGCTTCGGCGAGCGTGCGGCAGGTGGCGTCGGTGATGGCCAGATCGCCGTGCATCGAGGCGAAGATCGAATGGGTCGTCGCCGGCTCGACGCCCGCCGCATCGCAAGCGGCCTGCGCCACTTGCAGTGCGAGCAGCACCGAATCGGGCGCACGGCGGCGTTCGTTCGGCGGCAGCAAGGCGGGCGCGGGACGCTTCGGTGCGCTTTCGTCCGGCGGCGTTTCGCCGCGCGCAACCGCGCGCATCGCAGTCCAGTCCGGCATGCCGCCGGCCCACGCGCCGATGCCGCGGATGCGCAGCGCTGCGAATCGGTGCAGGTCGCTCATGGGTTGCCGCGCCCGGAGGAAAACACCAGCGAGCAATTGTTGCCGCCGAAGCCGAACGAATTGTTCATCGCCACGCGCACGGTTCCCTGGCGATTTTCGCGCAGCAACTGCGGGCCGCAGGCCGGATCCGGATCGTCGCAATTGAGGCTGCCGGGAATCAGCCCGGTTTCGATCGCCTGCAGTGCGATCACCGATTCGACGATGCCGGCCGCGCCCAGCGTATGGCCGGTGTAGGCCTTGGTGGAACTGGCGGCGGTGCGCGCGGAGAAAATCGCGGCGATCGCGCCGGCTTCGATCTCGTCGTTCTTCGGCGTCGCGGTGCCGTGCAGATTGATGTAGTCGACGGCGTCGGCATCGAGCCCGGCGCGCGTCAGCGCGGCCTGCATCGAAAGCCGCGCGCCGAGGCCTTCCGGATGCGGGCTCGACATATGGTGGGCGTCGCTCGATTCGCCGTAGCCGCGCAGGTACGGACCGTCGCCGTCGCGTTCGAGGATCGCGAATCCGCCGGCTTCGCCGAGCGACAGGCCGCAGCGCGCCACGTCGAATGGCCGACACGGCTGCGCGGACACCAGGCCGAGCGAATTGAAGCCGAACAGCACGCTGCCGCACAGCGAATCGACGCCGCCGACGAGTGCGGCGTCGACCACGCCGGCCTGCATCAGTCGCGCCGCCTGCGCGAACACTTTCGCGCTCGACGAACAGGCCGTCGCCACCGTCACGCAGGGGCCGCGCAAGCCGGTGGCGGCCTGCAGGAAGTCGCCGGTCGAATGCGGCGTGTGCACGATCGGACGCGCCAGATCGGCGGGGAAGCGCTGATCGGCGTCGAGCCGCGCGTAGGCTTCTTCGGTGGCGCCGATGCTCGAGGTCGAGGTGCCGAGCACCAGCGCGACGCGATGCGCGCCGTAGCGTTCGCGCAAGGCCTGCACGCGCGCCAGGAAATCGTCCTGTTGCAAGGCGAACCAGGCGAGCCGGTTGTTGCGGCACTCCCAGCGCGCGAACTGCGCCGGCAAGGGCGCATCCTCGAGACCGTCGACCCGGCCGATCCAGGTCGGCAGCGGCGTCGACGAAAAATCGTTGCGCCGCAAGCCGCTGCGGCGGGCGGCGAGCGCGCCGCGCAATGCCGCCAGGCCGGCGCCGCAGGCCGTGGTAGCGGTGCTGGCCGTGATCGCCAGGGGAGTCATGGCAGGCAGAGACATGGCAGGCGGGGAAGGGCCGCAATCCGGGGCTGCGGAGTATAGGTCAGGCTCGCCGCCGCGCTGTGTAGACGCGGCGATGGCTTGGCCTGCCGCGGACGCTGCGCCAGACTGTCGCGATGACTGCGCGACGCCGCCACCGCCAGACCCTGCTGCGCGACCTCGATGTGCTGCACGCCCTGGCCGTCGCGACCGCCGCGCTGCTGCTGACCGGCGGCCTGCTGTACGTCGCCTACCTGGCGCACGTCTGGCGCGTGGCGCGGCGCGCGGCGGCCGACATCGGTGAGGCTAAGGACGCCAGCGTGCTGCTGTTCGGCAAGCATTGCCGTCACGGGGTGCCGGATGCCGATTTCACCTGCCGCATCGAACGCGCGCAGGCGCTGGCGCTCGGCGGCGGGGTGGCGCGCGTGCTGCTGCTCGGCGGCGGTCCGTCGCCGAGCGAAGCCGAAATCGCGCAGCGCGAACTGCGCGCGCGCGGATTTCCGCCAACGGTGCAACTGGTGCGCGAAGACGAATCGCGCGACACGCTGGAAAACCTGCGCCACGCGCGACGCCTGCTCCGCGATGTCGAGGCGACGCCGGTGCTGCTGAGCAATCGCTATCACCTGGCGCGCTGTGCACTGCTCGCCGATTGCCTGCGCCTGCCGCACCGGCTGTGCGCCGCCGAGCGCGAATGGCGCGTCACGCCCGCGCAGATCGCAGCGGTGTCCGGCGAAGCCGCGCTCGTGATGTGGATCGATATCGGCCGCCGCTGGGCCGGATCGATCGGCCACCGGCGCATGCTGGCCAAGCTCAGTTGAAATCATCGGTGGGATTTCAACCGGCATTTTTTCGTCGCTTCATGTCGACCGACGCGGCTTCGACCGATCACGCGCCATCGGCCTCATCGACTCGCGCCGCATTGCCGCGCAGCGCATCGAGCAGGGCCTGGCGCGGCAGTTTGCCGGTCGCGTTGCGCGGCAGTGCCGCCACCAGGCGCAGCGGCCGCGGCAGGAATACCGGGTCGACGGTCTGGCGCAGGATGGTGGTGATCCACGCTTCGTCCAGATCCGGCGCCACCACCAGCGCCGCCACGCGTTGCACCGGGCCGCCGTCGGCATCGGGCTGGAACACCACGGCGTCGCGTACGCCTTCGATCGCCAGCAGGCGGCGCGTGAGCTCGGCCAGCGACGCGCGCTTGCCGGCGATTTCCAGATGATCGCTGGCGCGTCCGGCGAGCCGGAAACGCTGGCCGGGCAGGTTTTCGATCACGTCCTGCAACAGCACCGGCGCCGGCAGCCAGGCGGCTTCCACCAGCGCGCCGTCCGGGCGATGGCCGAAGCGCACGCCGGAGTAGTGCGTCCAATCGGCGTCGTGCGCGGTGCGGCGGTGGCCGAGCACGCAGGTTTCGGTGCTGCCGAAGAATTCCAGTACGCGCGTGGCGAACGCAGTTTCCGCGGCCTGCGCCAGTTCCTGCGACAGCGGCGCGGTGGCACTGACGATCGCCGCCAGCGGCGGCAAGCGCTGGCCGCTCGCGAGCAACGTGCGCAGATGCACCGGTGTGGTGACCAGCACGCGCGGCGCCGGAACCTCGTGCAGCGCCGCGGCGATGTCGCCGGGGAAGAACGGGCGCGCGGTGTGGATCGACACCGCGCCGCGCAGCGGCAGCAGCACCGATAGCTCCATCCCGTACATATGCTGCGGCGGCACGGTGGCGACCAGGTTTGCGCGCGGTCCTGCGGTTGCGTCGAGGGTGGCGGCGTTGAGCGCGGTGGAGGCGCAGAAGCTGCCCCAGTATTTGAGCTGCGCCTTCGGTGGGCCCGAGCTGCCCGAAGTGAAGCCGATCGCGGCGAGCAGGTCGGCCCGCAAGCGCGGCGTGCCGCCGTCGGCCATCGGCAGATCGGCGCTCAGCCGGCGCGACTCGGGCGCCAGCGAACCGATGCGCACGTTGTCGACCAGCGCGCAATCGCCGAGCAGGCTGGCGCCCGGATAACGTTCGAACAGTTCGACGACGACACCGGACGCGCGCGACGGCGGCAGCAGCGTCGTGAGATTGCGCGACAGTGCGGCCGCGAAACCGACGAGGAAGCGATAACGGTCGTCGCAAAGATTCAGCACATGGCTGCCGTCGGGCAGCAAGGCCGCCACGCCGTGCACATGGCGCAGGAAGTCGCGCGCACAGACGGGCTCATCCTTGTGGATCGCGACGATCCGGTCCGGCGCGCCGGCGAGCAGATCGTAGAAGGCGACGTCGCCGTGCACGGGCAGGGCGTCGGAAACGGTGGCTGGCATGATTCCCCCAAAAGCGCGCCTAGACTCGCGGAAAGCCTTACGCGACTCAAGGCCCGCAAGTGGCAATACGCGAAACGAAGGTGTCTTGACCGACCACGCGGCGGGTCCGACGATGCGGACATGCGACCGATGAAATTCGTCGGGCCGGGCATCGCTTCGGCCAACTTGCCCGTGGGCGTCATCGAATTGTGGCGCGTCGACGCCGGCGAAGATGATGGAAATTCGCCGGAAACGGCCGCGAAACTTCTATCGGCTCGATTCAACCGCCCGGTCGCGGTCTGGCTGCCCGCGTGGCGCGACGCAAACGCGGCGAGGCGCGGCCGCAGCGCGGCGCGCGCCTTCGGGTCGCGGGCGATCAGCGATCGGCGATGCGGTATTCCGGCAGCTTCTTCTTCACCGGCGTGTTCTTCAGCTTGACGTAGACCGGCAGGCCGTCGCGGCCGTAGGGCGGTGCGTCTTCGCCGCGGATCAGCGGTTCGAGATAGCGGCGGCAGGCCTCGGTGATGCCGTAGCCGTCGCGCGTGATGAAATTGCGCGGCATCTTCTTCTCGTGATTCGCCACCTTGGACAGCGGCGCCGGCTCGATCTTCCAGCGATACGGCGAATCGGAGGTGCGCTTGATCACCGGCATCACCGCGTTCTTGCCGGCGAGCGCGTATTCGACCGCGGCGGCGCCAACGGCCCAAGCCTGGTCGGCATCGGTTTTCGAAGCCAGATGACGCGCCGAACGCTGCAGATAATCGGGCACTGCCCAATGCTGCTTGAGCCCGAGTTTCGAATTCACCAGCTGCGCGATCTGCGGGCCGACGCCGCCGAGCTGCACGTGCCCGAAGGCATCCTTGCCGCCGGCCTCGGCGAGGAACTTTCCATCCGGCGTGCGCAGGCCTTCGGACACCACCACCGAACACCAGCCCACGCGCTGCACGGTTTCCTTCACGCGCGCCAGGAAGGCGGCTTCGTCGAACGGGATCTCCGGGAACAGGATGATCTGCGGCGCCTCGTCGGGCGCGCGCTGCGCCAGGCCGGCGGCGGCGGCGAGCCAGCCGGCGTGGCGGCCCATCACTTCCATCACGAACACCTTGGTCGACGACTCCGACATCGAGATCACGTCCAGGCTCGCTTCGAGAATCGACACCGCCGCGAATTTGGCCGCCGAGCCGAAACCGGGGCAGCAGTCGGTGACGGCCAGATCGTTGTCGACCGTTTTCGGCACGCCGATGCAGGTCAGCGGGTAGTCGAAGGCCTTGGCGATCTGCGCCACTTTGTTGGCGGTATCGGCCGAATCGTTGCCGCCGTTGTAGAGGAACCAGCGCACGTCGTGGGCGCGGAATACGTCGATCAGGCGCGCGTATTGTTCGCGATTGTCTTCCAGCGACTTGAGTTTGAAGCGGCACGAGCCGAAGGCGCCGCCGGGCGTGTGGCGCAGCGCCTTGATGGCGGCGGCGGATTCCTTGGTGGTGTCGATCAGTTCTTCGCGCAGCGCGCCGATGATGCCGTTGCGTGCGGCGAGCACTTTCACCTTCTTGGCGCGCGCGGTGCTGATCACGGCGGCGGCGGTGCTGTTGATGACGGCGGTGACGCCGCCGGACTGCGCGTAAAGCAGGGTGCCCTGGGCCATCGGTGAGTTCCTTCAGTGTATCGGTGCGATGCGGTCGCAGGCCCACGGCAAAGGGCCCAACCGCTTGATTTGACTATCCTGCGCCCAGCGGTTAGCGTTTCGGCTGCACGCACTGCGTCCGCCGCGAAGTCTAGCGGAAGGCCCGCCCGGGCCGCGCGGCGCTTCATCGTTTCCGGATCCCTCGACAGCTCATGCGATTGGTATTACTCGGCGCGCCCGGCTCGGGCAAAGGCACGCAGGCGACGCGTTTGAAAGACGCGCTCGGCGTACCGCACATTTCCACCGGCGAACTGCTGCGCGCCGCCGTGGCCGCCAAGACGCCGCTGGGCCTCAAGGCGCACGAAGTGATGGCGGCCGGCAATCTGGTGTCCGACGAGATCGTGCTGGGCATGCTGGAAGAACGCCTCGGCAAGCCCGATGTGCATGGCGGTTTCATCCTCGACGGCTACCCGCGCAACCTGGCGCAGGCCAATTCGCTCGACGGCCTGCTGGCGCGCCTGCAGCAGCCGGTCGACGTCGCCGTGCAGCTCGATGTGAGCACCGAACTGCTGATCCAGCGCCTGGCCGGCCGCGCGCAGGCCGAAGGCCGCGCCGACGACAGTCCCGACGCGGTGCGCAACCGGCTGTGCGTCTACACCGATCTGACCGCGCCGGTGATCGATTTTTACCGCGCGCAGGGCAAGCTGATCTGCGTCTACGGCGTGGGCAGCGTCGACGAAGTGCTCGATCGCGTGCTCACCGCCATCCGTCCCGCGCCGCAGGCCGCGAGCGCCTGACGCCGATGCCGCGCCGCGCGCCGTGCGGCGCGCCTTCCGCATGATCAACCTGCTGCGCCTGCTGTGGGACATTTGCCGCTTTCGCCGCGGCCCGCAGGATTTGCCGTATTCTCCGGCGATTTTCCGCGGCGTCGTGCTGTGCAGTGCAGGCGCGGGATTGCTGTTCGCGCGCGTCGTCTACGGCAGCGATCGCGGCATCGCCGAACTGGCGGTTTCACTGCTGCTGATGCTGGCGATCCCGTGGCTGCTGCTGACCGTGCGCGGCGTGCCGTCGCGCTATTCGCAGACGCTGATCGCGCTCGCCGGCACCGGGATTCTTTTCACGTTGATCTACATGCCGTTCGCGAGCGCGCTGGCGGGCTTGCCCGCGGTCGGACCCGACACCGTTCCGACCCGCCAGCATCTGGCGCTGGCCTGGGTGACCTTGGCGCTGATCGGTTGGAAGCTCGCGATCAACGGACACATCTGGCGCCACGCGATGAACTGGCCGATGTTCGGCGGCGTGGCCTTGGCACTGGGCACGTTCGTGTTCGAGATCGGCGTGATGCGGTTGCTGTTCGCGTCGTCGGGGGCTGCCGAGTGATTGCCTTTGTGGGAATCGGGAATCGGGAGTCGGGAAAAGAGCAGGCTGCTGCACTCTTACCGGCGCGCCGCCTCGACAACTACCTCGTACTTCTCCCGACTCCCCATTCCCGATTCCCGCTCTTCGCTCCGACGCAATGAAACTCCACATCCTCGGCATCTGCGGCACCTTCATGGGCGGTCTGGCGGCGCTGGCGCGCGAGCGCGGCGATGCGGTGGAAGGTTCCGACCAGAACGTGTATCCGCCGATGAGCACGCAGCTCGAAGCGCTTGGCATCGCGCTGGCGTCGGGCTATTCGGCGGCGAATATTTCCGACGATTGCGACGAAATCGTGGTCGGCAATGCGCTGTCGCGCGGCAACGCGGCGGTCGAGCATGTGCTCGATGCGGGCAAACGCTACGTTTCCGGCGCGCAGTGGCTGGCCGAACGGGTGTTGCCGGGCCGCACCGTGCTGGCGGTGGCGGGCACCCACGGCAAGACCACGACGACTTCGCTGCTGGCCTGGATATTCGAATCGCAGGGCGCGGCCCCCGGTTTCCTGATCGGTGGCGTGCCCGGCAATTTCGAGGTTTCCGCGCGTCGCGGCGGCGGCGACTGTTTCGTCGTCGAGGCCGATGAATACGACACCGCATTCTTCGACAAACGCTCGAAGTTCGTGCATTACCGGCCGCGCATCGCGATCCTCAACAATCTCGAGTTCGACCACGCCGATATTTTTCCCGACCTGGCGGCGATCCAGCGCCAGTTCCACCATCTGGTGCGCACGGTTCCCGCTGCCGGCCGGTTGATCGTCAACGGCGAAGACGCGGCGCTCGCCGAAGTGTTGGCGATGGGCTGCTGGACGCCGGTCGAGCGCTTCGCGATCGATGCCGATGCCGAGTGGCGCGCCGAACTGATCGACGCCGATGGCTCGGCCTTCCACGTGATCCGCCGCGGCGAGAACATCGGTGAAGTGCGTTGGCCGCTGCTCGGCCGCCACAGCGTGATGAATGCGCTCGCCGCGCTGGCCGCGGCCGAAGCGGCCGGCTACGACGCGCGCCGTTCGCTGCCGGCGCTGGCCGAATTCCGCAGCGCCAAGCGGCGCATGGAATTGCTCGGCGAGCGCGACGGCACGCGCGTCTACGACGACTTCGCGCACCATCCGACCGCGATCCGCACCACGCTCGCCGGCCTGCGCGCGCGCATCGGCAGCGGGCGCGTGGTGGTGGCGATCGAACCGCGCAGCAATTCGATGCGGTTGGGTGCCCACGCCGACGAGCTCGCACCTTCGCTCGACGATGCCGACGTGGTGGTTTTCCTGCGGCGCCCGGACCTGCCATGGGATGCCGAAAAAGTGATCGGCGCGCTGCGCGGCGACGGCGTGGCGGCGCCCACCGTCGATGCCTTGCTGGCCGAGTTGCAGGCTCGCGTACGGCCCGGCGATCAGGTCGTCTTCATGTCCAACGGCGGCTTCGAGGGCGCGCCGCGGCGTTTCGCGGAAGTCCTGTCGAAGGCGTGATCGCATCGGGTTTACCTGGCCGCGCGGCGGGGCCTACACTGCCGGCGTGAGTCCCGCCGAACTGCCGCTCTTCCCGTTGCGAACGGTGCTGTTTCCGGGCGGCGATCTGCGATTGCGCGTGTTCGAGCCGCGCTATCTGGACATGGTGAAGCAGTGCACGCGCAGCAACAGCGGCTTCGGCGTGTGCCTGATCCTCGACGGCGAAGAAGTCGGCAAGCCGGCGGTGCCCGCCGCCTTCGGCACGCGCGCCCGCATCGTCGATTTCTACTCGCAACCCGATGGCCTGCTCGGCCTGCAGGTGAAGGGCGAATCGCGCTTCCACGTGCTGCGTTCGAAAGTGCGCGACAACGGTTTGATCGTGGCCACGGTCGAAGCCTGCGACGAACCGCCGCCGCAGCATGTGGCGCCCGAACACGGCCTGCTGTCGCTGCTGCTCGAACGCCTGATCGAACGTTTCGGCGGCCCGCACGCGCAGGCCGCGCATGCGCTCTACGACGACGCCACCTGGGTCGGTTACCGGCTGGCCGAAATGCTGCCGTTCTCCGATCCGGAGCGGCAGGAACTGCTGCAATGCCGCGACAGCTATGCGCGGCTGTCGCGCATCGTCGAACGCTTGCCGCAGTTTCAGGCGGGGTGAGGGTTGCGGTTTTTTAGAGCCGGAGCGGGACGCGAAGGACGCGAAGGAAAAAGAAAGGACGCGAAGAAGAGCGGGAGTGGACTGAGGCGCGTGCGCGGTTTTAGGCGCGGCGTAATTGGCTCAGAGCCACAGAAGGACGCAGAGGTCGCAGAGGGAGTAAAGAGAGGGCGCGGAGGAGAGCTGGAGTGGACTGCTGCGGGGTGCGCCGGCCGTTTCAATTCTTTTCGCTCTTCTAACATTCTCCTTCTTTTCTTTCTCTTCACTTTTGCGTCCTTTCTTTTTCCTTTGCGTCCCGCTCTAACGCTTTTAAAGCGCCGACTTTCTCGACCGCAAAAGCAGCACTTTCTCGCTGCTTTCGCTGCGCGTATCCGAGCGTTGGATAAAGCCGGTCAGGTCCTTGGCCAGGGCGTTCTGGGCGTCGCCGCGTTCGAGTTCCATGCGCCACAGGCTGAACAGGCCCAGGCGGCGTTCCAGGCGGACGGTGGCGATCGTGCCTTGCCATACCGGCACGTTGCCCGGTTGCAGGCGCAGGGGTGCCGGCCATAGGTGCAGCACGTCGCGCGTGCCGGCTTCCTTGCCCGGACGGCTCATCAACAGCGCATCGGCGCGGCCGTTGTGCGAGGCTGGCAGGATCGGCAGGGTTTCGGCGGTGGCGTCCTTGTCGAGGGTGCGCAGCAGGGCTTTCCAGCTGGCCGATTCGGACATCTCGAAACCGGCTTCGCGCAGCCGCGTGCGCAGCGTCGGCAACGAGCCGGCGTACTGCACGTTCAGCGGCCACGCCGTGCGGTTGCGGAATTCGTTGCGGCGCGTCGGCAACTGCTTCCAGCCCTCGCGCCACCAATCGGTGCTGGCGATGTCCTCGCGCATTTCCGGCGGATCGAAGCGCGCCAGCGTTTCCGGCGCACTCTGCGTGCCGTGCCAGAGCCCGGCGATCAGCACGGCGACGAAGAACAGCGTCGCGATCGGGCGCACCCAGAACGAGCGCGTCACGCGGCGCCGATACGCGATGCCGAGCAAGGCGATCCAGCCCATGCCGAGCAGTGCGCCGCCGAGCACGTCGGTGAGCCAGTGCGCGCCGAAATACAGACGCGAAAAACCGATCAGCGCGACCAGCAGGCCGGCGAGCGAATAAGGCCATGCGCGCTTGCGGCCCGGCATTTCACGCGCGATCAGCACCGCGAAAAAGCCGTAGACGACGGTTGCCATCGTCACCGGCCCCGACGGAAAACTGAAGCCGGCGACGGCCGTGGTCGCCGGCGGTTTCGGCACGTCGAGCAAGAACCCGAGCGCCGCCACCAGCGCCATCCCGAAGCCGATCGCCGCCAGCCAATGCCAGGCCGCGATCCGGCGCCGGCGCCACAGCAGCCACGCGAACACCAGCGTCGATGCGGGCGCGAGCACCTGCCAATCGCCGAGTGCGGCGAGCATCGCCATCAGATGATCGGCCAGCGGCGTGCGCAGTCCGAACAGCGCGTGGTGCACGGCCAGATCGAGCGGCAGCGGCTCGCCCTGGCCGGCCAGCATCACCAGCAGCGAGAAGAAGGCCCAGCCGGCCGCGATCAGCAGCATCGCGAGCAGGGCCAGCGAGGCCGATTCCGGCCGGTTCGGATCGATCAGCGCCTCGGAGAATCGACCCAGCACCGGATGCCGGTGCGACCACGCCAACGCGCGTTCGAGCAGCGAGGTGGTGCGCGGCGCGAACCAGCGATAGGCCAGCGTGACGCCGAAATAGATCGCCATCAGCACCACCAGCAGGATCGCCAGCACGATCGCCAGGCGCCCGGCGATCGCCGCGAACAGATCGATCGAGGCGCCGAAGATCCAGCCCGGCACCACGAACGCCGCGCCCCACGACATCGAGGCGATGGCGCTGGCCGGCAGATATTGCCGCACCGGCATGCGCAACATGCCCGCGATCGCCGGCACGAACGGCCGCACGGCGCCGACGTAGCGCGCGATGATGATGCCCTTCAGCCCATGCCGCTTGAAGAAAGTTTCGCCCGACGCGAGCCAGTCGGGATGGCGCGAGAACGGCCACAGCCGCTTGAGCCGATCGCCATAGTAGTGGCCGACGACGAAACTCACGCCGTCGCCGAACAGCGCGCCCAGGCCGGCGCAGATGATGGCGTAGGTGCCGTCGACCAGGCCCAGCCCGACCAGCGTGCCGACCGCGAACAGGATCGGCACCGCCGGCACCGCAATGCCGAGGATGACCAGCGCGTCGCAGAACGCCACCGCGAAGATGACGGCGCCGGCAGCGATGGGATGCGCACCGATCCAGGCGACCAGGGCATCCAGGGTGGCGGAATTCATGGCGCGGATTATAGGGGGCGAAGATGGCGGCCCTGCGTGCTGAAAGGCCGGGGCTGGGGCGCTGGTACAGTGTCGCGAGCGACGGAGCGGGCGGGCTGGACGGCGTCAGAGCGGGACGCAAAGGTCGCAAAGGAAAAAGAAAGGACGCAAAGGAAGAGAAAGAAAAGAAAGAAAAGAGAAATAGAAAGGAGCAGAAGGGGGCTGGGAGGGAGGCAGACGCATACCGCGCCGATCCACTCAGTTTTTCTTCGCGTCCTTTCTTTTTCCTCTGCGTACTCTGCGTCCTTCTTTAGCTCTGTCCAACCCTCCAAGGACAATCAATGCCCTCACTAGCCGGCAAGACCCTATTCATCACAGGCGCGTCGCGCGGTATCGGTCTGGCGATCGCGCGTCGCGCGGCGCGGGATGGGGCGAACGTGGCGATCGCGGCGAAGTCTGCGGTGGCGAATCCCAAGTTGCCGGGCACGATTTTCACGGCCGCCGCCGAAGTCGACGCGCTCGGCGGCCGCGGCCTGGCGCTGAAGTGCGATATCCGCGAAGAAGCCGACGTGCAGGCCGCGGTCGCCGCGACGGTGGAGCGGTTCGGCGGTATCGATATCCTGGTCAACAACGCCAGTGCGATCTGGCTGCGCGGCGTTGCCGATACGCCGATGAAGCGTTTCGATCTGATGCAGCAGGTCAATGCACGCGGTACGTTTCTATGTTCGCAGGCCTGCCTGCCGCATCTCGAACGTGCCGCCAATCCGCATATCCTGACGCTGGCGCCGCCGCCGACGCTCGATCCGAAATGGTGGGCGCCGCACACCGGCTACACGCTGGCGAAGATGGGCATGAGCTTCGTCACGCTCGGCCTGGCCGCGGAACTGGCCGCCAAGCGCATCGCGGTCGACGCGCTGTGGCCGCGCACCGTGATCGCCACCGATGCGATCAACATGATTCCTGGCGTCTCGCTCGCCAATTGCCGGCAACCGGAGATCGTCGCCGATGCCGCGCACGCCATTCTCGTACAGCCGTTCGAGGCCGGCAGCGGCCGCTTTTTGATCGACGAAGAGGTGCTGCGCGGTGTCGGGGTTTCGGACTTCGAGCGCTACGCGGTGGAGCCGGGCCGGCCGCTGCTGCCGGACCTTTTCCTCGACTGATCGTCCTTGCCAAGGTGATCGATCGAGCTGCTGCAGAACGGCGGCGCACTGCCGCCGCGCAAGCCGTGGGCGTCGATGCCGAACATCGGCGCCCGGTGATGATTTCCGGCTAGGCCAGCGCCTGGCGCAGATCGTCGATCAGATCGTCGGCATGTTCGAGACCGATCGACAGGCGCAGCAGATTCTGCGGGCTGATCGGATGCTCGCCTTCGACCGAGGCGCGGTGTTCGATCAGCGTTTCGCAGCCACCGAGCGATGTCGCGTTGTGGATCAGCTGCAGGCGGCCCGCCACGCGCAGCGCAGCGTCGCGGCCGCCGCGCGGACGGAAGCTCATCATCGCGCCGAAATCGCGCATCTGCCGCGCCGCGATGGCGTGGCCGGGATGCGTCGGCAAGCCGGGGTAGTGAACCGCTTCGACCGCCGCGTGCCCGGCGAGGAATTCCGCCACCGCGCGCGCATTGCGGCAATGACACGCCATGCGCGCCGGCAGCGAACGGCAGCCGCGCAAGGTCAGCCACGCCGAGAACGGCGCGAGGATGCCGCCGGTGATGTGGCGCCGATGCGCGGCGCGATCGAAATGTTCGTCGCGCCGCGCGAACACCAGCGCGCCGCCCATCACATCGCTGTGGCCGCCGAAGTATTTCGTGGTCGAATGCATCACGACATCGGCGCCGAGCACGAGCGGCTGCTGCAATATCGGTGTGGCGAAGGTGTTGTCGCACACGAGCAGCGCGCGCTGTTCGTGCGCGAGCGTCGCCAGCGCCGCGAGGTCGGCGATGCACAATTGCGGATTCGACGGTGTTTCGGCCCACAGCAGCACGGTTTCGCGGCGCATTGCCTTGCGGACGGCGTCGAGATCGGCGAAATCGACGCACGTCGCGCTCACTCCGCGCTGCGGCAGAAACTCTTCCGCCAGCGTGCGCAGGCCGGTGTAGCAATCGGATGGGTAGACGAAATGCGCGCCGCGCGGCAGGCATTCGAGCATCGCCGTCATCGCCGCCATGCCGGATCCGAACGCCAGCGCCGCGGCGCCGCCTTCGAGCGCGGCGAGCGCCTGTTCGAGGCGATCCTGCGTCGGATTGCCCTCGCGCTGATACTCGAAGCCCGCGACGCGCTCGCCTGCCGGGGCGTGGCGGAACGTGGTGGAAAAATGCAGCGGCGGGGCGATCGCGCCGGTGGCGGCGTCAGGCTCGGCGCCGGCGTGGACGGCGAGGGTTTCGGGGCGCATGCGAGGAATTCCGACGGGCGATGTGTCGATTCTGCCATCGCCGCCGCGCAAAAATCGTCGCTGCACGCGCGATGCCGGATAATGGCGAATCTCTTTCACGGATCATGCGCATGAGCGACACGATGGCCGACCTGATCGCCGCGGCACAGGCCGACTACCTGGCGGTGTACCGCCAGCGCGCGGTGATCCTGGACCACGGCCGCGGCGCGCGCGTGTGGGATCGCGACGGCCGCGAATATGTCGATTTCGGCGCCGGCATCGCGGTGAATTCGCTCGGCCATGCTGCGCCCGAATTGATCGAAGCGCTCACCGCGCAGGCCGGCAAACTCTGGCACACCAGCAATGTTTTCTGGAGCGAACCGCCGATGCGATTGGCGCGCGCGCTGGTATCGGCAAGTGGTTTCGCCGAACGCGTGTTCCTCTGCAATTCCGGTGCGGAAGCCAACGAGGCGGCGATCAAACTGGCGCGCAAGTGGGCGGCGGCACAGGGGCGCGAGCCGGCGCGCCGCACGATTCTCAGCTTCCGCGGCAGTTTTCACGGCCGCACGCTGGCCACCGTCACCGCCACCGCGCAACCGAAATACCAGGAAGGATTCGAGCCGCTGCCGCCGGGGTTCCGCTACTCGGATTTCAACGATCTGGCCGCCGCCGCCGCCGCGATGGCGAGCGGCGAGGTCTGCGCCGTATTGGTGGAACCGGTGCAGGGCGAAGGCGGTGTGATGCCGGCCACCGAGGCTTTCCTGCGCGGGCTGCGCGAGTTGTGCGATCGGCACGGCGCCTTGTTGATGCTCGACGAAATCCAGTGCGGCATGGGCCGCACCGGCACCTTGTTCGCATGCGAGAGCTACGGCGTGCGACCCGATTGCGTGTCGCTCGCGAAGGCGCTCGGTTGCGGTTTTCCGATCGGTGCGCTGCTGGTGGGGCCGGCGGCGTCCGAGACGCTGCAGTTCGGATCGCACGGCACGACGTTCGGCGGCAACCCGATGGCCGCGGCGGTGGCGCTGGTGGCCTTGCAACGTTTGTCGTCGCAGGAATTGCTGGCGAACGTCACGAAGCAATCGCTGGCTTTGCGCGACGGGCTGCGCGCAATCGATGGCGAATTGAATCTGTTCGCCGAAGTGCGCGGCCGCGGCCTGATGCTAGGTGCGGTACTGAAACCGGCGTTTGCCGGCCGCGCGGGCGAGATTCTCGATCACGCCGCACGGCACGGCCTATTGTTGTTGCAGGCCGGCCCCGACGTGCTGCGTTTCGTGCCGCCGTTGAACGTCGGCGACGCCGACGTCGCCGAAGGCCTGGCACGACTGCGCGCCGCGCTGCGCGATTTCGCCGCGGTGGCGAACTAGCCTTTCTTCGCCTGCACGAAGGCCTCGCGCGCGGCCTGCAGCGTGTCGGCGATGTCCAGTTCGCTGTGTGCCATCGACATGAAGCCGGCCTCGAACGCCGACGGCGCGAGATAAACGCCGCGCTCGAGCATCGCGTGGAAGAAGCGGTTGAACATCGGCACGTCGCAGGCGGTGGCCTGCGCGTAGGTTTCGACCGGTTCGGCGGTGAAGAACAAGCCGAACATGCCGCACACCTGCGTCGTGCTGAAAGCCACGCCGGCGCCATCGGCGACGGCTTGCAAACCGTCGACGAGCAGGCGCGTCCGGCGATGCAATTCATCGTAGAAGCCGGGCGCCTGGATCAGTTCCAGCGTCGCCAGCCCCGCTGCCATCGCAACCGGATTGCCGCTCAGCGTGCCGGCCTGATAGATCGGGCCGGCCGGTGCGATCTGCTCCATCAACTCGCGCCGTCCGCCGTACGCGCCCACCGGCATGCCGCCGCCAATCACCTTGCCGAAGGTGCTCAAGTCGGGGGTCACGCCGTACAAATGCTGCGCTCCGCCGAGCGCGACACGAAAGCCCGTCATCACTTCGTCGAAAATCAGCAGCGCACCGTAATGCGTGCAAAGTTCGCGCAGATGCTGCAGGTAGCCGGGCCGCGGCAAAATGCAATTCATGTTGCCGGCGACCGGTTCGACGATCAGCCCCGCGATATCGCCGCCCTGTTGTTCGAACAGCTTGGTTGCAGCATCGAAATCGTTGTACGGCAGCGTCAGGGTGAGATCGGCGAGCGCCTTGGGCACGCCCGGCGACGTCGGCACACCGAAGGTCAACGCGCCCGAGCCCGCCTTCACGAGAAAGGCGTCGCCATGGCCGTGATAACAGCCCTCGAACTTCACCATCTTGCTGCGGCCGGTGGCGCCGCGTGCGAGACGGATCGCCGACATCGTGGCTTCCGTGCCGGAGTTCACCATGCGCGACATTTCCATCGACGGCACCAGCCGCGCGATGGTTTCGGCCATCGTGATTTCGAGTGGATTGGGCACGCCGAAACTCAGGCCGGAATTGGCCGCGCGCTGCACGGCTTCGATGACGCGCGGATGCGCGTGGCCGGCGACCATCGGGCCCCAGGAGCCGATGTAGTCGATGTAGCGTTTGTCCTCGACATCCCACAGATAAGCGCCGCTGGCGCGCGCGGCGAAGAACGGTTCGCCGCCCACGCTCTTGAAGGCGCGCACCGGCGAGTTCACGCCGCCGGGCATCAGTTGGCGCGCACGTGCGAAGAGTTCCTGGTTCGTGACGGGCATCGGATCAATCCTGGAAAAGCGGGGCGTAGCGGCGCACGGCCGCGGCGATATCGGGAGCGTCGAACACATCGCTGATGACGGCGAGCAGATCGGCGCCGGCATCGATCAATGGGCGGGCATTGTCGGCGTTGATGCCGCCGATCGCCACCCGCGGCAGGCCGATGCCGGCGGAATCGCGCAGCAATTGCGGCGACGCGCGGCGCGCGTTCGGTTTGGTAGTCGAAGGGTGGAACGCGCCGAATGCGATGTAGTCGGCGCCGTCCGCGGCGGCTCGTGCGGCACGGCCGAGTTCGTCGTAGCACGACACGCCGATGATCGCGCTCGCACCCAGCACCGAGCGCGCCGCCGCCGGATCGGCGTCGTGTTCACCCAGATGCACGCCGTCGGCGCGCAGTTCGCGTGCGAGCAGCACGTCGTCGTTGACGATCAGCGGCACCTCGTAGCGCGCGCAGATCGGTTGCAGCGCGACAATCTGCGCATGGCGCAGCGCGGGCGGAGCGGTCTTGTTGCGGTATTGCAGCAGCACGCCGCCGGCGGCGAGCGCGGTGTCGACCTCGGCGCACAGCGCACCGGTGTCGGCGCGATCGGGGGTGAGCAGGTAGAGGCCGCGACGGGGCCAGCGGCGGCGGGGCAGGGGCATCGGCTTTCGTGGGCAGCGCGAAAGATGCGAGAATAGCAGCTGATTTCCGCACCATTTCGAGCGACATGACCGCCGCTTCTCCGTCGACAGCCACCGCTTACCGCTCCTGGATGTGCGTGGTGTGCGGCTTCATCTACAACGAAAAGGACGGCCTGCCCGACGAGGGCATCGCGCCGGGCACGCGCTGGGCCGATATTCCCGATACCTGGACCTGCCCCGACTGCGGCGTCACGAAAGACGATTTCGAGATGGTCGAGATTTAGGCTGAGGCTGCAGCGCCTCGGTTTCAGCAGCGCCTTTCAGTTGACGCGCGAGGTCGATCCCGCATCGATCAGCGCGTCGCGCACGGTGTCCACGTCGTCCGCATCCGGCTTGAGCTGCAGGTAGCGCGTCAGATCGTGGCGCGCACCCGCGCCGTAGCCCAGGCGCGAATACAGCATGCCGCGATCGCGCAATTCTTCCGGTTCGTCCGGCCCGAGCTTCACCAGGCGGTCGGCGCAGCGCAGCGCCTTGTCCCAGGCTTCGCGTTCCGAATACAGGCCTTTCAGATTGCGCAGCATGCGCATCAGGATCGCGCGGTTCGACGCCGGCGCCAGGATCTGCAGCAACTGCGTATCGTCGATATCGTTGCCGCCCAGATGCGGTTTGGCGCGCTGCTTGAGTTCGTTGGCGTCGACCGAGCGGCCCTTATGGTACGGATCGAGCACCAGCAAGCCGCCGTCCACCGGCAACCGCACCAGGAAGTGGCCGGGGAACGACACGCCTTCGAGCGGCACGCCCATGCGGCGCGCCAGCTCCATCTGGATGACGCCCAGGCTGATCGGGATGCCGAGCTTGCGATCGAGCACATCGTTCAAGTAGCTGTTGCGCGGGTCGTAGTAGTCCTGCTGGTTGCCGCTGAAGCCCAGTTCCTCGAACAGGTAGCGATTGATTATCGACAGGCGCGGCTGGGTGCCATCGATCGCGTCGATGCGCGGCCGCAGTTCTTCTTCGTACGCTTCGCACTGCGACTCGTACGCGGCGATATCCAGATCCGGATATTCGTCGCGCGCGATCATCAGCGTGGCGCGCAGCAGCGGGATGTCGTCATCGCCCAGGAGGCTCAGCGCATCCCAGGAATCGTGTCGCGGAATCGTATTCATGAAGGGCAATCTGGGTGTGGATCAGCGCGGATCAAGCGAGGCGCCGCGGATTTCCGGGGCGAAAACCAGTTCGTCGCCGCGCGCAGCGCCGAGCTTGCGCGCGGTGCCGGCCTTGAGTTCGAGCGTGTAACGCGCGGGCGCATCGCTGGGATAACTCGGACACTGCGGTGTGGTGCATGGCGGCACGCCGGCGGCGAGCGAAACGAGTTTGCGGTCGTCGTCGAAATAGAGGATGTCGAGCGGGATGCGGGTGTTCTTCATCCAGAACGCGAGCGGTTGTTCGCGCTCGAAGATGAAGAGCATGCCGCGCTCGGCGGGCAGATCGTCGCGGAACATCAGGCCGCGCTGGCGCGAAGCCTCGTCGTCGGCGATCTCCACCGCGAAGCGCTGTCCCCTGAGTTCCACCCATGGCGCGTCGTCGCTCGCACAGCCTGCGAGCGGCAGCGCGATTAGACCCAGCATGAACAATGGCGCGCGAGGCATCGGCGAATCCTTGTGCGCGCACGGCGCGCACCCATCTGACGACGACGATAGCCGAAGCCGCGAACGATGTCGTGATCGCAGTCGCGAAGTGGCTTTATCGCTTGTTTCAGGGCTCCGAAGCCTTGCAAATATGTGTGCCGCGGCACGCGGCGAAAAATATTTCTTCACGCCTCTTCCAATTCACGAGCGGCTTTGAGTAAGATGCGCGCCCCGCAGTGCCCGG
>CBFHAI010000023.1:0-69108 GCA_965653565.1 uncultured Chiayiivirga sp. | reverse complement strand
GACACCGCAACACTTTTCATGCGTTCGGCGAAAAATTCCCCGGACAGTAGTGCGCCTTCGCGGGAATGACGAGATTGGAGCGGAATCGCGAAAACCGCACGCTTCAAAGTCGCTGGATTCCCGCCTGCGCGGGAATGACGGGTGGGAGTGAACTCGCGAATACTGAGCGTTGGAAGTCACTGGACTCGCGAAGTCGAGCGCAATAACGGCGCCGCCTGCACAGGCGATCAACCCAGATCCCGATCCCCACCAACAGCCCGAACATAAGCATCCAGCCCGCGCGCCGGATCCGCCGGGTAATGCTCCCCCGCCGGTTCGAAACTCACCAATCGATCGGCCCGAAACGTGCGGAAATCACTACGCTGGCGGCACCACGAGCCGAGTGTCCAGACGCTGCCCCAGAACACGAGGCACAACGGTTCGATCTCGCGCGCGGTTTCGCGGCCGGCCTCGTCGCGGTAGAGGATGCGCAATACCTGCGACGAGGAAATCGCTTCGTGCAGGCGGTCGATGATGCCGGTGTTCTCGATGCGGTTGCTCACTTCCGGCGCGAAGATGCGCGTGCGTTCGCTGCGTTCGCGCAGGTCCGGCGGCAGCACCGCGACGATCTTCAGCAGGGCCGCGCGCGCGCCGAGCGAAAGGCGTTCGCCGCCGAAGGCGCGCACGAAGCGGGTGCCGACGACGAGTGCTTCGAGTTCGCTTTCGTTGAACATCAGCGGCGGGATTTCCGCGCCCTGGCGCAGCATGTAGCCGACGCCGGCTTCGCCTTCGATCGGCACGCCGGAGCGCTGCAGGTCGGCCACGTCGCGATACACCGTGCGCAAGGACACGCCGAGCGTTTCCGCCAGGCCGTGCGCGGCGAGCGCGCGGCGGCGGCCGCGCAGGGCGTGGATGATGAGGAACAGACGGTCGGCGCGACGCATCCCCCATGATGCCGCGCGCCGCGCGATTGCGTAAGCGGCGCGGTGCGGGCGGCCACGATCAGCCGCGCAGTCGCGACCGCGCGGTCGGCGACAAGCGCCGTATTTCGGTGGGGCGCGACAGATGCGCGGCGAATTCGTTCGCCAGTGCGGGCGACCAATCGAGCGCTTCGTCCACCCTCGCCTGCGCTTGTTCGGCGCGCGCCAGAGTCGCGTGCCGGCTGAGCCAGACGAACACCGATTCGTTCTCGCGCACCGGCAGCGCCGGGAAGGTGTTGGCGCTGCGTTCGGTGACGAAACTCGCCGCCACCTCGATGCTGGCGTTCCACAGCAGCGGCACGAAAACGCGATCGAACAGCGCGATGAAATCGTCGGCGTCGGATGCCTTCAGATGATGGATGGTGGCCAGCACGACGCTGTCGTCATCGGCAATCGCCTGCCCGCGCGGCGGCAACACGAAGCGGTGCGCGAGGGCCGACGGACGCAGCAGCAGCACGTCGTCGGAGTCGATCATCGTGGCGTTGGCGGCTTCGCGATGCGCTTTCCACGCCGGGCCGCCATAGAACGCGGCGAGCGCGCGGGCGCGCATCTGCATGTCGGGGAAGGCGCGCAGCCAGACGAAGCGATCGGGTTCGTCGATGTCGCGGAACTGGCCGAGCAGCTGCATGCCGCAGGCCTCCTGCGTTTCGATGAACTGCGCTTCGAACAGGTCGATCAGTGCGTCGCGCCTTCCCGGATGCAGGGTGTACTGGCGCAATTCCACGATGCGCTGGGCGACGCGCGGAATGGCGGCAGCGACGCTCGGCGAGTCGAGAACTTCGGTACTCATGGCGAATCCTCTCAGCGGCCGATGCGGGTGAAATGCATCACCCAGTTGGTTTCCCAGGTCAGGCCCTTGTCGACCGAAAACGCCTGTTCCCAGCGCGCCTGCAGATCGCCGGGCGTCCAGCGGAAGCGCGACAGCACGGGCGTGCCGCGATGCTGGTCGGGGCCGAAGAAGATGCCGATGCCGTGCTCGAAGCGTCCTGCCACCGGCGGCTCGAGCACGCCGTCTCGATCGCTCGCCCAGTAGATGCTCCAGCGCTGCGCGACGCGATCGAACAGGCGCAGCGTCATGCCGCGCAAGCCGCCGTCCCAATCGGTGTCGAAGCTGTCGACGTTACCGAGTCCGCCGAGCGTGGGCCGGCATTCGCCGACGGCGTCGAAACCGATCCATTCGCGGCAGCCGGCGAGGCGCTCCTTCAGGCGCTCGTTGCGGATTTGCCAGCGTCCGAAAAGAAAGTCGAAGTCGTGCGCACCATCCGGCAGTCCGTCGGAAGGAGGCGGCGCGACGATGGCCGACGGCTGGGCGAGGACAGATTGCATGGGACGCTCCGGATGAGTGCGCAACGCACGTCCGCAGAATGCGCCCCGGCTGCTGCCACCCTGGTGTCAGCAGGCAGCCGTGGATTTCACTCTGCCGCCGGTGCCTCGAACGGCAGCAGCAGCATCACCGCGACGGCCGCCGCCACCATGCCGACCAGTCCGAGTCCGACCCGCGTGCCGTAGCGCGCGCCGCCGCTGACGAAGGCCAGCACCGTCTTCGCCAGCGCGCTGGCGGCCAGCAGTGCGATCACGCCCCAGCGTGCCTGCGCCAGGCCGATGCCTTCGCTCTGGCTCAGTTGCGCCAGGCTGGCGCCGGCGGCGTGCAGTTCGGCGAGCGCGGCCAGGGTCGCGGCGATCAGGGCGCCGCGATCGCCGAACAGTTCCTGCATCCAGGCCGACACCAGCAGGACCACGGCGACCACGGCGGCGAAGATCAAGGCATGGCTGAGCCGGAACGCGCGCGCCTGTGGCCGGTCCGGCAATTCGGCATCGCGCGACGAATGCCACAACCCGAACGCACCGGCGGCGGCCAGCACCACGGCGCCGGCGAGCAGCGGCCAGCGCACCGCGAGCAGCAAGGTCATCGAAGCGGTGCCGATGACCACCGCGAGCAGGATGAGCGAGGCCAGATTCGCGAACAGCGCCGCGGCGCCGGCGGCGACGCGCAGTTCGGGCGTGGCCTTGGCGCGCTGGCCGAAACCACCGGTGGCCGCGGTGGACGAGGCGAAGCCGGCGAAGAAGCCGGCGAGCGGCAAACCCCAGCGCGCGCCGATCATGCGCAGCGCGACATGGCCGGCGGCACCGATCGCCATCACCAGCACCACCAGCTTGCCGAGCGACGACGGTTTGAGCACGCCCCACGGATCGATCGCTTCGTCCGGCAACAACGGCAGCACGATCAGCGCGGCCGACGCCAGCAACAGCAGATCGCGCATCTCCTGTTCGCTGAGCCATTCGCGCGTGAGTTTGTGCAGGCCCGCCTTGGACGCGAGCAGCACCGCGACGAGCACACCGAGCGCCACGGCCAGCGTGGGCTCTTCCATCGCGAGCGCGCCAAGCAGGAAGGTCAGCACGATGGCGATTTCGCCGGTGAGTCCCAGATCACTGTCGCGGCTGCGTAGATAGCTCGCTACGGTGAGCGCGATGACGCCGGCGCCGGCGATCGCCAATGCGACCGTTCCGAGCAGATCCGCGGTGGCGCCGGCAAGTGCAAGCAGCGAATGGGTGCGTACGCCGGCCGCGCCGCTGCCTTCGTCCTCGCCTTTGCGGCGTTCGCGTTCGACGCCGATCAGCATTCCCAGGCCAAGGGCGGCGGCGAGGCCTGGCAGCAAAGGGGTGGCGATTTCCATCATCGTGATCGCAGTCGGTAGCGGATGAGCATGCCCGCAGCGCGCGGCGGGCCGCAACCGGCGTGCGGCGGCGTGGGTAGTTTTTGCCGCGGCCGCCGCGAGGCGAAAGCTACAATCGCGCAGGCCTCAGCGAATCGCGCCATGTCCCAGACCGATTTCATCGAAGTGTTCGACAACGCCCTGTCGCCGGCTGTTTGCGCAAACTTGCTCGCGCGCTTCGAAGCCAGCGGCGCGGCGCTGCCTGGCCGTGTCGGCGGCGGCGTGCATACCGAACTGAAGAACAGCGCCGACATCATGATCACCGGCCACGCCGAATGGCGCGATGCCGAGAACGCGCTCAATCAGGCGGTATTCCACGCACTGGCGCAATACCTGCGCAAGTATCCGTATCTGCTGATCGCGCCGCTGGCGTTGCAGGTGATGATCGACGGCAAACTGGTTCGGCTCGACGAGCAGCGCGTTCGCCAGATGTCGGACGAAGCGTTGTTCGGCGTGATGCGCTACGCGCTGCGCCCCGGCAACATCAACCTGCAGCGTTATCGCGCCGACCAGGGCGGTTACCCGTACTGGCACTGCGAGCTGTATCCGAAGGATGCCGGCTGCGAGCCGCTGCATCGCCACCTGTTGTGGACGATCTATCTCAACGAAGGCTTCGGCGAAGGCGAAACGGAATTCCTCTACCAGCAGCGCAAGATCGTGCCGCGCACGGGCAGCCTGCTGATCGCGCCGACCGCATTCACCCACACGCATCGCGGCAACATGCCCAGGGGCGCCGACAAATACATCGCTACCAGCTGGATTCTTTTCCAGCGCGCCGAAGCCTTGTTCGCGAAACGGTAAACGGCGTGGCGGGCATCAACCGAAGCGTTCGCGCGCACGACTGATGGCGATGCGCACGGACGCGGCGATGCTGCGGAAACCTTCGGAAATCGCCGGTTCGTTCTGCACGCGCAGCCAGAAATCGTGCGCGGCCGTGGCCGCCGATTGCCATTCGGCCAGATGCTCGGGCAGCGGCAGCGGCACTACATAATCGCGCGCCACGATTTCGCCGCTGGCCGCGGGAATGAACTGCATCGGCAGCATGTCGTAAGTGGGCGCCAGCGTCAGCGGCGCATCGTCCTTCAGCAGCAAGGCGACATTGCCCAGATGCATATCGGTGTTGGCGATCAGCGCGCCGAACAACCCGATCGTGCGCATGCGTCGGGCATCGTCGGCGGTGATCCATCGATCGCGCTGCAAGGTCGTGGCCAGCCGCCACCAGGCCACGCCGGCGTGCCCGTAGAACGCGGCATCGAGGGCGGCGAGCGAGACGAAGCCGAGCCGGCCGAGGCTGGGCGTGCGATCGAAGCGCGTCGACTGCATGAAGGTGCGGCCGTCGGCCTGCACGATGTCGGCGTGCGCGGCCGGCAGTCCATGCGCCCGCAATGCGTCGCCGGCCAACTTTTCGCATTGCAACAGATCGGCCCAACGTTGGCCGGCCGGCGTCGTGTTGCGATCGCTGAACTTCACCAGCACGCTGCGCAGCCCATCGGGCTCGCGCAGCGTGGCGAGAAATTTCGGCCGCTCGCCGGCGGCCGACGAGCCGGGCACGTCACCCCGTAACGCGGCTTCCGCCAGCGCCGGATAGCGTTGCGCGCGGCCTTGCAGATCGACGATGTCGTCGGGCGCCAGCGCATGCTGCAGCGCGCGCTCCAGCGAAGCCTGGCCGACGACGAGATCGCCCGGCATGTTTTCGCCATGGCGCAACAGCGCGAGCAACACGTCCTGCTGATCCCAGCGCAGCACGTCGCGCGGCGCGTCGAGTTCCTCGCCATAGCGGCTGGCGAAGGCGCGCCCGAGAAAACCCTGCGGACGCTGATCGTCGAGAAACCACGGCAGGCCTGGATAGAGGCCGTCGACGAATTCGCCGCGCAGCAGCGCGGGCAGCGCACGCTCGGGTTCGAGATGGAAACCTTCGGCCCGGATCGCACGCAATTCACCGAGCCGCTCTCCACTGCCGGCGGCGGTGATGCGATACAGCGGCCAGCGCGAACCGGCCCGTGCGATTTCGCGCGCCAATGCGTAACGGCTCGCGCGCGCCCGTCCGATGCGGACGATGTCGTCGCCCGCGCGGCGCAAAGCGCGCGAAATGGTCGGTTGGCTGACGCCCAGTCGGACGGCCAGATCCTGCGCCCGCAGCGGCTCGCGTGACGAACGCAGTGCGGCGAGCAGGGCGGGGGTCGGGTCCGTGGGCATCGTGAATAGATACTAGCACGGATACGTCGGATAAATTCGAATTAATATATTGTATTTAAACAATATCTTCTACATTGTCCGCGCACCAATGAATAGATATTGATTAGAAAAGCTGCCCTTGCGGCGAGGCCGGGCGCGGCGCAACGAACTGCGAGGTGTCGAGGATCTTCTCGCGGCCGCCTTCGAACCCCAGCCGCTGGTAGGCCAGCTTGAAGCGCCGCGCGATGAGCTGGGCGAACGGTCCCTGGCCGGTCTGGCGGGTGCCGTATTCGGCGTTGTAGACGCGGCCGCCGTGCATCTGCGACATCAGGCTCAGGATGTGCGCGGCGCGTTGCGGGTAGTGGATCTGCAGCCATTCGGGGAACAGCTTCTGCAGTTCGTGCGGCAGCCGCAGCAGCACGTAGCCGGCCGACGTCGCACCGGCTTCGCGCGCGGCTTCGAGCACCGCTTCGAGCTCCGGATCGTTGAGCATCGGGATCACCGGCGCGAACATCACGCCCACCGGTACGCCGGCTGCGCTGACGGCCTTGATCGCCTGGATTTTCCGATGCGGCGCCGACGCCCGCGGCTCCATCCGCGCCGCCAGCCGGTTGTCGAGCGAGGTGACGGAGAAGTACACCTTCACCAGATTGCGCGCCGCCATCGGCGCCAGCAGATCGAGATCGCGTTCGACCAGTGCGTTCTTGGTGATGATCGAAAACGGGTGGCCGCACTCGGCGAACACCTCGATGATCCGGCGCGTGATGCGGTATTTGCGTTCGATCGGCTGGTAGCAATCGGTGTTCACGCCGATCGTGATCGGGCTGCAGACGTAACTTCGCTTGGCCAACTCAGTGCGCAGCAATTCGGCGGCGTTGGTTTTCGCGTACAGCTTGGTCTCGAAATCCAGCCCGGGCGAGAGTTCGAGGTAGCTATGCGACGGCCGCGCGAAACAATACGAACAGCCATGCTCGCAACCGCGATACGGATTGATCGACTGGCTGAAGGAGATGTCCGGCGAGTCGTTGCGGCTGATGATGCTGCGAGCGGACTCTTCGGTAACCTGCGTGCGCGGCGGCGATGCCGGCTCGCCATCGACGAACCAGCCGTCGTCCTCGGCTTCGTGCCGCGTGCGGATATAGCGGCCTTCGAGCCATGTGGCGCTGCCGCGTCCCTTGAGCGGCGAAGTCGGATCGTTCATGCGTGCAAGCTTGGCATCGCGGCGTCTCAGTCGCCGCGACAAAGATTATGCTCGCGCCATGATCGATGAGCTCGCCGCCGCCCGCGACTGGATTCTCGCCATCCCGCATCTGGGCCTGGGCTTGTCGATCGCGTGGTTCGGCTACCTGTTGATCCTTGCCGGATGGATCGTGCTGCAGAAGCGCGAGCCGGTCGCGACGCTCAGCTGGGTGCTGAGTCTGGCGGCGTTGCCGTTCGTGGGATTCTTCATCTACTACCTGCTCGGGCCGCAGCGCATCAAACGCCAGCGGCTCAAGCGATTGCGCGCCCGCGCCGCGCTCGAAGCGGCGATCCCGGCCGCCGAAGACCATGGCGACACCGCCGACTTCGCGCGCCTGGCGCAAGCCACCACCGGCTTCGCACCGACGCGTTCGACGGCGCAACTGCTGGTCGGCGGCGCGCACAAGTTCGACGCGCTGATCGCGGCGATCGAAACCGCCGAGCACCATGTGCACATGGAGTACTACATCTTCGAGCCCGATCGCACCGGCACGCTGGTACGCGACGCGCTGGTCGCGCGTGCGCAGGCCGGCGTGCGCGTGCGGTTGTTGCTCGATGCGGTCGGATCGTCGCGCCTGACCGAGCATTTCCTCGCGCCGTTGCGCGCGGCCGGCACCGAGATCGCGTGGTTCCATCCCTTTCGCCTGAAGCGCTTGCGGCGGCCGAAATTCAATCTGCGCACGCATCGCAAACTGGCGGTGATCGACGGCCGCGTGGCTTTCGCCGGCGGCATCAACATCACCGACGACGAAAACCAGCGCATGAAACCCGACGCCTTCCACGACCTGCATCTGCGGCTCGAAGGCGCGGTCGTGCGCTGGCTGCAGGTGGCCTTCCTCGAGGACTGGTCGTACGCGGCGAAAGTGGCGCTGCGCGATGCGCGGCTGTGGCCGCAGGTCGAACCGGGCACGATCCCGACGCTGGTGCTGCCGTCGGGGCCGGATTCGCCGTGGGAGGCGATTCATCGCCTGCATGTGGAGGCGATCTCGAAGGCCGACACGCGCGCCTGGCTGGTGACTCCTTACTTCGTGCCGTCGGAGGCGGCACGTTATGCGCTCACGTCGGCGGCGCTGCGCGGCATCGACGTGCGCCTGCTGGTGCCGCGCGTCGGCGATTCGCGCATCGTGAGCGCGGCGGCGCGTTCGTACTACGACGAGTTGATCGGCGCCGGCGTGCGCGTCTACGAATATCAGCCGCGCATGATGCACAGCAAGGCGCTGCTGGTGGATTCGAACACGGTGCTGATCGGCAGCGCCAATTTCGACAATCGCAGTTTCCGTTTGAACTTCGAGTTGTCGGTGCTGTTGCACGACGCCGCATTGGCCGCCGAACTCGAAGCGGTGTACCTGACCGACCTGCGCGAAGCGCGCGAAATAACCGCCGACAGGCGCCGGCCGGCGCTGCCGTGGCGGCTCGCCGAGGCCAGTGCGCGGTTGTTGTCGCCGTTACTGTGAGCCGAGCGCTACGTGCCGGGAAGGCCGGTTGTTGATGTTGCGGGAATCGGGAGCCGGGAATCGGGAGAAAAGCGCGGCCTGCTCTTTTCCCGATTCCCGATTCCCGATTCCCGATTCCCGATTCCCGATTCCCGATTCCCGATTCCCAATTCCCGATTCCCGATCCCCGACTCCCGACCCCGACTCCCGGCTCCCGGCTCCCGGCTCTAAATTGCGCCCTTCGGCTAGACTACCGCCCAGTTCCGGAATGGATGGCGGAGGGCGCATGCGCTGGCTTTGGTTCGTGTTGTCGGTGGCTTGTTTTGCGGTGGCGTTCCGCACCCATTCGATGGGGTTGGCGGCGCTCACCCTGCTGGGCGCGCTGGGCTTTCTGGTGATGGGAACCCTGGCGCTGGTATCGAGCCGCATCGAAAGCCGCGGCGGCAATGCGGTGGCGATGCTGGGCACCGAAGAAGCGCGGCGCCTGCGCGCGCAGATCGAACAGCGCAAGCGCGAAGGCGGCGAGGGTACACCGGCCGTCGCCGCTGCCGGCGGTGCGCCGATCGTTGCGACGTCCGGCAGAAAACGCGCCGACGGCGATGTCGGCGACGGCGATTCCGGCGGTTCGTCGGATGGCGACGGCGGCGGCGACTGAAGGGTTCGATCGCCGCGGCGCAGCGTTACCAGTTCGTCCCGGGCGATAGCCCATTCCAGAAGGAAATCTCAACCATGTCGCTCGAGAGTCTGCTCATCCTGTTGCTCGTCGGCGGCATCGCCGGCTGGCTCGCTGCGTTGCTGATGAAGGGCCGCGGTCTGGGCATCGTCGGCAACATCATCGTCGGCATCATCGGTGCCTTCATCGGTTCGTGGGTGCTGGCCAAGCTGGGCGTCGTGATCGGCGGCGGCTTGGTCGGATCGATCATCAATGCCTTCATCGGTGCGGTGATCCTGCTGTTCCTGATCGGGCTGATAAAACGCGCCTGACGAATCGATTCGGGAAGACAAAAACGGCGGCCTTGCGGCCGCCGTTTTCGTTGCAGCACCACCGGGGAGGTGGTCGGGGCGACGTCAGGCGCGAATGTCGACGTCCTTGGTTTCGCGCAGGAAGAGCGAGCCGATCACGAAGGTCATCACCGCGATCACGATCGGATACCACAGGCCGTAGTAGATATCGCCGGTGGCGGCCACCATCGCGAACGCCGTCGTCGGCAGGAAGCCACCGAACCAGCCGTTGCCGATGTGATACGGCAGCGACATCGAGGTGTAGCGGATGCGCGTCGGGAACAACTCGACCAGCCACGCGGCGATCGGTCCGTACACCATCGTCACGTAGAGCACGAGGATGAAGAGCAGGAACAGCACCATCGGCTTGTTGATCTGGGTCGGATCGGCCTTCTCCGGATAGCCGGCCGTGGTGAGTGCCGACTTCAGTTCACCGTTGAAGCGCGCGGCTTCCGCGGTGGCGGCCTCGCCCGTCACGCTGCCGCCTTCATAGGAAGACACCACCGTGCTGCCGATGCTAATCGTCGCCACCGAGCCGGCCGGCGCTGCGACGTTCTTGTACGGCGTGCCGCCCTTGGCGAGCGCCGACTTGGCGATGTCGCACGAGCTGGTGAACTTGGTGGTGCCGACCGGATTGAACTGGAAACTGCAGGTGTCCGGATCGGCCGTCACCGTCACCGGGCTGGTCACCGCGGCGGTTTCCATGGCGGGATTGGCGAAGTGCGTGAGCGCCTTGAAGATCGGGAAATAGGTCAACGCGGCGATCAGGCAACCGGCCATGATGATCGGCTTGCGGCCGATCTTGTCGGACAGCCAGCCGAACACGATGAAGAATGGCGTGGCGATCGCGAGCGCGGCGGCGATCAGCAGGTTGGCGGTCGTTGGATCGACTTTCAACGTCTGCGTCAGGAAGAACAGCGCGTAGAACTGTCCGCAATACCAGACCACGGCCTGGCCGGCGGTGGCGCCGAGCAGCGCCAGCAAGGCGATCTTGCCGTTCTTCGACAGGAAGCTTTCGGTGATCGGCGCTTTCGAGGTTTTGCCCTGCTCCTTCATTTCCTGGAACAGCGGCGACTCGGCGAGTTGCAGTCGAATCCACACCGAGATTCCGAGCAGCACCACCGAGAGCAGGAACGGAATGCGCCAGCCCCAGGCTTCGAAATCTTCCGTGCCCAGATACAGCCGCACGCCGAGAATCACCAGCAGCGAGAGAAACAGGCCGAGCGTCGCGGTGGTCTGGATGAAGCTCGTGTAGAGCCCGCGCTTGCCGGGCGGTGCATGTTCGGCGACGTAGGTGGCGGCGCCGCCGTACTCGCCGCCAAGTGCCAGGCCCTGCAGCAACCGCAGCGTGATCAGGATGATCGGCGCCATGATGCCGATCGTGCCGTAGCTCGGCAGGATTCCGACCAGGAAGGTCGACAGACCCATGATCACGATGGTGACGAGGAAGGTGTATTTGCGGCCGATCATGTCGCCCAGGCGGCCGAACACCAGCGCGCCGAACGGCCGCACCGCAAAGCCGGCGGCGAACGCCAGCAGCGCGAAGATGAAGCCGCTGGTCGGATTGAGCGCCGAGAAGAACTGCTTGGCGATGATCGCCGCGAGCGAGCCGTACAGATAGAAGTCGTACCACTCGAACACGGTGCCAAGGCTCGAAGCGAAGATGACCTTCTTGTGGCCCTGGGTGAGCGGCGCTACAGGTGCGCCGACGTTTGCTGCGGTGACTGCCATGTGAGTTTCTCCCCTGGACTTCAGAACGAGTAGCGGACCATCGCGTGCAGGCGATTGAGATCGCCGTCGGCACCCGACTCGAGTTCGCGTTTGGCGAGGATGGCGCCGATGCCGACATCGAGTTTCGGCAGCGGCGTGTAGATCAGGCTGGCCTGGATCGAATCGACGCTTTCGGTGACGCCGGTGCCGGTTAGCGCGACATCGTTGTCGAATTCGGCGAACGAATAGAACACGCTGGTGCGCACCTTCGGACTGAACACATGACGCCACGCGACATAGCCGCCGAGGCCCGACTGCGCCTCGAGACTGCCGCCTTCGTCGAGCGCCGCATCGGCGCCGACGCCGAAGCCCAGATAGCGGCCGAGTCCATCGCCACCCGACAGCATGTAGCGGATGTCGTTGGTCGGGTTGATGTTCCACTTGCCGCTGACGCTGAGCGCGAAGCCGCTGGCACTGTCGTCGATGCCGGTGATGGTTTCGTACTTGAGCTGGCGGGCCAGGCCGGCGACCGAGAAATGACCCCAGTCGCCCTTGTGCGTGTAGCGTGCGGTGACATCGGGCACCGAATTGTCGTCGCTCGAAATACGCGCGCCGCCGCCGAACGGATTGACCGTGGTTTCCGGATTCTCGATCGACACCGACCACGGGCCGCTGGCGTATTTCAGCTGCGCCTGGCGCACGAAGATCGTGCCTTCCGACGGGCCGACGAAATCGACCGCTTCGGGCAGGGCGGCGACATCCTGGAAGTTCGACCAGGTCTGGCCGGCCGACCACTTGTTCCACGTCGCAAGCAGGTGGCGGATCGTCACGCCGTAGGTGTTGGTGGCCACTTCGTTGCCGAGCGCGCCGCCGAAGAAATCGAGTTCGACGTAGCCGCGCAGCTTGTCGCCCGAATCGAGCGAGGTGTCGGCCGCGAACCAGATGCGCGAGAACTGCGCGTGCGCATCGAAGTCGGTGCCTTCGTCGGCACCGCCGACCGGAATCGCGGTCGGCAGGTAGAACAGACGGCCGGCCGTGCTGTCGGGAATCTCACCGCCATCGGTGCTGGTGGCCATGAAATCGGTGCGGATGAAGCCGCCGAAACTGAAAGCGGTGTTCGGATTCGCCGCCGGTGTGATCGCGGTGCGTTGTACCGGTTGCGTCCCGGCGGGCAGCGGCTGGGCCGCCACCTGCGCGGCCACCACTTCCTGTTGGTCCGCGATGACTTTCTGCTGGTTGAGCAATTCACCGACCAGCCGTTCGAGTTCGGCAACGCGCGCTTCGAGTTGCGCTTCGCGCTCGGTTTGCGCGAACGCCGATGCGGGCAGGATCAGCGCCGCGACGATCGCGACGGCCAGGACACGGTGACGGTTTTTCGCTTGAAGATTCATGCGACGGGCTCCCCTTCCCTCGATGGACGCGCCGAGTGTGGGCGCGCCGTTGCGTGCTCCACCATTCGCCTTTGGTCGAAGAAAGCGGTCGTTTGCGACTAAAGTCGAATGCCGGCGATCGTGCTGCGCCGCGGCATGAGGCTAGACTTCTCCCGAGCCAGCATCGTCCTTGATTTTTCTGCCGGAGCCGCATCATGAGCAGCGCAAAAATCCATGCCGCGTCCGCCGAATTCGCGGCGCGCGCGCAAACCCAGCCCGCCGATTACGAGCGCCTGTACGGCGAATCGGTGCGCGATCCGCAGGCGTTCTGGGGCCGCGTCGCAGCGCGACTGGACTGGATGAAGGCGCCGACGCAGATCAAGGACACCTCGTTCGCGCTCGACGATTTCCGCATCCGCTGGTACGCCGATGGCGAACTGAACCTGAGCGTCAACTGCCTCGACCGCCACCTGCTGCAACGCGGCGACAAGACCGCGATCCTCTGGGAAGGCGACAACCCGGCGGACTCGCGGCGCATCAGCTATCGCGAACTGCATCGCGACGTTTGCCGCTTCGCCAACGCGCTGCGGAATCTGGGCGTGAAGAAGGGCGATCGCGTGACGATTTATCTGCCGATGATTCCGGAAGCGGCCGTCGCCATGCTGGCCTGCGCGCGCATCGGCGCGATTCATTCGGTGGTGTTCGGCGGCTTCTCGCCCGATTCGCTCGCCGGACGCATCGCCGATTGCCAGTCGACCTTGGTGATCACCTCCGACGAAGGCATGCGTGGCGGCAAATCGGTGCCGCTGAAAACCAATGTCGACGAAGCCTTGAAGCGACCCGGCACGACCTGCGTCGAAACCGTCATCGTCGTGCGCCATACCGGCCATGCGGTGCCGATGCAGATGCCGCGCGATCGCTGGTATCACTCGCTGGTCGAAGGCCAGCCCGACACCTGCGAGCCCGAACGCATGAACGCGGAAGATCCGCTGTTCATCCTCTACACCTCCGGGTCGACGGGTAAACCCAAAGGCGTGCTGCACACCACCGGCGGCTATCTGGTGTACGTGAGTTTCACGCACGAGGCCGTGTTCGATCTGCGCGACGACGATGTGTTCTGGTGCACCGCCGATGTCGGCTGGGTGACGGGCCACAGTTACGTGCTTTACGGTCCGCTGTGCAACGGCGCGACCACCCTGATGTTCGAAGGCGTGCCGAATTATCCGGATGTGAGCCGCTTCTGGCAGGTCTGCGACAAGCATCAGGTGACGCTGTTCTACACCGCACCGACGGCGATCCGCGCGCTGATGCGCGAAGGCGATGCGCCGGTGCAGAAGGCCAAGCGCAGTTCGCTGCGTCTGCTCGGCAGCGTCGGGGAGCCGATCAATCCGGAAGCCTGGGATTGGTATTGGCGCGTGGTCGGCGAACAGCGTTGCCCGGTCGTCGATACCTGGTGGCAGACGGAAACCGGCGGCATCCTGATTTCGCCGCTACCGGCCGCGATTCCGCAGAAACCGGGCTCGGCGACGAAACCGTTCTACGGCGTGCGGCCGGCGATCGTCGACGCGCAAGGCACGATCCAGGACGGCGCGACCGAAGGCAATCTGGTGCTGCTCGACTCCTGGCCGGGACAGATGCGTACCGTGTACGGCGATCACGCGCGTTTCATCGACACCTATTTCAAGACCTATCCGGGCATGTACTTCACTGGCGACGGCTGCCGGCGCGACGAAGACGGTTATTACTGGATCACCGGACGCGTCGACGATGTGATCAATGTGAGCGGGCATCGCATCGGCACGGCCGAAGTCGAGAGCGCGCTGGTGTCGCATGCGAAAGTCGCCGAAGCCGCCGTGGTCGGTTCGCCGCACGACATCAAGGGACAAGGCATCTACGCCTACGTCACGCTGGTTGCGGGCGAGTCGCCGAGCGACGATTTGCGCAAGGAACTCGTCGCCTGGGTGCGGCGCGAGATCGGCCCGATCGCGACGCCCGATTGGCTGCAATGGGCGCCGAGTCTGCCGAAGACGCGGTCCGGCAAGATCATGCGCCGCATCCTGCGCAAGATCGCCGAAAACGCGCCCGATCAACTGGGCGACACGTCGACGCTCGCCGATCCGTCGGTGGTGGAATCGTTGGTACGGGAACGGCTGGTTCAGTAGCCGCCCGATGAGCATCCTGATCGCCGACGATCACCCGCTGTTCCGCGACGCCTTGCGTCGTGCGGTGGCGCAGATCCTGCCGGACACGCCGCTGCTGGAAGCCGACAGCGTGCCGGCGCTGGTGGAGTTGGCGCAGGCGAATCCGCGCGCCGAGTTGTTGCTGCTCGATCTGAACATGCCCGGCGCGCATGGCTTCAGCGCGCTCGCGCATGTGCGCGCCAGTTTTCCGGCGTTGCCGGTGATCGTGGTGTCGGCGCGCGAAGAGCCGGCGCTGATGCGGCGGGCGATCGGCCACGGCGCGGCGGGGTTCGTGCCCAAATCGTCGGACCTGGCGACGATCGGTGAGGCGATCCACGCGGTGCTCGAAGGCGATACCTGGCTGCCGCCCGGCGTGGCGTCGCAAGGGGTTTCGCTCGATCCGGAAGAGGAAGCGACAGCGGCGCGCATTGCCGAACTCACGCCGCAGCAGTATCGCGTGCTGACGATGGTGTGCAGCGGGCTGTTGAACAAGCAGATCGCCTACGACCTCGGCGTGTCGGAAGCGACGGTGAAAGCGCATATGACGGCGATCCTGCGCAAGCTCGGCGCGCACTCGCGCACCCAGGTGGTGTTGATCGCCGCGCGCCTGACGCTCGATGGCCGCGCGCCGCGCCTGCCGGTGTCCGACGAGGACGAGTGACTTTCGGCGGTGAACCTCGTGCGTGAGGTGCGGTCTGCGCTGGGGCATGTCGACTCTCTTCGATCCGTATCGCGCGCAGACCGCGCTGCTGTGGCGCAATCGTGTGCAGCGGTGGCGGCAGCAGCGTGCGCAGACTGTTTTTCACGCTGCAGCGCTGGCGGCGCTGATCGCATTGCTCTTCCTGCCCGCGCGCGATGTGGCCGATGGCGCCGGTGCCGCGCTGCTCGATGCCTTGCGACGCTGGCCGTTGCCGATGTTGATGCTGGTCGTGGCAGCGATGACGCTGCGGCATGCGCAACGGCTCGCGGCGCTGCGAGTCCGCGCCGCCGGCGAATGGCTGGCGACGCAGCCTGTCGCCGAGCGATTGCGGCGGCGCCGACGGCACGATCTGCTGTTGCGCGACGCGGCGCTGCATGGTCTGGTCGGCGTCGTTTCGCTGTTGGCGATCGATGCGGATGCTTCGACGATCGGTGCCTTCCTGGCGGGCGCGTTTGCCAGCGTCGTGCTTGCGCCGATCTTGTCGCGTTTTGTCAGGAATAAAAACCAGGTCAACGGCTACTACGGTTCGCGCATCGCCGAGCGCGGACGCGGACGGCTCTGGCGCTGGCAGCGCATCGTCGCCGGCATCGCGCTGCGCGGTCGTACGCTCGGGCTTGGCGGATTCGCCTTGCTGCTGTTGCCGATGCAGAGCGGGCCGCTCGCCATCGTCGTGATGCTGGCGGTGGGATTGTCCGTCGCGGCATTGACCGGCGCATGGCGGCGCAGCCTGGCTGTCGTGCCGGCCGCGCAGGTATGGCTCGGCGCGCAACCGCTGACCGGCCGTGATCTGCTGGTCGGCGTGATGTCTGTGCCGGCCGCACTGCTGGCGATTTTTACCTCGCTCGTCGGCCTGATGTTCGTGTTGCTCGGCGTGCCGGCCATCGGCGCGTTCGCCGCACTGGCGATCTTTGCCGTCGGCGCGCTGCAGTTCGCCTGCGTCGCGGCCGAGCGCGCCACGCCACACCGGATCCAACTCGTTTTCGTCGTGCATCTGGCGCTGTTGCTCGGCATTGCGCAGGCCTTCGCGCCGGCCGCCGCGATCTGCTGGTTGCTGCAAATGGTCTTTCTTCTGCGACGCGCCGCCCGCTCATGACTGCCAGACTTGAACTCGATTCGATCGTCCTGCGGTACGGCGCGAACCTGGTGCTACGCGGTGTCAATCTGCGGCTCGATGCCGGCGAACTGGTCGGGCTGATCGGACCGAACGGCTCCGGCAAAAGCAGCCTGATGCGCGTGTGCGCCGGCTTGCTGCCGCAGGCGTCGGGCACGCTGCGCGTCGATGGTGTCGACTGCAACCAGGATCGCCTCGCCGCCGCGCGCGCGCTCGGTTATGCCGTCGAGCCGCCGTTGCTGCCGCCGTCGTTGCGCGGGCGGCAATGCGTGGAGTTGATCGCGCACACGCGCGGTCTGCCGATATCGGCGATCGCCGATGCGAGCGAACTGGCGTCGCGCCTCGGACTTGCGCCGTGGCTCGAACGCGAGGTCGGCGAGTACTCGCTCGGCACGCGGCAGAAGCTGGCGGTGGTGCTCGCACTGCTCGGCGATCCGCCCTTGCTGCTGCTCGACGAAGTGCTCAATGGGCTCGATCCGCTCGCGGCCTTCGCGCTGAAGGAAGAGTTGCGCCGGCGCGCTGACCGCGGCGCCGCGGTGTTGCTCGCCACGCATGGACTCGAAGTCGCCGAGCGCTTCCTCGATCGCGCGGTACTGCTGCTCGAAGGCCGAATCGCGGCCGATTGGAATCGCGAGGCCTTGCGTGCGCTGCGCGAGGAATCGCCGGGCGGTCTCGAAGCTGCGGTCGTCGCGCATCTGCGGCAGGCGAGCCGGCCGTCGTCGATTTCCTAAAAAAAGGCCCGGTTTCCCGGGCCTTTTGCGCTTTTTCGAATCTTCGCTTATTCGTCCGCAAGCTTGAAATCGAAGGTGCGGCGGCCCTTCACGGCGGTCGGGCCGGGCGCGAAGCGCCAGCGTTCCATGGCGTTCACCGCTTCGCGGTTGAAGAGCGTGCGCGGTTCGCTGTTGATCACGCTGATGTCGGTGACGCTGCCATCGGGCTGCACGGTGAAGCTCAACTCGACGAAGCCCTCGATACGGCGGCGCAGTGCCAGCGGCGGATAGCGTGGCGATACCTGGCTCACGACGGCGGGCAAGGCACCGGCACGCGGCGTGGCGACCGGTGGCGGCGTGGTCTCGACCGGGGCCGGCGCTGCGGGTTCGGGCGCGGCCGGCGGCGGCGTGGCCGGCGCGGGCGTCGGGGTCACGACGGCCGGCGGCGGGGCCGCGGCCGGTGCGGGCGTCGCCGCTTCCTGCGCCGCCGCCGCGGCGGCCGCCGCGGCGCGCGCCTCGCGTTCGGCTTCCGCAGCTTCCGCGGCGGCCTGGCGTTCGGTGGCGGTCTTGAGCGCGGTGCGCAGGCGCGGCATCGCCGGTGCCTTGTCGTTGGCCTTCTCCATCAGGCCCAGGACGCGCGCGGCCTCGGCCGTGTCGCTGGCTGCCAGACGCTGCTCGACATGCATCACCGCGTACGGGAACAGATCGGTGATCGCGTTCTTGGCGAAGTCGTTGGCCGGATTCACTTCGACCACCTTGAGGTAGAGCTCGAACGCGTTCGCGCCCTGCGGGGCGAACAGCTGCTGCGCCTTGATCGCTTCATCGGCGCGCTTGGTGAGTTCGCCTTCGTCTTCCGGCAATTCGACCACCGGTGGCGGCGGGGCCGGTTCGGGCGTGGCGGCCGGCGTCGTGGCAGGTGCCTCGGCGGTCGCGGCCGGTGGGGTCGGGGCCGGTTCTTCGTCCGAACAGGCCGACAGCCCGAACATCACGAGCGCGGCCAGTACCGCGATCTGCGGCAAGCGGCGCGGGCGCAGCGCGGCCCGGTCGGCGGAACGGTGAGCTGGGCGGGTGTGAGTCTTCATCCTACGTTCCCCAATGGCAGCAATGACGAAAGCCGGTACCGCACGCCACCCCTCCCCGGAGGCGGCAGAACCCCGATGCGTGCGGCGCGGACAACGGACCCAACCGCGTCGTCGATGCCACGGCCCACGCGACACTGCAAAGGTACTCGCGCCAGCGCTTCGCACCAAGCCGTGCGGTGCAGTTTCATGCAAATTTTGTAGACGATTGCTTGTCGGGTGTCACGAAACCCGCGCGGGGCCGGTCATTTGCCGATGCAGAAGCTCGAGAAGATGCGGCCGAGCAGGTCGTCGCTGCGGAATTCACCGGTGATTTCGCCCAGCGCGCGTTGGGCCAGATGCAGTTCTTCGGCGGCCAGCTCGCCGGCCCGCTCGGAAAGTCGCGCGGCGGCCAGGCCCAGGTGTTCGCCGATCCGCCGCAGGGCGTCGACATGGCGGGCGCGGGCGCTGAACGCGCCGTGCGCACCGTCGCCCAGGCCGGCGGCACGTTTGAGTTCGTCGGCCAAGCGGCCGAGGCCGGCGCCGGTGCGCGCGGAAATCTGCAGATGAGTGCCGCGCTCGCTGGCGGCGATGGGCGTATCGCGCAAGTCGCTCTTGTTGTGCAGCCACAGCAATTGCGGCACGGCGACGAGCGTTTGCGACAAAACCGGAATCTGCGTTTCATCGCCTGGGCCGAGCACCACCATCGCAAGATCGGCGCGCAGCAGTTCGGCGCGCGCGCGGCGCATGCCTTCTCGTTCGATCGCATCGCCGCCTTCGCGCAGGCCGGCGGTGTCGACCAGGGTGAGTTCGATGCCGTCGAGCCGCACGGTTTCGCGCAGCAGGTCGCGCGTGGTGCCGGGGATGTCGGCGACGATCGCCCGTTCGTTGCCGGCGAGCGCGTTGAGCAGCGAACTTTTGCCGGCGTTCGGCGGGCCGACGATCACCACGTGCAATCCATCGCGCAAACGCTGGCCGCGCTCGGCGTCGCGCATCAGTTTTTCGTGGGCCTCGCCGACGGCGGCGAGTTTGGCGGCGATCTGTCCGTCGCCGAGGAAATCGATTTCCTCTTCCGGAAAATCGATCGCCGCCTCGATGTGCAGCCGCACGTTCACCAGTTGCTCGAACAGGGTTTGGACGCGGCGCGAGAGCTCGCCGTCGAGCGAACGCAGGGCGGCGCGCGCGGCGGCTTCGCTGCCGGCCGCGATCAGGTCGGCGATCGCCTCGGCCTGCGCCAGATCAAGTTTGTCGTTGAGGAAGGCGCGCTCGGAGAATTCGCCGGCGCGCGCGGGCCGTGCACCCAGTTCGCACAGACGCCGCAACATCGCCTGCAACAGGATCGGACTGCCGTGGCCATGCACTTCGAGCACATCGTCGCCGGTGAACGAATGCGGCGCCGGGAAGAACAAAAGCAGGACGTGATCCAACGGGTCGCCATGCGCGTCGCGTACCCGGGCGTAGTGCGCATGACGCGGCTGCGGTGCGCGGCCGAGCAGGACCTGTGCGATCGCCGGCGCTTTCGGACCGGCGACACGCAACATGCCCACGCCGCCGGCGCCGGCAGGCGTGGCGATCGCAACGATGGTGTCGGTAACCGGGTTCATGCGCGGCTATCGTCGCAGATACGGCGCACGAAGCGAAAATCGCCGCGCGCAAAACGCCGACGGCCCGCCGAAGCGGGCCGTCGATCGATGTTTGTTCGCGTGCCGCGTCAGACCTTCACCGGCTCGCCGTGGCGGCGCGTGATGATCCACTGCTGCAACAGGCCGAGCGCACCGTTGGTCGCCCAGTACAGCACCAGGCCCGCGGGGAAGAACGCGAACATCACGCCGAACACCAGCGGCATCACCTGCATCATCTTCTTCTGCAGCGGGTCCATGCCCGGCGTGGGCGAGAGTTTCTGCGTCAGCCACATGCTCACCAGGTTGATCGCCGGCAGCACGAAATACGGATCGGGCGCAGTCAGGTTCTGGATCCAGCCGATCCACGGTGCGTGGCGCAGTTCGACGCTTTCCAGCAGCACCCAGTAGAGCGCGATGAAGATCGGGATCTGCACCAGCATGGGCAGGCAGCCGCCCATCGGGTTGATCTTCTCTTTCTTGTACAGCTCCATGGTCGCCATCTGCACTTTCTGGCGATCGTCGCCGTAGCGTTCCTTCAACGCTTCCACGCGCGGCGCGATGCGGCGCATCTTGGCGAAGCTCTTGTACTGCGCTTCGGAAAGTTTGAACAGCGCCAGCTTGATCAGCACCACCAGCAGCACGATGGCCCAGCCCCAGTTGCCGGTGATCGCGTGCAGTTTGGCGAGCAGCCAGTGCAGCGGCTGCGCGATGATGGTGAAGATGCCGTAGTCGAGCGTCAGGCCGAGGCCGGGTGCGACGGTTTCGAGACGGTCCTGCAGTTTCGGGCCGACATACAGTCGCGCGCTCGATTGCGCCTGCGCGCCGGGCGCCACGTCCACGGTCGGTCCCATCGCGCGGACCAGATAGCGGCCGCGCGCGACGCCGGTGGTGAACTGCGTGACGTCGCTCGCTTCGGGAATCCAGGCCGCGACGAAGTAGTGCTGCAGCATCGCGATCCAGCCGCCGGCGACTTCCTTCTTCACCGGTTCGTCGGCGAAATCGTCGAAGGCGAGCTTTTCGAATTTGTCCTGCGGGCTGTAGTTGGCGGTGCCGACGAAGCTGTAGGCCTCCGGGTTCGTCATGCCACCGCCTTTCGACGGCGGCGGTACGCGGATCAGTTGGCGGTAGACATTGCCGCGCCACGCCGTCGAGCCGGCGTTGACGATTTCGTCGCGCACGTCGAGCACGTAGCTGCCGCGTTCGAGGCGATAGATGCGGCGCACGGTGACGCCGTTGCCGCCGGTCCAGACGAAGCGGCGTTCGACGGCGTCGCTGCCGTCGACGATCGTCTGCGAACCGGCTTCCGGCACGAACGTCGCCTGGTGGCTCGGCGCTTCGCCGGCGGCGCTGACCCAACCGGTCTGCGCGACGAAGTAGTGCGCCGGATCCTGGCTGAGCAGTTGCACCGGCGCGCTGTCGTCGTCGGCCGTGCTGTCGTAAGCCAACAGCTCGGTGGCCAGCAGCGTGCTGCCGTTGCTGTCGATGCTCACGCGCAGCACGTCGTTTTCCAGCACGATCGGCGCGGCGCTCGGCGCCGCGGCGGTCGCTTCGGGTGGCGCGGCCACCGAGGGCACGGTGGTGTCGTCGCCGGCCGCCGCCGGGGCGGGAATTTCGTCGTCGCCGAGCGCGGCGGGCGCCGCGGTGTCGGTGCCCGGTTCCAGGCGCGGCGCGGCGTAATCCTTCTGCCAGGCGTCCCACAGGAAGAACGCCAGGATCAGCCAGGCGACGAGCAGGAAAGAGCGGGTTTGAGTCATGTGGGGACTAGAGCCGGCGGCACGTCTGAAGCTCGACGCGCGAAAATGAGAAATGTGTCAGGCGTCGTCGCGCGAGGCGGGCGGATCGACGGCGTCGCGCATTGTGCCCGCCGCAGGGGTCGGCTTCAATGCAGCGGCGCGACGCCACAGCGATGCCAGGTCGGCGCGCAGTTCCGCGTTGCTCGCCGCCGCCGCTTCGCGCTTGGCGACCAGCACGCAATCGGCTTTCGGAATCGTGCTGCGCGAAAGCCGGAACGATTCGCGCGCGGTGCGCTTGATGCGGTTGCGCACCACGGCCTTGGTATCGACCTTGCGCGAAACCGCCAGGCCCAGCCGCGCGCACTCGCCGGCCAGCACGTGCAAACGAAAAAACCGCCCGTTCACGCGGGAACCTTGCGCGAAACAGACTTGGTATTGTTTCGGAAGGCGCACCCGGTCGGTGCGCCTGAAGCGGAGGTCGGACGTCATGACGACATGTTCCGACTTATGTCCAGCCGCCTGCTGTCCAGCCGACTGTCGTCCTGCACCGTGCAACGAAGCGGCGACGCGTTGTCGCCGCGACCGCTTACGGGATCAGGCGCTTGCGGCCCTTGGCGCGGCGCGCATTGAGAATCTTGCGGCCGTCGGCCGTCTTCATGCGGGCGCGGAAACCGTGGGTACGGGCGCGCTTGAGGTTGCTGGGCTGGAAGGTGCGCTTCATGGCGGCGGGACGCTGTTTTGGCCGAGAAAGACCGCGAACGATACCGGTCCAAGCACTTGCGTGTCAAGGCGAATCCGGTTGGAACTGGTGGCGCACGCGGGTAGACTGCGGCGCTCGCCTTTCCGCCGGCCTAGCGCACATCATGCCGGCCGCGCTTCAAGACTCCGCGCTCAAGACCCTGACCCGAATGCTCGCCGCCTGGCCGCTTTGCCTCGAACGACTGGAAGCCGAACTGTCGGCCGAGGATTTCCACACCTGGGTCAAGCCGCTGCAGGCCACGCCGCAAGGTGCGGGGCTGGCGCTGTTCGCGCCGAACGCGTTCGTCGTCGATACGGTGCGCGAGCGTTATTTCGCGCGCATCGTGGAACTGCTGCGCCATTTCAGCGGCGAAGACGGCCTGCCGGTGCGGCTGGAAGTCGGCACGCTGAGCCGGCCGGAGCCGCCCAGGGCCGCCGCCGTGCCGGCCGCGCGCGTTACCTTGCCGCGGGTCGAAGACTACGCCAGCAACCTCGATCCCAATTACAGCTTCGACACCTTCGTCGAAGGCAAGTCGAACCAGCTCGGCAAATCCGCCGTGCTGCAAGTGGCGCAGAACCCCGGCCGCGCCTACAACCCGCTGTTGCTGTACGGCGGCACGGGTCTGGGCAAAACCCATTTGATGCACGCCGCCGGCAATCAGATGCGCGCGGTGAATCCGGCAATGAAGGTGCTTTATCTGCGCTCGGAGCAATTCTTCAGCGCGATGATGAAGGCGCTGGCCGAGCGCTCGATGGATCAGTTCAAGCGCCAGTTCCATTCGGTCGACGCGCTGCTGATCGACGACATCCAATTCTTCGCCGGCAAGGACCGCACCCAGGAGGAGTTCTTCCACACCTTCAATGCGCTGTTCGACGGCAAGCAGCAGATCATCCTGACCTGCGACCGTTATCCGAAAGAAGTGGAGAACCTCGAACCGCGGCTCAAGTCGCGCCTGGGCTGGGGCCTGTCGGTGGCGATCGAGCCGCCGGATTTCGAAACGCGCGCCGCGATCCTGCTTTCCAAGGCGCACGCACGCAACATCCAGCTGCCCGACGATGTCGCCTACCTGATTGCCCGGCGCATGCGTTCGAACGTGCGCGATCTGGAAGGCGCGCTCAATACGCTGGCCGCGCGCGCCAACTTCACCGGCCGCGCGATCACAGTGGAATTCGCCCAGGAGACGCTGCGCGATCTGCTGCGCGCGCAGCAGCAGGCCATCTCCATCGCCAATATCCAGAAGACCGTGGCAGACTACTATCAGCTCAGATTGGCCGATCTGAATTCGAAGCGGCGCACGCGTTCTCTGGCGCGTCCGCGGCAGGTGGCGATGGCGCTGGCGAAGGAACTGACCGAACACAGTCTGCCGGAAATCGGCGATGCCTTCGGCGGGCGCGACCACACCACGGTGCTGCACGCCTGCCGGGTGGTGCGCGACCTGCTCGAAACCGACGGCAAACTGCGCGAGGACTGGGACAAACTGGTTCGCAAGCTGACCGAGTAAGGGCTGACCCAAGGTCGCGGCGAACGAGTTGTGGATAAGTTGTGGATGGGGCACGCGGTCGAAAGTTATCCACACCCCATCCACAGGCCAGGCGCCCTGTGGCCACAGGGTTACCGCTTCAGAAAAACGTTGCGAATCAGATAGCTGGATAGCTTTTCCGCAGATTTTCCAGGCTCCACCATCATCACCAGTTTTATATCCACAAAAAATCCATCTTGGATTCTTAGGGGTTTTCGGCATGCGTTTTAGTCTTCAGCGCGAAGTTTTGCTCAAGCCCCTGCAACAGGTGGTCAACGTGGTGGAGCGGCGGCAGACCTTGCCGGTGCTGGCCAATCTGCTGGTCTCGGTCGAAGGCAACCGGCTGTCGTTGACCGGCACCGATCTCGAAGTCGAGATGATCGCCCGCACCGATGTCGAGCAGGCCGAAGCCGGCGAAACCACGATCCCGGCGCGCAAGCTATTCGAGATCGTGCGCGCCCTGCCCGACGGCAGCCGCCTGGCGTTTTCGCTGAGCGGCGATCGCGTCACGCTGCAAGCCGGCCGCAGCCGTTTCACGCTGGCCACCCTGCCCGCCAAGGAATTCCCGGCGATCGACGATCTGGAACTGGTCGAACGCATCCAGGTGCCGGAAGCCGCACTGAAGGAATTGATCGAGCGCACCGCGTTCGCGATGGCGCAGCAGGACGTGCGTTTCTATCTCAACGGCCTGCTGTTCGACCTGCGCGAGAACGCGCTGCGCTGCGTGGCTACCGACGGTCACCGCCTGGCGCTGTGCGAAGCCGGCTTGCCGGATGGCGCCAAGACCCGCAAGCAGATCATCCTGCCGCGCAAAGGCGTGCTGGAACTGCAGCGCCTGCTCGAAGGCGGCGACGCCGTCGTCGAACTCGAGGTCGGCCGCAACCACGTGCGCATGCGGCGCGAGGACGTCACTTTCACTTCCAAGCTGATCGACGGTCGCTTCCCTGATTACGAGGCGGTGATTCCGATCGGCGCCGACAAGGAAGTGCGGATGGAACGCGAGGTGCTGAAAGCGGCGCTGCAGCGCGCGGCGATCCTGTCGAACGAGAAGTACCGCGGCGTGAAGATCGAGATCAGCCCAGGCCAGGTGCGCATCGTGGCGCACAACCCGGAGCAGGAAGAGGCGGTGGAGGAGCTCGAAGCCCAGACCACGGTCGACGGCTTGTCGGTCGGTTTCAACGTTACCTACCTGCTCGATGCGCTCAGCGCGCTGCGTGAAGAACACGTGCTGCTGAACCTGCGCGACGCCAATTCCAGCGCCTTGCTGCGCGAAGCCGGGCACGCCCGTAGCCGGCACGTGGTGATGCCGCTGCGTCTCTGACCGCCGCGGCGCAGTCGCCGGCCCGGAGTTTCGCGTGCGGCTGGAACGACTGCTGATCGAACAATTCCGCCTGTTCGACCGGGTCGAGCTACTGCTCGAGCCCGGCCTGAACCTGTTCGTCGGCGGTAACGGCGCGGGCAAGACCAGCGTGCTCGAAGCGGTTTATCTGCTGGCCTATGGCCGGTCGTTCCGCGGGGCGGTGCGCGACGGGTTGATCCGGCGCGGTTGCTCGTCGCTGCGGGTGTATGCCGAGGTGCGCGGGGATTCCCTGCACCGGCTGGGTCTTGAGCGCGGGGTCAAGGATTGGCAGGCTCGCGTCGACGGTCAGCCGGTTAACGGGCTGAGCGAGCTGTATCGGGAAATCGCGGTCGTCTGTTTCGAGCCTGGCAGCCACGACTTGATCGCGGGCGGCTCCGACGTTCGCCGGCGCTTCCTGGATTGGGCGCTGTTCCACGTGGAACCGGACTTTCTGCCCAGCTGGCGCCGCTACCAGCGGGCGCTGAAGCAGCGAAACGCCCTGTTGAAGTCGTCGGCGCCGGACTCGGCGTCGCTCGACGCCTGGGAAAGCGAGCTCGACGAGGCCGGTTCGAGACTGACCGGGCAACGGCAGTCGTATCTGGAGAGGCTGGGTCCGGTTCTACGAACGGCCGCGGCCAACCTGCTCGGCGAACTCGGCTCGACCGAGCTGCGCTTCCAGCGTGGCTGGTCGCTCGAGCACGAAACCCTGGGCGCCGCGCTCCGCTCCGCCCGCCCGCGAGATGCGATGCTCGGCCACACCACCATCGGGCCGCACCGCGCCGACTGGTCGGTCGGCTACGAAATCCTGCCTTCGCGCGAGACATTCTCCCGCGGGCAGGAAAAGCTCACCGCCCTCGCCTGCATTCTGGCGCAGGCCCGCTTGTTCGCCGACGACCGCTCCGGAACCTGGCCGATTCTCTGCCTCGACGATCTGGCATCCGAGCTCGATCGCCCCCATCTACAACTGGCGCTCGATCATCTCGCGCAGAGCCCGGCACAAATCCTCCTGACCGGCACTGACGTTCCTGTCGCGCTGGATCGTTGGCCGCGCGAGATCGCGAAGTTCCACGTGGAACAGGGCTGGATCGAGCGCCTGCTATAATTCAGACCATCCCGTCGACACCCTCGCCCACGCCCTGCGCGTGTGGCCTTTCGGACCCGTGTGCGCATGAGCGAACAGACCCCGCCGAACTCGAACTACGATTCCAGCAAGATCACCGTGCTGCGCGGGCTCGAAGCCGTCCGCAAGCGGCCGGGCATGTACATCGGCGACGTCCACGACGGCACCGGCCTGCACCATATGGTTTTCGAGGTCGTCGACAACGCCATCGACGAAGCGCTGGCCGGCTACTGCGACCAGGTCATCGTCACCATCCATCTCGACGGCTCGGTGTCGGTATCCGACAACGGCCGCGGCATCCCGACCGACATTCACAAGGAAGAAGGCGTGTCGGCGGCCGAAGTCATCATGACGGTGCTGCATGCCGGCGGTAAGTTCGACGACAACAGCTACAAGGTGTCCGGCGGTCTGCATGGCGTCGGCGTCTCGGTGGTCAACGCGCTGTCCGAGCATGTGCTGCTCGACATCTGGCGCGACGGCCACCACCACCAGCAGGAATACCGGCTGGGCGAGCCGCAATACCCGCTCAAGCTGCTCGGCCCGTCGGGCAAGCGCGGCACCACGCTGCGTTTCAAGCCGGCGGTCGAAATCTTCAGCGATGTCGAATTCCACTACGACATCCTGGCCAAGCGCCTGCGCGAACTGTCGTTCCTCAACTCGGGCGTCAAGATCGAGTTGATCGACGAGCGCGGCGAAGGCAAGCGCGACCTGTTCGAGTACGAAGGCGGCATCCGCTCCTTCGTCGAGCATCTTGCCCAGCTAAAAACCCCGTTACATCAATCGGTTATCTCGGTTTCCGGCGAAATGAACGGGATCGTGGTGGAAGTCGCCCTGCAATGGACCGATGCCTACCAGGAAACCATGTTCTGCTTCACCAACAACATCCCGCAGAAGGATGGCGGCACCCATCTGGCCGGCTTCCGTGCCGCGCTCACGCGCACGCTCAACAACTACATCGAGCAGAACGGCATCGCGCGCCAGGCCAAGATCGCGCTGTCGGGCGACGACATGCGCGAAGGCATGATCGCGGTGCTGTCGGTGAAGGTGCCCGATCCGAGCTTCTCGTCGCAGACCAAGGAAAAGCTGGTCAGCTCCGAAGTGAAGCCGGTGGTCGAGCAGGTGCTCGGCAGCAAGCTCGAAGAATTCCTGCAGGAACATCCGCTCGAAGCGCGCGGCATCGCCGAGAAAGTGGTCGACGCCGCGCGTGCCCGCGAAGCCGCCCGCAAGGCGCGTGAACTCACGCGCCGCAAAGGCGCGCTCGACATCGCCGGCCTGCCGGGCAAGCTCGCCGACTGCCAGGAAAAGGATCCCGCGCTGTCGGAACTGTTCATCGTCGAGGGCGACTCGGCCGGTGGCTCCGCCAAGCAGGGACGCAACCGCAAGACGCAGGCGATCCTGCCGCTCAAGGGCAAGATCCTCAACGTCGAGCGCGCGCGCTTCGATCGCATGCTGGCGTCGGCCGAAGTCGGCACGCTGATCACCGCGCTGGGCTGCGGCATCGGCAAGGACGAATACAACCCCGACAAGCTGCGCTACCACCGCATCATCATCATGACCGACGCCGACGTCGACGGCTCGCACATCCGCACCTTGCTGCTGACGTTCTTCTATCGCCAGATGCCGGAGTTGATCGAACGCGGCCACGTCTATATCGGCCTGCCGCCGCTCTACAAACTCAAGCAGGGCAAGACCGAGCTGTATCTGAAGGACGACAACGCGCTCAACTCGTACCTGATCAATCACGCCGTCGAAGGCGCCGAACTGCGCTACGCGCCCGACGCACCGCCGATCAACGGCGCCGCGCTCGAGAAGCTGATGGCCGACTTCGTCGCCGCGCAGGATGCGGTGCGTCGTCTCTCGCATCGCTTCGACACCAATGTGCTCGAAGCCTTCCTCGACCTGCCGCCGCTGCGCACCGAATCGTTCGCCGATGTCGACGCGCTCAAGCCGTGGACCACGCGTCTGGAAACGCGCCTGGCCGCCACCGGCCTGGGCAAGCCGCGCTACCGCGTGCGGGCGCAGGCGGCGCAGGGCGAGCAGGGTGGTGCGCTGGTGATCGAGCGCCAGCATCACGGTGTCGAACTGACGTTGATCTTCCCCGCCAGCCTGTTCGATGGCGGCGAACTGCGGCCGGTGATGGATGCCGCCGGCGAACTCGCCGACCTGGTGCAGCCGGGCGCCGAAGTGCGTCGCGGCGGCAAGAGCCATCCGGTTCTGAGCTTCAAGGAAGCGCACGCCTGGCTGATGGATGAAGCCAAGCGCGGCCGCACCGTGCAGCGCTTCAAGGGCCTGGGCGAAATGAATCCCGAGCAGCTGTGGGAAACCACGGTGAATCCCGAGACGCGCCGCCTGCTCAAGGTGCGCATCGAAGACGCGGTGGCCGCCGATCAGATCTTCTCGACCTTGATGGGCGATGTCGTCGAACCGCGGCGCGAGTTCATCGAAGACAATGCGCTGAAGGTTTCCAACCTCGACGTTTGATCTGCGGCGACGGGGACGTTCGGCGGCGCCGAGCGTTGCCCCGGATTCGGTCTCGCTGCATCCAGGCTGCAAGCCGCCAGCAAGGCGACGCGGTCGAACTGCACGCGGTCGAACTTCACGCCGTCGCGACTCGCTATACTGCCGCGCATTGCGACTGTCGTCGCGCGCGGTTGGGGAGCCGCGAGGCCATAGCCGGATCATGAAAAAAACCCATCTTTATCTTCTTGCGGCCGTCATCGCCGCACTCGGCACAGCGGCCATCCTCTACAAGTGGAAGGTGCTGAATTTCCCGTTGCAGCCCAGCGCCGAAGTCGAGGTCTGGACGCTGCAGGCGCGCGTCGAATACCAGCCGCGCAAGGGCGCCAACAAAGTCACGCTGCAGCTGCCGGCCGATCCGCCGGGCTACATCATCCTCGACGAGAAATTCGTCGCGAAGAATTACTCGCAGATCGACGAGCCGCATCGCGATGGCCGCGAAGTACAATGGTCGATCCGCCGCGCCGCCGGCAAGCAGGCGCTTTACTACCGCGCCACCATCGTGCGCGGCGACGACTCCGCCGCGCCGGCCGAAGCCGAACGCCCGCGCATCGGCGAGCTGCCGGTGCTCGAAGAGCCTTACGCCACGGCGGCGCAGACCCTGCTCGATCAGGTGCGCGAGCACTCGGCGGACATCGGCACCTTCGCGCAGGAACTGGTGCGCCGCTTCAGCGCCGAACCACCGAGCCAGGAAGTCGCCCTGCTGCTGGAGAACCGTGAAACGCCGGAGATGCGCGCGCAGTTCATCGCGCAGCTGCTGGCGATGCGCAACATCCCGGCCAAGGTGATCCACGGTTTCCAGCTCGACGATCCGGCCTCGAAAGTCGAAATCCGTCCCTGGCTGCAGGTGCACAACGGCACCGACTGGGTGACGATCGATCTGCGTTCGGCGGCCGACGGCTGGCCGGAGGATTTCTTCCTGTGGAGTGCGAGTCGTCAACCGCTGTTGCTGGTCGACGAAACGCCGCGCGCTTTCGTCGAGTTCAATCTCAGCCGCAACCTGGCCGACGCGATGGCGATCGCCGAACAGCGCCTGGAAGTGCAGAACGCCGACATGGTGAATTACTCGCTGCTGAGCCTACCGCTGCAGGCGCAGGGGGTTTACCGCATCCTGCTGATGGTGCCGATCGGCGCCTTCATCATGCTGCTGCTGCGCAATCTGATCGGCGTGAAAACCTTCGGTACCTTCATGCCGGTGCTGATCGCGCTGGCGTTTCGCGAAACCCAGATCATCGCGGGTGTCGCGTTGTTCGTCACCGTGGTCGGGCTCGGCTTGCTGGTGCGGTTCTACCTGGAACGCTTGCGCTTGTTGCTGGTGCCGCGATTGACCGCCGTGCTGATCCTGGTCGTGCTGCTGATGGCGCTGGTTTCGGTGGTGAGCAATCGCCTCGGCATCGAAGTCGGATTGTCGGTGGCCCTGTTCCCGATGGTGATCATGGCGATGACCATCGAGCGCATTTCGGTGGCCTGGGAAGAACGCGGCGCGGGCCATGCGATCAAGGAAGCGGTGGGTTCGCTCATCGTGGCCTCGCTGGCCTACCTGGCGATGAGCTGGGACAAGCTCGAACACTTCGTCTTCGTGTTCCCGGAATTCCTGCTGATTCTTTTCGCGATCACCCTGGTGCTCGGCCGCTATTCGGGCTATCGCCTGAGCGAGTTGTTCCGCTTCCGCGCCCTGGCGCGCGAAGCCGACGCCAAGGCGGTCGCCGCCTCCGCGGCGTCTGCGGCGCCCAAGAGCTGAGTCGCGCGCGATGCTGTCCCTGTTCGGAGTCGCCAGGCGCCTGCGCCAGATCGGCATGATGGGAATCGGCCAGCGCAACGCCGATTACGTGCTCATGTACAACCCGCGCAAGTTCTATCCGCGCGTCGACGACAAACTCATCACCAAGCAACTGGCGATCGACGCCGGCCTGCCGGTCCCCGAGTTGTACGCGGTGGTGAGTGAAGAGCACCAGATTTCCGAACTGCACGAGATCCTCAAGCCGCACGACCAGTTCGTCGTGAAACCCGCGCACGGATCGGGCGGCGACGGCATCCTCGTCATCACCGGCCGGCGCGGCGACAAATACCGTCGCTCCAACGGCAATCTGATGCCGCGCGAAGAGTTCGAACATCACCTGTCGAACGCGCTGTCGGGCCTGTTTTCGCTGGGCGGCCATCCCGATCATCTGCTGATCGAATACTGCGTGCAGTTCGATCCGATCTTCGATCAGGTCAGCTACAAGGGCGTGCCCGACATCCGCATCATCGTGTTCCTCGGCTACCCGGTGATGGCGATGATCCGGCTGCCGACGCGCCTGTCGGACGGCAAGGCCAATCTGCATCAGGGCGCGATCGGCGTGGGCATCGATATTCCCACCGGCAAGACCAAGCGCGGGGTGTGGGGCACCGAAATCATCCGCGAACATCCGGACACCGAGCACAGCATCGTCGGCCTGCAGATCCCGCACTGGGACGAGCTGCTGCGGATGGCCGCCAGCTGCTACGAGTTGTCGGGGCTGGGCTATGTCGGCGTCGACTTCGTACTCGATCGCAACCAGGGCCCGATGATTCTCGAGCTCAATGCGCGCCCCGGTCTCGCCATCCAGATGGCGAACGGCAACGGCTTGCTGTTGCGGCTGCAGAAAGTCGAAGCGCTCAAGGCGGCCGGGCAGTTGTCGACCGATCCGGCCGAACGCGCCCGCTTCGCAGTCGAGAATTTCCCGACGCTCGGCTGATCGGGGTTTGCTTCCGGCCGCGGATTTTTACGCGGCCTTAAGGTTCGTGCGCATAGAAATGACTCGGCGACGCTTCATTGTCGGTCGCCGTCGAGCAGCAGGCCAGGATGGCGGTGTTGGCCGCGAAAAGCCGGTTCCGGACCAACCGGACACGACCAATGCGTGGCAATGTGTCCGAAGTCACGTTTGTCGACTTGAGCTAAAGCACTAGACCCCCTAATCTTCGCGGTCCCCGCTGTATCGGCCTCATCGCCGGTTCGGCGATACCGAATTTCGAGGTGCCCGTGATGAACTTCGCCACCCTCCTCAAGACCGCACTGCTGCTCGGCGCCTTCGCGCTGGTGGCGCCCGATTCCGCCGACGCTGCGCGCAGCGCCTCCGAGCGCGCCAAGGAACAGCGCGAAGCCAAGAAGGGCGAGAAGGAAAAGGCCGCGCCGCTGTTCCCGAACGCCACGCGCCCGGATCCGAAGATCAAGCCGGTATCGAGCCTGAGCAAGCAGCTGCAGAAGCTGTTCGATCTGTCGGAAGAACAGAAGAACGAAGAAGCGCTCGCGGTGGCCGATGAAATCATCGCCCACAAGAAAGCCGGCGCCTATGAGCGTTCGCTCGCCTACCAGGCCAAGGGTTTCGTCTACGTCGACATGGACGACTACGGCAAGGCGCTGCCGCTGCTGCAGAAATCGCTCGACGAAAACGGCCTGCCGAACGACACGCACTACCAGATCATGAATCAGATCGGGCAGATGCAGATGAGCGAAGAGAACTACACCGAGGCGCTCGCCACCTTCGACAAGTTCCTCGCCGAAACCAAATCGGAAAAGCCCGACTATCTGGCGATGAAGGGCAACGCGCTGTACCGCCTGGAGCGCTACGACGAAGCCGCGCAATTCCTGCAGAAAGCCATCGACACCTCCGACAAGCCGCAGGAAAGCTGGAACCAGCTTCTGATGGCGACCTACTTCGATCAGGATAAACCGATGGAAGCGGCGCGCATCGCCGAGCAGTTGGTCGCGAAGAATCCGACCGACAAGAAGATGCTGATGAACCTGTCGTCGATCTACGCCGAAGCCGATCAGTACGACAAGGCCATCGAGGTTCTCGAGCGCGCCCGCACCGCCGGCCTGCTGACCGAAGAGCGCGACTACCGCCAGCTGTTCGCGCTCTACCTCAACACCGAAGGCAAGGAAGCCAAGGGCATCGAGGTGATCAATGAGGGCCTCGACAAGGGCATCCTCAAGCCGAGCGCCGAAACCTATATCGCGCTGGGCCAGGCCTACTATTTCACCGACAAGCTCAACGAGTCGATCGACGCCTACAAGAAGGCGCTGCCGCTCGCCAAAGACGGCGAACCCGCTTTGAACCTGTCGCGCGTATTGACCAACGAGGAGCGCTACGCGGAAGCCAAGGCGGCCGCGCAGGAAGCCCTCAAGAAAGGCGTGAAACGGCCGGGCGATGCCTGGATGGTGATCGGCCGTTCGGAGTTCGGACTGAACAATCGGCCGGGTTTGATCGCCGCTTACAAAGAAGCTGCGAAGTATCCGGAGACCAAGCAGCAGGCCGAGGAATGGCTCAAGAAAAACGGATCGAAGTGACCGTAGGCACAGGCCGGCTCTTCGTATAAGCTAGGAATTTCCCGCGCCACATGGACGCGCCCGCCCCTCGCGGGTGGCACGTTCCGGTGTCGCCAGACCCCATCGCTGCAAGCTCTCGCGCATGACGGAATACACCAACAATTCGAACAACGAGAGCAAGTCGCTCAACTGGACACGCATCGGCGGGCTTGCATTCGCCATGGCGTTCCACGTAGCCGCTTTCATGCTCGTCATGTCGCCGGTCTCGCCGCCGACCGCGGAAGAGGATGAGCAAGAGGTGATCGATGTGACCTTCATCGAACCGCCTCCGCCGCCTCCCCCGCCCCCGCCGCCGCCGCCCGAACCGCCGAAGCGCCCGCCGCCGAAGGTGATCGAGAAGCCCAAGCCGTTGCCGCCGCCGCCGGAACCGGCGCCGCCCGTGGTGTTGGATGACCCGACGCCGATGTCGGTCGCCGCACCGCCGCCGGCTCCGCCCGCGCCGCCGGCCCCGCCGGCCGATTACGGCCCGACGGAAGATCAGACCTACCGCCGCATCCGTCCGCCGCGTTATCCGCCGCAGGCGATCCGTCGCCGCGAGGAAGGCGAGGTCATCCTGCGCGTGCTGGTCGGCACCGATGGCCGGCCGGTGGAAGTGGAAGTGGAAAAATCCAGTCGATCGCGTCTGCTCGACCGGGCTGCGATCGATGCCGTTCGCAACTGGGTGTTCAACCCGGGAACCAAGGACGGCGCACCGGTGCAAGGCTGGGTCCTGGTACCGATTTCTTTCAAACTCACCGATATCTAACAAAGGGTAGGCGTTATGCAACAAGATGCTGCTTCCACTCAGCCGGTCGATACCACGGCTACGCCCGCGGCAGATCCGGCCGCGGTGAGCACCGCGGCGCCTGCCCCCGCGGCTGCGACCACCGATCCGAACGCTCTGACGGGTCTGGCCGGCACCTCGGACGCCGAAGCGCTTTCGCAGATGGGCTTTAGCCATCTGTGGAACGAAATGACCGGCAACCCCGGCGAGTTCATGGTCTCCTGGGTGGTGCTGCTCACCCTGATCCTGATGTCGGTGGGCTCGTGGTACTACACGATCGTCAACATCCTCAAGAACAGCGTGATCCGCGCCCGTGCCGATCGCGTCATCAGCACGTTCTGGGAAACGCAGAATCCGCAGGATTCGATCCGCTTCATGGAAGAACAGCCCAAGGGCGAACCGTTCTCCAAGATCGCGCTCGACGCCGCGCAGGCTGCGCACCATCATCAGCGTCACGAAGGCAGCCGCCTGGTCGAAGCGCTGAACCGCTCGGAGTTCATCGACCGCGCCCTGCGCCAGGCCGTGACCCGCGAAAGCGGCAAGCTCGAAAACGGCCTGACCTGGCTGGCGACGGTCGGTTCGACCGCCCCGTTCGTCGGTCTGCTCGGTACGGTGTGGGGCATCTACGGCGCCCTGATCCGCATCGGCGCCAGCGGCCAGGCCTCGATCGACGCCGTCGCAGGTCCGGTGGGTGAAGCGCTGATCATGACCGCGCTCGGTCTGTTCGTCGCCATCCCGGCGGTGCTCGCGTACAACTTCTTCGTGCGCATGAACCGCAACACCAATGCCCGCTTCGACACCTTCGCGCACGATCTGCACGACTTCTTCGCCACCGGCTCGCGCGTCGGCGACGTTGCGGCCGTCAAGCGCTAAGACGTCACGGCAGCCCGACGGAGCCTTGAGACATGGCCTTCAGCAACAGTAGCGGCGGCGGCGGCCCGATGGCCGAAATCAACGTCACGCCCCTCGTGGACGTGATGCTGGTGCTCTTGATCATCTTCATGATCACGGCGCCCCTGATGGCCCACAAGGTGGTAATCGAGCTGCCTGAAGCGACGCTCGACAATCGGCCGGTCGATCCGGGCCGTCCGATCACGCTGGCGATCAAGGCCGACGGCGAAATCTACTGGAACGACGAGCGCGTGCAGAAAGCCGTGCTTGAGTCCCAGCTCGCGGTCGAAGCCCAGAAGAAGCCGCAGCCGCGCATCGACATCCGCGCCGACAAGACGACCAAATACCGTCTCGTCTCGGAAGTGGTGAAGACGGCCAAGGACGTGGGCATCGCCAAGGTCGGCTTCGTGGCTACGCCCGAACGCTAAGGCCGGACAGGAAAAGGATCACCCCATGGCTTTCAGTTCCAATTCCGGCGGCGGCAACTCCGCCCCGATGGGCGACATCAACGTCACGCCGCTGGTCGACGTGATGCTGGTGCTGCTGATCATCTTCATGGTGACGGCGCCCATGCTGTCGTACGAAATCCAGATCGACCTGCCGCAAGCCAGCAACAATGTGCCGGACGACCCGAAAGAACCGCCCAAGCCGATCCGTCTGCGCATCGACGACGGCGGCATGCTGTTCTGGGACAACAGCCCGCTGCCGAAGTCGGCCCTCGAGCCGTCGCTGAAAGTGGAAGCCACGCGCGATCCGCAGCCCACGCTCGAACTCGAGCCGAGCCCGGAAGCCCAGTACGAAGTGCTGGCCGAAGTGCTGGCCACGGCGAAGAACGCCGGCATGGAAAAGATCGGCTTCGTCGAAGCGCTGCAGTAACCGCTTCGCCAGCCGCAAAGATCGACGCCGCCTCCGGGCGGCGTTTTCTTTTGCGCACCTTCTTTTGCTTTCGGCCCGTTGCGCGCAGGCCGTACGCAGGCGTACGCTGGATTCGCCTTCCACGCAAAGGGAGCGGAACCATGGCCTTCGCTGCGCAAGCCCGCAACGGCACGATCTCGGAAATGAATATCACGCCGCTGGTCGACGTGATGCTGGTGCTGCTGATCATCTTCATGGTCGCCACACCGATGCTGAGCCGGACCCTGACCCTCGACCTGCCGTCCGTCACCCCCGATCCATTGCCGCCGCCACCCACCGAACCGATCGCGCTGCAGATCCGCGCCGACGGCAGCTTGAGCTGGGATGGCATTCCGATGCCGATGCTGGCGATCGACGCCGCGATGCGCACCGAAGCCGGCCGCGAGAAACCGGCGGTGCTGCAGATCGAAGCCGATCCTGACGCCGCCTATGAACGCGTCGCCGATGTGATGGCCCGCGCCCGTCGCGCCGGGCTGGAACGCATCGCACTGGATTGACGCGTCACGCTCGATTGAGGCGAGTGAGGAATCAGGTCGCCGGCGTCGCGCCGGCGATCACCGCCAGATAAGCGCGAACCGTGGCATCGAGGCCCGCATACAGGGCCTCGTCGAACAGCGCGTGGCCGATCGATACTTCCAGCACGTTCGGCACCGCCCGCAGAAAATCGCCGAGATTCTGCTGGCTCAGATCATGCCCGGCGTTGACGCCCAGGCCGACCGCCTGCGCCCGCCGCGCCGTCTGCGCGCAACGCTCCAGTTCCGCGCTGAAATCGCCAACCGCGAAGGCGTGGGCGAAGGGCCCGGTGTAGATCTCGATGCGGTCGGCGCCCAGTTCCGCCGCACGTTCGATGCCGGCAGCGCCGGCATCCATGAAGAGACTCACGCGCACGCCCATTGCGCGCAGTTCGCGGATCAGCGGGCGCAAACGCTCGGCATCGCGTCCCAGATCGAACCCATGGTCGGAGGTGATCTGGCCGTCGCCGTCCGGCACCAGGGTCGCCTGCTGCGGGCGCACTTCGTCGACCAATGCGAGAAATCCGGGATAGCCATCGCGCGCCGGCGCGAACGGATTGCCTTCCAGGTTGTACTCGACGCGGCCGCGGACCACGTCGGCAAGATCGCGCACATCGTGCGGCCGGATGTGGCGCTGGTCCGGCCGCGGATGCACGGTGATGCCGCCGCAGCCGGCGGCGATCGCCACCTGCGCGGCCTTCACCACCGAGGGCGATCCGCCGCCGCGCGAGTTGCGCAGCACGGCCACTTTGTTGACGTTGACGCTGAGCACAGTCATGGCGTCAGCCTACCAGCGCGTCGCGCCGGATCGAACCGCCTGCGCGGACCTCAGCGACAGGTTTCGGCGATTTCCTTCCAGATCACCGGCTCCCAATATTCGCCGGTGCGGATGCGATTGCGGTTTTCCGGAATGAAGCGCGCCGCCAGCCGATAGGTGATGCCGGGCTGCACGTCGATCGTCAGTTCCTTGTAGTGATCGTCGCGGTTGCGGCGATCGCGGGTCAGGCGCTGCAGATCGCCGAACTGATGCGAATCGATGGCCTCGGCCACGCGCAGCACGTGCTTGCCCGGTTCCAGCCGATAGACATGCGACGAGGTCGGGCCAGGCAGTTCGCCGTCGATCGCGATCAACACCGCGGCATGCAGATTCTCGGTGCGCGGCGCGACGTCGAACACATTGACCCGGCCGCACGACGACACCCCGTCGCCGCCGGCGGACGCCGCCAGGCTCGCGGTCGCGAGCGCAGCGCCGAGTTCGAGCCGATAGGCCGGCAATTGCACGACGTCGACCTTGCCGCGCAACACTTGCACGCTGTCGCCGCGCGCCACGCTCAACTCGATCGATTCGTTGTTGGCGAGCAGGCCGTCGCGCAGTGCGCGCGCGGCCAGCGAGCGGCCATCGCCGTCGGCGCCCAGGCCGGCGAGCGGCGCGCCGTTGATCGCGAGCAGGCGGTCGCCCGGCTTTACCCCCAGGGCCGCGGCACTGCTGCCCGGTGTCACGCCCAGCACCGGCAGGCCGGTGTCGGCGTTGGCGCGGAAACGCACATCGACGATCGCGCCGAAATCGGGTTGACGGGTGGCCGGCGAGGCGAGCGACAACGCGCCCTGCGGGTCGGACGGCAGCGCGCCGCTATCCACCAGCCGCAGCAGCAGCGACTGGATCTCCTCGTGCAGGCGCTGCTCGACGGCCGCCGGCGCCGTGTCCTGCGCGGCAACCGTCCCCGCCATCACGGCGAGCAACGCGCCGGCGAGCAACGAACGGGGGAAGGACAGGTTCATGAGCATCTCCAGATATCGCAACACCACATTACAGGCGCGCCAACAGCGGCGGCGCCACATCCGACGCGCTCGCCATCAGGCGTTCGCGCGTCTGCCACAGAGCATCGAGTTCGTCCTGCGCCGCATTACGCGCATAGGCCAGCGCGATGGCGTCGTCGAGCGAGCGCACATCGACGGCATCGGCCGCCACCGCCAGCGTCGTCGGATCTTCGATCGCCTCCGAATCCACGGGCGCCTCACGCGGAATCACCAGCACCGCCGCCAGCGCCGCCGCTGCCGCCAATCCGATCGCCGGCAGCCAGCGTGGCCGCGCGCGACGGGGCTTGGCGGCCTGGGCCTGGGCCTGCGCCGCGGCGATCCGCGCCCACAGGCCTTCCGGCGCGTCGGTTTCCGGCAACTGGTGCAGGTAGGCCCGCCAGTCGTTGCTGTCAAAGTCGCCTGCGCGATTCATCGGGTTTCCTCTACCGCCATTTTTGCCTCATCCGATTCGAGCATCCCGCGCAAACGCGCTATGCCGCGTGAAAGCAGGGACTTCGAATAACTTTCGCTGCGTCCGAACAGTGCGGCCAACTCGGTGTGGCTGTACCCTTCCAACTCATGCAGCACCAGCGCCGCTCGTGCCGGTGCCGACATCCGGGCCAGCAAACCCAGGGCTTCCACCTGGGCCTCGCTGCCGGCGTCGTGCTGCGGTTCGGGCACCGCCGCGAACTCCGGATCCACCCAACGCTTTTCGGCGCGCAGGCGGTCGATCGCGCTGTTGGCCACCAGGCGCTTGAGCCAGGCACCGAACGGCGCTTCGCCGCGATAGCTCGAAAGCTTTTCCATCGCCTTCAGGAATGCCTCCTGCACCACGTCCTCCGCCATGTCCGAACGCCCGCACAAGCGCAGCGCCAGCGAGAAGGCGGCGCGCGAGTAGCGCCGGTAGATCTGCTCGAAGGCGGCGCCATCGCCGCGGCGGGCACGCGCCAGGGTGAGGTCGTCGATCTCCGCGCCGAAGCCGGTCGCGTTCATGAGGGTTCCGTCTGCCATTCGCCAACCAAGACGCACCGGTCCTGCCAATCGTCGCAATGGCGCCTGCGTCGATGCCGGAGTGTGAGGGCGCTCACTTTAACTCGCCCTCAGCGGGCGCGACTTTGCGGCAGACTGAAACGATGTCCGCCGTGATCTTCCCGAGCCGCGCGCTCGCCCTGCTGTTGCTGCTGCCGCTGGCCTTTTCCGCCGCTGCCGCGACGATGCGCGGCCAGCCGCTAATGCAACGCTACACCTCGGAAGATTACCCGTCCGCGCCGTCGCATCTGTCGGTCACGTCCGACGATGGCGGTGCGATCTACGTCGGCAACTTCGAAGGCGTGCTGCGCTACCGCGGCGGCGAATGGGAAAACTTCGAACTGCCCGGCCTGTCGCCGGCGCGCGCGCTGCACAACGGTTGGGACGGGCGCATCTACGTCGGCGGCTACGATCAGTTCGGCGCGATCGAAACCGCCGATACCGGCGAAATGCGCTATCACGACCTGCGTCCGCGATTCGGTCTGACCGGCGCCGATGCCAACGTCGGCGACGTGTGGAGCGTGCTGGAAACGTCGCGCGGCCTCTACTTCCGCGCCAGCCGCCGGCTGTTCTTCCTCGGCCGCGACGGCAGCACCCGCCACTGGCCGCTGGAACCGGAAGTGCGCGGCTTCAATGTCGTCGGCGAAGCGCTCTACGCGCGCGTCAAAGGCGTCGGCATCACACGCTTCGAAGATGGCCGCCTGGTGCCGATCCCGGGTGCCGACGTGTTTGCCGATCGCACCCTGGTACTGGTCGAAGCGCGCGGCGATGGCCTGCTGCTGGGCAGCGAAGACGGCTTTTTCGAAGCCGATGCGCAAGGCATCCGCCGCCTGCCTTCGGTGGCCGACAGTGAATTCGCCAACAATCCGCCGTATGCCGGGCTGGCCTTGCCCGACGGCACGCTGGTGTTCGGCAGCTTCGACGGCGTGCTGACGCGCTTCTCGCCGACGCTGCAATTGCTCGATCGCGTGCCGCTCGGCGCCTACACCATCAGCGCCTTCGGCACCGATCGCGAAGGCGGCCTGTGGGCCGCCACCGAAGGCGATCTGGTGCGCCTGAAACTGCCGTCGCCGTGGACCGCCTACACCGAAGCCCACGGCCTGGTCGGCTCGCTCGCCGACAGCGCTTGGTACGACGACACGCTCTGGGTGGCGACCTCGGTCGATGTGCTGCGAGCGCAGGCCGACCTCGGCGGCCAGCCGCGCTTCGAGCCGCAAGGCTGGACCACGCTGGAAGCCTTCGATCTGGAGGCCACGCCGCAGGGCCTGCTGGTGGCCGAACGCGAAGGCGTGCTCGCGCTCGATCCCGGCCAGACCCAACCGCGCCGTGTCGCCGCGGCCGAAGCGGTGTACCTGATCGAACGTTCGTCCGGCGACGCCCAGCACGCCTACGCGCTGGCCGAGCGCGAAGTGCTGTGGATGACGGTGACCGACGGCCGCTGGCAGGTGACGACGCGCTGGCCGCTCGACGGTCTCAATCCCGCCGGCCTCTACGAAACCGCCCCCGGCGAGCTGTGGCTGAGCAATCTGCGCGGCGCGCCGGAACGCTGGCGCTTCGACACGGCGAACGGCGAGCTGCTCGAACGCACCTCCTTCGGGCCGGCCGCCGGCCTCGATCCAGACCCGCTGCGCGGCACCATCCTCTATCAGCTCGACGAGCACCTCTACGCCGTCTCCAAGCAGGCCGGCCACGTGTTCGACGGCACCCGTTTTGTGCCGAGCGATCTGGGGCCGCTGCAAGTCTTCGACCGCCCGATGGAAACCGCGGTCGCGCAGACGCCGCTCGGCACCTACGCCTGGACTTCGCGGCAACTGCTGCATCGCCGTCCCGGCGCCAGCGACTTCAAACCGGTGCGGCTCGCCTCGCGCCTGGCGCGAGGCTTCAGCCAGGTGCAGGTGCACGACGACGGCATGCTGCGCGCGAACGTCTGGAAAGGCCTGCTGCAATTCGATCCGTCGATTCCCGAGACGCCCGAAGTACCGCTGGTGACCAGCCTGGAGCGCTTCGAACTGCGCCTGCGCGATGCCACGCCGATCGCGCAACCGCTGCTGCCCCAGGGAGGAGCGCGCGTGCTGCCGCCGGAGCCGGGGCTGTCGTTCCGCTTCGGCCTCACCACGATGGAACCTGACATCGAATTCCGCTACCGCATGCTCGGCCACACCGACGCCTGGAGCGAATGGCGCGGCGAGCGCGATTTGCTCTATCGCAGCCTGGCGCCCGGCGAATACCAGCTCGAAGTCCAGGCCCGCACGCGCAGCGGCCGGCTCGCGAAAACGCTGCGTTATCCGCTGCAGGTGCAGCCGTACTGGTACCAGACGCCGCTGGCCTGGGCCGCCGGCACCTTGCTGGTGATGCTGGCGGTGGCGGCGGCGACGCAGCTGATCGTGCGCCTGCGCTACCGGCAATTCGTCGCCACCAAACGGCGGCTGGAAAAACGCATCTCCGAACGCACCGCCGAACTCGAAGCCGCCAACCGCAAACTGGCCGAGCTGGCCACCGAAGACAGCCTCACCGGCGTGCCGAACCGCCGCGCGCTGGAACAGGCGCTGGCGCGCGAATGGCAGCGCTGCGGCGAACTGCAGCAGCCGCTGGCGCTGATCATGGTCGACGTCGATCACTTCAAACAATTCAACGATCGCCACGGCCATCTCGAAGGCGACAAGCAGTTGCGCTGGGTCGCGCAACAACTGGCGCAGGGCGTGCGGCCGGTGCGCGAATTGCTGGCGCGCTTCGGCGGCGAAGAGTTCGCGCTGGTGCTGCCCGGGCTGCACCTGGACGAAGCCGTCGCCCGCGCCGAACGCCTGCGTCAGCGCTTCTCGCGCGGCGACAGTCCGCTTACGGTGAGCCTCGGCGTGGCGGTGCAACTGCCGCATCCGGAGGGCGATCCCTCCGACCTGCTGCGGCGTGCCGATACGGCGCTTTATCGCGCGAAACGTCGCGGCCGCAATCGCGTCGAAGCGGCGGACGACTGAGTTCAGCGCGCAGGATTAGTGGTCGAGAATCAGTCTTCGAGAATCAGTCGTCGAGCACGAAACCGATCGGACGCGGCGCATACCCGTCGCATGCCAGCACACAGGTGAGGTCGGCCGCCGGCGACACGCGCGCGTGATGCCAGCGCGCGCGATCGCCCGCTTCGGCCGGCAGTTCGAGCAGTGTGGGTTCGCTGCGCGACGCATCGAACACCCAGCGATCGAGCTGGCCGTAGATGCCGGTGCCGGTCGACTTGCACGACGATTCCTTCGCCGTCCACAAGCGCAGAAAAGCCGCGCGCGCCGATTCGTCATCGAGCGCGTCGAGCGCCGCGATTTCCTGCGCCGCGAAATAGCGCCGCGCCAGTTTGCGATGCGGCAGCGTGCGATCGGTACGCTCCAGGTCCACGCCCAGCCGCCCGCGCGCGGCCACCGCGACCACGGTGCCGCCGACGGTGTCGCTCAGATTGAAATCCGGCAGGCCCTCGCCCACGAGGTACGGCCGGCCCCGCGATTCGCGTGCGAAGCGCAGCGCCTCCGGCGAGCCGCCGGTGTAGCGCCGCAACACGTCGCGCAACAAGGTATCGAGCCGCGGCCGGCGCGAGCGCGGCGCGTCTTCGCCGGCGCGCGCGGCGCGCCACCAGACGTGCACGGCATCGGGCGTCCACGCCGGCGCTGAATCGGGAGCGGGCTGCATGTTCATCCGGCCATGCTCGCGGAAGCCCGGCGGGGCGGCAAGCGCGGCCGCTGCTACGATTCGCCGCAACCACGCGGAGGATGCCATGGTCGCCGGCTGGATCCTGCTCGGTGTCTCGCTGCTCTATGTCGGGTTGCTGTTCGCGGTGGCCTACTACGGCGACCGCCGCCCGCTGTATCCCGACCGCACCTGGCTCAGGCCGATCGTCTACAGCCTGGCGCTGGCGGTGTATTGCTCGTCGTGGACCTTCTACGGCGCCGTCGGCAGCGCGGCCTCGTCGGGCTGGAGCTATCTGCCGATCTATCTCGGCCCGATCCTGCTGTTCCTGTTCTTCCCCGGCATCCTGCAGCGGCTGATCCAGATCGCGCGCGAACACAACATCACCTCGATCGCCGATTTTCTCGGCGCGCGCTACGGCAAATCGCAGGGGCTGGCCGCGCTCGTCACGTTGATCGCGCTGATCGCCGCGGTGCCGTACATCGCACTGCAGTTCAAGGCCGGCGCGATGAGCATCCACGTGCTCAGCGGTGCGGGCGGTGGCGGTGGCGATCTGCTGCAGGACACAGCACTGTGGCTGGCCGTGATCCTGGCCGTGTTCGCGATCCTGTTCGGCACCCGCCAGGTAGACGCCACCGAACACCATCACGGGCTGATGCTGGCGGTCGCGCTCGAATCGCTGGTGAAGCTGGTCGCCTTCGTCGCCGTCGGCATCTTCGCGATCTATCACCTGCCGGACGACTGGCGCGGCATCGCCGAGGGCCGCATGGCGATGGCCGACGGCCCGCCGGCCGGCTTCTTCGCGCAGACGCTGCTCGCGCTGTTCGCGATGTTCTGCCTGCCGCGCCAGTTCCAGGTCGGCGTGGTGGAATGCGAGGACGCGCGCGACCTGCGGCCGGCGCGCATCGGCTTTCCGATCTACCTCGCGCTGATCAGCATCCTCGTGGTGCCGATCGCGATCGCCGGCGCCAGTGCGTTCGGCGGCAGCGACGTGCATCCGGATACCTTCGTACTGCGCCTGCCGATGCTGCACGATCAGACCGCGCTCGCGCTGCTGGTCTACATCGGCGGCTTCTCGGCCGCCACCGGCATGGTGATCGTCGCCTCGGTCGCGCTGGCGACGATGGTCAGCAACGACCTGGTGATGCCGACGCTGCTACGCGTGCGCGCGTTCCGCGTCGAGCGCGGGCAGGATCTGTCGCGCGTCGTGCTCGGCATCCGTCGCTTCACCATCGTGGCACTCGCGCTGGCCGCGTTCGGCTACTACCGCGCCACCGCTAGCAACCAGAATCTCGCCTCGATCGGACTGCTGTCGTTCGCCGCCGTCGCGCAATTCGCGCCGGCCATCATCGGCGGTCTGTACTGGCGCGGCGCGAGCCGGCGCGGCGCGATTGCGGGGCTGCTGGCTGGCTTCGCGGTGTGGGTCTACACCTTGTTGATGCCGACCTTGTCGCAGGCCGGCTGGCTCACCGACGAGTGGCTGGCGCGCGGCCTGTTCGATCTGGACTGGCTCAAACCGCAGGCATTGTTCGGCCTGTCGGGCTGGAATTCGCTGACGCACGGCACCTTCTGGTCGCTGCTGGCCAACGTCGCCGGTTTCGTTTTCTTCTCGCTGCGCTACCGGCCGAGCGTCGACGAACGACTGCGCGCGCTGCCTTTCCTCGACCCGTGGATGGAGCGGCCGGCGAGCGGCAACAGCGAGTGGCGCGGGCGCATCAGCGTCGACGATCTGCGCGCGATCGTCGAACGCATCGTCGGTGAACGCGCCGCGCATCGCGGCTTCGCCGATTACGCCGAAACCAGCGGCAAAACGCTCACGCTCAACGACGCCGCCGACCGCGGCCTGCTGCAATACACCGAACGCCTGCTGGCCGGCGCGATCGGCGGCGCCTCGGCGCGCCGCGTGCTGACCACGGCATTGCGCGGCACCGGCCTCGATCTCGGTGAAGTGGTGTCGCTGCTCGACGAAACCTCGCAGGAACTGCGCTTCAATCGCGCCCTGCTTGGCGCCACGCTGGAAAACATTTCGCAGGGCATCAGCGTGGTCGATGCCGACATGCGACTGGTCGCATGGAATCGGCGTTATCTGGAAATGTTCGATTACCCCGACGGCATGGTCTACGTCGGCCGCAGCGTCGCCGACCTGATCCGCTGGAACGCCGAGCGCGGCGAAATGGGCCCCGGCGACATCGACGAAAAAATCGAGAAGCGTCTGGGCTACATGCGGCAGGGCTCGCCGCACGTGTTCGAACGCGTGCGCCCGGACGGCAGCGTGATCGAAATGCGCGGCCGCCCGATGCCGGGCGGCGGCTTCGTCACCACCTTCACCGACGTCACCGCCTACAAGCGCGCCGAGCATGCGCTGATCGATGCCAATGAATCGCTCGAACTGCGCGTGCAGCAGCGCACGCGCGAACTGTCCGAAGCGCTCGACGCGCAGCGCCTCGCCAAGCAGGACGCGGAAAGCGCGAACCTGAGCAAAACCCGTTTTCTCGCCGCAGCGAGCCACGATCTGCTGCAACCGCTCAATGCCGCACGTCTCTTCAGCTCCGCGCTCAACGCGCAGCCGCCGGAAGAACCCGAAGCGCGGCAACTGTCCGAACGCATCGACAGCGCCCTGCGCAGCGCCGAAGAATTACTCGACGGGCTGCTCGATATTTCGCGTCTCGATTCGGGCGCACTGAAGCCGGAACCCGGACCTTTTTCCGCCGCGAGATTGTTCGCTTCGCTGCAGGAACAGTTCGCGCCGCTCGCCAATGCACGCGGCCTCGAACTGCGCGTACGCTGCGACCAAGACGTCTGGCTGCATAGCGATCGCGCTTTGCTGCGCCGCATCCTGCAGAACTTCCTCGCCAACGCGCTGCGCTACACCCAGTTCGGCGGCGTGCTGCTGGCGGTGCGCAAGCGCGGCCATGCTTACGATCTGCAGGTGTGGGATACCGGCCCGGGCATCGCGCCCGAGCACGGCGTCGTGGTGTTCGAAGAATTCCATCGTCTCGACCGCCCTTCGCCGTGGGGCGAAAAAGGCCTCGGCCTCGGCCTGTCGATCTGCGATCGCATCGCGCGCATGCTCGGCGCGCCGCTCACGCTGCGCTCGCGGCTCGGCCGCGGTAGCATGTTCTGCGTGCGCATCGCGGCGGCCGCGGCGCATGCGCGCCACGAACGCGTCGCCACTTCGCCGGTGGCGCGCGATGTCGCCGGACTGCGCGCGCTCTGCGTCGACAACGACGCCGACATCCTCGATGGCATGCACGCACTGCTCAGCCGCTGGGGCGTCGTCGTCGATCGCGCGCCGGGCCTGGAAACCGCCCTGCTCGCGGTGCGCGAAATGCGGCCGGACGTGCTGCTGGTCGACTACCACCTGGGCGAATCGCTCGACGGTCTGGCCGTGCTCGACATCCTGCGCCGCGAACTCGGCGAAGCCGCGCCGCCCGGCGCGCTGCTCACCGCCGACGGCAGCGACGAACTCGCCCGCCGCGCGCGCGACGCCGGCTATCCGGTGCTGCGCAAACCGCTGCGCCCGGCGGCGTTGCGCGCCCTCATCGCAGCACTGGTACGGCGCCGCAACGCCACCCTCGGCGCGGCGTAGATTCCGCGCGAATCAGGCCGAAATCGCCAGTTTTTCGCGGTGGTACATGCGCGCGGCGATCAGCCACATCAACGCCCCGAGGCCGAAACCCATGCCCAGATACGAGGCCCATTCGAGCGCCGTCGTCGTCTCCTGCCGCAGCACCTTCATGATCATCTGGTTCTGCGCCAGGAACGGCACCATCAGCATCCACAGCTGATTCTTCACCGGATTCACCATCAGCATCATGGTCGGCACGATCGGCAGCAGCATCAGGATGCTCATATAGCTCTGCGCTTCCTTCACCGACTTCACGCTGGCGGCGATCAGCGTCAGCAGCGTGGTGCCGATCAACACCATGGGCATCAGCACCAGCAGCAGTTTCGCGATGGCCAGCGCCGAGACGTCGGCCTTGCCGCCCAACCCCGGCGAAAACTGGAAGCCGATCTTGAACGCGATCAGGGTCAGCAGCAGGCTCACGATGCCGAAGGCACAGGCCGCCGCGATCTTGCCGCTCATGATCGCGCCGCGCGCCGCCGGCGTGGCGAGCAAGGGTTCCAGCGATTGCCGTTCGCGCTCGCCGGCGGTGGCGTCGATCACGAGATATGCGCCGCCGAGGAACGCGCTGAGGATCAGCAGATACGGCAGGAATGCCAGCGCCTGGCCTTGCCTGCCCTCGGGCGTCGAAAGATCGGTATGCGCGATGCGTAGCGGTTGCGCCACCGTCGGACTCACGCCGCGTGCGAGCAAGCGCAAGGCACCGGCCGAACTCGAATAGGCTTCGAGCAGATTCTCGACGCGCCCCACCGGGATGCGCGAATCGTCGCGCGATTGATCCTGCATCAGCTCGATCAAGGCCGGGCGGCCGGCGCGCCAGTCTTCAGCGTAGCTGTCGCCGATGCGCAGGATCACGTCTTCGTCCTGGTTGCGGATCGCCGCCTCCGGATCGGCGGGCGCCGCTTTGGCTTTGAGGTTCTGGCCTTCGAGCCACGCGATCAGATTCGGCGCGCGCTCGGCGCCGATGACGGGTACTTCGAGCGTTTTCTCGAGCTGTGTGTTGACCTTCTTGGAGATCAGCCCGCCGAGGCCGATCATGATCGCCGGCAGCAACAGAGGACCCATCAGCAGCGCGATGTAGAGTGTGCGCCGGTCGCGGATCAGGTCCTTGAGCTCCTTGAGCATCACGGTGAGCATCGACTTCATGCGAACAGGCCCTCTTCCGAACCGATCGCCTTGACGAAGGCGTCTTCGAGATTGTCTTCACCGGTCTGCGCGCGCAGCTCGTCGGGCGAACCCTGCGCCACCACGCGGCCCTTGGCGATCACCACGATGCGATCGCACAGCGCCGCGACCTCCTGCATGATGTGGCTGGAGAAGATCACGCAGCGGCCTTCGGTGCGCAGTTGCCTGAGGAAGCCGCGCATCGCACGCGTGGTCATCACATCGAGACCGTTGGTCGGTTCGTCAAGGATGACGTTGCGCGGATCGTGCACCAGTGCGCGCGCGATCGCGGTCTTGGTGCGCTGGCCCTGCGAGAAGCCCTCGGTCTGCCGATCGGCGACGTCCTGCATGCCGAGCGCATCGATCAGGCTTTGCGTGCGGCGCGCGATGTCGGCGTCGTTCATGCCGTGCAACTGGCCGAAATACGCGATGTTCTCGCGCGCGGTCAGGCGTTTGTACACGCCGCGCGCATCGGGCAGCACGCCGAGCCGGCGCCGCACGCCTTCGGCATCGGTCGCCGCGTCGATGCCGTCGACACGCACCGAACCCTGGTCGGGCTGCATCAGCGTGTAGAGCATGCGCAGCGACGTCGTCTTGCCGGCGCCGTTGGGCCCCAGCAGGCCGGTGATCTCGCCGTCGCGCGCGATGAAGCTGACGCCGTCGACCGCCTTTACCGTGCCGCTCTTGGTCTTGAAACTCTTGTGCAGATCAGCGACTTCGATCATCAGGGTTCCCACCCGTAGAAACCGGCGAAAGGCGGCGCGTAGGCGAGCCGGTCGAGACATGCCGCGTCGAGGTTGGTCGCATCGGTGGTGTCGATGAAGCGGGCGGTCAGTTTCGGCGTGCAGCCGACGCCGATCACGTTGTGGCCCTGCCCGCGCAGGATCAGATGGCGGCCGTTCGACAACACCGGCGAAGTGCGTTCGCCCGCGCCGGAAACCTGTTTCCAGCCGTACAGCACCGCATCGCCGTAGCGCGGCGGCGTCACCGGGTCGAATTCGCCGGACAACAACAGCACCGGGATATCGCCGGCGACGGGCGCGTGGAAATCGGCCGGCATCGCGCCCTTCGGCCATACCGCGCACTGCGCCAGGCTGAATTCGACGAAGTCGGTGCCGAGAATCGTGCCGCTGTCGCTCGGATCGACCTGCAGTTGCGCGGCATCTTCGCTGCACATCACCGACAACTGCATGCCATGCATGATCTGGTCGCTGACCTGCGTGACGAGCAATTGCGCCTGGCTCATCAGCGCGTCGCCGCGGCCCTGCGCGGCCTCGTGCAGCGTCAGCGGCAGCATCGCGGCGGCGGCCGGTACGTAGGAGAACATGCGCACCACGGCGGCCAGATGCCCGTAGTTGAGTTCATCGGATTTCTCCTCGCCGGTGAGCGCATCGCGGTAGCGCACCGTGCGCGGCGTGGCGCGCAGTTCGGCGGCCAGCGCATCGAGGCTGCGGCGCGGATCGCCGAGGCGTTCGCGGCAGATCGCGTCCTTGCGGCAACGCTCGAAATGCAGTTCGAGCGCCGCTTCGAGATTCTTCGCATGCTCGGCGCCGAGCACCAGCGCGTTCGGCACCACGCCATCGAGGATCACGGTGCGCACCTGCGCCGGGTAGCGGCGCATGTATTGCTGTGCCACCCGCGTGCCGTAGGAAATACCGAGCAGGTTGATCTGCGCGACGCCGAGCGCCTGGCGCACCGCGTCCAGATCCTGGATCGCCTCGGTGGTGGTGTAGAAACGCGGATCGGCGCTCGCGGCCAGTTGCTTGGCGCAGTTCTCGGCGAAGCGCGCGCCCGAGCGCGGGTCGTCGTCTTCGAGCGATTCGGTGACTGCGCTCTTGCCTTCTTCATCGCGGCAGACGAGTGGATTGGATTTGCCGGTGCCGCGCTGATCGACCAGGATCACATGGCGTTTGCGCAGGATGTCGCGAAACGCGGTCGCCGTGGCCGGATAACTTTCCAGCGCCGATTGCCCCGGACCGCCGGCCAGCATGAACACCGGGTCGGGTGCGTCATCGTTGTCGGTGGGGATCCAGGCGATCGCAAGATCGATCCTGCGGCCGTCGGGCGCGGCCGGATTTTCCGGCACGCTCAATTTTCCGCATTGCGCCTCGACCGAGGACACCCCGTAATCGGGCGCCAGCGTGCAAGGTTCGAATTCGATTTCGCCGAACGTGCGGGCCTGCGCGGGCAAAGCCGCGAGCAGGCACGCACCGAGCAGGGTGCGTCGCAACGACATGATCTTCAAATCCCCTTGCCGGACGATGGCCCGGCATGCTGACCCGGACGCGGGCTTTCGTCAAAGTGTGACCGGCGATCCGGCCCCGCGCCGTGCACGGACCGTCACACGCGACCCTTCTACTTGCTGCTGACGTACTTCTCGCGGCGCACCTGCGGCACCGGGAAACCGGCGTTCTTCAGCGATTCGAAACAGGCGTCGACCATGTTCGGATTGCCGCACAGATAGGCGATGTCATGCGCCGCATCCGGCGCCAGCTCGGCCAGCGCATCCTGCACATAACCGCGGCGCACATCCGGATGCGGCGCGTCGGGCAGCTCGCGCGAAAAGCACGGCATGAAGCGGAACGCCGGATGCTTCTCGGCGAAGGCGTAGAAGTCGTCGGCGTACAGCAGCTCGACCGGCGTGCGCGCACCGAACAGCAGCACCACTTCGATGCCGCGCGTGGCGAGCAGGTTTTCCAGCAGCGGCAGCATCGCGCGATACGGCGTGACGCCGGTGCCGGTGCCGATCAGCAGGTAGCGCTTGTTGGCGTCGCTCGGCATCAGGCAGAAACGCCCGTACGGGCCGCTGGCTTCGATCACATCGCCATCGGCCAGATTTTCGAACAGCGCGGTCGCCGCGCCGCCGCTCACGTACGACACCGCGATCTCGACCAGCTCGCCCGGCCCCAGCGCGTGATCGTGGATCGTCGCCAGCGAGTAGCTGCGCTTGGTGGGCGTGCCGTCCGGATAACTGAAATGCACCTGCACGAACTGGCCGGGAATGAAATCCAGCGGCGCGCCATCGTCGCGCACGAAGGCCAGATGCCTGACGCTGGGCGCGAGCATGCGGCTGGATACCAGTTTGAGCGGGAAATGGACGGCCAAGGGATTCTCTGCGGGCGAGGCCCGAAACGCGGTGCGGTTCGATGCGCTTGGGGCCGATATACTAGCCGCCTTTCGCGTGAACTGTCCCCCATGGCCAACGTCCCCGCGCTCTACGTCCGCGATCTGAAGAAGACTTACGCCACCGGCGTGCAGGCCCTCAAGGGCGTGTCGCTGGAGGTGGCCGAAGGCGATTTCTTCGCGCTGCTGGGCCCCAACGGCGCCGGTAAATCGACCCTGATCGGCATCGTCACCTCGCTCGTCAACGCCAGTTCCGGCGAGGCGCGGGTGTTCGGCGTCGACCTGCACAGCCAGCGCGAGGCCGCGATGCGGCTGCTGGGCCTGGTGCCGCAGGAATTGAACTTCAACATGTTCGAGAAGCCCTACGACATCCTGGTGAACTACGCCGGGTTCTACGGCATCCCGCGCGAAGAAGCCTGCAAACGCGCCACCGAAGAGCTCGCGCGCGCGCAGCTTTCCGACAAGGCCAACACGATGTCGCGCACGCTGTCGGGCGGCATGAAGCGGCGCTTGATGATCGCGCGCGCGATGATGACGCGGCCGCGCCTGCTGATCCTCGACGAGCCCACCGCCGGCGTCGACATCGAGATCCGCCGCAGCATGTGGAAAGTGCTGCGCGACATCAACGCCGCCGGCACCACGATCATCCTGACCACGCACTACCTGGAAGAAGCCGAGAGTCTGTGCCGCAACCTGGCGATCATCGATCACGGCCGCATCGTGCAGCAGGGACCGATGCGCACGCTGCTGGCGATGCTCGACATCGAAGGCTTCGTGCTCGACATCGACGGCCACCTGCCGCCGCAGCTGCCGGCGATCGAAGGCACCACGCTGGTCGCGCTCGATGATCACACGCTGGATCTGGACATGCCGCGCGCGATGGATCTGAACCGCGTGTTCGCCACGCTCGACGACGCCGGCATCCGCGTGCGCTCGATGCGCACCAAGAGCAACCGCCTGGAAGAATTGTTCGTGCGCCTCACCGGGCCGCAGAACGGGCAGGCGGCGTGAGTGAGGGTTGGCCCGAAGACGTGTTGATTCGACGCACTTTGAATTTCGTCATTCCCGCGACGGCGGGAATCCAGTGACTTTGCAGTGCCCCGCAAGAACGAAAGTCGCTGGATCCCGCCTTCGCGGGAATGACGGTGACTGAAAAATTGCATTCATCCGACCATCCATGACCACCCCCGAACCCACCAACCTGCAGCGCAACCTCACCGCGCTCTACACCATCGCCCGGCGCGAAGTGCATCGCATCCTGCGCATCTGGGGCCAGACCCTGGTGCCGCCGGCGATCACGATGACGCTCTACTTCCTGATCTTCGGCAATCTCATCGGCAGCCGCATCGGGCAGATGGGCGGTTTCAGCTACATGGATTTCATCGTGCCCGGGCTGGTGATGATGTCGATCATCCAGAACAGCTACGGCAATATCTCGTCGAGTTTCTTCGGCGCCAAATTCGGCCGCCACGTCGAGGAATTGCTGGTCGCGCCGTTGCCCAACTGGGTGATCCTGGTCGGCTACGTGGCCGGCGCGGTGCTGCGCGGATTGATGGTGGGCGCGATCGTGCTCGGTATCGCGATGTGCTTCACCCCTGTGCGCATCCCGCATCCGTTCATTACGCTCACCACGGTGCTGCTCGGCGCCACGATCTTTTCGCTCGCCGGTTTCGTCAACGCGGTGTACGCCAAGAAGTTCGACGACATCGCCATCGTGCCGACTTTCATCCTGACCCCGCTCACCTATCTGGGCGGCGTGTTCTATTCGGTCAACCTGCTGCCGGATTTCTGGCAGAAGGCCAGCCATCTGAATCCGATCCTCTACATGGTGAACGCGTTCCGCTACGGCCTGCTCGGCACCAGCGATGTGCCGCTGGCGGTCAGCTACAGCGTGATGCTCGCCTTCGTCGTCGTGCTCACCGCGCTGGGTTTGCATCTGTTGCGCAAAGGCGTCGGGTTGCGCAGCTGAGGTTGCGCCGCAGGCGGGGCCGCCGCAGAATCGGGAGCACGCGTTCCGGGGTCGGAACGCGACACCAGGCTCCCGGGGGAATCTCATGAAGTGGATGTCGATCGCGGCGGCGGCCGCGATGTTGTGCTGCGCGCCGGCCTATGCGCAGGACGGCTCGCAAACGGCCGAGCAATTCGTCGAAACCTTGCAGTTCCGCAGCGGCAACGTCAACGTCGAAGCGGCCAGCGCGGTGTTCGCGCTCGACTCGAACTTCAAATATCTCGAACAGCGCGATGCACGCCGCGTGCTGGAAGAATTCTGGGGCAATCCGCCGGACGAAACCGTGCTCGGCCTGGTGGTGCCGACCGCGGTGTCGCTGGCCGAAGATGCGTCGTGGGCCGTGGTCGTCACCGCCAGCGAAGATGGCTACGTTTCCGACGTGGAAGCCTCCGCGATCGACTACGACGCCCTGCTCAAGGACATGCAGGCCTCGACCGCCGAAGAGAACGATCTGCGCCGCGACGAAGGCTATCCGACCGTCGATCTGGTCGGCTGGGCCGCACCGCCGCGCTACGACGCCGCCGCCAAGAAACTGTATTGGGCACAGGAACTCGCCTTCGAAGGCGACGACTCGCACACCGTGAATTACGAAGTTCGCGTGCTCGGCCGCCGCGGCTATCTGAGCCTCAACGCCGTCGCCTCGCGCGAAGACCTGCCGGCCGTCGCGGCCGGCATGCAGCGGCTGATCCCGCAGGTCAACTTCGTCGCCGGCGAGCGCTACGCTGACTTCGATTCGAGCACCGATCAGGTCGCAGCCTACGGCCTGGCCGCCCTCGTCGGCGGCACGCTGGCGGCGAAGGCCGGTTTGTTCGGCAAGTTGTTCGCGGCGCTGCTGGCCGCCAAGAAGATCGTGATCCCGCTGGCGATCGGTGCGGTGGCTTTGGTGGCGCGGTTGTTCAAGCGGAAGTCGTCGGCTTCGGTGTGATGGGGCCGGGAATCGGGAGACGGGAATCAGGAAAAGAGCGAAGCGCCGGTTCCTAACTCCCGACTCCCGATTCCCGACTCCCGGCTTCGAAACCATCCAGTCCGAAAAAAGCCCGCGCCGCGGCTGTCGTCGCCGCGGCACAAGCTTCGAGCTCCTCGCCGCGATCGCGCGCCAGTTCTTCGACGATGTGTTTCAAGTACATCGGTTCGTTGCGGCGGTGCGAGGGCATCGGTTTGAGATTGCGCGGCAGCAAGTAAGGCGAATCGGTTTCGATCATCAGCCGGTCGGCGGGGATGTCGCGCACCAGTTCGCGCAGGTGTTGGCCGCGGCGTTCGTCGCAGAGCCAGCCGGTGATGCCGATGTACCAGTCGCGATCCAGGCAGGCGTACAACTCGCGCTTGTCGCCGGTGAAGCAATGCACCACCGCGCGCGACAGGCGGCCTTCGAAGTTCTTCATGCAGGCGACGAAATCGTCGTGCGCATCGCGCTGATGCAGGAACAGCGGTTTGCCGCAATCGGCGGCGGTCTGCAATTGCAATTCGAAGGCGCGCAATTGCGCCGGCCGCGGCGACAGATTGCGATGGAAATCCAGTCCGCACTCGCCGACCGCCACTACGCGCTCGTCGCGCAGCAGATCGCGCAGCAGCGCGTCGGCTTCGGCGGTGTAGTCGATCGCGTGATGCGGATGGATGCCGGCGGTCGCGAACAACTCGCCCGGATAACGCGATGCCAGTTCGAGCGCCGCCACCGATCCCTCGCGGCTCGCACCGGTGACGATCTGCTGCACGACACCGGCGGCACGCGCACGCTGCAGCACCGCGTCGAGATCGTTGGCGAAGCTTTCGTGGGTCAGGTTGGCGCCGATGTCTATGAGCATTTTTTTGCAACGTGAGGTGGGGGAGTTGGATTCAAGAGCGGGAATTGGGAGTCGGGAGTTCAAGCCGGGTGCGGCGATTTGCTGCGGCGAGTCACAAACTTGCGAGCAGCAACAACGAAGCCGCTCTACTCCCGATTCCCGGCGCGTGCAGCGCGCCAGCTAATCCGCCGCCACACAGCGCTCGCGCGCCCACTCGCGCAAGGCCGTCACGCGCTCGGCCATCAACACCGACAGCGGCCGCGTTTCGCGCAATGCCTGCACGAGGCGCGCCTGATCGAGTCGTGCGTCGTCGCCGTAGGCGGCGTACAGCGCGCTGACGATGGTCTGTTCGATTTCGGCGCCGGAGAAACCTTCGGCCGCTTTCGCGAGCAAGTCGAGGTCGAAGGTTTCCGGCTTCAGCTCGCGACGTTGCAGGTGGATGCGGAAGGCTTCGCGGCGCGCCTCGGCGGTCGGCAGATCGACGAAGAAGATTTCGTCGAAGCGGCCCTTGCGCAGAAATTCCGGCGGCAGTTGATCGACGGCGTTGGCGGTGGCGACCAGGAAGACCGGCGCCTTGCGTTCGTTCATCCAGGTCAGCAGCGAGCCCAGCACACGGCGGCTGACGCCGTCGTCGCTGTCGGAAGTTGCCAGCCCTTTTTCGATTTCGTCGCACCACAACACGCACGGCGCCATCGCTTCGGCCGCCTTCAATGCATCGCGCAGATTGCGCTCGGTTTCGCCGTGATATTTGTTGTAGAGCGCGCCGAAATCCAGCCGCAGCAAGGGCACGCCGAAACCGCCGGCGCAGGCTTTCGCGGCCAGCGATTTGCCGCAGCCCTGCACGCCGAGCAACAGCACGCCTTTCGGCGGGTCGAGGCCTTTCGGCCCTTTGCCTTCGATGAAGATGCGCTGGCGCTGCGCGATCCAGGCTTTCAGGCGCGCGAGGCCGGCGATCTGGTCGAACTGCGCCACATCCGGTTCGAAGCTGAGCACGCCGCCGCGGCCGAGCAATTCGAATTTGGCTTTCTGCGCCGCCGTCACGTCGCTCGGTCCGATGCGGCCGTCGGCGTGGATCAGATCGCGCGCGATGCGGCGCGCATCGAGCAGGCTCAGGCCGCGCAAATGCCGGATCAAGGCGCGCTGCGCCGCCGCGTCGATCTCGACGCGCTGGCCGCCGTGCTCGCGCGAATAGGCGAAGGCTTCGTCGCGCAGCAACTTGCCGAGCGCCGCTTCGTCGGGCAGCCGCATTTCGACGCGCGTGGCGAGCGGTTCGAGCTCGGGCGGCAACTCGATCTTCGAGCCGATCAGCACCACCGTCTGCGGCGCCGCGCCTTCGCCCAGCACCACTTCGCGCAGCCGCCGCACGTTCATCGCGTAGCGCAGATAGGGATGGAAATCGAACAGCAGCCAGATGCCGCGCTGCTCGTGGCGCTGCAGGAATTCGAGCGCCTGGCTGGAGTCGTTGCACGGCGGCGTGTCGTCGACATCCATGTCGAGCCGCACCAGGCCGTCGGTGATGCGCCAACGCCACAGCGGACGCAGCAATTGCGCCACCACATGACGGAAAGCGTCGTGCAGCAGCGCTTCTTCGTGGGTTTCGATCAGGATCAGCGGTGTGCCGGAGCGCACCCGCACGGCGAGGTCGTGGGCGTCGAACATGGATCCGTGGGAGCGAACGCCAGTCTGGCGTGGCGCCATGATCCGACAGAACGCGCGGGCAAAGAAGGGGCGGCGTCGCGCCATGGCGTCGCGGCAAGGCTTAACCGCGCGTGCATGTTCAGGCTCGCTGCGCGCCGTCACCTGCTCGTGCGGCGACACGCGGTGTATTCTCCGGCTTCCTCGTGACAGCCGCCGAGATCCCCATGAAGCTCCGATTGTCTGCAGTGCTTGCGCTGTGCTCGTGCCCGTGGTTCGCCGCGGCCCCGGTGGCGGATGCCGATGCCGCACTCGATGCCGCGGTGCCGATCCTCGAATTGCCGGCGATCGATATCGACAAGGCGCTCGGCGAAGATCTCGCCAAGGCCAAGCTCGCGCCCGGCCCGGTGCGCTACGCGCTCGGCCATGCGGTGGATGACGTGGTCGCCGGCGGCGACAAATCGCGCGGTGGGCGCTGGGACACGCTGGCCGACGGCCGCCTGCGCTGGCAGCTGGAAATCCATGCGCCCGATGCGATGTCGATCGACCTGGGCTTCAAACCGTTCCGCTTGCCGGCCGGCGCGGAAATGCTGGTCGTCGATGTGCACTCGGGCGACAAGGCCGGGCCGTTCACCGACGCCGACAATCCGCGCGGCGGCGAATTCTGGACGCCGATCCAGCGCACCGACCGCGTGCGCATCGAGCTCACCTTGCCGGCCGACAAGCGCGAATTCCTCAAGCTCGAACTCGACACCGTGCATCACGGCTACAAGGATCTGGTGGCCGCGGTGCGGCAGAAATCCGGCTCCTGCAATGTCGACGTGGTCTGTCCGGCCGGCGATGCCTGGCGCGATGAAATCCGCGCGGTGGCGGTGGTGGCCTACGACGCCGGCGGCACGCGCGACGGCAACGGCTGCTCGGGCACCTTCGTGCGCTCCACCGCGGCGGTGGCCGGCTCAGGTCCGTTGTTCCTGAGCGCCAATCACTGCGAAATCGTCGGCTCGTCGGCGCGCGTCTACTTCAACTTCCAGAACAGCACCTGCCGCACGCCGGGCTCGACCGCCAGCGGCGCGAACGGCGACGGCCCGCTCAACGTGTCGCTGTTCGGCGCCACCATGCTGGCGCAGACCGATCCGGCCGGCGGCGTGGTGTCGAGCGATTTTGCGATCATGCGTTTCAATGCGCCGGCGCCCGCCGCGGCCAACCTGTTCCTTTCCGGTTGGGATCGCCGCGATCTGGCGCCGGACAGCGCGACCGGCATTCATCACCCGCAGGGCGACGAAAAGCGCATCAGCTTCGAGAACGATCCGCTCGCCGTCAGCGGTTATGGCGCCGATCCGGGCAACGGCAGCACCCATCTGCGCATCGCCGACTGGGACGTCGGAACCACCGAGCGCGGTTCGTCGGGTTCGGGCCTGTGGAACGATGAGGGCCGCCTGGTCGGCGTGCTGAGCGGCGGCGAAGCGGCCTGCGGCAACGATCTGCCCGATTGGTACGGCCGCCTCGCGCATGGCTGGGAGGGGCTCGGCACGCCGGACCGCCGCCTGCGCGACTGGCTCGACAACGGCAACACCAACGCCAAGACCCTCGATGGCACCAATGCCTGCACCTTGACCGCGTCGATCGAATCGACCGCCTTCACGACCAACCCGGCCGCCGGCGCCTCGGTCGTCCACACCGCCGCGACCACCGGCGCCACCGGTACGGTGACCTATTCCTGGGATATCGACGGCGACGGCAGCGTCGACCGCACCGGCACCCAGCCGTCGATCACGGTGACCTACCCGCACGCCGGTTCATACCAGGTGGTCGTCGATGCCACCGACGCCAACCGCTGCGGCGGCATCGCCAGCCGCGCGCTCGACGTGGTGGGTGCCAACATCGCCGCCACCGGCGGCGCCGCGCAGCAGGTCTGCGGCGACAACGACGCGGCGATCGAGCCGGGCGAGCGCTGGCGCGTGCCGGTGACGCTGCGCAACGGCGGCGGCGCTGCCTTGCCGGCCGGTGCTCGCGCATTGTTCGCGGCCGGCACCTCGAGCGCCAGTTTCCCGCTCGGTCCGAATGGTTTCGGTTATGTCGGCACCACCAGCGCGGCCGGCGGCTGCGGCTACAGCTTCATCGATATCGCGAGCGGCGCGACCAGCGTGCCGGCGCTGGTCACCGACGACGAAGACGATGGCCGCGTGGTCAACCCGATCGCGCTCGGCGGCACCGGCTTCGAACTGTATGGCCAGCGCTACACCACGGCCGTGATGTCGACCAATGGCTTCATCTCGTTTTCCGCCGCCGAAACCGGTGCCGAATACGCCAACACCTGCACCGGCGAGCTGGGCGAAGGCGGGGCCGGCCCGCAGTTGCGCGTGCATCACGACGATCTCGTGGTGGCCGCCCAGGCCGGCTCGGGCCTGCGCTACCGCTACTTCGACGTGTGCCCGCGCGCGGCCGAATCCGATAGCGCGCCGCAGGGCTGCCACGTGTTCCAGTGGAGCCACATGCAGCGCTATGCGCAGTCCGGCGCGGTGGGCGATTTCGAATTCCAGGCCATCGCCTACGAGCGCTCCGGCCAGATCACCTATCAGTACCGCGATGCCGCGCCGGATGCCGGCGCCGGCGCCACGATCGGCGTCACCAGCGCCACCGGCACCGATCACTTGAATGCGGCCTGCAACGTGGCCAATGCGGCGCCCGCGCAAAGTGCGGTCTGCCTGTTCGAGCCGTCGGCCCTGCCGGGCGGCGATGCCGGGCTGCGGGTCGAAACGCCGGCGGTAGCGGTGCCGGCGATCGCGGCCGGCGGCCAGGCCGTGGTCGATGTGCCGATCGCGATCGCAAGTTCGGCCCAGTGCGGCGCCGCGCTCGCGCTCGACTACCTCGCCACCGCGGCGCCCGGCGTCTCGAGCTTCGACGACACCACCGTGCTGCAAGCCGTGATCGGCGGCGGCACCGCCTGCCAGACCAGCACCGCCTGTCCGGCGCAGGTACCGGCGATCGCGTCGCGCCAGGGCCTGTATTCGAACCCGCAGCGCGGCGGCAACGGGCTGGCGAACTTCGTCTACGGCTCGCTTTACGGCGGGGCCTGGTACACCGCGCTCGAAGACCGCACGCCGACCTGGTACATCCTGTCGGGCGAGTATTCCGACAACCTCGGCACGATGCCGATCACCCGCGTGCGCAACACCGCCGCGCCGGGCAGTGTCGCCACTGTCAGCGAGGTCGTCGGCCGCGCCTGGGTCGCGACCATCGACGCCGATCACCTGATGTATGCCTGGTCGATCGAGGGCTTCATCGATGGCGCGGAATTGATGCAGTCGCAGGGCCTGCCGTTCACCACGCCGAACCATACCCAGACCTGGTATTCGACCGCGCAGTCGGGCTGGGGCCTGGCGATCGAGAGCCTGCAGACCGGGCCGACCAGCGTGCTCGATTTCATCGGCGCCTACATCTATGACGCCGGCGGCACGGCGCGCTGGCTGACCGGCAGCAGCAGCAACATCAGCGGCGGCCCGGTCGACCTCACCGCCTACCGCGTGCACTGCCCGGGCTGCCCGTGGTTCGCCGATTGGGCGAGCACCGGCCAGCCGGCCGGTTCGCTCAATCGCACCTACACCGATGCGACTCACGCCACGCTGAGCACGGCCATCACGCTGCCGGCGCCGTTGTCGGGCACGTGGAACCGCACGAACCTGCCGATCACCACGATCCAGCCGCCGGTGCCGGCGAAGTCGGACGGCGAGTGACGGCAGCCGGCTGCGTGCGAGCCGGCCAAACCCGACCCGGTTGCGACCGGGTCGGCTGCGGCCGGACCCCGCCCGCGCGGTAAGATCGACGCTCCGCATCCGAGGAGAGCGCAGTGCCCGTTACCGAATTGATTCTGCTGCGCCACGCCCATGCCGAACCGCAGGCCGCCAGCGGCGGCGACGCCGGCCGGCCGCTGTCGCTGCGCGGCGAAGCCGAAGCCGATGCCGCCGCCGCCTGGCTGGCGACGCACGGGCTGCCCGACCGCGTGATCTGCTCGCCGGCGCGCCGCGCGCGCGACACCGCGCAGCGCGTACTGGCTGCGGCCGGCTACGTCGACACGCGCGAAGACCCGCGCATCTACGAAGCCACCCCCGGTACCCTGATCGACGTCATCGCCGATCATCGCGATTGCGCGCGCCTGATGGTGGTCGGCCACAACCCGGGCTTCGAAGGCGTCACCGCGCTGCTCGCCACCGGCCAATCGGGCGACCACCGCGGCATGCCGCCGGCCGGTATCGCGGTGCTGGCCTTGCCGCGCGAAGGCGCGCTCGAACCGGGCTGCGCGCGCCTGATCACCTTTTGGTCGCCCTGATTCCGCGCCGCCCGACGCCGGTCGACCTGCCACCGGTCACGCCGCTGCGGCCATCGATGCGCGCCGTCGTGCTGGCACTCGCCCTGTTGCTGTCGTCGGCGGGCGGCGCGCGAGCCGAAACCCTGCGCATCGACAGCGGTTCTTCGCACGCCAGCTTTTCGCTGCGCGCCTTGTGGGTCAAACGCATCGGCGGCGATTTCACCCGCGTCGAAGGCGTGATCGAACGCAATCGCGTCGCCGGCCGCTTCGCGGTCGACGTGCGCGTCGCAGCCGACAGTGTTGCGATGGAAAAACAGGGCCATGCCGACTGGGCGCGCTCGGCCGATTTCTTCGATACGGTGCGCTATCCATGGATCCAGTTCCGTGCCGAGGATCTGCCGGAATCCTTGTTGCGCGAAGGCGGTGCGATCGATGGCGAACTGACGCTGCGTGGCATCACGCGGCCGATGCGCTTCACGCTCGAAGCCTCCGAATGTCCGCGCCCCGGCATCGATTGCGCGGTGCGTGCGCAGGGCGAAGTGCAGCGCGGCGAATTCGGCATGGATGCGCGCCGCTTCGTGCTGAGCGATCGGGTGACGCTCGATTTCGCGATCCGCGTCTTGCCCGACAGCGCGATCGCGGCACCGGCGAGCGGCGGCGGATGATGCGTAATTTCCGGCATTTTTTGCGACCCACCGCAGCGCTGGCGCTGAGCCTGGCGCTGGCCGCCTGCATGCCCAGCCGCAAGGACATCCGCGAGTCGGTCGCGCAGGCCGAAAGCCGGCAGGACACCGAGCTGACCTGCGCCGCCGCCGATCATTGCGCCATCGCCTCGCCGGTGCGCGCGATGGCCGAGGCGGCGATCGCCTCGTCGACGAAGGACGCGCCGCGCCATCGCGTGCTGCTGCTCGAAGGCGGGCAGGACGCGCTGCTCGCGCGCATCCACCTGATCCGTGCGGCACGCGAATCGATCGCGGTGCAGACCTTCATCTTCACCGAGGACGACACCGGCTACGTCATCCTCAACGAATTGCTGCAGGCCGCGCGCCGCGGCGTCGACGTGCGCGTGCTGCTCGACCAGCTCTACAGTCCGACCGACGTGCAACTGCTCGCGCGGCTGGCGCAGGCGCACCGCAACTTCGAGCTGCGCCTGTACAACCCGACCTTCGGCGAAGCGCACACCGATCCGGTGCAGTTCGTCGCCGGCATCGTCTGCTGTTTCTTCCGCTTCAACCAGCGCATGCACAACAAATTGCTGCTGGTCGACGATGCGGTCGGCATCACCGGCGGGCGCAATTACCAAAACCGCTATTTCGACTGGGATCCGGCCTTCAATTACCGCGACCGCGATGTGCTCGCCGCCGGTCCGGTGGCGAAGGAAATGCGCACGTCGTTCGAAGCCTTCTGGGCGCATCCGCAGAGCGTGCCGGTGGCCGGGCTGCGCGACGTGCGCCGCTGGATCGGCGACGGCGCCGACGATATGGGCCCGATGCCGGCGCCGCGGCTCACGCGCGCCGAACAGATCCTCGATCTTTCGGCGCAGGCCGACAACGCGGCGCTGATCGAACGCCGCCTGGTACTGCCGGCGCTCGAGGTCGGCCGCGTCGACTACATCTCCGATCTGCCGAACAAGACCTTCGAACGCAACACCGACGCCGAACGCAATCTCACCCAGAGCCTGCAGCAGCTGCTGCGCGGCGCCAGGCACCGCATCGTGCTGCAGACGCCTTATCTGGTGATTTCGCGCAGCGCGCGCGAGCTGTTCCGCGGATTGAAGCAGCGCCCGCAGCCGCCGCAGGTGATCGTCTCGACCAACAGCCTGGCGTCGACCGACGCGTTTCCGGTGTATGCGCTGTCGCACAAGTACAAGCGGCGCTACCTGCGCGAACTGGGTTTCCGCATCTACGAATACAAACCCTACCCGGCCACCGTGCCGCTCGATCTGGCCGCCACCGGCGCACTCGATGCGCCGTCGGAACGCTTCGTCAGCGAGTTCCAGCGGCCGTTCGGTTCGGGCAGCGGTTCGGGCTCGAAAGGCGAGGTCGAACTGCGCGGGCCGGTGCGCCTGAAGCGGGCCGGGCTGCGCGTGGGCCTGCATGCGAAATCGATGGTGATCGACGATGCCGTCGGCATGGTCGGCACCCACAACTTCGATCCGCGTTCCGACAAGCTCAACACCGAAAGCGCGCTGGTGGTGTACGACGCCACCTTCGCCAGCCAGCTGGCCGAGCACATCCTGGCCGACACCGCGCCGGAAAACGCCTGGACCATCGCGCGCCGCCCCAAGCCGCCGGTACTGTCCGGCGTCAACTACAGCCTGGGCAAACTGTTCGAAGCCCTGCCGCTGTTCGATTTCTGGCCGTTCCGCTACGCCACCAGCTACGAGATCAAACCCGGCTGCACACCGTTGCCGCCCGACCATCCGCGCTTCCACGAATGCTACGAGGCGGTCGGCGACTTCCCCGAAGTCGAACTGCCGCTCAAATCGATCTACACCCGCGTGCTCACCGCTTTCGGTGCGGGACTGGCGCCGATCCTGTGACACGCGGCACTTTTCGGATTGACGCCTGTGCGGCCGCTGGCTAGGCTGACGCTCTTCACTTGCCCCCGCGTCAGGACGTTTCCAATGCCCCTCAGCATCGCCTTCGAGCTCAGCGAACAGGATATCGAGCACTTCACCAGTGCCCAGAAGGCGGCGCGCGAAGCGGCCGGCCACAAATCGCACGAAGAGATCATCGAATCGGCCAGCAAGCTGCTGGTGGATGCGCAGAAGGTGCACGTGCCCGATTTCGTCGGCCAGCGCCTGGCGCACCTGGACACCATGATCGCGATGGCGCGCGACATCGGTTGGGCGATGCCGGAGGAAGACAAGCAGCGCGTGCTGTCGGCGCTGGTCTATTTCGCCGATCCGAAAGACGTGATCCCCGATGCCATCCCGGTGCTCGGCTATCTCGACGATGCGATCATGATCGAGCTGTGCATGCGCGATCTGAAGCACGAGTTCGATGCCTACGAGGATTTCTGCGATTTCCGCCAGGCCGAGGCGATCCGCCGCGGCGAGAATCCGTCGGTGGTCGGCCGCGCCGACTGGCTCGAAGGCCGCCGCGAAGAATTGCTCGAGCGCATGCACACGCGCCGCGAGCGCGACTTCGGCACCGGCTACGGCAATTCCAGCGGTTATGCGAGCAAGCGCAGCTACCTGCGCGGCGCCAGCTGGCGGCCGGGCATCTTCAAGCTTTCCTGAGCTTTAAGCTTCGATCGAGTTTCGCGGGCGCCGCCGGGGGGCCGCGTAGCATCACCGGGCCACCCCCCCGGGGGTTTGGCAAGTGGGCCTTACGCCCCCCGCCCGACATAGCGCGCCGGAACCACCACTCGCGCGGCACGCTGGCCGAAAGCCTCGGCATCGAATTCACCGAAGCCGGCGCCGACTTCCTGCGCGGCCGCATGCCGGTCGACAGCCGCACCCGGCAACCGTTCGGCCTGCTGCACGGCGGCGCCTCGGTGGCCTTGGCCGAAACCCTCGGCAGCGCCGCCGGCAATCACTGCCTCGACGGTGAGCGCTCGGTCGCCGTCGGCCTGGAAATCTCCGCCAACCACCTGCGCCCGATGACGCAAGGCTGGGTCATCGGCACCGCGCGCCCGATCCACATCGGCCGCAGCACCCAGGTGTGGGACATCCGCATCGAGAGCGAGACGGGGCAGATGATCTGTATTTCGCGGCTTACTCTGGCGGTGGTGCCGAAGCAGTAGAGCGGGGGTTAGGGGCGAGGAGCGAGGGCGCGCTGCACGGGCGTTTCGCGCTACTTCAACGCTTGATCGAAGCGCCCTCGCTACTCATCCCTATCCCCTCCGCCGCACCGTACGCCGGGCTGATCAATGCAGCCGCCGCGCCCTGCGCGCCCCCGGGTGGCATCGCAACCCGACAATGCTATCCTCAGAGAGCCGCACGTTCAGGGGACGTGGCGGCCGGTGATAGGGAAGCCGTCAAACGTATCGTGTCGGGGGTTTCAAATGTTGACTCGTGCATTGGTTGCGCTGGTGCTGGCGCTGGCCGCTTCGTCGGCGTGGGCGGAATTCGGGACGATCGACAACGTTCCGGCCGCCACTCTGCTGTTCCCCAACTTCGAAGTCGATCCGGATGATCCGAACGGGGTCAACACCATCCTGACGCTGCAGAACACCAGCGCGTCGGCCGGTGTGGTGCATGTGGTGCTGTGGACCGATCTGGGCCTGCCGACCGCCGACTTCAACCTCTACCTCACCGGTTACGACGCGCAGACGATCGATCTGCGCACGGTCTTCAACCGCCGCGTACCGATCACCGCCGACGACGGCGACGATCCGAACGACACATCGGCGCCGGACGATGGCATTTCCAACCAGGGTCCGTTGTCGCAGGACATCAATTTCCCTGGCAGCAATGTGCCCGATGCCGCCGTGCAGGGCAGCCGCATCAGCCGCAGCATCGCGGCCGCGCATTCGGGCGGGCCGGATCCGGAATACTTCGGCGGCCTGTGCGGCGCGCGCAATTTCGGCGATGGCATCGCGCGCGGTTACGTGACCGTCGATACGATGAACACACAGACCGACGGCAACCCCACCACGCCCGGGTATTTCGGCAGCATCGATTACCGCAACATCTTCACCGGCGAATACACCATCGTCGATCCATCGAGCGGCCGGATGTTCGTCGAAACCGCCGTGCACATCGAGGCGCACCACAGCGCCATGCCGGGGTACTCGTTCTACGGCCGCTTCGTCAGCTTCAATGGTTCCGACCGCCGCGAAGGCCTGCCCACGGCGTGGGGCGGCATGTACGGCGGCGCGGCCACGAACGTCGCCTACTGGCGCGATCCGGGTGAAGTCGTCGCACCGTTCGCGTGCGGCGGTGCGCCCGCCGGGATGCCGACCGGCCAGGCCCGCGTCAGCGTGTTCACCGCCGCCGGTGCGCTGCAATCGACGCCGGCCGGCAACCTGTTCCCGTTCGTCAACGGCGTCACCGCAGGCACCGCGCTGGGCCTCGCCGATCCACTCGGCTGGGTGTTCGCGAACCTCAATCTGGCCGCGCCCGACGGGCCGCCCGGAGCGATCCGGCAATCGTGGGTGACGATGCGCCAGGCGCCGTTCGGCGGCGCCGCGACGTACTCGACGCCGGGCGTGCAGCTCGGCGACACCGTCGACAGCGACAACCCGATCATTCCGTGAGCCGAGGACCCGACATGAAAAAGATCGCCTCGACTTTCGCGCTCGCCCTGCTGCTGGCCGCCAGCGGCTCGCAGGCCGCCATCAACACGCTCGACAATGTGCCGGCCGCCACGCTGCTGCTGCCGCATTTCGACATCGACCCGGCGGCCGCCTCGCAAAGCACCGTCGTCACCATCGGCAATGCCTTGCCGGCCGAAGTGGTGGCGCACGTCACGCTGTGGACCGACCGCGGCGTGCCCACGCGCAGCTTCGACATCCGCCTGCCCGGCTATGGCACCAACCGTTTCGATCTGAACGATCTGTTCGTCGACGGCACGCTGCCGCAGTCGAGCGCCGGCGGCTTCGCCACCTGCGCCGCGACGCTGCCGCCGGCCGCGCTGTCCGCCGGACAGGCCGCCGATCTGCGCGCCGCGCACGGCGGCCAGAGCTCGACCCTGCTCGGCAACATGTGCGGTTCGACGCCGCAGGCCGACGGCCACGCGCGCGGCTACGCCACGATCGATGTGGTCAGCGGTTGCACCACGGCGGTGCCCGGCGATGCCGGCTACTTCGTCGATGGCGGCGGCGGCATCGCGCGCAACACCAACGCGCTGTGGGGCGAGTACTCGGTGCGCGATTCGGCCACCGGCCAGGCCTCGGGCGAAGCGCTGGTGGCGATCGAAGCCAGTGCCTCCAACCTGGGCACCGACGGCACGCCGGTCGACGGCATCAACGACTACACCTTCTACGGCCGCCTGGTCGGCGGCACCGGCGCCGACAATCGCGAAGCGCTGGCGCAGCAGTGGCACGGCCGTTATTCGCTGGAAGACCTGATCTTCCGCACCACCGCGATCGTCTGGCGCGATCCGGGCGAGGTCGCGCCGTTCGCCTGCAACACCACCCCGGCGGGCATCCCGCTGGCCGAAGTGGTGGCCTTCAACCAGCAGGAAGAGGTCAGCTTCGACTATGAGCTGATGGCGCTGCCGCGCGCCTCGCAGGCGGTCGATCTGTCGGACCCCGGCCAGTCGGCGATTCCGTTCGGCTCGGGCTTCCTGGTCTACAACCTCGGCCTCCGGCAGCCGTCGGCGCCGTTCGAAGCCCGCAACCAGGGCTACGTGTCGCATCGCTACCAGTCGATCGTCGGCAGCACGGAACAGGCGACGGCGTGGCCGTTGAGCCCGATGTACAACGGCTTCACCTTCCTGCTGCTGGGGCCGCCCCCGCAGTGCGACGACGGCATCGACAACGACGGTGACGGCGACATCGATTTCCCGGCCGACGACGGTTGCAACGGCGAGAACGCCTTGCTCGAGGCGCCCGAGTGCAGCGATGGCGTCGACAACGATGCCGACACCCTCGTCGACTTCCCGACCGACGCGCAGTGCGCGTCGCCGGCCGATCGCGTCGAAGCCTCGACCGCGCAGTGCGACGACGGCATCGACAACGATGGCGACGGCCTGATCGATGCTTTCGCGGATCCCCAATGCAACAGCCCCATCGACGACGTCGAAGCCGTCGGCCTGTGCAGCGACGGTATCGACAACGATGGCGACGGCCAGACCGACTTCCCGAACGATGTGGGTTGCTTCAGCGTCACCGACAACGACGAAACCAACGCGGTCTGCGCCGACGGTATCGACAACGACAGCGACACCTTCATCGACTTCCCCAACGATGTGGGCTGTGCCAGCCAATTCGACAACAACGAAACCAACGGCGCCTGTTCGGACGGCATCGACAACGATGGCGACACCTTCATCGACTTCCCGAACGACCCGGGTTGCGAAACGGCGCAGTCGAGCATCGAAAGCCCGTCCTGCAACGACGGCATGGACAACGATGGCGACACCCTCGTCGACTTCCCGAACGATCCGGGTTGCGCGGCCGCCTTCAGCAATAACGAAGCCCCGGCCTGCAATAACGGCTTCGATGACGATGGCGATACCTTCGTCGACTTCCCGCTCGATCTCGGCTGTTCGGCGGCGTCCGATACCAACGAAGGCGGCGCGTCGCAGTGCGACGACGGCATCGACAACGACGGCGACGGCATCACCGACTTCCCGCTCGAACCGGGTTGCGCCTATGCCAAAGACATCTTCGAAGGGCCCGACTGCAACGATCTGGGCGACGACAACGATCTCGACGGCGCAGCCGACTTCGGCAACGATCCGGGCTGCGCCAGCCTGGTCGATCTGAACGAGCTGGCCGGTGCGCTGACGCGCGCCTGTTCCGACGGGCTCGACAACGACGGCGACGGCGCCACCGACTATCCGACCGACGCCGGTTGCCTGAGCGCGTGGGACGACGTCGAGTTCGTGCCGCAGGGCGTCACGCCGACCATCGTGGTGAATCCGGCGACGCTGCCGGACGCCAACGGCGGCGTGCTCTACAACCAGGTGATTTCGGCCACCGGCGGCACCGGTCCGTACACCTTCCTGGTGATCTCGGGCACGCTGCCCGCCGGCCTCACGCTGACCGCTGCCGGAGTGCTCAGCGGCACGCCGACCGTGGCCGGAAGCTTCAACTTCACCGTCGAAGCGACCGACGCCAACAGCTTCACCGGCACCCGCGATTACACCCTGGCGGTGATCGCGCCGACCATCGTGCTGCAGCCGGCCTCGTTGCCGGCGGCCGACGGCGGCGTGCCCTACAGCCAGACCTTCACCGCCAGCGGCGGCACCGCGCCCTACACCTTCGCGCTCAGCGGCGGTGCGCTGCCGACCGGCCTGACGCTGGCCGCGAATGGACAGCTCAACGGCACCCCGATGCAGGGCGGCAGCTTCAACTTCACGGTGCTCGCGGCCGACGCCAACGGCTTCACCGGCACCGCGCCCTACACGCTGGTGGTGAATGCGCCGGTGATCGTGGTGTCGCCGGCGACGTTGCCGCCGATGCAGATCGGCCTGCCGTTCTCGCAGCAATTGACGGCGGCCGGCGGCGTCGGGCCTTACACGTTCGAGCTCACCGCGGGTGCGTTCCCGACCGGCGTCACCTTGTCGGCCGGCGGCCTGATCTCGGGCACGCCGCTGCAACCGGGCACCTTCAACGTCACCGTGACGGCCACCGATGCCAACGGCTTCACCGGCACGGTGAACTACGGCTTCGTGATCGGTCCGCCGCCGATCACCGGCGCGATCATCATTCCTTCGATGTCGCCGTCGGGCCTGTTGCTGTTGTTCGGCCTGTTCGCGCTGGTGGCCATCGGCGCGCTGCGCCGGCGCTGATTCCGCGCGGGCGCGCCCTCGGGCGCGGGCCGCGGGGATGGAGAGCGGTGAACCCGCGCCCCCCCGCCACGCCCGAAGCACGCGCACGTCACCGGCTCGTCGAAGGTGAGGGCGCGTGCAATCAGCAGGGTGTACGCCGCCAGCAGGAGCGTGGTCACAGCGGCGAGCGGGACCAGCAATGCAGCGGGTG
>CBFHAI010000022.1:0-70895 GCA_965653565.1 uncultured Chiayiivirga sp. | reverse complement strand
GTGTGTTTCTTTGTTACTTTCTTTGCACAAGCAAAGAAAGTGACTCGTCCCCCGCCGAGGGGGACGAAACCGGCGAAGTCGCAACTTCAATCGCGAGGGAAGCGGACCGCTTCAAAGTCACTGGATTCCCGCCTGCGCGGGAATGACGAAGTTTGAGGCGGGATCGCAAAGATCAACACCATCCTCACCCAGCCCTCCCCTTGAAGGGAAGGGAGGAGTGCAATGCATCGCAAAAAAGCCAGCAATGAAGCGACCGGTACCGAGCCTCAAAAAAACCGCAACGCCCACGACAGCGAACAAACAATCAGCCCACAACGCCACCCACCCCCACTGAAACCCCAACCTTCACCCTCTCCATCACCACAAACGTCGTAAAACTCCGCACATTCGCATCCACCAGCAAATGCTCGCGAGTGAAAGCTTCATACGCCGACATATCCTCGACCAGCACCACCAGTACGAAATCCGCACTGCCGGTCACGTAGTAACACTGCTGCACGCAGGCCAGCGCCTGCATCCGCGATTTGAAGCGCGCCAGCTCCGCCGCGCCCTCGCGATCGATATCCACGGTCACGATGCAAGTCAGCGGCACGCCGACCGCGGCGCGCGACAGCAGCGCGACTTCGGCTTCGATCGCGCCGGTTTCGCGCAAGCGTTTCAAGCGGCGCTGCACGGCCGCGGCGGAAAGGCCGATCTGTGCGCCGATCGCTTCGGCAGTGATGCGCGTGTCGGGTTGGTAAAGCGCCAGGATGCGCAGGTCGAAGGCGTCGAGGGCGGAGGCGTCGGGTTTCGGCATCGGGGTCCCGGAAATTGCGGCCAGGCCGCAGGCGGGATGCGGTTTTTGCGGCCGGACTGCGCGGTGCGGCGCCTAAGCTTTGCGCCTGTTCCGCGACGCCGTGAATTCTACATGCGCCCCGATCCTGCACCGCTGTCCACCGCGCCGCACCGGCTTTCGCTCGAACGCATCGCCGCGGCGCGCGCCGGCGCCGATCCCGGGTTCGTCGATACGCCGCAGTCGCCGAGCGAGGCCTTGTCCGATTGGCTCGGTTGCACCTTGTGGCTGAAGGATGAAACCGACAATCCGATCGGTTGCTTCAAAGGCCGCGGCGCGCATGCTTTCGTGGTCAGCCGTGTCGCGGCAGGCGATCGCGCGCCGATGGTTTGCGCCAGCGCCGGCAATTTCGGATTGGGCATGGCGCATGCGTGCGCGCGGCATGGGATCGCGCTCACCGTGTTCGTATCGCTCAGCGCGAACGCAGCGAAGGTCGACGGCATACGCCGACTCGGCGCAAAGATCATCGCTGCCGGGCACGATTTCGACGCGGCGAAAGCGGCGGCCCGGCACCACGCCACTGCGCATGCATTGCGTTACGTCGAAGACGGCGCGGAGCCTGCGATCGCGGAGGGCGCCGCCGGGATCGGTGTCGAATTGCTCGCGTCGAATGTCGCTTTCGATGCGATCGTGTTGCCGCTCGGCAACGGCGCCTTGCTCGCCGGCGTCGCGCGCTGGGTGAAGGCGCATGCGCCGGCGACGCGGATGATCGGTGTGTGCGCGAGCGGCGCGCCCGTGATGGCCGACAGCCTGCAGTCCGGGCAGACGATCACCGGTCGCGCGTATCGCGCCGACACCATCGCCGACGGCATCGCCGTGCGTGTGCCCGTGCCTGCCGCGGTCGACGATCTGCGGCCGCTCGTCGATGCAGTGGTGCTGGTCGACGATGCGGCCCTGCTCGCGGCGATGCGTGAACTTCATCGCCGCACGGGGCATATCGCCGAGCCGTCCGCCGTCGCCGGCCTGGCGGCAATCTCCGAGCAGCGCATCCGGTTTGCCGGGCAGCGCGTGGCGACCGTGCTCACCGGCCGCAACCTCACGCAAGCGCAAGTCGCCGAATGGTTGCCGTCGGCGTCGTCCGATTAATTCTGCAAATCCCGACACCGCAACAGGAAAACCGACATGCTCGACCACGTCTCGCTCGGCACCCACGATCTCGATCGCGCCGTCGACTTCTACACCGCCGTCCTCGCCCCGTTCGGCTACGTGCTGCAGCGCTGCGACGACAATGAAGCCGCGTTCGGCACGGCCACGGACTGGGTCTTCTTCCTCTATCCGCTGACGCCGACCGACCATGCGCCCGGCGCGCGCATCCACGTCGCGTTCCGTGCCGCCAGCCGCGCCGATGTGCACAGCGCCAACGCTGCGGCGCTGGCACTCGGCGCAGAAACGATTCGCGAACCTGCGGCCCGTCCCGAATTCGGTGCGGATTATTTCGGCGCGGTGCTGCGCGATGCCGACGGCCACGTCATCGAAGTGATGACGCGCGCGGCCTGACTCAGGCGTCCGACGGCTCGGGCACCGGCCGCGATTTGGTGTTGGCGCGCAGTGCGATGACGAGTACGCCGCCGAGCACCATCGCGCCCCCGATCAGCAATCGCGCCCCGAGCGTGTCGCCATGGAACAGCACGCCCAGGCCGATCGCGAACACCGGCGCGAGCAGCAGATACGGCATCAATCGCGATACCGGATGGCGTTGTATGAGCCAGTAGAACAAGCCGTGCCCGAGCACCGAAGCGAACAGCGCGGAATAGATCACGCCGCTCCACGCGACCCAGCTGGCGTGCTGCAGCGTGGCCCAGTGCGACGATTCCAGCCACGCGCTGAGCAGCAGCAAGGGCGCAATGCCGATCAGGGCGCTCCAGCCTTGTTGCGACATCGCGGTGAAGCCGGTGAGGCCGCGCATCAGCACCGTGCCCACCGCGATGAAGGCGGCGGCCGCCAGCATCAGCCACATCGACTGCGGCGCCTGCAGCACGATCGGATCGAAGCCCAGCACCAGCACGCCGGCGAAGCTCAGCACGATGCCGGCGGAGGTTTTCCAGCCGATGCGTTCGCCGAGAAAGAGCACGGCGAGCACGGTCGCCATCGGGATGTAGCTCTGCATCAGGATGGCGGGCGAGGCGAGGTTGCCGGCCAGTTTCAGCGCCCAGAAACTCAGGCCGAAATGCAGTGCGCCGTTGCATAGCGCCACCGCGATCAACCGCGGCCATTGTCCGGACCCGGGTTTTTGCAGGAAAGGCGCCAGGCAAACCGCGACCAGCACCAAACGCAGTGCCGTGAAAAGGAAGGGCGGCAACTCACGCAGCGCCAATGCGGACGTGAGGAAATTGCCGCCCCACGCCAGGCAGATCAGCAGCAGCAACAGGAAATGACGCAGCGGCATCGGGCGTATCAGGCGTCGACGTAGCCCGCATCGAAACGCAGATCCGGATCGTGATTGCGCAGATCCACGCCGTGATCGCAGATCGCCTTCAGCCGCAGCAACGCGCCGAGCCACGAGGCGTGGTGATCGCGCCAGCGTTCGGCGGTGAGGCCGCGGGCGGTGAAATCGAAATCGGTGCCGCCGTTGTCGGTGGCGCGCAGATCGAAATGCAGTTCGCTGCCGTCGAGATAGCGCAGCGAATAGTGCATCGGCGCCTGCGCGCGCAGCACGGGCACGATCAGGTCCTGTTCGCCGAGGAACTGCAGGTGCACGAGACCATCGCGCTCTTCGCTGCGATCGCACCACCAGCGCACGCGGCCGGCATCGGTGGCGAGGAAACCGTAGACGCGGCTCGGCGGTTCGGCCAGCCGCATCCGCCAGCGGATGTCGCGCGTGCCGGGTGTCAGCGCGAAATCGTCGTAGTTCGCTGCAGCGCTGCGCTCTGCCGTCACCAGCGCAGTCCGAACCGGCGGAACAGCTTGCTCATCAGCCACAGCGGGCCGACCAGCAGATACACCAGGTCGGTCAGGAACGACGGCCGCCGGCCTTCGAACTTGTGGCCGATGAATTGCGCGATCCAGGCGATCACGAACACCGCGATCGCGGTCCACAACAGATTCAGCGCGCCGATCCGCACGAACAGCAGATGCGTCGCCAGCATCATCGCGGCGAACGCCACCAGCATCGCGATGCCGAGCGGACGCGATAGCTTGAAGTAGTACGCCACCGCCGCGACGCCGGCGACGCCGGCCCACAGTCCCGGCCGGAACAGGCTGCCCGGCACCGGAATCGTCCACAGCGCCGCGATCACCGTCCACACGATGAAAGGCACGCAGATCCAGTGGATCACCTGGTTGGTTTCGTTGCGATGGTCTTCGCTGTAATTACCGAGCAGCCGGTCGACCGGGCGGCGCGGATCGACATAGGTTTCGGGTGTGACGGCCATGCGTGTTCTCCCAGACAGGCAATCGGGTCAGGTCGGTCAGTCGATCACGATATCGGCCAGGCGTCTGAGCGCTTCGGCATACTTTGCGGCGGTGACGTCGATCACGGCGGTCGGCAGCACCGGCCCGGGCGCGGTCTTGTTCCAGTCCAGCGTTTCCAGATAGTCGCGCACGAACTGTTTGTCGTAGCTCGGCGGGCTGATGCCGACGCGATAGTCGTCGGCCGGCCAGAAGCGCGAGGAATCGGGGGTGAGCATTTCGTCCATCACCACCAGACGATCGTTCTCGTCGAGGCCGAATTCGAGCTTGGTGTCGGCGATGAGGATGCCGCGCGCGGCGGCGAATTCGGCGGCGAAGCGATAGATCGCCAGGGTACTGGCGCGCACCTGTTCGGCCAGGTTGCCGCCGATTTTCGCGACCACCGCATCGAAGCTGACGTTCTCGTCGTGACTGCCGGCATCGGCCTTGGTCGACGGCGTGAAAATCGGTTCCGGCAGCCGCTCCGCCTGGCGCAGGCCGGCCGGCAGCGCGATGCCGCAGACGCGGCCGGTGGCCTGGTAATCCTTCCAGCCCGAGCCGATCAGGTAGCCGCGCGCGATCGCTTCCACCGGCAGCGCGCGCAGGCGTTTTGCGACGACGGTGCGGCTGGAATAAAGCGGCACGTCGACGCCGTCGGGCAGCATGGCTGCCACCGGGATGCCGGTGAGATGGTTCGGCATCAGGTGCGCGGTCTGCGCGAACCAGAAATTCGAGAGGCGGGTAAGGATTTCGCCCTTGCCGGGAATCGGATCGGGCAGCACCACATCGAACGCCGAAAGGCGGTCGGTGGCCACGATCAGCAAACGGTTTTCCGGCAGCGCATAGACGTCGCGCACCTTGCCCCGGTGCAGCAGGGGCAGGCCGGGAAGATTCGAGGTGTGCAGGCTGGTCGGCACGCGGAGAAAGGCTGGTTGGGACCGGCGTAGTTTAGCGGACGCGGACGCCGAACCCGGCTGCGTTAGACTCGTCGCATGCGTCTTCTTTCGCTTCTGTTATTGCTTCCCTTCGCCGCTGCCGCCCAGGCGCCGGCGCGCCCGGCCAAGCTCGGCCTGTGCAGCGCCTGCCACGGCGAAGACGGGCGCAGCCGCACGCCGGCCGCCCCGCATATCGGCGGACAGATCGAACCCTATCTGGTGTGGGCGCTGACCCAATACCGGGAGGGCCGGCGCGAGGGCGATGTGATGACGACGGTGGCCGGCACGCTCAGCCGCAAGGATGTCGAGGCGCTGGCCGCGTGGTACGCGAGCCAGCGCTGGCCGGCGGCCGATTCCGCCGAAGGCACTCGCTAAGCCCATGCGCTACTACGGAAAACTGATCGGCGCCGTCATCGGCTTCGCGCTGCTGCGCAGCCCGCTCGGACTCATCATCGGCGCGCTGCTCGGCCACGCCTTCGATGCCGGCTGGTTGTCCGCGCCGCGCCGCGAAACGCCGCCGCCGGTCGACCAGGCCTATGCCACGCTCGGCGTGTCGCCCGACGCCAGCGATGCGCACATCGACAAGACCTATCGCCAGCTGATGGGCAAATATCATCCGGATCGCGTCGCCGGCGCGGCCGACGAAATCCGCGCGCTGGCCGAAGAACGCGCGCGTTCGATCAACGCGGCCTACGACCGCATCCGGCAACTGCGCCGCACGCGCTGAGAAAAGGTCCGCCGCCCTTGCGAGCGGCGGACCGTTGCGCGATCGATCAGAACAAATCGATCAGTGCGAGCCGATCAGTGCGAGTCGATCAGAACCGGAACGCCGCCGTCAGGCGCAGGCTGCTCAGATCGAACTCGTCGTCGCTGCGGCGGAAGTCGGTGCCGTTCGCGTTGGCGATCAGGAACGGGTTGGTGGCCGGCGCCGGACCGGTGACATTGACGCGCGCTTCGTCGTCGTCGAGGCTGGTGAACAGATACTCCACGCCGACGGTGAAGTTATCGCCCAGGCGGTGTTCGTAGCCGGCACCGATCTGATAACCGTCGGCATCGCTGTCGCCCGAATTGGCGAAAGTGTTCACCGTGTTGCTGGTGTCGAAATAGTTTTCGATGTTGGCGCGCGCGTAGCCGCCGGTGACGTACAGCAGACCGTCCTCGCTGTCGCCCAGCGCGATACCGGCACGTGCGCGCACCGCCAGCACATCGTCGACCTTGCGCAGCATCGTGTAGCGCGCCGGCGTGGTGCTGAAGGCAGTGACGGCGTCGCGCGCGTCGTTCATCGAATACTCGGCGAGCAGGCCCCAGACGAAGCCGTCCATGTCCCAGTCGTAGCCGCCGCGAATGCCGAAATCGGCGCCGCCGGTATTGTCGGCGCATTCGCCCGACGGCGAGTTCGTTTGCGCGACGCCGTCGCAGAAGCCCGGCGAGAAGGCGTCGGCGCCGGCCGAGGTGTTGACGGTGTCGTCGAAGTTGCCGTCCAGGTCGTTGTCGAAAAGAATGCTGTCGTTGTCGTCGTCCGGATCGGCCTGGGTGCCGATGTGCGCGCCGACATAGCCGCCCGTCCAGGACTGGGCCACGACCGGTGCGGTGCCCACGGCGAGCAGGGCGGCGACGATGGATTGGGTGATGATCTTGCGCATGGTCAATTTCCTTATAAAGGCAGTGCAGATTCCCCAGCGGCGAAGCTAGCCACACAACGGCGGCGTTTGAGTGAAGCCCAACAAAACGGCCGGTTTTCGCTGAAATTCTTTCAGCGGCCGGCCTGCGTTGGCATGCTGCCTGCTAAATTTTTGCGGAAGTCTTCCGGCGGCTTTCGCGTCGGCTTGTTAGACTGCGCTGCGCCCGAGCGCGGCCCCGGAAAATCCCATGTCTTCGTGCCTCATCGCCCCGTCCATCCTCTCCGCGAATTTCGCGCGCCTGGGCGACGAAGTGGACGCGGTGCTGGCCGCCGGCGCCGACTGGGTGCACTTCGACGTGATGGACAATCATTACGTGCCGAATCTCACGATCGGCCCGCTGGTGTGCGAAGCGCTGCGCAAACACGGCGTCACCGCACCGATCGATGTGCACCTGATGGTGAAGCCGGTCGACCGCATCGTTGCCGATTTCGCGCAGGCCGGCGCCAGCGTGATCAGCTTCCATCCGGAGGCCAGCGAGCACGTGCATCGCACCGTGCAGCTGATCAAGTCGCTCGGCTGCCAGGCCGGCCTCGTGCTCAATCCGGCGACGCCGCTGGAAGTGCTCGACTACGTGCTGCCGGAACTCGATCTGGTGCTGCTGATGTCGGTCAATCCGGGTTTTGGCGGGCAGGCTTTCATTCCGTCCGCGCTCGACAAGCTCAAGCGCGTGCGCGATCGCATCGATGCGATCGGCAAGCCGATCCGGCTCGAAATCGATGGCGGCGTGAAGGCCGACAACATCGGCGAAATCGCGCGCGCCGGCGCCGATACCTTCGTCGCCGGTTCGGCCATCTTCAACTCGAAAGACTACGCCGCCACCATTCGCGCCATGCGCGAAGCGGTGGCCGCCGCCAAGCGCTGAAAACATGACGCAGCCATTCGCCACCGCCGATCTTTGCGATGCGCACGGTTATTTCGTACGCGTGATCGAACAGGCTTTCGTCGACTACGGCGGCCGCCGCCGGTTTGCCGGCGAGGTCTCCACGGTGCGGGCATTCGAAGACAACTCGCGCGTGCGCGAAGCGTTGCAGGAGCCGGGCCGCGGCCGTGTGCTCGTGGTCGAAGGCGGCGGCTCGATGCGGCGCTCGATGCTCGGCGACAATCTCGCCGCGCTGGCCGTCGCCAACGGCTGGAGCGGCATCGTCGTGTTCGGTGCGATCCGCGACAGCGAAGCCATCGCGAAACTCGATCTGGGCGTGCGTGCGCTCGGCACCTGTCCGCGCAAGACCGAGAAGCTCGATGTCGGCGAGCGCGATACGATCGTGATGCTGGGTGGCGTCGAAATCTCGCCCGGACAATGGCTCTACGCGGATGTCGACGGCATCGTGGTGGCGGACAAACCGCTGCACTGAGTTTGCCTCAACCGGCGATGCGCTCGGCGCGCACCACGTAACGCAGCGGACCGCCGGGCAGCAACGCATCGAACGGCCAGCACGTCACCAGCAGCAGTGCGTCATCGTTGCCGACATCGAGTGTTTCGTTGTCGGTATCGGCGATGCGCGTGGAAGCGACGCGGTAGCGCGCCTCGCCCTGCACGCCCTGCAATGTGATTTCGTCGCCGGCCGCAAGCTCGCGCAGGAATGCGAAATGCGTATCGCGATGGCCGCTGATGACGGGCGTGCCGTTGCTGCCCGGCGTCGCGCTCGACTCGGCCCAACCGGGCCCGAACGCGAGCGTGCGTCCCGAGTCGCCGGCCAGCACGATCTGATCGATACCGAGCGCCGCCACCTGCAAGCGTGCCACCGGATGCGTGTCGGCCCAAGGCCACGGTTTGTGCGCTTGCTGCGAGCGCTGCGCGGCATCCCAGGCCTGCGACAACAATTGCTGCGCAAGCCAGGCTTTCGCATGCAGCCAGCCGGCATCGACCGCCAATGTCGCGGCCGCGGTTGCGAGCACGGCCGCCAGCATCTTGCGACGCAGGGTTGGGGCATCCTTGCCCCGCAAACTCTTCCCTGGCACGGAAACCGTCGCGTTCATGCTCAGAGCGGATGCCAGTCCGCATCGGCCGCCTGCACAGGGTGACGGCGCGAGGTTTCAGGCGCGCGACGCCAGTCGCGCAGGCCGGTGACGAAGGCGGGACGTTCGAGATACACATGCGCGTCGGCGCCCAGGGTCGGATCGATGTCGTCGTGACGACGCAGATCGTCGACGATGAAGAAATCGGCGGGCAGGCACAGGTCCATGGTTCTTTCCTCGGTCGGGATAGGGGTGTCGTTGCGGGAATCGGGAATCGGGAATCGGGAGCAGGAGCGGGAGAAAAGCGGAAGAAAAGCGGAAGCGTGCGTGCTCTTCTCCCGATTCCCCATTCCCGATTCCCTACGTCAGCCAGCGCTAGAACTGCGCCGCTGGAACATCGCGAGCGCGAGCAAGGCGAACGCGATGGCGAAGGCGAACTTGCTGCGCGCATCGGTGCCGCCCTGCGCAAAGGCGAGGCTGTTGTCCGGCGCCGCGTTATCGAACTTCAAAGAGGCCAATTCGGCATCTTCCGGACGCGACGGCTTGTGTTCGATCGCGACCAGGCTGGTGAAACGGCTCACCAGGTGATGCTCGATCGCCAGTGCGACGATTTCAGGCCGCACCGTTTCTTCCGCCGCGCCCTGGCGCAGTTCGTCTTCGAGCGCATCGATCTTGCTGCGGCCCCACAGGCGCGCGACGCCGTCGATCTCGTAGCCACGCTGCAGATTGAGCGCATCCTGCCACTCGCCCTGCGCGCTCCAGCCCTTCGCTTTCAGCGTGCCGCCCGGTTGCGCGAGTTTCGCCACGGCCAGCAGCGGTTCGCCGTGATACAGATCGGGCAGGCGCGACGGATAGACTTCCGCACCGGCCGGCCATTGCAGGTCGATATCGCTGAGCGCCGGACGATCGAGCTTGCCGAACAGCAGGTCCATCTGCGCCACCACGTCTTCCGGCGCGCGGATCAACAGATCGCTGCCGCGGCCCACTTCGGCCGCCTTGCTGAGGAACCAGCCGTTCGGCGCGCTGCCGATACCGACCGGAAACAGGCGTGCGCGTTTCAGATCGCGTTCGATCTTGCCGAGCAATTCGGCTTCGTTGCCGACGGCCGCGTCGGTGATGAAAACCACCTGCCGCACGTAGCCGGCCGGCGCCTCGCCGGCGAATGCCAGGTCGAGTGCCGGCGCCATTTCGGTGCCGCCGGTGGCGATCAGCGCGCCGATCCAGTCGCTCGCCACGCGCAGATGCTGCTCGTCGGCCGGCACGGCCTGTTCGAACAAGCGCTCGGTGACGGAATTGAACTGGATCAGATTGAAGCGATCGCCGCTGCGCAGCCGCGCCAGCGCCTCGACCAGGGCCGCCTGCGCCTGTTCCAGCGGCAGTCCCGCCATCGAGCCGGAGGTGTCGATCACCAGCAACAGCTCGCGCGGTAGCGCATCGACTTTCTGCGTCGGCGGCAGCAGCATCGCGAAGGCGTAGTCGGCATCGTCGCGTTTCTCGACGAACAGCGCGCTCTGCGGCGAGGCGTTCGGTGCCGGCGTCCAGCGCAATTCGAAATCGCGATCGGCGGGCACGACGCTGTCGGTGAGCGTGATGACGGCACGCTCGCCTTCGCGTTTCACGTCGATCGAATGCGTCGGGCTGTCGATCGCCGACAGCACGACACCGGCGGTGAGGTCGGCGCGCAGGCTGACCGTGGGTTCGAACGCGTTGCCCGATGAACTTGCCGCGGCAGCGGCCGGCAGATGCGTTGCGCCGATCAGCGGCGTCACAGGCACGACCGATTTGGCTGCGCCATCGCCGTTCGAGACCAGCAGCGGTGTCGACGTTTCGTAGCGCGGCGTCAGCGTCAGCGGCAGGCTCAACGAGAATGCGCCGTCGCGATACTCGACGCGCTGCCAGTAACCGATGCGCACCTGCACGGTTTCGCCCGGCCCGATGTTGGCGACCGCGGTGCGGAAGAGATTCGGCCGATTCTGTTCGACCAGTGCGGCCTTCTGACCTTCGGCCGCGGCACTTTCGTACATCGCCAGTGCTTCGGCCTTTTCGCGCACTTCGCCCACCACCACGCGCTCGCCGATCTGCAGGTTCAATGCATGCACCGCGGCGTTCTCGGGCAGCGGCAGCAGATAGCGGCCTTCGAGCCAACTGCCGCTCGCGTTGCGATAGGTCTGTTCGACGGTGACCTCCGCCATCAGGCCCTGGATGCGGAAGTGCACGTCGGTGTCGAGCGCGGCCGACGTGGTCCAGCTGCCGTCGGCGGCCTCGAACTGCAGGCCTTCGGGCTCGGGCGTCTGCGCGCCGACGCGCGCCGCCAGCGACATCAACAGGAAGGCGATGCCCAGGCGGCGCTGGCGCACCAGCCTGAGCGACGGTAGACAACGGGGCTTGCGGGTGACGCGCGGCGTTTGCATGACGGGACCTCGGCGCGAACCATTCGCGCGTGGTGCCATTCAAGCCGGTGCGCGGGCAGCCGCTGCGGCGTTGCGCGGTCGCGTCGGCGACAGGTTCTGGCGAAATCCGGGCGGCGCTTCGTGGCGGCGTGGCCTGCCGTTATGCTGCGTCCCACGCATCCCGCACCCGTAACCACGCAGCCGAGGCCGTCATGAGTCGAACCATCGCCATCGTCGAAGACGAACCCGCGATCCGCGCCAACTATGTCGACGCGCTGCAGCGCTACGGCTGGCAGGTGGCGGCGTTCGCATCGCGGCCCGAAGCGCAGATCGCGTTCGCGTTGAAGCTGCCGGATCTGGTCATCATCGACGTCGGCCTGGGCGACGAACCCGAAGGCGGATTCGAGCTGTGCCGCGAACTGCGCTCGCGCGCCCCGACCTTGCCGATCCTTTTCCTGACGGCACGCGATTCGGATCTCGACATCATCTCCGGCCTGCGGCTCGGTGCCGACGATTACCTCACCAAGGACATTTCGCTGCCGCAACTCACCGCGCGCGTGCAGGCGCTGTTCCGCCGCATGGACGCGCTGCGCGCGCCGCAGGCGCGCGACACCGTGCTGACCCTGCGCGGGCTGCGGCTGGAAGTCGAACGCATGCGGGTGAGCTGGAACGGCGAGGAAGTGCCGCTCACCGTCACCGAATTCTGGATGGTGCATGCGCTGGCGCGACATCCCGGACACGTGAAGTCGCGCGAGCAGCTGATGCGCGAAGCGCAGATCGTAGTCGACGATGCCACGGTCACTTCGCACATCAAACGCATGCGCAAGAAATTCATCGCGATCGATCCGGCCTTCGACGAAATCGACACCGTGCACGGCGCCGGTTATCGCTGGCGGCCGTAGCTAGCCGGGCACGGGAACGCGCTGCGCGATCAGCGATCGGTACAACGCTTCGACCTGTTGCATCAGCTGCGGCGCGCTCCAGGCGCGCGCATCCTGCGGGCCGGCGGCGGACAGCGCGGCCCGCGCGGCCGGGTCGCGCAACAAGCCGGCGACGTGGCCGGCGAACTCCTCGACCTGCCCGCCGCTGACACGCGCGCTGCGCGCATCGCGCAACACGGTGGCCGTGCCCATCACCGCGGTCGAAACGATCGGTACGCCGAGCGCCATCGCCTCGATCAATACCAGGCCCTGCGTTTCGGTAGGCGAAGCGAAAACGAAGACATCGCCGGCGCGGTAGCAATCGAGAAGCTGCGTTTTGCGGTCGAGATTGCCGACGAACAAAACGTTGTCCGCAAGGCCGAGCGATTGCGTGCGGCGTTTGAGTCGCGCCGAGTCCGGGCCTTCGCCGGCGATGATGAAAAGCAGGGTCGGGAATTCGTCGATCAGCCGGTTGGCGACATCGAGCAGGAAATCGATGTTCTTCTCCAGCGCGATGCGGCTCACTGTCACCAGCGTCGGGCGCTCGGGCGCGATGCCGTGCGCGGCGCGGAAGGCCGCGCCGTTGCCACCGCTGAATTCGCCAAGATCGATACCGGTCGGCAGGATCGTGCTCGGTGTGGTGATGCCGTAGCGCGCGAGCACATCGGCCATCTGCTGCGACGGCACGATCAGATGATCGGCTTCATGGCATAGCCGGCGCGAGAAACCGCGGGCCAGCGCGCGCAACATCGGCGACGGCAGCCACGGCAGATAATTGGCCGCATATTCCTCGAAGAACGTGTGATAGGTCTCGACCAGCGGAATGCCGAGTCTGCGCGCCAATCGCACGCCCAATCGATGCGCTCGGAACGGAGTGTGGACGTGGATCAGGTCCCAAGGCTCCGCGGCCAGTTCGCGCTCGGCGGTGCGCAATGCGCCGGCCTTGATCAGCCGGTCTTCCGGGTCGAAGAAAATCACGCGCGACGGCAATCGCCGCAGATCGAATTCGCCCTGATCGTCGTTGGTGCCGTAGGCCGGCGCGACGATGGTGATCTGGTGGCCGAGGCGTTCGAGCTCGCGCGCGAAGGTGCGGATCGACGACGACACGCCGTTCACACGGGGGAAATACACATCCGACAGCATCAACAGCTTCATGTCGCGCCAAGCTAGGCGCGGGAGGTTGCAGAATTGCTACGGCGGCGGGCTTTTGTCGCGGACGCGCTCGCGTTCGAGCCGCTTGGCGTATTTCAGGAAGGCGTAGAAGGCCTGCGTGCGGGCAGCGAAATAGCCGGCCCAGCCGTTGAGGAAATAACGCTTGCCAAGATACAGCTTGAGGAAAGCGAAGGGCGGATAGAACAGCAGCCGCAGCGCCATCGCGCGCACCGGCTTGTCGCGTTTCGACGCCAGCAGGCCGGTTGAATAGCGATTGACCTTTTCAACACGCGTGGCGAGGTCGGGTTCACCGTAGTGGCGGAATGGCGCATCGAGATCGAGGCGCGCACCGTCGACTGCCGGCGCGGCGTGCACCGGCACATCGTTCATGCGGCCGCGGCTGCGGCGGAACAATCGCAACTGCCAGTTCGGCCGCGTTCCGGCGTGCGGCCATTGCCAGAACAGCCATTCCTGGCGCGGCAGGCGATAGCCGTCGGCACGCGGCGCGGCGAGTTCGCGTTCGATCGTGGCACGGCCGGCGGCTGTGAGATGTTCGTCGGCATCGAGCAGCAAGACCCAATCGTGCGCGGCCTTGTCGATCGCCGATTGCTTCTGCGCGCTGTAGCCCTTGAACGGTTCGATCGAAACGCGGGCGCCATGGCGCGCGGCGATTTCGAGCGTGCCATCGTCGCTGCCTGAATCGAGCAGTACGATTTCGTCGCACCAGGCGATGCTGGCGAGGCAGGCTTCGAGTGTGGCCGCGTTGTTGAGCGTGGTGACGACAGCGGAGATCGGCGCGCGGCTCATCGGGTTTCCTCGCGCGCATGCAACGAACCTACCCAGAGCGCGAGCATCGCGAACAGCAGCACCGACCAGAAATTCGAGTACACCGCGTAGTGCGTATTGATCGGGAACAGCATCGCGACCAGCGCATACGCCGGCGCCGCGGCGCGATCGCGCGCGGCAGGCGACGCGGCGCGCCAGGCGCGCAACGCGATCGCCGCACCGAGCAGCCAGCACAGCAAACCGAGGCTGCCGGTTTCGCTCCACAGTTCGAGCAACAACTGATGCGCATGCAAGGCCCCGGTGCCGTGTGCGCGATCGACCCATTTGTCATCGGCGGCGGCGTAATCGGGATAGGCGTAGCGAAATGCGCGCACGCCTGCGCCATTGATCGGATGCGCTGCGCCGGTGGCGAGTGCGGTTCGCCAGATCGGCAGACGGCCGGCGAGCGCGTAGTCGAGCGCGGCGGTATCGCCACGCAGCGCTTCCGAAGTTCGATCGATGCGCTCGGCGAAGCGCGGCGACATCTGATGCGCGGCGACGGCCGCGACCAGCGAGACGACGAGCAAACCCGCTAGCGCAAAGCTGCCGCGACCCAGTCCCAACTGCCGCCATGAAATTGCGACCAACACGACCGCCAACGCCACCCACGACGCCCGCGCGCCGGCGAGCAGGATCACGGCAAGTATCGGCACCAGCGCCACCAGTGCCCCACGCAGGCCGTATCGGCGCCACGCCGGCAACAGCGCGAACGGCGACAGCGCGGCGATCACGCCGCCGAGTTTCAGATTGCCGTCGCCGAAAATGCCGCTGAGCCGATCGGCCCGTGCCGCACCGCCGAGACTGTAGCCGGTTGCGGCCTGCAGCAGTGCATCGATGCACCACGCGGCAAGCAGGACGCCGATGCCGGCGAACACGAAACGGACGCGCGACAGCTCGCGCAACGCGAGCGTCGCGAACAGCATCAGCAAACCGAAGCGCAGATCCGCCGCCACTTCGATCCAGCTTTTGCGCGGCGCGAACGAGTCCGGCGCGGACAGCAGTTCCGGTAGCCAATACGCTGCGAACAACGCCAAGGCCAGACGCGTCGCCGGCGCACGCCAATCGATGCGCCCGCGCACCATCAGAACCATCGCCCACGAAGCGGCGATCAGGATCGGCAGTTCCGAGGCGCTGCCGAACGGCAACAGCAAGGGAATGGCGATCAGCAACCACGCGCGCGGATCGCGGTGCGGCGCGTCAGTCATGAACCAGCTCGGCATAGACGGCGAGTGTGGCGCGCTGCATGTCGGCGAGTGTCGGGCCGGAGTAAGGCGTTGCGTGCGGCGGCGCGGCGAGCAGTTCGACGGCGCGCGCGGCGAGCGCCTTCATGTCGTCGAGCGGGCTCGCGCCGGCGGGGAAGTGGTGCGCCAGGATTTCCCCCACACCGCCGTGAGCGAAGCCGAGCACCGGTCGCCCCAGGCTCAGGGCCTCCGCCACCGTGCGGCCGAAGGCTTCGGGTTTGGTCGACAACTGCAGCACGAGATCGGCGATCGCCAGCACATCGCGCACATCGGCGCGCGATGGGGAAATCGCGAGCGCATCGCGAACGCGCAACGTCGTTGCCAGTTGCTCGAGTTCGCGCAGATAGCTGTCGCGGCCTGTTTCGTCGGCACCGAGCAGCAGCAACCGCGCATCGACGCCGCGCGATCGCAGCGCGGCAAGCAAGCGGATCGCATGCGCATGGCCCTTCAGCCGCGTGCCGCGCCCGGGCAGCACCAGCAGTTTGCCGCCACCCAGCATTGGAAACTCGGTCTCGAAGCGTGCGTGCCAGTCGGCATTCGGTGCATGCCCGAACGGAAACGCCGACGGATCGATGCCGCGCGGAATCACGCGCAGGTTCGCCGCGTCCACGTCGGGGTAATGTTCGAGCACATAACGCCGCACCGTTTCCGACACGCAGATCACGCGTTCGCCGCGGGTCAGAATCGCGCTGTAGCGGCCGGGAGAATTCAAACCGTGCACGCTCGTCACCAGCGCCGGCCGCTTGCCGCGCAAGCCGCGCAGCGCGAAGTGCGCGATCCAGGCCGGTAGCCGCGAACGTGCATGCACGATGTCGGGACGTTCGCGTTCGATCAGCCGCCGCAACGAAGTCACGTGCCGCAAGGTGCGCAGCGATTTGCGGCCGAGGTCGAGCGTCACATGCTCGCTGCCGTCGCGTTCGAGCGGCGCGACCAGCCGGCCGCCGGCCGACACCACGATCGAGCGCGCGCCGGCGGCCACCAGGGCGGCGCCGATCTCCAGCGTCGAGCGTTCCACGCCGCCGGCTTCGAGCGCCGGCAGCAGTTGCATCACGGTGGGCGCGTGCGCCACGCGCGCGGCGGAATCAGTCTTTCAACACGTACTGCGCGCCGCAGTACGGGCACTTGGATTCGCCTTCGGCCTCGATCGGCAGATAGACCTTCGGGTGCGAATTCCACAGCGCCATCGACGGCATCGGGCACGACAGCGGCAGGTCGGCGCGCGAGACTTCGTAGCGGGTCTGGGCGTTGGCGGGCTGGTGGCCCGCAGGGGCGTGCGACATCGGATTGGCCGGCGGTGTTTCGAGGCGGCCATTCTAGCAAGCGGCCGGGCGCAGGGCCCGGCCGTCCGGTTTTCAGGGGGCTGCGGACACGAAACGCTCGCGTTTCCAGGTCGGATCGGCGAGGGTCCTGCTGTAGATCCAGCCGAATTCGCTTTCACCGATTTCGAACGCTTCGGCGCCGAACGCCGCCGCGATTTCCGGCACGGTGTTGCTGTGGCCGACTACCAGCACCCGCTCGCCGCAATGCGCGGTTTTCAGTCGGGCGAGCAGACGCGCGCTGTCGGACGCGGGCAACACGCGGATATCGAGATCGCGTGCCGCCGCCAGCGGTGCCGCCGTCTGCTGGGTGCGCCGCAGATGCGTGGTGTAGATGGCGTCGAGTTCGCGCTCGGCGAACCACGCGGTCAACGCATTGGCGGTGACCTTGCCGGCATCCGACAGCGGCACATCGGGGTCGGTCGAGTCGGTCGCCTTTTCCGCGTGCCGCACCAGATACAGCGCGGCCAGTTGGCAGTCGACCACGGACAACGCCGTGGCCGACGCCGATACCGTCAGCAGGATCGCTGCCAGCAGGGCTGTGCGGATCATTCGGCCGGCTTGCCCGTCGCTTCGATCGTGATCGTGACCTTGATCTCATCGCTCACGTTCGGTACGTACATCGACACGCCGAAATCGGAGCGCTTCAACGTGGTCGTCGCATCGAAACCGGCGGCCGGCTTCTTGGTCATGCCGTGCGGGCCGACCTGGTTGATCGTGACATCGAGCGTGACCGGCTTGGTGACGCCGTGCACGGTCAGGTCGCCGGTGACGCTGAGCTTCTTGTCGCCGCTGGCGGCGACTTTGGTGCTCTTGAAGGTGGCCGTCGGGAATTTCGCGGCGTCGAAGAATTCGTCGGTGCGCAGGTGTGCGTCGAGATCGTCGACGCCCGAATCAATCGAATCGATCGCGATCGTGGCATCGACCGACGAAGCCGCGGGATTTTCGGCGTCGTACACGATCGAGCCTTCGAGCTTGTTGAAGCGCGCCTGGATGTTCGACAGGCCGAAATGCGTCCACTGCACGTGCAACTGCGAGTGGTTCGGGTCGATCGTGTATTGCGCCGGCGCGGCGAACGTCGGAGCGGCGAAAAGGGCGGCGAGCAGGGCGAGGCCGAGGCGGGACTTGATCATGAGGATCTCCTTGCGTGGACGGGCGGATCAGACGATGCGGCAGGCTTCGTCGAACGAAAGTCGCGGATTGCGCGGGTGCAGCGTGGCACGGTTTCCATAGCCGATGTTGACCAGGAAGTTGGAGCGGATCGAGGTGCCGGCGAAAAATTCGGCATCGACCTTGGCATTGTCGAAACCCGACATCGGTCCGCAATCCAGGCCCAGCGCGCGCGCCGCCAGGATGACGTAGGCCCCCTGAAGGCTGGCGTTGCGCAGTGCGGTGGTGCGGATATGGTCGGGCTTGCCCTCGAACCAGCTTTTCGCATCGGTGTGCGGGAACAGGTACGGGAGCTTGTCGTAGAACTGCAGGTCCATGCCGATGATGGCGGTGGCCGGCGCCTCCACCGATTTGCGCAGGTTGCCTTCGTCGAGCGCGGGTGCCAGGCGGGCCTTGCCTTCGGGCGTGCAGACGAACACGACGCGCGCCGGGCCCGAATTGGCAGTGGTGGGTCCCATGCGCGCCAGATCCCAGACCTGGCGCAGCTGGGCCTCGCTCACCGGCGTCGGCAGCCAGGTGTCGGGGCTGCCGCTGAAGGTGCGCGCGGTACGGAACAGGGTATCGAGTGCGGCTGCGTCGAGCATGGCGGTCCTGAGTGAAAAGCGGAATGCAACGAGGAGGGCGGGCCTGCCGCGATTACGGCAGATCGAACAGCAGCACTTCGGCCGGCGCGTTGCCGCTGCCGGCCAGCGTGATGTTTTCATGCGCGGCCACCGCGGCACCATCGCCGGCCTGCAGCGGGTTGCCGTCGAGTGTGATCTTGCCACTGGCGACCTGCACCCAGCCGCGCCGACCCGGCTTGAAGCGATGTTCGACGCGCTCGCCCGCGCCCAGCCGCACCGCGAACAACTGTGCATCCTGGCGCCAGCGCAGCGAGCCGTCGGCGCCGTCGGGCGACAGCCACAGCTGCAGTTTGCCGCGGCGGGCATCGCCATCGAAGGCGGCCTGCGCGTAATCGGGCGCGCCATGCAGTTCGGCCGGTTGCAGCCAGATCTGCAGGAAATGCACCGGTTGTTGCTTCGAGGCGTTGAACTCGCTGTGCTCGATGCCGGAGCCGGCGCTCATGCGCTGCACGTCGCCCGGGCGGATGGTCGAGCCGGTGCCCAGGCTGTCCTTGTGCGACAGCGCGCCGTCCAGCACCACGGTGACGATCTCCATATTGGCGTGCGAATGGGTGGCGAAGCCGCCGCCCGGCGCCACGCGATCCTCGTTGATCACGCGCAGCGGGCCGAAACCCATGTGCTTGGGGTCGTAATAGTGGCCGAAGGAAAAGGTGTGCCGGCTGTCGAGCCAGTCGATATGGGTGGGCCCGCGTTCCTCGGCCCGGCGAACGGTGATGCTCATGTCGCAGCCTCGTGATTGATCGGATGGCGTGCAGTCTAGCCACGCAAGACGCGTGCGATAATCCCGATTGAACCGAATTCCTCGTTCCCTGCGAGGGAACAATCCGAGGCCCGGCATGGACCATCTCGCCAGCATCCGCACTTTCCTGCGCGTGGCCGATGTCGAAAGTTTTTCCGAAGCCGCGCGCCAGCTCGGGCTGCCGAAGTCGCTGGTCACCAAGCGCATCAATGCGCTGGAAACCGCGCTCGGCGTGCCGTTGCTGGTGCGCACCACGCGGCGGGTGCGGCTCACCGAGCCGGGCGGTTTGTATCGGCAGCGCGTGGCCGGCATCGTCGAAGAACTCGATGAACTCGAAGCCAGCCTCGCCGAAGGCGCGCTGCAGTTGCGCGGACTGCTGCGCATCAGCAGTCCGACCGCGTTCGGCATTCTCGAGATGCGTCCGGCGCTCGCCGAGTTTCTCGCGCGGCATCCCGATCTCACCATCGAACTGATCCTCAACGATCAGCCGGTGAACCCGGCCGAGGAAGGCTACGACGTGGTGATCACCGACACCTCGGCGATCTCCGGGCAATTCGAGGAGCAGCCCTTGTTCCGCTTCGATCTGGTGTGTTGCGCGGCGCCCACTTATCTGGAGCGCCGCTCGGCACCGCGTACGCCGGCCGACCTGCGCGAGCACGATGTCATCCACTATCTGTATGCGGAAAGCGGACACGAACTGCGTTTCATGCACGAAGGCGAACGCGTGCGCGTGCTGGTGCATCCGCGGCTGTCGAGCAATAGCGGGGCGGTGATGCGCGACGCCGCGCTGGCCGGCGACGGCATCGCGGTGTTGCCGCATTTCCTCGTCGCCGGCGAGTTGCGCGAAGGACGTTTGATCGAAGTGCTGCCCGATTACCGCCTGCCGCAGCCGCAAATGAAAGCGGTGTTGCCGCGCCGGCGTGAAGTGATTCCGAAGACGCGCCAGCTGGTCGAATTCCTGCAACAGCGCATGGCGCGCCTGTGTCCGTTGCGCGAGGCCGAAAATGCACGGTGAAGTCTGGGCCGTCACCGACGGCGCCGCCGGCAACGAGCGTCAGGCCGTTGCGCTGGCGCGTGCGCTCGGCGTCGAACCGCATGTTTTCCGCCTCAATGCGCGGCCGCCCTGGCGCTGGTTCGCGCCGCACGTCATCAAAGGCGCGCAATACGCCTTCGGCAGCGACTTCACGGCGCGCTTGCGCGGCGAATTGCCGACCCTGGCGATCGGTTGCGGACGGCAATCCGCGCTCGCCCTGCAGTTGCTCGCGCGGCGCTCGAACCACGCCTGCCGCACCGTGCAGATTCTCGATCCGCGCATCGACTCGCGCCTGTTCGACCTGGTGATCGCGCCGGCGCACGACGGGCTCTACGAAGACAACGTCATCCACACGCGCGGTTCGCTGCACGAAGTCGGCGATGCCTGGCTGGCGCGCGCGCGCGTCGATTGGCCGCAGTTCGCCGCGCTGCCGGGGCCGCGCACCGCGGTACTGCTCGGCGGCAGCAACAGCGCGCTGAGCTTGAGCGAAGGCTATTGGCGGCAGCTGGCGACGCTGCTCGGACAATGGATCACGCGCGACGGCGGCAGCCTGCTGATCACCACCTCGCGCCGCAGCCCCGAGTGGTTGCGCGAGGCCGCACGCGCGGAATTCAGCGCCGTGCCCGGGGTGCAGTGGCATGGCCCGGACGATGGACCGAACCCTTATCCCGGCCTGCTGGCGTGGGCCGACCGCATCGTCGTCACGCCCGATTCGGTGAACCTGCTGAGCGAAGCGTGCGCTACGACGGTGCCCGTGCTGTGCCATCTCGATCGTCCGCTGCGCGGCAAGCTCGAAAACTTCCAGCGCGAACTGGTCTCGATGGGGCGCGTGCAGCCGATGCGCGCCGACTACACCGCGTGGCCGGTACAACCGCTGCGCGAAATCGAACGCGTCGCCGCGCAGGTGAAGATGCGGCTGTCGCTTTGAGCGTCAGCGCAACCGGTAGCGATCGATGAAATCGGCCGGCGAGAGAATCGGCACTCGCCAATCGGCCGCCATCGACAGCAGATCGCGATCGCCGCTCACGATCGCGTCGGCCCGGCCGAGGTCGGCCAGCTGCAGGAACGGGATGTCGAACGGGTCGCGGCAGCGCGGTATTTCCGGCAGCTTCAGCGGTACCTGCACCGCGGTGGCGTAGGGCAGGTAGTCGCCGAGCAGTTCGTGCTGGTCGGCCGGATCGAGCCGGAATTTCGGGTAGGCCAGCGTGCGCATCAGTTCCTGCGCGGTCGCTGCGCTGACCAGCGGGACGACGGCGCCGCGCTGCCAGGCGCGGCGCAGCAGGACGCTGGTGTGGCCCGGAAACAGCAGCGCCGACAGCACGACGTTAGTGTCGAGGACGACCTGCGGTGCGCGCGATCCGTGCGCGCGGGCGGCCGTCACTTGCGCGATTTTCCGGCGACCGGCTTGCCGGTGCGGTTGCTGGCGGGCTTTTCGGCTTCATAGCCGGCGGCCGGTTCGTTGATGCGAGCGCGCGCCCACGCCACGGCGGCGCCGATGTCGGCTTCGCCCAGCGACAGTTCGGCGAGCTTGGCGCGCACCGCGTCGCTGCGCTGGATGCGCACCGGCCGCAGCACGATGGCGCCGTCGATGGTTTCGACCTCGAAATACTCCGAAGCGCCGACCGCTTCCACCGCGGCCTTGGGCAGCGTCAGCTGGTTCTTGCTGGTGAGTTTGGCGAGCATGGGGTGGTCGGAAAGTAAGGAATCCTTACTTTACTCCGGCCGGCGTGCCGCTTCAATCCCGGGGCGACGGGCGTATCGATCCGCTCATTCTTCATAAACCGATCCGCTTCCTTCCGGCTGTCGCTTGAAGCGTTTGTGGATCCATAGGTATTGCTCGGGCGCGCGGCGGATCATCGCTTCGATGGCCGCCATCACGCGCGCGGTATCCGCCGTTGCATCCTTGCTCGGGAAATTCTCGAACGCAGGCTGCACTTGCAGATCATAGCCACCGTCGGGCCTGCGACGGTGAAAAAACGGTAGAACCGCCGCCCCGGAAAGACGTGCCAGTTGGTGCGTCGAGGTGAGGCTCCAGGCCGGGCGGCCGAAGAACGGCACGAAGACGCTCTCGCCGCGGCGCGTTTCCTGGTCCGGCGCGAACCACAGCGCGCCGCCCTGCTTCAGATGGCGCAACGCCGGGCGCAGTTCGTCGCGCGTGAACATGCCGACCGCATAGCGCAGACGGCCGCGCTTGACCGCCCATTCGAGCGCCGCGGTTTCGTGCGGGCGATACATGCCGGCCAGCGGCTGGTGGTCGCACAGCAGCCGTCCGCACAATTCGAGCGTGAGGAAATGCGCGGAGATCACGATGATGCCGCGCCCCTGCGCGTGCGCCGCCGCCAGATGTTCGAGGCCTTCGATGTGTACGGTGCGGCGCATCGGCGCGACCGAGCCCCACCAGGCGCGTGCGAACTCGAACAGCCCGATGCCGAGCGAAGCGTGGCTGGCGCGCAGCAGGCGCGCGCGCTCGCCTTCGTCGAGCTCGGGAAAACAGACCGCCAGATTGCGCCGTGCGATGCGATGCCGACCGCGCAGCAACCAGGGAAACGCCAGCCCTAGCAAGCGTCCGACGCCGCGCTGCAACGACCACGGCAGGCGCGCAAGCAGCCACAGCACGCCGATGCCGGCCCACTCGGGCCAGTAGCGCGGCGACAAAGGCGGAGGGCCGAGCGACAAACGATCCATTCCGGCGATTCTAGCCCGCGACCCTGGCCGGCGATTCCGGTCGCCACTGTGGATCGCCGTCGGCTGCGCCGGCCATCCGCACCAGTTCCGTTATCCTTGCGCGATGTTCCGCTCCCGGCCCAGCGCGCCATGATGCGCGCCCTCTACACGCTGACCATGTACCTGCTCACGCCGGTGATCCTGTATCGGCTGGCGGCGCGCGGCTTGCGGCTGCGCGGCTATTTTTCGCGCTGGTTCGAGCGTTTCGGTTTCTTCCCCGCGCCGGGTTTCGATCAATCGATCTGGATCCATGCCGTATCCGTCGGCGAAGTCAACGCCGCCGCGCCGCTGATCGACGCGATGCGCCGCCGCTACGTCGACCGGCCGCTGGTCATCACCACCGTCACGCCCACCGGGTCGGATCGCGTGCGCCAGTTGTGGGGCGAGGAAATCTTCCACGTCTATCTGCCCTACGACCTGCCGGCCGGCATCCGACGGTTCCTGCATCGCGTGCGGCCGGCGATCGCGGTGATCATGGAAACCGAGATCTGGCCCAATCTGTTTCTCGAATGCGAAGCGCGCGGTGTGCCGATCGTGGTGGCGAATGCGCGGCTGTCGGAAAAATCCCTGCGCGGCTATGGCCCGGTGACGCCGCTGGCGCGCGCGGCGATCCGCTGCGCCACCTTCGTCGCCGCGCAATCGCAACAGGATGCCGAGCGCCTGCTCGAACTGGGCGCGCGCCCGGAGCGGCTGCGCGTGGTCGGCAATCTCAAGTACGACATGCGCGTGCCGGACGGCGCCGCAACCCAGGCTGCGCAGTGGCGCGCGAGCTGGGGCACGGCGCGTCCGACCTGGATCGCGGCGAGCACGCACGAGGGCGAGGAACAGGCCGTCATCGAGGCGCATTCGCGCCTGATGCGGCGCTTCCCGGATGCGCTGATGCTGGTGGCGCCGCGCCATCCGGAACGCTTCAAACTGATGGCGCAGCTGTGCCGCAGCTACGGCTTCGTCACCGCCACGCGCAGCGAAGACCAGCTCGCCGCGCACGATACGCAGTGCTTCGTCGTCGACACGCTCGGCGAGCTGGTGAGTTTTCTGGGCACTGCCGACGCTGCCTTCGTCGCGGGCAGCCTCGACCCGATCGGCGGCCACAACGTGCTCGAACCGGCCGCGCTCGGCGTGCCGGTGATCGTCGGCCCCAACACCTTCAACTTCGCCGAAGTCACCGACCTGCTGCTCGAACGTGGCGCCGCGTTGCGCATCAACGACGCCGACGGCCTCGCCGCCGCGCTGCAGAAACTGCTCGGCGATTCGGAATTGCGCAAGACGATGGGCGAAGCGGCGATGCGCACCGTCGAGGAAGAACGCGGCGCGTTGGCACGAACGCTGGCGATCATCGGCCGCGTGGTGGCGGGCGAGAAAGTGGAATCGAATGATTGGGTGGATGCGGGCAGCGGCGCTTAGCCGCCAGCCGTGCCGAACAATACGTCTGAAAGTCGCGCTGGGCCCCCGCGAGCCTAACCATCGCTGGAAGTGCGAAACAAATTCTCGATCCCGCGTTGGCAGTGCTTGCAGCGTGCCCGGCCCTGGGCGGGCAAGTCTCGCGGCATTCTTTCGATTACGACCGTAATTAATGGGGCCGGCCGCTCCCCAGGACAACCTGTCCATAATCCGGCTGAAATCCGTAAGGCAATTCGCTGGCGAATTTTCGCCGAACAGGCCGGGCACTCTCATGGAAAAATTCATAGCGATCTGTTTGGTCTTCATCGCGCTGTGTAGCGCCTCGTTGCGTCCTGTGAATGCCGAGGGTCTTATCAGCGTGGACGATGATGAAGGAAATGCGTGTGTCGTTCTTGACGACGCGGTGCATTGTTGGGGCAATAATCATCGCGGGCAGTTGGGCTTCTCTTCGCCTTCGCTGGTCAGCATGGCAACGCGGGTGGGCAGCGGACAGGCGGTGTCGGTGTCGCAGTACACCACTTGCCGACTCGAAGGCGGTGGCGTGCATTGTTTCGGCCTCTACAATGAGAACGCCCAGGGCGAGTGGCCCGTAGCGCCGGAAAGCGGCAGTACCGACTTCGCGGCTTTCGGCTACTACGGTTGCAGTGTGATCGCCGGAGCTTTGCATTGCTGGGGAAATGTACCTGGAAGCGGTGTAGTCAGCGCGGAGAATTCAATCTTCGGTCCGCTCACAGCGGCAGACATCACCGATGTGGATGTCGGACCCTCAGGCGTGTGTTACGTGCAAGCTGGAACATTGAATTGCTTCGGCAAGCCTGACTGGTCCGTTCTAGCCGGCGTCCCCGGCGCGGGCGCCATGCCTGTCGCGATCACAAGCGGGGCGCTAAGCAATGAACAAGTTGAGACTGTCGCTGTCGGCAGCCATCTTGCTTGTGCCATCACGGCAAAACAGCAGATGGCGTGTTGGGGCGGAGGCATATTTTCCGACACTCCTGCGATCGTGGTGGACACCAATCTGGTGCCGGTCGAAGACGTAACGCAAATTTCCGTCACCGATGGGATGGCTTGCGCGGTTTCCGCCGGGGGCGTTCTGTGTCTGGGGTCGGGCTTTCTTGGGCGTGATTCAGCGGTGGGTTACGGAACCAGCGCACAAGGGGAGTGGGTTAAAAGTATCGAAGCGGGCATGCAGGCTATAGACGTTGCTGTGAGCCCCAACCTCAGTTGTGTGCTTTTCGCTTCTAATGCCGTCAAGTGCTGGGGAGAGAATCTGTACGGGCAGCTTGGGCTGGGGAAATCTGCGGTCGTTCCTACGCCGGAATACGTGGCCTTCTTGGGGCCCGGAGCAGGAGTCGACTCGGTAGATGCAGGCTTCGGCACCACCTGCGCCACGGTACAGGGAGGGGCGAGATGCTGGGGCGTTGCGAAATTATCCGGCAGCGGCGTCAGCGGGGGCTATCTGACAGCGCCGCTGCAAACATTTCCACCTGCATCCGGTATCACTCATATCAGGGTTGGCGATGAAGCGGCATGCGCGCACAAGAAACCCGACGAAGTCTATTGCTGGGGAGACAGTCCAGCCGGAGCGCTGGGATTGGGCGCCACGACATCAGCGTCGACTCCAGCTAAGGTTAGCGGTCAGTTCGTCGCTGTGGATACTGGCAGCGCACATACCTGTGCAGTCACCACGGACGCCAAAGTCAAATGCTGGGGCAAAAACGAGCATGGCCAGTTGGGAGTGGGGGATTATCAGGATCGCCACACACCGCAATTCGTATGGACAGCGCAATTTGGTAGTCTCCAGCAACTCAGCGGAGCTCAAGCTATCGCAACTGGCGATAGCCATTCATGCGCAATCGTCGGAGCTGCTGTTTTCTGCTGGGGAAGCAATATTTCCGGTCAAGTCGGTCTCCCTGACAGCGTCGAGGAGAATGCAATGGCTACGCTCGTGACAGGGCTTCCGCAGGGCCAAACGGTGCTGCAGCTGGCGGTGGGCGACTACCACTCCTGTGCCACCATGAGTGGCGGTGCGACGTTGTGCTGGGGATCGAGCCCCACGTATTCCGGGGGAGATTGGATTCCACCCCAGCTACTCTCTTCGGAGTTTGCACACGGCTCGGCAGGCGGCAACCTTCATCACTGCTTACGCACTGGCACAACGGTCTATTGTTGGGGCGGCAATTGGATGGGACAGCTCGGCAACGGGACTTCTGGCGACTATGCGTATTCAGGACAAGTGCTTGCTGGCGGCCCGGTAACAGCGATCGGCAGTGGAAGCATTCACGCATGTGCGGTAATGGCTAATACGGGTCTCAAATGTTGGGGCTACGGGAAATACGGTCAATTGGGAAATGGCGACTTGGGTTGGCGAAATGTTCCAACCACTCCGGTTATTTTTTCCGAGTTGTTTAAAGATGGATTCGAAGCGGCGAATTAGCCACAACCGGCATGGGCGGATCAGGTTTTTTCAAGTTCGCATTGCAACGCCACAGCAAACCACAACGTAGTAAAAGCAGAAGGCCGCATCTCACGATGCGGCCTTCTGCGTTTGATGATTACCGCCTAACCGTTACTGGCGCTGCGCTTCCTCGGCAGCCGCTTCGTCGGCGCGTTCTTCGGCCGCGACTTCCGGATTCGTCAGCGCGGCTTCGGCGTCGGCGACGAGGTAGCGGTTGACGTCGGCCACGTCCTTGGCTTCGATGGTGCCGGCGGCCTGGCGCAGGCGCAGCGTGTTGACTAGGAAGTTGTGGCGCGACAGCGAATAATCGCGCTGCGCCTGGAACAGCACCTGCTGCGAAATCAGCACGTCGACGATGGTGCGCGTGCCGACTTCGAAACCGGCCTCGGTGGCTTCCATCGCGCTCTGCGCGGAAACCAGTGCCTGTTTGCGCGCTTCGATTTCGGTGAGGCCGGCGATCAGCGCGCGATAGGCATTGCGCGTCTGGCGCGTTATGGCGCGGCGTTCCTGTTCGAGCTGGTCGTCGGCGATGTCGCGTGTGTAGATCGCCTGGCGCACCTGCGACTGCGTCAGTCCGCCGGTGAAGATCGGAATCGTCAGCTGCACGCCGATCGTGGTGTCGTAGCTCAGGCTGCCGACCGGGCCGGAGACGCCGCCGACGCGGGTGTCGCCCCAGCCGGCGATGTCCTGGTAGCGCACCGAGCCGGAGAGATAGGGCAGGTGGCCGGCGCGCGCGGTCGAGATGTCGTGGCCGGCGGCCACCGACGCCAGTTCGCGCGAGCGCAGCGTCGGGTTCTGTTCGAGCGCGAGCTTGACCCAGGTGCCGATGTCTTCCGGCACCGGGCTGCTGGGCTCGAAGGATTCGTCCAGGCCGCGCAGGTTGTCGATGTATTCGCCGGTGATTTCGCGCAGCGCTTCGCGCGCGTCGTCGAGCTGCACTTCGGCGGTGATCGCGTTGGCGCGCGAATTGTCGTAGCGGGCGCGCGCTTCGTGCACGTCGGTGATCGCGGTGAGGCCGACTTCAAAGCGTTGGTCGGCCTGATCGAGCTGACGCTGCACGGCACGCGCTTCGGCACGCGCGAAGGCGAGCGAGTCGATCGCGGTGAGCACGTTGAAATAGGCCTCGGCCACGCGCGTGGCGAGGGCGTCGTGGGCGGCGTCGTAGACGGCTTCGTATTGTTCGGCGCGGGCGCGGCTGGCGCGCAGGCGGGTGTAGTTGCGATGGTCGTAGATCGACTGCTGCAACTCGGCGCCGGAGGAGCGGCCGCGGTCGTCGCTGAAGCTGGTGCCGGTGTCGATGATGAGCGGATCGCGCGAGATCAGCTGGGTCGATTCGCGGCTGCCGGAAGAATCCTGCAAGCCGAGGCTGCCGGTGATCTGCGGCAGCAGGGCCGACCGCGCCTGCACCGGACCTTCGGCCTGCTGCAGCCGCTGGGCCTCGGCGGCCGCCAGCTGCGGATCGCTTTGCCGCGCCAGTTCGTAGGCCTGCATCAGGTCGTCGGCGTGCGCCGCACCGGCGGCGCCGGTGAGCAGCATGGCCAGGCAGAGAGGACGAAGGCTACGGGACGCAGTCATTGCGGAATCCTTGGGGCTAAGGAAAAACTAAAGGGCGAAGCGCGCGACCGGCGCCGCGCCCCGCAGGTAAGGAATATCGGTTTCGAACAGGCTTTCGCTGCTGAAGTCGTGCTCGCCGCGACGCACGATGCGCAAGGCTTCCTGCACCGGCGAAAAACCATGCACCACGAACAGGCGCCCGCCGGGCTTGAGCCAATCGCGGAAGCGCTGCGGCACTTCGGCCACCGCGCCGGTGATCGCCACCGCATCGAACTGGCGGCCCGGGTCGTAGCTGAGCGCATCGGCCTGCTCGACGCGCGCGCAGGTCAGGCCCATCGCACTCAGACGCGACCGCGCGCGATCGAGAAATTCCGGCTGGATGTCGATGCTGGTGACGGCGCGCGCGAGCTGCGCCAGGCAGGCGGTGACGAATCCGCTGCCGGTGCCCACTTCGAGCACCTCGTCTTCCGGTGCCAGATCGAGCGACTGCAGCAGGCGGCCCTCGACGATCGGCTTCATCATCACCTCGCCATGCTCGAGCGGCAGCGCCAGATCGGCGAAGGCCAGCTTGCGATGGCGCGGCGGCACGAAATCCTCGCGCCGCACCTGGCCCAGCACGTCGAGCACGCGCGGATCCAGCACCTCCCAGGGGCGGACCTGCTGCTCGACCATCACATGGCGGGCTGTTTCGAAGTCGATCGGCATGACGGGGATCCTTGAAGCGCAAAGGCCGGGTAACGGGAAAAAGTCCCGAATTCTAGTCCCGGCCGGCTTCACGGGCAAAACTCCTCAGGGTGAATCCAGCATCGCTTTTAGCTATATGTTGCCCGTAGTGCCGGAAGTAACCGGGACTTCCTGCTTGCTACGGTTCAACGCGCGAAGGCCTTTGCTCCGGCGCGCGTTGGATGCGACGGCGGGGGAAAGGGTTGCTTGCGGAGGGGCTAGGGACGAGTAGTTAGGGCGCTTCGCACGAACCGTCGACGTTTGCTGCGGCCTCTCCAACAGCGCGCCCTCGCTACCCGCCCCTAACCCCTCGCTCTTAGGGATTAGGGACCAGTAGTCAGGGCGCTTCGGACAAAACGCCGACGTTTGCTGCGCCCTCTCCAACAGCGCGCCCTAACTTCTCGCCCCTGACCCCTCGCTCTGTCATTCCGCCTCAACTGCCACCGGCGCCGCCTCATCCTCCCGCACCCTGAACCACGCCGCGTACAACGCCGGCAGGAACAGCAAGGTAAGCGCCGTCGCCACGATCAAACCACCCATGATCGCCACCGCCATCGGTCCGAAGAAGGCGCTGCGCGACAACGGAATCATCGCCAGCACCGCCGCCAGCGCGGTCAGCACGATCGGGCGGAAGCGGCGTACGGTGGCATCGACGATGGCCTGCCAGCGTTTGTGACCGGCCGCGATGTCCTGTTCGATCTGGTCGACCAGGATCACCGAGTTGCGCATGATCATGCCCGACAGCGCGATGGTGCCGAGCATCGCCACGAAGCCGAACGGCACGCGGAACACGAGCAGGAAAAGCACCACGCCGATCAAACCGAGCGGCGCGGTGAGGAACACCAGCACCGAGCGCGAGAAGCTCTTGAGCTGCACCATCAGCAAGGTGAGCACCACCACCAGGAACAGCGGCACGCCGGCGTTCACCGAGTTCTGGCCGCGCGCGGAATCTTCCACCGTGCCGCCGATGTCGAGCAGATAGCCCGACGGCAGCGCCTGGCGGATGTCATCGAGCGTGGGCGAGATTTGCGCGACGACGGTCGAAGGCTGTTCCTTGCCGTAGATATCGGCGCGCACCGTCACCGTCGGCAGCCGGTTGCGATGCCAGATGATGCCTTCCTCGAAGCCGTATTCGAGCGTCGCCAGCTGCGACAGCGGGATGCCCTGTCCGCTCGGCGTCGGCACCGAAAGGCTGCCCAGCAGCGAGAGCTTTTCGCGCTCCTCGCCGGGACCGCGCAGCATGATCTGGATCAGCTCGTTGTCTTCCCGATAGGTGCTGACCAGCGAACCGGACAGCGAGCTTTCGAGGAACTTCGACAGCGCCGCCGAACTGACGCCGAAGGCGCGCGCACGTTCCTGATCGAGCGTCAGCCGCACCACCTTGCTCGGCTCTTCCCAATCGAGATTGACGTTGGTGACGTGCGGATTGGCGCGTACCTTGTCGGCGACGCGGCGCGCCAGCGCCCGCACTTCGTCGATGTGTTCGCCCGACACGCGGAACTGCACCGGATAACCGACCGGCGGGCCGTTTTCCAGCCGCGTCACGCGCGCCTGCAGCGCCGGGAAATCTTCTCGGAACCGCTCGATCAGCCACTGCCGCACTTCCTCGCGCGTTTCGACGTCGCTCGTCACCAGCACGAACTGCGCGAAGCTCGACTGCGGCAACTGCTGATCGAGCGGCAGGTAGAAGCGCGGCGAGCCGGTGCCGACATACACGACGTAGTTTTCGACGCCGTCCTTCTTCGCCAGCATCGCTTCCAGGCGGCGCGCCTGGGCCTCGGTGGCCTTCAGCGACGAGCCTTCGGCCAGCTTGAAGTCGACCATCAGCTCGACGCGCGTCGAGGACGGGAAGAACTGCTGCGGCACGAAACGGAACGACATCACCGACACCACGAACAGCGCGACGGTGACCACGATCACCGTCTTGCGATAGCGCACGCACCATTCGACCATGCGGCGAACGCGCTGGTAGAAGCGTGTCTGATACGGATCGTGCCCGTGTTTGCCGTTGCCGTTCTTGGCGTGGAAATCGGGCAGCAACTTGTCGCCCAGGTAGGGCACGAACACCACCGCCGCGACCCAGCTCACCATCAACGCCAGCGTCACCACCTGGAAGATCGAACGCGTGTATTCGCCGGTGCTCGATGCCGCGGTCGCGATCGGCAGGAAGCCCGCGGCCGTGATCAAGGTGCCGGTCAACATCGGGAAGGCGGTCGAGCGGTACGCGAAACTCGCCGCTTTCAGGCGGCTATAGCCCTGTTCCATCTTCACCGCCATCATCTCGACCGCGATGATGGCATCGTCCACCAGCAGGCCGAGCGCCAGTACCAGCGCGCCGAGCGAAATCTTGTGCAGCCCGATGCCGAAGTAATACATGCCGGCGAAGGTGAGCGCGAGCACGAGCGGAATCGACAGCGCCACCACCAGGCCGGTACGGAAACCGAGCGAGAAGAAGCTCACCAGCAGCACGATGATCACCGCTTCGGTGAGCACGCGCAGGAATTCGCCGACCGAATCGCGCACCGCCTGCGGCTGGTCGGACACCTTGCGCAGCGTCATGCCCACCGGCAGCGTTTCCTGCAAACGCGCGAATTCGTGTTCGAGCGCTTCGCCGAGTTTCAGGATGTCGCCGCCGGCCCGCATCGAAACCGCCAGGCCGATCGCATCCTCGCCCATGAAACGCATGCGCGGCGCGGGCGGATCGGAAAAACCGCGCCGCACTTCGGCCACATCGCCGATGCGGAAGGTGCGATCGCCGGCGCGGATCGGAAACTGCTCGATCGCCTCGACCGAGTCGAAGCGCCCGGAAACGCGCAACTGCACGCGCTCGCTGCTGGTTTCGAAGAAGCCCGACGGCACCACGGCGTTCTGTTCGTCGAGCGCCTGCTGCACCACCGTCATCGGCACGCCGAGCGTGGCGAGCTTGGTGTTCGACAGTTCGATCCAGATTTTTTCGTCCTGCAGCCCGATCAATTCGACCTTGGCGGCGTCCGGCACGCGCTGCAGTTCGAGTTCGAGTCGCTCGGCGTAATCCTTCAGCGTGGCGTAGTCGAAACCGTTGCCGGTGAGCGCGTAGATATTGCCGAAGGTGTCGCCGAACTCATCGTTGAAGAACGGCCCGATGACGCCGGCGGGCAGCGTGTGCCGGATGTCGTTGGTTTTCTTGCGCACCTGGTACCAGACGTCCGGCAGTTCGCGCGAGACCAGGCTGTCCTTCGCGACGAAAATGATCTGCGATTCGCCGGGCCGCGAATAGGCACGGATGAACTCGTATTTGCCGGTCTCCATCAATTTCTTTTCGATGCGTTCGGTGACCTGGCGGCCCACTTCCTCGGCCGTGGCGCCCGGCCACAGCGTGCGCACCACCATCGCCTTGAAGGTGAAAGGCGGATCTTCCGATTGCCCCAGGCGCATGTACGCCGCCGCACCGAGCGCGGCCAGCAGCAGCATCGCGTAAAGCACCAGCCCGCGGTTGCGCAGGGCCCATTCCGACAGATTGAAGCTCGTCATGGCGGGTGCGTCAGTTGGCGGCGAGCGCGACGGCGCGGTTGTCGCGATCGACCGGCCGCACTTTCTGCCCGTCGCGCAGCAGATGCACGCCGGCCACCACGACCCATTCGTTCGGATTCAGGCCCGACAGCACTGGCACGCGGGTTTCGCCGTACGGTCCGAGCTGCACCGGCCGGCGATGCACTTGCGATGTCGCCGGATCGACTACCCACAGGTAAGGCACGTTCGCTTCGGCGGTGACGGCCGGCAGCGGCACCGACAGGCCGGCGTCGGTCGCATCGCCGGCATAGACGCGCGCGCTCTGTCCGAGTTCCGCGCCGCTGGCCTGGGCGTCGAAGCTCACGCGGGCGGCGTAGGTGCGCGTCTGCGGATCGGCCGACGGCGACAGTTCGCGGATTTCGCCGCGCACGCGCGTGCCGCTCTTCGACCACAGTTCCACCAGCACGGCCTGGCCGACCGAGAAACGCTGGATATCGTGCTCGGGCAGGCTGATCGCGATTTCGCGTTCGCCGTCGGCGGCCAGCGTGAAGATCGGCTGGCCGGCAGCGACGACTTGTCCCACTTCCGCCTGCCGTGTCGCGATCACCCCATCGGCGGGCGCGCGCAATTTCGCGTAGTCGGCCTGGTTCTGCGTCACATCGAGCTGCGCGCGTACCTGGCCCACCTGCGCTTCGGCCGCTTTGTAGAGGTTCTGCTGCTGCTCGTAGATCGATTCGCTCACCAGCTTGCGATCGACCATCGCCTTGTAGCGATCGCGCTCGCCGCGCGCGGTAGTGAGATTGGCTTCGGCGGCGGTGAGCTGCGCGCGCATCGCAGCGACCTGCAGGCGCAGATCTTCCGGGTCGAGCTCCGCCAGCACGTCGCCCTGCTTCACGGTGGCGCCGGCATCGACATGGCGCCGCAGGATCTTGCCGCCGACGCGGAACGACAACAACGATTCCTGCCGCGCCCGCACGTCGCCCGGAAAGGCTTCGAAACCGGCCGCCGACGGTGAAGGCTGTTCCACCATCGCGGGCCGGATGCCCTCGACCGGCGCCTCGCCGTTGCCGCAACTCGAAAGCAGGCCGATCAGTGCGCCGGCCACCAGGAATTGGGCTACCAAAAACAAGGGGATTTTTCGGAAAGACATGAATGCTCGCTTGCGCCGGATCCGGCAGGGTAGTATCTGAACTGGCGAGTATAGTAAAATTTGCGAACTGGTTAGTCCAGTATTTCATCGCGTCTTTTTTGTCCCGCCCAGGAACGCAGCCAGCCCGATGCCCGCCGCCAAGAAAATCGCCCGCCGCAGCACGCCCGGACCCGGCCGCCCGAAGGATCTGGAGAAGCGCGCTGCCATCCTCGACGCCGCCAAGCGCCTGTTCCCGGTGCATGGCTTCGAGGGCGTGAGCATGGATGCGATCGCGGCCGAAGCCGGCGTTTCGAAGCTCACCGTCTACAGTCACTTCAAGGACAAGGACGCGCTGTTCAGCGAAACCGTGCGCGTGAAATGCGAGGAGCAGTTGCCGGCGTCGCTGTTCCTGGCCGATCTCAAGGGCCCGCTGCGCAAACAGCTGCGCAGCATCGCCAAGGGCTTCCTGTCGCTCATCATGAGCGACGAGGCGATCTCGATGCATCGCATGATGCATGCGCAGGCGCGCGGCGACGGCAAGCTGCCGCGCATGTTCTGGGAAGCCGGTCCGCAGCGCGTCACCGAAGGCATGGCGGAATTCCTGCGGGCCGAAGTCGAAGCCGGCCAACTCGATATCCCCGACCTGCACCGCGCGGCATCGCAGTTCCTGTGCCTGCTCAAAGGCGAACCGCACGCCCGCATGATGTGCGGCATCGGCGGCCCGCCGTCCGCACGCGAAATCGAAACGCATATCGACGCGACCGTCGATCTGTTCCTGCGTGCGTATTCACCGCGCTGAGCGGAACTGCTTCGTCGCAGAGCTTCCCGGATTCCGCTGCGCTGCATCCATGCTACGAATTCTCGCAACTCCGTAGCTCCGTAGCTCCGTAGCTCCGTAGCGCGGATGCCGCGACTGAGCCGCGGAATCCGGCGTGTGCGCAACACATCGATCTCGCCGCCAGGCATGCTCGACGATTTCGAACGTCGTCACCAACGAGGGGCCCGTGAGGCTGGGCGCCGGGTTCGGCTGCGGGACGGCGACGTCGGCCGTGACGAAGAGAGCGCCACGTTGCAGGAAGCATCGAACGCCATCGGCATCTTCCGCGGCGGGTTCGAATAACTGCCGGAGTTGCGGCAATGAATGAAGAAGGCGCCGCATCCGCGGCGCCTTTTTTTGCTCCGAAGGCATGATCTTGCGGACTGCCGACCATCCGCTCGCACCGCCGTACCGACGGTCGCCGATGAAAGGAAACTGGGAAAAAGCCGATCGATGGAACTCTGGCCGCAGGCGGCATTCAACGCGAATTGTCGGAAAATGGCGTAATTCAAGGCCTTTATCGAAGGCCTAAGGAGTTGGTCAACGCATCGGTCCGGACCAGTTCGCCATCAGCGAATTACAAAGAAAAATATTTGATAGACGCAAGGCGGCGGTGATTTCAGCCACTTCGAGAAATAAAAGTAATTTCGCTGTCGCGAGGCGCTCCTCTCGAGTACAAGGCGCTTGCTCGATTCCCCGAGCAGCCTTCCGTGCCGGCGACCGGCTACGGTCGGATTGCCACAGAGGATTGAAAATGCAATGGACTAGCTTGTTGTCCCTCGCTTCGCTTCTTTGCAGCGTCACGTCCGGCATCGCGTATGGCCAGACGCTCGTGGATGTCGGTGTTCCGCCAAGCCACCAACTAGTGGTGCTGCTGGATGAAGTTGGTCAACCCGATTGGACGCCCGAGGCGGTGGTGGCGAGCATCGGCGCCGACAATCCGTCCGATCCGATGCGTACGCGCCTGCAAAACCCGGTGCATGCCGACTTCCTGATCACAAAACTTCGGACGCCGGCGGCTGAGCGAATGCCGCGTCCTCGCGAAGACGCTCTCGCGCAACTCGAACGCTATGTCGTGCTGAGCTATTCGAGCGAGGAAGAAACCTTGCGCGCTTTGGCGGCGCTGAGGATGGACCCCGCGGTCGCGGCCGCCACTCGAAACGTAAACATGCAGTCGTTCGTGCAGCCTGCCGATCCCGAATTCGCCGTGGTCGCCGGCGGCGCGGTCGACCAGTATCAGTGGGGCTACCATTCGCTGCCGCAAGGCGTAGGTATCGCCTCCATGAACTTCCCCGCCGCTTGGGACAAGGTTCGAGGCACCGCCTATCTGGGCCACATTGATTTCGGACTACAGATCAACCATCCCGACTTGAGCGGATCGTTCCGGTCGCACTTCGCGCTGAACCTGCCTGCGAACAATGCGTCGGTCGATGAGTTGGTCGGTCAGCCTTACCCGATTCCTAACACGAATCCGCAGGCCTACCGAGCCATCTACGCCGGCCATGGCACTCATGTTGCCGGGATCATGGCGGCGAATACCCGGCATCCGTCGCTTCCGGCCGGTGGTGGTGTTCGCTCATCACGGTCAAGGTGCGCCTCGATCCTCTTGGTGACGTGCCGCTGACCGACTACATCAATGCGGCGACCTGGGCGATCAAGAAAGGAGCCCAGGTTCTGAATTTCAGTTTCGGCGTCAATGTGGGTCAGGACTATCTGGACTTCGACTGCCAGCCGATCTTCGCCACCAATAACGAGCAGCCGTTCTGCGCATTCGCCCGCCTTACCGACTACTTGGACGTGACTGTCGTTGCCGCATCAGGCAATGTCAAAGACAAGCATGTTGCTCACCCATCGGGCGTCCCCAACATCATTTCCGTGGGAGCGACGCAGAGCATGGCCAATGGAAGCGGAAACTATCTTTGGGCCACAGCAGGACAAGCGGGCAGTAATTTTGGTCCCGAGATGGTCGCAGAGGGCGTAGTTGCACCCGGTTTCAACATTCTGTCCACAACCTACATCGATCGAAACTGGAGCCCCAGCCAAAGCTGCGGAGATTCTTACGGCAATGGTCCCATTCTCAGCGATGGGTACGGTATGTGTACCGGCACTTCGATGGCGGCTCCTTTCGTTTCAGGTATTGCGGGGCTGATCAAGACCGTGAACCCGCTGCAAACCGCAACACAAGTGCGCACTCGGATGCTCGATGCCGGCACATTGCACAACCTGCCTTCCAACAACTTCGGGCATGGTTTCGTCGACGCAAACATGGCTGTCACGAGTGCGATCTCCGAGATGCAGTATCGCCTCACGCCTCTGTTCGCGCTGTCCAGCGCCAACCAAAAAGACTACTTCTACACAGTGGTTCCTCAACACGTGCGTGCCGCCTATCTGGGAACGCTGTCGCCGCAGGTAACGGGCAACGGTGTGCCGGGATTTTATAGCTACACCTTCGTGGGTACCAATGTCGCTCCCGGAGGGACGACCTATACGATCGGGGTGCAGCCGCCAGCGACTCGCATCACGCCGAAGGCGCAGGCATGGGTGTTTTCGACACATGCAGATCCACGCAACGCGAGTTGGGAGTTGGCGCCCCTCTGGCGCATGAGCTACAAGTGCGGCGATCCGATCCCGTCGGGACGTCCGAACATCTGCGCCGCGTTTCCTTACCACATCGACCACTTCTACACGACGGATGTCGGCGAGCTGATCACCTTCAAAAACAGCCATGGCTATCTGCCCGACGGGATCGAGGGCTATGTCTATCCGGTCGCGGGTGGGCAGCCGGCCGGTACCGCGCCGCTGCTGCGCGCGTTCAAAGCGGCAGACGATGACTACGCTATCTTCCCGCAGAACCAACAGGCCTCGATGGCCGCGCTTGGATACACGGGTTCAGTCACCACGCTCGGCTATGTGTACGCCAACACGACTGGCGCTCGACCGACGTACTGAGGCGACGACATGAAACTTGAAACTTTGCTACTGACTGTTCTCTCCACGGCGTTCGCAGGCGTCGTATCCGCGGCGCGGATGACCGTGATACCGCCGGACCCCGTCCAGAACGAACCTGTGCACATTCGAGTCATTGGTGAGCCGGGTGATCAATTTGTAGAAGGCATCGTCGTCTATGAGCGATCAGGAGCGTTTACGACGCCGCGGAATCAGTTTCGGATCATCCCCGGTGGATCCATCGGTAGTGCGGGCGGTGAACCGATCGACTACACCTACTATCTCGGCCGCCTTCCTCCGGGCGACTATGGTGTCGTACTCGGCACGGCTTCGGAAAACGCCTTGGCGAGCGTTGACTTCTACGTAGCACCTTCCACTCGCTCGCGGCTTATCGGCGGCTTCAACGAAGCCGTCAATCCACTCGATCATTCCGGTCTTTGGTACAACCCGGCCGAGTCGGGAAGTTCGGTAGTGCTGTTTCAGAGCCCCTCGACGCGCGACCTGGGCGGTGGAATTTATGGCTACGACGCGGCCAGAAAGCCCATCTGGTACACGATAGTGCCGGGACAGTGGGAGGATGCAGCGCTGAATATCTATCACTCCAATCTCTACGAAAGCACCGGCTCCCCGATTGGCGGCAGCTTCAACCCGGCCGACTTCGGCAGCAAGAAAGTCGGTACCGTAAAACTCACCTTCATCGGTATCGACCGGATGCGGGCCGACTACACGATCGACGGCCAGCAAACCAGCTCCAATTTTGTCCGCTTCGAGTTTTAGCGCCGCCACTGCGCAAGGCGAAGGCGCCGCATCCGCACCGATCCAGGTCACCCCGCAAGGCGCCGTCGTCAGCGCAGAACCGATGGTGATTCCGACGCTGGGTCTGGGCAGCCTGAGGTGCCAGGCACTGGGCATGCTCGGCGCCGCGTTCGCAATGCGGCGTCGCGGCTGACGCGTCGGATTGGCGTCGACGTGTTCTCGAGCCGCTTCGCCAGCGAAGCGGCTTAGATCGCTCACTGCGGCACGACGGCGGCGGTCGACCGGGTCGGCCGCCTCGTCTCCGCTACGGCGTCTCGAATCCGTCTGCAAAAAGCTGCTCGCCGGGCCGCAGGCGAAAAACTGCGAAGTCGGTGTCGAGACCGGCGTTTTCGGCCTGCGCCAGGAAAACCGGTTTGCCGGACTGCATCGCCACGCCGACGCCGACATCCTCGCGACCCGACCCGGCGGTGGAAAAATCGAGAATGGCGCGGCCGCCGATACCGAACGACGGGTCGAGCTCTCCGTTGTCCTCGAGGCGAAGGATCGCGACATCGCTGAGGTTTTCCGGGTGCGCTACATGCAGCGTGCCGATGAGATACACGCGATTCTGAGCGTCCACAGCAATACCTCCCACCTCGTCGCGCAGCGTCGGGTCGAGCGTGGAAAAGCTGTAAACGCGGCGCCCATCCGGGCCGAAAGCAGTCGTAATCGTCGGCAGACCAGTGCACATGACTCAGTCGCGTGCGCAACGCCGGGGCAGCGCCGACTCTTTCCGGAGGGCCGACCGCGACACCGTCGGGCCGCATCCCGCCATAACCTGCCGCTAAAGTAGGCTTCCCTTCCGGGCTGCAGATGCTCCATGTCCCTACGCAGCAAGCTGCTCCTGCTCGCCTTGTCCACGCTGGTGTTGCCGTGGGCGGGGTGGCAATTGCTGCGCCAGTTCGAAGGCTTGCTGCGCGAAGGGCAGGCGCAGGCCCAGCTGGCGTCGGCGGAGGCGTTGGCGCGGGCGGTGGCGGTGCAATCGGAGTCGATGCCGCCGGCGGATGCGGGGTTCTTCGTGCACACCGCGCGCGAGCCGTTCGCGCTCGATGGTTACGACGAAGATTGGCGCGGGCAGGATTTCGTCGCGCAGAAATTCGCCGGCGGACTGGAAGCCACGCTGGCGCAGGACGGCGACAGTCTTTATCTGCTGGTCGCGATGCCCGATGCCTCGCGCGTGCGCGCCGATGCGCACTGGGCGCAGGCGGCGCGCGCCGATCAGTTGCTGCTCACGCTGAGCGATGAAACCGGCAGCACCGTCGTGCGCGTCGCGAGTGCGGCGCCGGGGCCGGCGATCGTGGCGCCGATCGATCCGGCACGGCCGGCGCCGCGCCTGCTCGGCGAATGGACCGAAGACGTGCACGGGTATCGCGTCGAATTGCGTTTCCCGCGCGGTCCGTGGCCGCGTCGCATCGGGCTCGACGTGCTCGATTTTTCCGATCCCGCGCTGCCGCCGAAACGCTACGGCACTGGGACTGGTACCGGCTACGATCCGGCCTTCGGTGGCTGGCCGTTGCTGCGTGCCTCGGCGTCGTTGCAACGCACGCTCGCGCAACTGGTGCCCGACGGCATGCGCGCGCGGCTGCTGCATCCGGAAGGCTGGGTGCTGGCGCAGGCCGGCGAATTCGCCGCGCTCGAATCGACGGAACAACCGCCGTTCTGGCGCCGCTGGCTGTATCGATTGCTCGCACGCGACGCAGTGCCGGCGCCGCCCGAAGGTCCGCGCACGGTGCGTTTGCAGGCCGATGAAGTGTGGCAGGCGCTGGCCGACAAACCGGCGCAGGCGTGGCGCGGGCTCGACCAGGGACGGCGACTGTTGTTGTCGACCGCGGTGCCGGTTCGTTCGCAGGGACAGATTCGCGGCGCCTTGTTGCTCGAACGCCCGAGCGAAGCGCTGCTGCTCACCGATCAGGCTTTGTCGCGATTGATGTTCGCCAGTGTCGCGGCGATGCTGGTGATCGCGATCGCCTTGTTCCTGTTCGCCGGAAGACTCGGCCAGCGCATCCGCCGTTTGAGCGTCGCCGCCGAACAGGCGATGGCGCGCGACGGACGCGCCGCGGCCGAAGCCTTTCCGCGTTCCGACGCCGGCGACGAACTCGGCGATCTGTCGCGCAGTTTCGGTCGATTGCTCGACGAAGTGGCGGCCTACACCGACTATCTGCGCAGCCTTGCCGGCAAGCTCTCGCACGAACTGCACACGCCGCTCGCGGTGGTGCGTTCGTCGCTCGAAAATCTCGAACTTCAGCCGTTGCCGCGCGATGCCGCGACCTATGTGGCACGGGCGCGCGACGGCGTCGATCGTCTCGGCGCGATCGTGCGCGCGATGAGCGAAGCCAGTCGCATGGAGCGCGCGATCGCCTCGGCCGACAGCGAGGATTTCGATCTGCGCGCGCTGGTCGAAGGCTGCGCCGAAGGTTATCGCCCGCTGCTTGCGCCGCGCGCGCTGAAACTGATGCTGCCGCCGCACCAGTTGCCTTTCCACGGCGCGCCGGAATTGATCGCGCAGGCGCTCGACAAACTGGTCGACAACGCGCGCAGTTTCTGTCCGGATGACGGTTGGGTGTTGCTGGCGCTGGCACCGGCCGCCGAGGGCGCCGAGATCGCGGTGGCCAATTCCGGCCCACCATTGCCGGCCGCGATGCAGGATCGTCTGTTCGACTCGCTGGTGAGTCTGCGCGACAAGACGCAACGCGGCGGCGGCGCGCCGCATCTGGGCCTGGGACTGCACATCGTGCGCTTGATCGCCGAACTGCATCGCGGCAGCGCGCGGGCGCGCAATCTGCCGAACGGCGCAGGCGTGGAGTTTCGGCTGACGTTGCGCGGGCTGCCGCGCGAGCGCATGGCGACGTAGAGCAGGGGCGAGGGGCGAGTAGCGAGGGCGCGAGAACCGAACACCGGTGCGTCGCCCCTCGGCCCTTCGCTCGGGCAAAAATAGGGGTTAGAGACGAGTAATGAGGGCGCGAAAACCGAACATCTGCGCGCCCTCACTACTCGTCCCTCGTCCCTTCGCTCGCGGCCGTCACGCCCCGCAGCGTCGCGGTTCCTCCGCCAGCGCCTGTCGGGCGGCGTCTTCCAGCCGTTGCACACGCGCTTGTTCGATCGGGTCCGCGCCGTCCGGCGCTGCCAGCGGTGGCGGCGTTTCGAGGCCGAGCAGGCCGGGCAGGATGGTGAGAGCCGCCAAAATCGTGCCGGCGCGCGTCGGATGGATCGCATCGGGTTGATACAGGCGTGGCGCGTCGCCCGATTCGCGCGCGATGCGCCACGCAGCGGCCACCGGCAGCACGCAGCCGCGCACCGCTTGCGCGGCGAGACGATAACTTTCCTCGGCCGCCGGCGAGCCGTCGGCGTAGGGCAACTGCGGCCAGGCCGCGAACAGTGCGATGCGCACCGGCCCGCGCAAGGCTTCCGATGGCGGCCCGAGCACGCGCGCCGATGCCGATTGCGGCGCGCCGCCGAGCGAGCCGAGTCCCATCGCCTGGCGCCGGCGCCATTCCTGCGCGCGCCGCAGCCGCTGTGCCAGATCGCGCGTGCTTTCGATCAGCTCGGCGCGGCTCTCCGGCAGCGACGACGGCCCCTGCTGCAGCACCACCCAATCCCACGGCTGCGACAGCAGCACGCGCAGTTTGCGGCTGCGCAGATGATCGGCCAGCGAATAGTCCGGCTCGGCGCGCATCACGACCTGGATTCGCACGCCCTGCGTGGCGCCCATGTCGGCCACCAGCGCCGGCAACTCGTTGACGTAGGTGTAGCTGTTGCCGACGAACAGCACGCGCAGCGTCGCTGCCGGCGTCGACGACGCCAGGGACAGGCCGAGCGCCGTCGCGACCATCGTCTTGCGCAGACTCATCCAGCGTCGTCTCATGATTTTCCCCGGTGTCGGCCCGCAGCCATGGAAGCGCACCGCGAATCCACCGTCCTGAGGAAAAGTTCCTTTTTTCCGGGGTGGCCCGGTTCATGCGCGCCGCCTACACTGGCGAGCGATGTCTCATTGGCTGCTCATCCTCAACGGCAATGCCGCCGGCCGCGACGACGTGCGCGCCGCCGTGCTTGCGTGGCGCGCACGCGGCGTGACGCTCGACGTGCGCGTCACCTGGGAGTGCGGCGATGCGGCGCGGCATGTCGAGGAGGCCCTCGCCGCGCGGGTCGACACGGTGATCGCCGGCGGTGGCGACGGCACGCTCAACGAAGTCTGCGCGGCGCTGGCGGCGCGCCCCGAGTCGGCCGACGAACTGCCCGCGATCGCCGTGCTGCCGCTCGGCACCGCCAACGATTTCGCCACCGCGGCCGGCCTTATGTCCGAGCCCGAGGCGGCGTTCGAGGCGATCGCGACGAACCCGATTGCACCGATCGACCTGCTGCGCATCGAAGCCGACGGCCGCGTGTGCTGGAGCGTCAACGTCGCCACTGGCGGTTTCGGCACGCGCATCACGGTGGAAACCGATCCGGCGCTGAAAAAACTGCTGGGCAAGGCCGCCTATCTGCTCACCGGCCTGACCCGCTTCGACAGCGTGCGCGCGGCTTTCGGCCGCCTGCACGGGCCGGCCTTCGACTGGCAAGGCGATTTCCTGGTGCTGGCGCTCGGCAACGCCCGCCTCGCCGGCGGCGGCCAGCCACTGGCGCCGGAAGCCTTCATCGACGACGGCCTGCTCGATCTGACCATCCTGCCCACCCCGGCGGAAGGCGAACTGGGCGCGGCGATCGGCGCCTTCCTCACCCAGGGCAAACAGGCCCTCATCGACGCCGCCGTGCGCGTGCGCCTGCCGTGGCTGGATATCGAATGCCCCGACGGCCTGATGCTCAATCTCGACGGCGAACCGGTGGAAGCGCAGCGCTTTCGCGTCGACGTGGTGCCGCGGCGGCTGCGGATGCGGTTGGGCGAGGGGTCGGAGCTGCTTGGAGCGAACGTAGGGGCGAGGGGCGAGTAGCGAGGGCGCACGGACGTACGGTTTTCGCGTCTTCGCTACTAATCCCTAAGCAGGGATTAGGGGCGAGTAGCGAGGGCGCACAGACGTACGGTTTTCGCGCCCTCACTACTAATCCCTAGTCCCTTGCTTTAACGAAGCAGGCGAGGGACAAGTAGCGAGGGCGCGCAGGCATACGGTTTTCGCGCCCTCGCCACTAATCCCTAACCCCCCGCACTGGCATACTGCGCCGCACCATCCCGCGTCTCTCCGCCGTGATCGACCAAGACACCTTCAACCAGTTCGCCGCGGCCGGCCACAACCGCATTCCGGTGGTACGCGAGGTGCTTTCCGACCTCGACACCCCGTTGTCGGTGTATCTGAAGCTCGCCGACGGTCCGCACACGTATCTGTTCGAATCGGTGGAAGGCGGCGAAACCTGGGGACGCTATTCGATCATCGGCCTGCCGGCGCGGCGTACCTTCGAGTTTCGCGGGCACACGCTGACGGTGCGCGATCACGGCGAGATCGTCGAAACGCGCGCGCTGGCCGATCCGCTCGATGAAGTCGACAAATTGCGTGCGCATTACCGCGTGCCGCGGTTGCCGGAGCTGCCGATGTTCACCGGCGGGCTGGTCGGCTACTTCGGTTTCGAAAGCATCGGCTACATCGAGCCGCGGCTCGCCGATTTCGACGCCGGCGCCAAGCCCGACCAACTCGGCACGCCCGATGCCTTCCTGCTGCTGTCCGAAGAAGTGGCGGTGTTCGACAATCTCAAGGGCCGCCTCTACCTGATCGTGCATGCCGATCCGAGCCAGCCCCAGGCCTATGCGCGCGCGCGCCGGCGACTCGACGAACTGGTATACCGGCTGCGCCATTCCGGCCGCAGTTATCCCGACGTGCTCGATCCCTCGCTGCTGAAGGAAGAGGATTTCATCTCCGGTTTCACGCGCGACGGTTTCATCGCCGCGGTCGAGAAATCGAAGGAATACATCCGCGCCGGCGACATCTTCCAGGTAGTGCTGTCGCAGCGGATGTCGGTGCCGTTCCGCGCGCGGCCGGTCGACGTGTACCGCGCCTTGCGCGCGCTCAATCCGTCGCCGTACATGTATTTCCTCGATCTGGGCGGCACCCAGATCGTCGGTTCGTCGCCCGAGATCCTGGTTCGGCTGCAGGCCGGCGACATCACGGTACGGCCGATCGCCGGCACCCGTCCGCGCGGTCGCACGCACGAAGAAGATGTCGCGCTGGAAGCCGAACTGCTGGCCGATCCGAAAGAGCGCGCCGAGCACCTGATGCTGATCGACCTGGGCCGCAACGATGTCGGCCGCGTCGCGCAGCCGGGCAGCGTGCAACTGGGCGAACGCTTCGTGATCGAACGCTACAGCCACGTGATGCACATCGTGTCGGAAGTGACCGGCAAACTGCGTCCCGGGCTCGATTTCGCCGATGTGTTGAAGGCCACTTTTCCGGCCGGCACGGTGAGCGGCGCGCCGAAGATCCGCGCGCTAGAAGTGATTCGCGAACTCGAACCGGTGCGCCGCAATATCTACTCGGGTGCGGTCGGCTACGTGAACTGGTGGGGCGATGCCGACACCGCCATCGCGATCCGCACCGCGGTGATCCAGGATGGCCGCCTGCACGTGCAGGCCGGTGCCGGCATCGTGTACGACTCCGATCCCGCGCGCGAGTGGGACGAAACCATGAACAAGGGCCGCGCGCTATTCCGTGCGGTGGCGCAGGCGGCAGGAGGATTGTGATGCGGGCAACGAAGCGGTGGTCGATGGCGATGCTGGGATGCTCGCTGGCGGTAGCGAGCGGTATCGCGGCGGCCGCGCCGCCGCGCATCGAATTCGTCGGCGCGGCCGAGCTCTATCGCGCCGGCGAAATATCGAAGCCCGATACCGATGAGCTGTTCGCGGCCTCCAATCCGCTGACGCCGCTGGTGCTGTACGGCTGCGACGATTGCCGCGGCGCGCAGGGCAAGGACATCTGGATCACCAAGCTGCAGCGTGATCGCTGGACCAAACCCAGCCGCGCCAAGATGAATCTGCCGACCGACGAATCGCTGCCATCGTTCAGTGCCGACGGCTACTGGGTCTACTACGTCTCGACCCGTCGCGGCGGCTTCGGCGGCAGCGATTTGTTCCGCATGCACTACACGCCGCGCCGGCCCGGTTTCGGCGCGCCGGAGAATGTCGGCGGCGGCATCAATTCGGCCGGCGAGGAAGGCGCGGCCACCGCCAACGCGCACGGTCTCGAAGTGATTTTCGCGAGCCAGGGCCGTAAAGGCGCGCGTGGTTGGGATCTGTTCCGCAGCCGCCGCGAAGAAGGCCGCATGGCGGCCGGCAAGCGTCTGGACTCGATCGATACCTCGGCCGACGAGTTCGATCCGTCGATGCTGAGCGACGACGTCGGCCTGGTGTTCGCACGCTCGGAAGACATCGACAGCAAGCCGGCGAGCTTGTGGTTCGCGCCGCGCAAGGCGAACGGCGAGTTCGACAAGCCGGTGCGGCTGGGCGATGCGGTCAACGCGCCCGGCACCTCCGTGCGCGCCGGCGTGCAGGATCTGTTCGCCAAGGACTACCTGTTCTTCAGCCGCAAATCGGCGACCGATCCGGCGGCCAAGCACGACCTCTACCGAATTCGTTATCGCGTCGTGCGCGACTGAAAGTCGCGTCGGGGCGGCGCGAACAATTCAGCGCCGCAACGTTCATTCCGCTTCGCCGGCGCGCCGCAACCGGTACAGCGGATCGGTGCCGAAACCTTTCGCCAGCGGCAGCCGGCCCAGATAGTCGGTCGCGAAGCGTTGGCCGCCGTCGGCGGCGAGCACCGACGCCATCTCCGTGCTGACGTACACGGCGCCCGGCGCGGCGACCGGCTCGATGCGTGCGGCGCGGATCACGTGCGAGCCGAAAAAATTCGGCCGTCCCAGGATCGGATCGTCGGCCGGGAACACCGGCCCGGTATGCATGCCGATGCGGATGCTGGTGCCGGCCGGCAGGCCGCGCGCCGGCCAGTCGGTGCGCAGCACCGAATCGCGCAGCAGCAGCGCGAATTCGGCGCCGGCATCGACATCGTCGAACACCAGGAACAGGCCGTCGCCCCAGGTGTTGACGAACACCGGACGATGCGCACTGCGATGCACGATGTCGGCGATCGCGCCGATGAAGTTGAGCAGGAACGACGGCGTGTCTTCTTCGCGCAGTTTGCTGAAACCGACCATGTCGGCGAACAGCATGGTCTTGATCTCGCGCCGCAGCGGTGCGCTGCGCAATTCGATCGGCGGCATCCAGGCATGCTCGGCGCGCGCGGCCGGCGTCGGTGCGGCGGCGCTCAGGTCGGCCAGTTCGATGTAATCGGCGCGCAGCCCGTGGCGCGTCCAGCTTTGCAGCGTGTCGCGCGTGCCGCCGATGCCGCCGGCGGCGTGGCGATCGATCGCGGCCAGCATGATCGGTTCGGCTTCGAGCTGCTGCGCGCGCAACACCGCCGCGCCGTGCACCAGCGAGGCGGCGTAAGCGAACAGCGCGTCGTCGCCGAGGAAGCGTTCGCGCACGCCGAAGCTGACGCTGGTGGCGCGCTGCAGCGCCGCTTCGAAACGATCGACCCAGGCTTCGCCGGCGAACGCCACGCTGGTCGCGATGAAATCGCCGCGATCGAACGGCAGCGTGACGTGCACTTCGGCGCCGCGCGCCAGCATCGCTTCGATGAACAGCAGATCGGCGCCGCAGGCGGCCGAACAATAGCCGAAACCGGCGCCGAGTAATTCGAGACGTTCGGCGATGCGCCGTGCCAGCGGCGTTTCGATCGAGGCCGGAAAGCGCGCCGGCTGCGTGCCCGGCGCGTCGATCATGTGGCCGGTGAAGACAACGACGGCCGGCACCTGCACGGCGGCGGTCACCGCGGCGGGAATGTCGATGGCTTCGCGCAGCAGACGCAACTGGCGCCGCATGCTCGCGATGTGGCCGACCTGGTTGCCGGCGGCCTGCGCGGCATTGCCGTAGTGGCTGGCGGCGGCCTCGTTCTCGCCGAGCAGCAGGGCGGCTTCGCCGAGCGTCGCCTCGCGCCAGTGCTCGGCCAGCGTCGCCGCGTTTCGCGTCGCCTGTTGCACCTCGCGCGCCAGTTCGCGGCTGGCGCGCGCCTCGCCGGTCAGCCGCAGCAGGCTCGCCGCATTGATGCCGGGAAACGGATCGCGCGTCGCCTGCCAGGCTTCGCGGTAATGCGCGAGCGCCTGCGCGCCGGCGCGATCGCGTTCGGCGCCCGGCGGCAATCGGGCCCAGCGATCCTTCGCGATGCGGCCGGCCAGCGAGCGCACATCGACCACGCGCGCGGCGGCGCGTGGGTCGGCGAGCAGCGAATCGATCAACGTTGTGGCCTGTGCATAGGCACCGATACGCGCGTGCGCGAGCGCCGCGAGCCAGCGCACTTCGACATCGCCTTCGCCGCGCGCGACGCACTCGCGCAGGATCTCGCAGGCCAGCGTCGGCTGCCCCAGATCGAGCGCCGCAGTCGCGAGGGACGCCGCCATGCCGGGCTCGACTGCGCCGCGTTGCCGGCCGAGCGATTCCCAGGTGTCGAGCACTTCACGCAGCGTCGTCGGCATGCTGATCTTCGATCCCGGGATACAACGATTCTAGCCGGCAATCCGGCGCGGTTCGCGGGGCGCCGTGCACGCACGGCGGTTCACTGCACGCGGCGGCCCCGCGGGCGCATAATCGCAGCGCCGGGGGGCAGCGGCTGGCGACCGCAGGCGAGCGGTTTGCGCTTGTGTCGATGCCAGCCACCACGCGATGCGAGGTCGGGTCATGGCAGATATCGGATGGAAGATTCTCGCGGCCTTCGCGCTGTGCGCGACTGCCGTCGATGCGTTCGCGGCACGGCGCGGCATCCGCGTCGACGGCTTCGGTGACGCGTGGACGGTGGCCGAGGAACTGGGCACCGCCAGTTGTCCCGGCGCCTCGGGCGCGAGCCTGGCGATGACGCGTTTTGGCGTCACGTTCACCGGCCACAATAACTCGCTCTATCTCACCGATACCTATTGCCAGAACACCCGGCCGGGTTTCTTCAGCGGCGCGAGCATCACGCAACCCGACGAAGCCGGCCTCGCCGCCTTGATCGGCGACAACGACGACGATGCCATCACCGGGGCGCGCTATACCTATCTGGATCGCGCGCTTTTTTCGGGCGACGAAGAAGGTTTCCAGTGGGCCTTCTATCACTTCCCCAACGGCGTCACGATCGTCGCGCTGTACGGGCTCGAAGGCCTGACGCTGACCAACGCGACATCGATAAAAACCGGCGCTGTCACGCATTGGCAGGCCGGCACCGACGGTTTCGACGGCGAATATTTCTGTTTCCTCAACGGCGGCTACATCGGCGAATGGAGTGGGGTGCTGGGCGACGGTTCGGCGTGTCTGGTGCCGTTCCAGACCATCTTCAAGAACGGCTTCGAATAGGCCGCGTGCGATCCCCGCAGTCGGCGAACCGATCGCACGATGACTGACGCAACGGCGCCGCTGCGCTATCGCGCCTTCCTCAGCTACAGCCATCGCGACGAGGCCATGGCGCGCCGCCTGCATCGGCGGCTGGAAAGTTTTCGCGTGCCGGCCGGCTTGCGCGCGAAACACGACGGCGATATCCCCGCGCGTCTGAATCCGGTGTTCCGCGATCGCGACGAACTGGCGAGCGCGAGCGCGCTGTCGAGCGGCATCGAACGTGCGCTCGACGAATCGGCGGCCTTGATCGTCGTGTGTTCGCCGGCGGCCGCCGCGTCGCCGTGGGTCGGGCAGGAAATCCGCTATTTCCGCGAGCACTACCCGCAGCGTCCGGTGCTCGCCTTCGTGGTGGCCGGCGATCCGGGCGCCAGCCCGCATCTCGCCGGTTCGAACGCCGCGTTTCCGGCCGCGCTGCTGGTCGGCGATTTCGCCGATCCGTCGGCACCGGCGGCCGAGCCGTTGGCCGCCGATGCGCGCGGCGAAGCCGATGGTTTTTCGGCCGCGTTCCTCAAGCTCGTCGCCGGCCTGCTCGGCGTGCGCTACGACGAGTTGCGGCAGCGCGAAGCGCGGCGCCGGCAGCAGCGCTGGAGCTTCGCCATCGCCGCCTCGCTCGCCTTGTCGGCGACGATGGCCTGGCTCGCGTGGGACGCGACGCAGGCGCGCGACGTGGCGCGCCGCGCCCAGGCGCGGGCCGAACTCGAACTCGAATCCGAACGCCAGACTCGCAGTTTCCTGCTGTCGGTGTTCGAGCTCGCCGATGCCGAACGCTCGCGCGGCGATCGCGTCACGGTGCGCGAGGTGCTCGATCGCGCCGTCGCGCGCATCGACGGTTCCAGCTTCGCGCGGCCGGAAATCAAGGCGCGTTTCCGCGCCACGCTCGGCCAGGCTTATTCGAGCCTGGGCCTGTACAAACGCAGCGCCGAACTGCTGCGCACATCGATTGCCGACGATGCCGCCCAGACCACGCCGGAAGCGCAAGTGCAACGCGAGGAAAGTCGCATCGAACTGGCCGACGTGCTGTTCAACATGGGCGAATACGATGCCGCGATGGAAGCGCTGGCGCCGCTCGGCGCGCCGGCGGCCGGCGACCTCGAATCGCGCCTGCGCGCCGCGCGCGCCGCCAATGTGCGCGGCGACGTGCTCGCCTACCAGGAGCGCGACGCCGATGCGAACACTGCTTACAACCAGGCGGTGCGATACATCGACGGCATCGATGGCGAAGCGGCCGCACTGATCCGCGCGCGCAGCCTCGGCGGACTGGCCCTGCTGCGGCACTACGCCGGCGACTACGCCGGAGCCGATCGCCATCACGCGCAGGTATTGGAGGCCTTGATGGCGACCGTCGGCGAGCGCCATCCGGCGACCATTTCCGCGATCCTGTCGCGCGGTTCGAGCGCCTACGCCGGCGGGCAGATCGACATCGCGCGAACGCAATGGGAGCGCGCGCTCGCGCTCGGATTGCAGATCTACGACGAAAACGGCCCGGAAATCGGCACCATCAAGAACAATCTGGGTTTGCTGCGGCTGGAGGCCGGCGACCTCGTCGAGGCCGAAGCCCTGTTGCGCGCCGCGCTGCTGAGCGACCGCACGCATCGCAGCGACCAGTTCGACGATCTGGCCTACACGCTCAATAATCTGGGCTGGACGCGTTATTTCCAGCGCGACCAAACCGAAGCCGGTGCGCTGTGGGATGAAGCCTTGCCGATCGCGCAAGCGGCGAACCATCCGATGCTCGGTCCGATCCTGACCGGCCTGGCGACGCTCGATTGCGCGCACGATCGCGTCGCAGAAGGCCGTGCACGCGCCGGATCGGCCGTCGCGGCGGCGCGCGAACATCACGGCGACGAGCACTGGCGCACGGCGTCCGCGCAACTGAGCGCGGCCGTGTGCCAGGCACGAGCCGATGGCGCCGTCGATCGCAGACAGGTCGATGCCGCGGTCGGGCTTGTCGAATCACGCTGGTCCGCGGCCAGCCCGTTCCGCAAGTTCGCGCGGGATCAACGCGCTGCGCTGGGTCCCGGCAACTAGCGCGAACCTGGTCGCGCGTTCGTTACTGCGCAGCTTTCGCGGCATGCAGCACGCCGCTCTCGCCGATCGCCTTGCCCAGTTCCTGCAGTGCGCTTTCGGCCTGCGTGATCGGTCCGAAATCCTCCAGGCAGGCGGCGACCACGACCGTCTCATCGACATCATCGCCACGCTGCAGCAGGCCCATATTGCAGGCGCGTTCGAACTGGGTGCCGGTCTTTTGCGCGAACGTTATCCCTTGCGGCAAGCCCGCCTGGATGCGTCGCGCGCCCGTGGTGATGGCGCGCATGTGGCCGAGCAGTTGTTCGCGGTAGGGTTGCTCGAGCAGTTCGCCGCGCGCAAGTTTTTCCAGCAGCGTTGCGAACGCTTCGAGCGTCGCGCTGTTCTTGCCGCCGCGGTAATAGCGTTCGAAGGCGGCGTCGATGCTGTCGAGCCGCAGCTCGCTGCGCGGCACATCGAGCGCCGCCAGCAAGGCCTGCAGCCGCGCTTCACCGGCGGCGGCGCGGCGCAGGCCGGCGATCTGCGGCGCCGAGAGCTCCGCGACCTTCGGATGCAGTTCGCCGTACATGTCGTAGCGTACCTGCTGGATCGTGGTGATCGGGCCGAAGCCCGACGTCCACGATGCGACGCGGCGATTGAGTTCGTCTTCGCCCAGGCGCCGGATCAACATATCGGTGGCGACGCTGTCGCTGTCGCGGATCGAGCGCTGGATCAGCGAGGCGATGCGGTGGCGCGAACCGACCGGCTCGCGAATCAGGCTGCCGGCGCCGTCGACGAAATCCGCTTCGCGCAGCGTCAGTTCCTCGTCGAGCGAAAGTCGTTTCTCCTGCGCGGCCTGCAGCACGGCGATCGCGACCGGGATCTTGACCGTCGACGAGAGATACCAGCGCCGTCCGGCCTCATGATCGAGCTCGCTGCCGTCGGCGAGGCGCTTCATGTAGACGCCCATTTCGCCCGGCGTTTTTTCATCGATCGCCGCGATGCGCGTTTCGAGCTGGTCGGACCACGATGCGGCGGGGGCATCGTCGGCGTGCGAGCACGCACTGCAGACGAACAGCGACAGCAGCAGCGATGTTTGCCAAGGGGTCATCGGGGCGTTCCTTGTGCAGGAGGATCGAGCGCGCCGGACGCCGCCAGCGCGGCGCCGACCTCGCGCAGCGCGCGCTCGTTGTCGGCGAGGCGGTTGTGTCCGCGCGTGCAGGCCGCCACCACCAGCAACGCCGGCGCCTGCGGTGTACCGACGATGCCGAAATCGCAGGTGCGGCCGCGCTGGGTTCCGGTCTTGTGCGCGAAATGCGTGCCGCGCGGCAAGCCCGCGATGATGCGATGCCGGCCCGTCTGCACGCGTTGCATCAGGCCAAGCAGATACGCGGTGCCTTCGGCTTCGAGTGCCTGCCCGCCGACCAGGGCGATCAGCAATTGCACATAGTCGCGCAGCGTGGCGGCGTTGAGGCGCGACGCGTAGTAGGCATCGTAGGCGCTGTCCAGATCGGTGGTGAGCAATTCCTGCGCCGGCACGCCGAGCAGCGTCGCCAGCAGTTGCACGCGGTCTTCGTCGCTGCGCACGCGCTTGAGCGCGAGCAGGTCGGCGCCGGTGAGTTGCAGCGCTTTTTCGTGCACGCCGCTGTAGGCGCGGCGGCGCACGTCGGCAAGCGTCGTGATCGTGCCCTGCCACGGCTTCGCGAGTTCCTGCATCACCGTGTTGACGCGTTCCAGACCGACGGTGCGGATCAGCAGATCGGTCGCGAGGTTGTCGCTGTCGACGATCATCCGGTCGAGCAGGAAATCGATCCGCAGCGGCGTGCCCGGCGGATGCAATTGAGTCGGGCCGGCGCCGTCGACGTAGTCCTCTTCGCGCAGCACGACGGTCGACTCGAGGGTGAATTCGCCGGCCTGCACCGCTCGCAGCACCGCGACCGCCACCGGCACTTTCACGCCCGACGCCAGATACCAGGATTCCTCGCCGCGATACGAGACGATCTGGCCGTTGTCCAGGCGCTGCACATAAACGCCAAGATCGCCGGCAAACCCGGCGTCGATGCGCGGCAGACGCGCATGCAGCGACTCGACCCAGGACGTGGCCGCGCTGTCGCAGGCGCAACCGAGCGCGACCAGCAGGACGGCGATGCGACGCATCATGCGCGCCGCACCCGGATCCAGCGCGTCAGCGCGATCCACGCCGCGGTGGCGGCGATCAAGGCGAGCGTGAGCGCGAGCGCGTGCGGGTAGGTCGTACTGTCGACGTAGCCGAGCAGGAAACGGAACACGACGAACACCACAACGATGTGGAACACGAAGGCCTGCAGCGCGGCCGAGCCGATCAGCGTCACCGGCGCAGCGACGCGCGCCAGGGTTTCGCCGCCGGCGAACGCAGCGGCCAGCAGCAACAGCGCACCGCCCACGCTGAACAGCATGAAGAGCAGTTCGGGCGGATGCTTGCCGGCGTTGCGTGCGATCGCCATCAGCTCCTGCCTCGTTTCCGGCGCCGCGAGCGCGGCGAAAATCATCAGCGACAGCAGACCGGCAGCGGCCAGCGCCGCGGAAAGTTTCAGGCGTGCGCCGCGTATCGCATAGGCCTCGCGCAACGCAGCCCCGATCAGCAAGCCGACCAGCACGAGCGGACCGCGCGACAGCTGGCCCCAGGTGTAGTAGTCCTCATGTTCGACCAGCAGCGCCTGCAGCGTGGGGCTGCCGAAGAAATCGAAATTCTCCAGCAGCCACCAGCTCGCCAGCGCCATCAGCACCGGGCTGGCGAGGCGCGCGGCCAACGGCATCCGCGCCCACCACGGCAGCACGAACGGAATCCACAACAGCGCGATCGCATAGAAGCCGAGGATTTCCACGTACGAGGGAAAACCGCGGTAGAGCAGCGCATCGACGATGGCCGAAGGCGGGTGGCTTTGCGCCATTTCCACCACGGTCAGCACCTTGTACCAGAACAGCACCACCAGGCCGGTGAGTACCAGTTTCAGGCGGCGGCGCGGCCAATCGTCGCGCTGCACGTGCGGCACGAACGCCACCGCCAGCGCGATGCCGAACACCAGGATGAAGAGCGACGAGGCGAACTTGGTGAGCGCATGCAACAGCATGCCGGCGTCGGGAATCTGCTCGAACGACAGCATGCCGTTGACGCCGTGGCTGAGGATCATCAGGCATACCGCGAGTCCGCGAGCGAAGTCGACGGCCCGGATGCGCCCGGCACCGACCTCGGCCTGCGGCGCGGCGAGAACCGCGGCGCGCGCGGTGCGATCGTTCGCGGCCGGCGCATCGCGCGATGCAGCGGGAAACCAGGCGGGAGCAGCAACCATGACGCCTCGCATGCCGGCCGCGCGCTCCGCGGCACTGCGCAACTGCAGCAAGGCGTATGCCAGCGGGCACGGGATGCCGCGCCATGCAGCGAACGAGTCCGGCGCATGCAAACTGAGCAGAACCCGCACGATCCCGTTGCACGCTGCAATCGAATGGGAGCGCGGCGTCGGCGCCGATGCCGCGCGCCGGCACGGCATTGCCAGCGAGCGCGACAACAGCAGCGCCGGCAGGGCCAACGGTCAGGTGTTGCAAACTTCCCCGCTGGATGTCGCAACGGAGTAGGCTGGCTGGGCAAGCAGCACTCCGCCGGCCAATGCTCCACCATGACAAGCCAGCACGCTCCGCGATACGACGCTGCGCTGGCGCAACTGGTCGATCAAGGGGCCAGTGCCGCTCAGATCGCCGAAGCGTTGCTCGGCCACTGGCGCAGGATCGAGGCCGCGCTGGCCCCGATCGTCGGCCAACGCGGCGTCGCAGCGCTTTTTGCGCGCACGTTGCACCTGGCCGGCAGAGACCATGCCTGGTTGAACGCGACGCCGGCCAGTACCGCCGGCCCGATCGATACCGATGCCCTGCACACGGCTCTGTGCGGCCAGAGCGCGGCCACGGCGGCGGTCGCCGGCGACGCCTTCATTCATCACTTCACCGCGCTGTTGACCAGCCTCATCGGCCCATCGCTCGCCGACCATCTGATCGGTCCCTTGCGACAAGCAGCACCCAGCGGCGAAGCCGCGCAGGACACATGAGCATGGCCACGAAAGTCATCATCAACCGGCTCGCCACCGGCGTGCCCGGGCTCGACGAAGTCCTGGGCGGCGGATTGCCGGAGTATTCCTTCAACCTGATCGCCGGCCCGCCCGGTTGCGGCAAGACCACGCTCGCGCACCAGATGATGTTCGCGATGGCCACACCGGAGCGCCCGGCGCTGTATCTGACCGTGCTCGGCGAACCGCCGCTCAAGATGCTGCGCTATCAGCAGCAGTTCGACTTCTTCGACAACGCCGTGATCAATCGCTCGGTGCGTTTCGTCAACCTGTCCGATGACACGCTGGCCGGCGATCTGGACCAGGTGCTGCGCCGCATCGTCGCCGAAGTGGCGGCGCATGCGCCAGCCTTCGTGTTCGTCGATTCGTTCCGCTCGGTGGTGCTGGCCGGCACCGCCGGCGGCAAGGCGCCGCTGAGCAATCTGCAGCAATTCATGCAGCAGCTGGGCATGCTGATGACGAGTTGGCAGGCGACCACGTTCCTGATCGGCGAATACTTCACCGAGACCGACGCCAATCCCGTTTTCACCGTCGCCGACGGGCTGATCTGGTTGCGCCAGAGCGTGCAGCGCAATTCGATGGTGCGCAAGATCGAGATCATGAAGATGCGCGGCCAGCCCACGCTGCCCGGCCTGCATTCGTTCCGCATCGGCAGCGGCGGCATCACTGTGTTCACGCCGGCGAGCAACACGGCGAAGAGCAAGCCGATCGACACCGCGGCGCCGCGGGAACGCCTGAAAACCGGCGTGCCGACGCTCGACGAAATGCTCGGCGGCGGGCTGCCGCGCGGCTATTCGTTGCTGGTGGCGGGCCCTTCGGGTTCCGGCAAGACCATTCTTGCCGCCGCGTTTCTTGCCGAAGGCGCGCGCTGCGGCGAAACCGGAGTGATCGCCACGTTCGAGCAACGACCCAACCGTGCGCGCAACGCAGCGCTGGTCGACCTGATCGCCGATGGCCGCATCGCGCTGATCGACAGCCGCGCGCCGGATCTGTCGATCGACGAAATCGTGCTGTTGCTGATCAAGGAAATCCGCCGGCTCGGCGCGACTCGCGTGGTCATCGATTCGCTGTCGGGTTTCGAACTGGCGATCGCGCCCACCTTCCGCGCCGATTTCCGCGAATCGCTGCTGTGCATGGTGTCGGCGCTGGCGGCCGAAGGCGTCACGGTGTTGATGACCTCGGAACTGGAAGACCGCTACACCGACCTGCGCTTCAGCCCCTACGGCACGGCCTTCCTCACCGACGCCATCATCGTGCAGCGCTATATCGAGGTTGAAAGCCGCCTGCGCCGCGTGCTGGCGGTGGTCAAGGTGCGTGCGAGCGCGCATTCGGACGAACTGCGCGAATTCACCATCCGGGCCGACGGCATCCATATCGGCGCGGCGATGCCCGAGCAGGAAGGCTTGCTCGGCGGGCGCCCGAGCAAGAAACGCCACGCTTGCGGGCCGGATAAGCCGTGAGACGCTCGTCTCCCCATATCGCCGGTTCGCGCACGGGTTCCGACGCCGAAGCTGCGGCATTGCGGGACGAGCTGCTTGCCGCGCGCAACGAGCTTTCCGGCCTGCGCACGCAGATCGACGAAGCGCGCCAGGTCTTGGGACAGGGCGTTGCCAGCGATCTGCTGGCCGTCAACGAACACTTGGTCTGCAGCGCGATTCAGGCCACCCGCGAGGCGGAAGACTGCCACCTGGCGCTGCTCGATGCCGCCTATGCCGCGCAACTCGACGACCTGACCCAGCTGCCCAACCGCGTGTTGTTGCTAGATCGCCTCGCGCACGCCATTTCCGATGCGCAGCGACAGGGCACTCAGCTCGCCGTGCTGTTCGTCGATCTGAACAACTTCAGCCAGGTCAACGATGAATTCGGCCATGCGATCGGCGACGAGGTGTTGAAGATCGCAGCGCAGCGGCTGAAGGATGCGATCCGCGCGCAGGACACCGTCAGCCGCCACGGCGGCGACGAATTCCTGGTGCTGCTCACGCAATTGCATCAGACCAGCGAAGCGGTGGCGATCGCCAACAAGCTGATCGCGGCCTTGTCTCTGGCCTGCGTGGTCGATCGCAACTCGTTCGTGCTCAGCGCCAGCATCGGCATCAGCATGTTCCCCGACGACGGCGAAGATGCCGGCCGGCTGATCGCGCGGGCCGATCTGGCGATGTACCGCGCCAAGCGTAGCGGTTCGGGCATTTGTGTGGCCGGCAGCGCCGAGGTCGGACCGCAAAGCTCGCTGCAGGCTTCGCGCTATGTGCATCGGCGTCCCGCGCCGGGGGTGTCGTCCGCGCCCGAGAGCATCGGCGAGCATATGAATCTGCGGCTGCGCGAGGCCAATGAACAGCTGTTGCTGGCGGCGCTGAGTTCGCAGGAGCTTGCCGGCGCCGCCGAGAATGCGCATCGCCAGCAGCGTGAACATTTTGCCGTCGTGGCGCACGAACTGCGCGGCCCGCTGTCGCCGATCCGCATGGCGGCCGGCCTGCTCAATCGCCTGCCGCCGCACGAGTTGCCGCGGATGCAGGCCATCATCGAGCGCGAAGTGATGCACATGACGCGGCTGGTCGGCGATCTGCTCGATCTGTCGCGCGTGCACACCGGCAAGCTGCGGCTCGAACGGTGTTCGGTCGATATCGGCAGGATCATCGAAGAATCGATCCAGGCCTGCCTGCCGGCGATGCAAGCGCGGCACCAGGTTTTTTCCTCGACGCTGTCCGACATGCAGCTGACGATGTACGGCGATCCGACGAGGCTGGCGCAGGTGTTCCGCAATCTGCTCGACAATGCCTCGAAGTACACCCCCGATGGCGGCGAAATCTCGCTCGAGGTCTGGGTGCTGGGCAATACGGTGGAAATCGCGGTGTCCGATACCGGCATCGGCGTCACGCCCGAAGCCTTGCCGACCGTATTCGAGCCGTTCGCGCAGGATCCGCACGCGGTCGGCTTCAACGGCTTCGGCCTGGGCATCGGCCTGACGGTCGTGCGCGAACTGATCGAAGGCCATAAAGGCACGGTGCTGGCCTCCAGCGACGGCACGGGTCGCGGCAGCCGTTTCGTGGTGACGCTGCCGTTGGCCGGTGGCGAAGTCGAGCTGTGGTGAGGCTCCTGCAGGATCGCCGCCGGTAACAGGCAGGTGTCTCGAAGTCGCGTCCGGCAGCGACTCGACTCAGCGCGACTGCAGCGACACCGACAGGCGGGTCGACGAGCGCTGCAAGTCGGCGCCGGGCGGAATATCGAGCCTTGCTTCGAAGCGCAACGAAGCGCGGCCGCCGGCGCCGATCATTGGGTCGCTCGCAACTACCGCGATCGCGTTACTGCTTGGTGACGGCGACCGGCAGGTTGACCTTGTCGACCGCGTGCAGAAATCCGTTGCGCGCGTCGATGTCGGCCATGGTGACCTTCGCGCCGTCGAAGCTGACTTGCTTGCCTTCGAGCTTGATCGGGGCCGACTGGCCGTTGACCGTGCGCGCTGCGTCGTACCGGCCGATCTCGGCGGCCGTCTTGCGGCCGGTGACGACGTGGTAGTTGAGCATCGAGATCAACTCGGCCTTGTTTTCCGGCTTGAACAGCATGTCGAGCTTGCCGGCCGGCAGGCTGGCGAAGGCCTCGTCGGTGGGCGCGAACACGGTGAACGGGCCGGGGCCGGCGAGGGTTTCGCCCAAGCCCGCCGCTTCCACCGCCTTGCCGAAGGTGTTGAAGTTGCCTTTCGACGCCGCCGTCTCGAGGAGGTTGTGCATCGACTTGGACACCGGCGGCGCGGATTTCGATTGATTGTTCATGATTTTTTCCTGCTGTGCGGCTCGCAGCGCGAGCCTGGGGCGGCCGAAGCCGTGACTTCCATCGGTATCGATGGCCGTGCGAGGCTCAGTTGCGGAAAGTGAGTGGAAGTGCAGCGCGGCTGAGTGGCCGTCACGACATTGCGTCGTGATGCCGGCCCACCTTACTCCCTGCCGATGAATGGGCCCCGGCAGCGCCTCGGTTACACTCGGCAGCCTTGCGCGCAGCTTCCGGAAACGTTGATCCGCCCATGCTATTGATGATCGACAACTACGACTCCTTCACCTACAACCTCGTGCAGTATTTCGGCGAGTTGGGGCAGGAAGTGCTGGTCGAGCGCAACGATGCGATCGATGTGGCGCGCATCGAGAAGCTGGCACCGACGCATATCGTGATTTCGCCGGGACCGTGCACGCCGAACGAAGCGGGCGTGTCGCTCGATGTGTTCGAGAAATTCACCGGCCGCATTCCGATTCTCGGCGTGTGCCTCGGGCACCAGGCGCTCGGGCAGGCGTTCGGCGGCAAGGTGGTGCGCGCCAAACAGATCATGCATGGCAAGACTTCGATGATCCGCCACAATGGCATCGGCGTTTTCGCCGGGCTCAACGATCCGTTCGAGGCGACGCGCTACCACTCGCTGGTGGTCGAGAAGGATTCGCTGCCCGAGCAACTCGAAATCACCGCCTGGACCGAAGATGCCGACGGCAATCTCGACGAGATCATGGGCTTGCGCCATCGCACTTGGCAGGCCGAGGGCGTGCAGTTCCATCCCGAGTCGATCCTGACCCAGCACGGCCACGATCTGCTGCGGAATTTCCTGCGCCAGTAAGCCGCCGGGCGGACGCGGGCGACCCGGGGGACGCCGTTGGGCGGCCGATTTCGCCCACACGTCGGCTCGCTGTCACAGTTTTTCACGATTCTCCGCTCCCCTTGGTTATACCTGCGCCGGCTGTCCGCCGGTGTCGCGGACAACGGGGGAGCACAGATGGAAAGCGGCAAGACGAAGCGCGCGATCGGGCGCGCGTGGCTGGGCCTGGCATGGCTGCTGGCGGTGGCGGCGAGCCCCGCGCAGGCCGGCACCAACGCGATATTTTTCGACGGGTTCGAGGTTTCGCTGCAAACCCCGGCGAACGATGCCGAGGCCGCCCGCTTCCTCGACCAGGCCACCTACGGCGGCCGCCTGCAGGACATCGCGCACCTGCGCCAGATCGGCTACCAAGCCTGGCTCGACGAACAGTTCCTGGCGAACGTCTCGCGGCAGAAGCCCTACCTGGATTGGGTGATGCAGGACCAGGAGGACGGCGTCTACCAGGCCCAGCGCGTCGAAGCCTTCTTCATCCACGCCGCGCAACTGGCCGATCCGAGCGCGCCGCTGCTCACCCACAACGACCAGTTGCGTCAGCGCGTGACGTTCGCGCTGTCGGAAATGATGGTGGTCTCCGACAAGAACGCCTCGCTGCTGTTCCAGCCGTGGGCGCTGGCCGATTACTACGACACGCTCGCCACGCATGCGCTCGGCAACTATCGCGACCTGCTCGAAGCGGTGACGCTGCATCCGGCGATGGGCCGCTACCTGAGCATGATGGGCAACCGCAAATCGGACGCCGCGCTCAATATCCGTCCCGACGAAAACTACGCGCGCGAAGTGCTGCAGCTGTTCTCGATCGGTCTCACCGAATTGAATCTCGACGGCACCGAACGCCTGTCCGGCGGCAATCCGATCCCGACCTACGGCCAGAACACCGTGCGCGGTTTCGCGCATGTCTTCACCGGCTGGAACTTCATCAACTGCTCGGCCGCAGAATACGCCGCCGAAGAGTGCGAGCCGGGCAATCCGTACGAAGCGCCGTGGGTGACGCCGATGGCGCCGGTCGAAGCCTTCCACGACAACACCACCGACAAGCAGCTGCTGATCTATCCCGGTGCCGTGCCCGCGAGCGGCTTGTTGATCCACGGCGGCAACGCGCAGCAGGAAATGGATGCGGCGCTCGACAACATCTTCAACCACCCGAACGTCGGGCCGTTCGTCTCGCGCCATCTGATCCAGCGCCTGGTGACGAGCAACCCGACGCCGGCCTATGTCGAGCGCGTCGCCACGGTGTTCAACGACAACGGCCAGGGCGTGCGCGGCGATCTGCGCGCGGTGGTGCGCGCGATCCTGCTCGATGCCGAAGCGCGCAACGGTCCGTCGCTGGCGCCCGCCACGTTCGGCAAGGTGCGCGAACCCATCACCAAGCTGGTGCGCCTGTGGCGCATCGCGCCGGGCGTGTCGGTGAACGGCCGCGTGTTCCGCTATTCGCATCCGCGGGACGAATACGGCCAGCGTCCGTTGAGCGCGCCGTCGGTGTTCAATTTCTTCAAGCCCGATTTCGCGCAGCCCGGCGAAATCCGCGACGCCGGCCTGCTGTCGCCGGAATTCCAGATCCACACCGACACGCAACTGGTTTCGGCGCCCAATGCGCTCGATAGCCGCATTTTCTATTTCTACGTCGGCAGCCGTTACAGCTACGCGTGGGAGAACGGCCAGCCGGTGCCGGAAGAAACGCTGATGGATTACGGCGCGCTGAAGGTTCTCGCGGCCGATCCGGCGGCGCTGGTCGATCATCTGGATCTGGTGATGCTGTCGGGTCAGATGTCCGACTACATGCGCGATCTGCTGATCGCGCGGCTCGAAGGCGATCCGCCCGACGCCCTGCCGGGCCCGCCGGAAAACCACGATGACGTTGCGTTGTTCCGGGTGCAGCAGGCGCTGTACCTGATCGCGACGTCCCCCGAATTCTCCATCCAGAAATAAGGCGCGGCCATGATCGTCAATCGTCGCGAATTCCTGCGTCGCTCGCTCCACACCGCGCTCGGCGGCGTGGGTCTGTACACCGCGCTCGGCAATCTCAAGGTGATGGCCGCCGCCGCCAATCTCGCCGCCAAAGGCGGCGTGTTCGGCGACTACAAGGCGCTGGTCTGCGTGTTCCTGCACGGCGGCAACGACAGCTTCAACACCATCGTGCCGTGCGATCAGGCCACCTGGAACATCTACAACGCCTCGCGCCCGGCGATGGCGATCGACCGCCTCGACGCGCTCGCGCTGCAGCTCACGCCGCAGGCGCCGCACCAGGGTTTCGGCGTCGACTACGGCCTGCATCCGTCGATGCCGCAGATGCGCGATCTGTTCAATTCGCAGCGCGCCGCGATCGTCGCCAACGTCGGTCCGTTGCTCGGCCCGATCACCAAGGCGCAATACCAAGCGACGCCGGGCCTGGCGCCGCCGCAACTGTTCTCGCACGACGATCAGGCCAATTTCTGGCAGACCTCGCGCCCCGACGACGCCAACGCCGACGGCTGGGGCGGGCGCATCGCCGACATGCTGTATGCCGGCAATCCGAATCCCGATCTGCCGATGACGATGTCGCTGCAGGGCCAGAGCCTGTTCCAGCGCGGCAGCACGGTCGACCAGTACGTGATGAAGGCTTGCGATCCCAATCCGGGTGGCGGCTGCGGCGTCGAACGCATCGAGTATCTGGGCGACTACCAGAACGAACTGGGCACGGCGACGTTCAACGCCTTGATGGCGAGCGGCACGCAATCGCACATGTTCGAGCGCGCCTACGCGGGTGCCACGCGGCGCGCGATTTCCACGTATGAAACGCTGGGCTCCGTGCTCGGCACCTTGCCGACGTGGACGACGCCGTTCCCCGATACCGGCCTGGGTGCGCAGCTGCGCCAGGTCGCGAACCTGATCAATGTGCGCAATACGCTGAACATGCGCCGGCAGATATTCTTCGTCGGTCTCGGCGGTTTCGACACCCACGATACGCAGTTGGCGGTGCAGTCGGGCATCCTCGGCGACCTGTCGCAATCGATGCACGCGTTCTACAACGCCACGGTGCAGATGGGCATCGCCGGCGACGTCACGGCGTTCACCGCGTCCGACTTCGGCCGCACGCTGTCGACCAACGGCGATGGCACCGACCACGGCTGGGGCGGGCATCATTTCGTGGTCGGCGGCGCGGTGCAGGGCGGGCGCTACTTCGGCACGATGCCGTCACTGGTGCAGAACGGCAATCCCGACGACGCCGGCTACGGACAATTCATTCCGACTACCGGCGTGGATCAGTACGCTGCTACGCTTGCGACCTGGTTCGGAGTTCCCGCCGCCGATATCGGCACGCTGTTCCCGGGCCTGGTCCAGTACGACTACGCGACCGACAATCTCGGCTTCATGGCCTGAGATCGGCCGGCAGGCGGCGCGGCGTTCGCCGCGTCGTCGTCGGCCGGCGGCGCGTCCGCCGCTTCGCCGCCTGCCGTCCACGCCATGCCCATCACTCCGCAACAAGCCCTGCAGCGCGCGATCGAGCATCGCGAAATCTTTCACGACGAAATGGTCGACCTGATGCGCATGATCATGCGCGGCGAAGTGTCGCCCGTGATGAGCGCGGCGATCCTCACCGGCCTGCGCGTCAAGAAGGAAACCATCGACGAAATCGCCGGCGCCGCGCAGGTGATGCGCGAACTGGCGGCGCGCGTGGAAGTGCCCGACGCCGGCAATTTCGTCGACATCGTCGGCACCGGCGGCGACGGCTCGCATACCTTCAATATTTCGACGGCCTCGATGTTCGTCGCGGCGGCTGCCGGCGCGAAAGTGGCCAAGCACGGCAATCGCAGCGTGTCGTCGAAATCCGGCAGCGCCGACGTGCTCGAAGCGCTCGGCGCGGCGATCGAGTTGCAGCCGGCGCAGGTGGCGCGTTGCATCGCCGACACCGGCGTGGGTTTCATGTTCGCGCCGATCCATCATCCGGCGATGAAGAACGTCGCGCCGATCCGGCGCGAAATGGGCGTGCGCACCATTTTCAATATCCTCGGCCCGCTGACCAACCCGGCCGGTGCGCCGAATATCCTGATGGGCGTGTTCCATGCCGACCTGGTCGGCATCCAGGTGCGCGTGCTGCAGCGCCTGGGTGCGACGCGCGCGCTGGTGGTGTGGGGCCGCGACGGCATGGACGAGATTTCGCTCGGCGCCGGAACCCTGGTCGGCGAACTGCGCGACGGCGAAGTGCGCGAGTACGAAATCCATCCGGAAGATTTCGGCATCGCGATGGCGGCCAGCCGCAATCTGCGTGTCGACAATGCCGAGGAATCACGCGCGATGCTGCTCGACGCGCTGTCGGGCAAGGCGGGCTTGCCGCGCGAGATCGTCGCACTCAATGCCGGTGCGGCGCTGTACGTCGCCGGGACGGCCGAATCGATCGCCGACGGCATCGTGCAGGCGCGCGCGGCGATCGACAGCGGTGCGGCGCGCCGCAAGCTGGACGACTTCGTTGCAGCCACGCAGCGTTTGAAAAAAGCATGAGGATGGCGCGATGAGTGCAGCGGGTTTCGCAAAAACACCGAAAGCGCCGTATTACGCGGTGATTTTCACCTCGCAGCGGCAGGGCGGCGACGACGGTTACGGTGCGACGGCCGATCGCATGGTGGAACTGGCGCAGGCGCAGCCGGGCTATCTCGGCGTCGAAAGCGTGCGCGGCGAAGACGGGCTGGGCATCACCGTGAGCTATTGGGAAAGCGAAGACGCGATCGCCGCCTGGCGCCGCCACGCCGAGCACACGCTGGCGCGCGAACGCGGCCGCACGCAGTGGTATTCGCACTACGAACTGCGCGTCGCGCGGGTCGAGCGCGCCTACGCCAAACGGACCGACGCATGAGCGACATCCTCGATACGATTCTCGCGCGCAAGGTGCAGGAAGTGGCCGAACGCCGCGCGCGCGTGCCGCTCGACGAACTCGCCACGCGCTGCCGCGAACTGCCCGAGCCGCGCGATTTCATCGGCGCGCTGGAATCGAAGATCGCCAGCGGTCGACCGGCGGTGATCGCCGAGATCAAGAAGGCCAGCCCGAGCAAGGGCGTCATCCGCGCCGATTTCCATCCGGCGCAGATCGCGCAAAGTTATCAACGCGGCGGCGCGGCCTGCCTCTCCGTGCTCACCGATATCGATTTTTTCCAGGGTGCCGACGAATATCTGCAGCAGGCGCGTGCGGCTTGCTCGCTGCCGGTGCTGCGCAAGGATTTCATCGTCGATCCGTACCAGGTGTTCGAGGCGCGTGCGCTCGGTGCCGATTGCATTCTGCTGATCGTGGCGGCGCTCGACGATGCGACGCTGATGGAATTGACCTTGCTGGCGTCGGATCTCGATCTGGCCGTACTGGTGGAAGCGCACGACGGCGCCGAACTGGAACGCGCGCTCGATCTGCCGACCGCGCTGATCGGCATCAACAATCGCAATCTGCGCGATTTTTCGGTATCGCTCGATACCACGCTCGGCCTCAAGGATCGCGTCGACGCCGAGCGCATCCTGGTGACCGAAAGCGGCATCCTCGCGCCGGCCGACGTCGCGCGGATGCGCGCCAACGGCGTGCATGCGTTCCTCGTCGGCGAAGCCTTCATGCGCGCCGACGATCCCGGCGACGCCTTGGCGATACTGTTCGCGGCATGAGCCACGCGCCGGCCGGGCCGCTGGTCGTTTTCGACTTCGACCACACGCTGTATCGCGGCGACTCGGGCGCCCACATGTTCGAGTGGATGATCCGGCGATCGCGGTGGCGCGTGCTGGCGGCGTGGCTGGCTTCGCCGGTGCTGGGTCTGCTGATTCTGCTATTGCCGACGCGACGGATCGGGATTTCCGGCTTCGTGTGGATCGCCACCGTCGGCCTGGGGCGCGGCGATTTCGACGCGCGCATCGCGCATTACGTCGAGCGCAACGCCGAGGTGTTGCGAAAGCGTCTGTTGCCGCTCGCGCTCGAACGGCTGCATGCGCATCGCGAAGCCGGCGATAGCGTGGTGATCGCGACCGGCGCGCCACCGGGCCTGGCGCGCCGCATCCTGGCCTTCGTCGCGCACGAAAACGTGCCGGTGGTCGGCACCCTGGTGGGGCGGCATCTGGGCGCCGTGACCGCCAGCCGGCACTGCCACGCCGAAGGCAAACTCGTGATGCTGCGCGAAGCCGGCTTCACCCAACCGATCGCGCGCTGCTACACCGACAGCACCGCCGACCTGCCGCTGCTGCGCGCCAGTGCCCATCCGGTGGTGGTGAATCCCAAGCCCAAGGCGATCGAAACCTTCCGCCGCGAACTCGGCGCCGACGTTGAAATCCTCGACTGGCAAGGCCGCTGAACGCGGCGCGGTAGCCGGCTTACGTAGCCTGGAGGAGCGGAGGCGGAATCGGGGAGGCTTGCCGTACTTGGCGGGCGGAGCCTTAAAAAGCGGGACGCAGAGGACGCAGAGATAAAAGAAAGGACGCAAAGGAAGAACAAGAAGGTGTTGAGGCGCCTTCTCGGCCTTGCGTTTGTCGCCCGGCGATTTTCAGCCTCAAACCCGAGGAACCACGGGAACCGCACCCACTCAGCTCCCTTTGCGTCCTGCTCCGGCTCTAGCACTAGACCTCACCGACGCGACACTTTCCCGGTTTCCACTGCGCAGCATCCTCGACGGGAGCGGACGCGGCGGCGTCAGGGCTTGTCGCGGTAGACGACGATGGTTTTGCCGCGGGCCTGCAGCATGCCCTGCTCTTCGAGTTGCTTGAGCACGCGGCCGGCCATTTCGCGCGAGCAGCCCACGATGCGGGCCAGTTCCTGGCGCGAGACGCGGATCTGGGTGCCGTTCGGATGCGACATCGCGTCGGGCTCCTGGCACAGATCGACCACGGTGCTGGCGATGCGGTTGGTGACGTCCATGAAGGCCAGGCGGCTGGCCTTGCGGCTGGTGTGCAGCAGGCGCTTGGTGAGCTGGGTGCCGATCGCGAACAGGATGCGCGGGCAGTCGTCGGCCAGCGGACCGGCGAACAGCGCGTGCAGGCGGTCGTAGGCGATCTCGGCCAGTTCCACCGCGGTGCGCGTGCGCAGCAGCACTTCGCGTTGCGGGGCGGCCATGAAAATGCCGGTTTCACCGACGAACTCGCCGGCGTTGATATAGCCGAGCACCAGTTCGCGGCCGTCCTCTTCCTCGCTCATCACGCTCAGCGAGCCGGAAATCACGTAGTACATGGTGTTGGCCGGATCGCCCGGCCGGAACACATCCGCGCGGCTCGGATAGCGCCGGCGATGGCAATGCGCCAGGAAGCGATCGAAGCTGCCCGCGTCGGGCGTGAGCGAAGCGGGCGCGTAGGGCCGGCGTACGGCATTGCGCAGGATGTAACTGGGCGTCGTCGACATGGGTCCCCGCAGGCGTTTTGCGCAAGGATACAGCTTAGCGAGTCACAGTTGGCCTTCAAGGGCCGCGCCGCCCCGGCGGGCCGGTCGGCGGCCGAGGACGCTTGTTCAGCGCCGCCTGTTCAGCGCATGGGATGCCGCTGCGGTTCTCAGCGTCGCCGCTTTGGCCGATAATGCGCGCGTTCCGCGGGTCGCCCGCGCCGCCCCGCGCCCGCCAGCGCGGTTTCCCCATCCCGTTATTCGCAAGTCGAGGGGATCCCTGTGGTCAAGCCTTTGCCGCGCCTGAAGCTCCAGGGCTTCAACAATCTCACCAAGGCGCTGAGCTTCAATATCTACGACGTCTGCTACGCGATCACCGAAGATCAGCGCCAGCGCTACATCGAGTACATCGACGAGGTGTACAACGCCGAGCGCCTGACCCAGATCCTCACCGACGTGGCCGACATCATCGGCGCCAACATCCTCAACGTGGCGCGCCAGGATTACGATCCGCAGGGCGCCTCGGTGACGATCCTGATTTCCGAGGAACCGGTGATCGACCGCAAGGACGCCGGCAAGGAAGTGCTCGACGGTGCCATGCGCGAGCACACCGGCGACACCGGCGTACCCGGCGAAACCAGCGTCGTGGCGCATCTGGACAAGTCGCACATCACCGTGCACACCTATCCGGAGACGCATCCGCAGAACGGTATCGCCACCTTCCGCGCCGACATCGACGTCGCCACCTGCGGCGTGATTTCGCCGCTGAAGGCCTTGAACTACCTGATCGAGAGTTTCGAGTCGGACATCGTGGTGATGGACTACCGCGTGCGCGGCTTCACGCGCGACGTGAAAGGTCGCAAGCACTACATCGACCACCGCATCAACTCGATCCAGGATTTCCTCGCCAAGCACATCAAGACCAAGTACGAGATGTTCGATGTGAACGTCTACCAGGAGAACATCTTCCACACCAAGATGCATGTGAAGGAGTTCGATCTGGACACGTATCTGTTCGAAGAAAAGGCGAAGAACCTGTCGTTCAAGGACCGCCAGCGCATCGAGATGCAACTGCGTCGCGAGATCGAAGAGCTGTTCCACGGACGCAATCTGGACTGACGATCCATCCTCGCCGCGGGACGACCCGCGACGATTCCATCACGCAATGCCGACGACGGCTCGGAGCGCAAGCTCCGGGCCGTCGTCGTTTGAAGGAGCAGGAAATGGCCTGGGTCTGGTTGACCGTTGCAGGGTTGCTCGAAATCGTCTGGGCGATCGGCCTCAAGCAGGCCGAAGGCTGGACGCGGCCGTGGGTCAGCGTCGGCACCGGCGTGGCGATGATCGCGAGCTTCTGGTGCCTGGCGCAGGCGCTCAAGCACATCCCGCTCGGCGCCGGCTACGCGATGTGGACCGGCATCGGCGCGGTCGGCACCGCGATCCTGGGCATCGTGCTGTTCGGCGAGTCGGCGGCGTGGCCGCGGCTGGCCTGCATCGGCCTGATCGTGGTCGGCATCGTCGGATTGAAATTCACCAGCGCGCCGTGATCGCGCCGACGCCGGCCGCGTTCTAAAATTCGCACATCGCTCCCGCGGAATTCTCTCAATGATCGACCTGGTCGGCTTCGACGGCGACGACACGCTGTGGCATAGCGAAGGCTATTACCAGTCGGCGCACAACGAGTTCGAGCGTGTGCTCGGCCACTACATCGACCTGGCCGACGCGCACGTGCACGAGCGACTGCTCGACACCGAGAAGCGCAATCTGCGCATCTTCGGCTACGGCGCCAAGGGCATGACGCTGTCGATGGTGGAAACCGCGATCGAACTGACCGCCGAACGCATCAGCGCCGCCGACCTGCATCGCATCGTGCAACTGGGCAAGAGCGTGCTCGAGCATCCGGTGGAGTTGCTGCCGGGGATACGCGACGCGGTCGAGGCGGTCGCGGCGACGCACCGCATCGTGCTGATCACCAAGGGCGACCTGTTCCATCAGGAGGCCAAGATCGCGGCCTCCGGGCTGGCCGACCTGTTCACCCGCATCGAAATCGTTTCGGAAAAACATCCCGCCGCCTATGTGCGGGTATTGCGCGAATGCGGCACCGATGCGGCACATTTCGCGATGGTCGGCAACTCGCTGCGCTCGGATATCGAGCCGGTGGTGCGGCTCGGCGGTTGGGGCATCCACGTGCCGTATCACGTGACCTGGGCGCACGAGCTCGAGCATGGCCTGGGCGACGGCAGCGACCGCATCGTCACGCTCGAAACGCCGTCGCAGATCCCGGCGGCAATCGCTGAACTGGCAGACGCGCTCAGCTGAACGCGAAGTCGCGTTCATGTAGCTAACTCCCGCGATTCTGCGCAGATTCACCGCCTGCACGCGATCCTTTTCCTGCGTCGAAAGTCGACGTTTTCGCTCAAAGGAAAAGGATCATGCGCAAGGTGATGTTGTCCCTTGTTCTCGCCGCGGCCGGCGCGATCGGCCTGGCGGGCTCGACCCCCGCGGCGGCCTACGACTCGGGCCGCATCTACGTGGGCATCGGCGACGTGACGTTCTCTTACGGACGTCCGTACTACCGCCACAACTGGGAACCGCTGTACGTGGTGTACGAGCGCGGCTATCCGCGTTACTACCGCGTGCCGGCGCCTTATTACGTCGAACCGCGCTATGCCTACGCGCCGGCGTATTACGGCTACGGCTACGATCGTCGCTATGACCGTCGCTACGACCGCTACGATCGTTACGACCGCCGTCACGATCGCCGTCATGACCGTTATGACCATCGCTGGGATCGCGACGGCCGCCGTGGCCATCGGCGCGATTGGGATTGACGGCAGCGCGGCAGCGACGCGGGCGTGAAATGACAAACGCGTGAAAAGCACAAGCGTGAAAAGTCGAGTCGAAAAGGGCGGATCTGCGGATCCGCCCTTTTTTCGTTCCGGCCTATCCGGAAATCGCTATGACTTCGGGCACTGGGGGCTCCGGCATAGGGCGAGCAGCCTAGCCGGCATCGTTTCGCGCGCAGCCCGCATGACCCTGACTCCTCCTTCGCGCCTCGTCCCCGAGGCGCCCATCGTGCGCATCGGACGCGCCCTGGCGCACCCGTTGCGAGTGCGCGTGCTGTCGCTGCTGGTCGACGGCGCGCCCTACCGTGCCGGCGTCCTGGCGCGCCGCTTCCACGTCGCGCTGCCGCTGATGAAGCAGCACCTGCTGCGATTGCAGTCGGCGCAACTGATCGTCACCGAACGCATCGACAGCGCGGTCTACTACCGCATCGGCAGCGCCGAAGCGATCGAGTCGGTGCGCCCGCTGCTCGCCCTCGGCCACCCGCCGGTGCCGAAGGTCGGATAGCACCGCGCAGGTCTAGGCGTCGCGAGGTGCGTCGCCCTCCATCGCAACCGCCCTCACTACTCGCCCCTGATCCCTGCTCGCAACTACCCATTCTCCAACCTGAAATTCACCGGCACCAACGCCCACGCCACCACGGCGCGGCCGCCGACCAGCGCCGGCTGGAAGCGCCATTTCTTCAACACGTGCTCGCTGGCGGCGCGATCGAGCAGGCGATGGCCGCTGCTCTGGTCGACCTCGACGGCGATCACGCGGCCGCGTTCGTCGACCTGCACCCGCAGCAACACTTCGCCCTGCCAGTTCTTGCGCCGCGCTATCGGCGGATACGGCGGCGGCGGCGCGTCGTCGTAGGCGATCTGTGCGGCGCGGCTGACCGGCGTCGGCACCACAGTGTCGGAATACTCCGCCGTCGGCTCGACCTCGACTTCGGCGACCGCCACCGGCACCTGGAACGCCGACTCGGCCAGCACGACCGGCTTCACTTCGGTGGGCGCCACGGGTTTGGGCTTGGGACGCATCGGTGGCGGCGGCACCGGCGGCACCGGCAAGTCCGGCGGCACCACCTTCGCGATGAAGTCGACGATCAAGCGCTCCGGCGGCGCCAGGCGCACGGCCGGCGGCAACGGGGTGGCCGGCATCACCAGCACGGCGAACGCGGTCAAATGCAGTACCAGCGCAGCACTCAGCGCACTGATGCGCAGCGGCGACAGCGGCGGTTGTCGATACATCGGCAAGGTGGACATGCGAGCCTCCGGTTGACCCCGGGCTGGGGTGTCGGGGCTCGCAACGCTGGGGTGGGGCGGGCGGGGTTGCTTGCTTGCTGGCGCTGCGCGGGAATCGGGAATCGGGAATCGGGAATCGGGAATCGGGAATCGGGAATCGG
>CBFHAI010000021.1:0-72160 GCA_965653565.1 uncultured Chiayiivirga sp. | reverse complement strand
ACATCGGGCCGATGCCCAGCAGCACCGGCGTGCTGCGGTAGAAGCGGTAGCAGAACTTGCGGAACGGCGACAAGGCGCGATATTCGGCGACGGTGAGCGTATCGATGTCGCCCATTTCACGGCGATCCAGATTGCCCGAGGTGCCGTGATGGATCGCGTGCGTCTTCTTCCAGTAGCCGTACGGGAACAGCGTGATCAGACCCAGACAGCGGCCGACCAGATCGTTGGCGCGCGCACTGGCGAAGAAGGAGCCGTGTCCGCAATCGTGCTGGATGATGAAGGTGCGCACATAGAGGCCGGCCGCCGGCAGCGCCAGCAGCAGCGTCCAGCCGTAGCCCCAATCGGCGACCACGCTCCAGGCCATCAGGGCCCACAGGCCGATGAACAGCGGCAGGGTGTCGAGCAGCTGCCAGATGGCGCGGCCCAGGTGCGGCTTGGCGAAGCCGGCACAGAACTGGCGCAGATTGACGGCTGCGGTGGCGGGGGTCGAACTCGAATTCATGCGGTACTCCGGAAGGTCAGCGGCAGCGGCGACGAAACGCCTGTTGCGCGGGTCGCTTGGCGACCTGCACAGAATAGCCTTATTGCTGCACCGGTAATGTGACCGGATGCGACCACACGCCGGCGTTTGGAGCGGCCGTACAGGAAATAGTGCTGACGAGTCCGGCGGTTGCCGGCGGCGGACGGCGTAGCGCTCGCCTGCGCAGCGGCCTCGTCATGGCCCATCGACGAGCGCGACGCGGTTGCGTGCCGGCCGTCGGCTCGCCGTCGATCCACAGTTTCGCGCTCAACGATCCGCCCACTGTGCGCGGCGGCAAAGACCAGCAGCGTCGGTTTTGTTTCTAGTGAATTTATGGGGTTCTTAACGCCCAGGCCCTTCGATGCCTTGCAAACCGCGACCTGCGTTTGGCTGCCGACGGTCGGTGGCTGCACTACGAAGTCCCAGGAGAAGTGCCTCGGCGCCGCTCTTCGTCCCCGTCCACTTTCCGTGAGCAAGACGTACAACGGAAGGATGAGCGCATCAACGCTGTGGGCGACAAAACGGAACACGACTGACAATGCGTAATAACCTAAAGAAATCTACGGCGCTGTTTTCAATGTTGGCCATTAATCTGTTCGTCGAGTCTCAGTCGGCTAGGGCTACCTCGGCTAGTCCGTGGATGGACAAAACTTTCGGCGTCGATGGTGTGGCCGTCGTTCCGTTTGACACTGTCGACGGCAGTCAGCGTGACGATATCCCGGTCGGAATTGCCTTTGCCTCCAATGGCGATCTGATTGTCGCGGCCAATCGCAGTTCTGATTCCGGAACGGTCGCAGAAGTCCATATTCTTCATCCAGATGGATCGCCAAGCCCTGGTGGGATGTTCCAGTTGACACTCCATCCAACGTCAACAGTGAAAGGGTTGGGTACTATTTCATCCGGTTACTGTATTGCAGGCGGAACAGGGTACCCCCAGCAAGCAGTTATATACTGCCATCGCACCCCTCCCCTTTCTGATGTCTACGCCATACGAGCAGGACAAGAAACGTGGGAGGGAATTACCGCGCGCTCGGCGCCGGTAGGTGGTGTGGAGTCGATCGCTGCCGTTGGGTCAATCGGTCAGTCGAGTGCCCATACGGTGTCCAAGGCAGTATATGAAGTAGGACCAGCGGCCCTCAAGGCAACGCAACTCGCTCCCGTCGACCCGTGGCCAGCATCCACTGAAGACGGCTACGCGATCGGTTTTACTGCGCTCAACACGTTGACGATGGTTGGCGCAATCTGGGACGGGAAGGCGAGAGCATTTTGGTTTAACGGAGCGCAGAATGAACTCGACACGCCACCCGGGCAAGAAATGTCAAGCTTCTGGAGGCTCGCTTCAAGTCCGGATGGAAGCATCCAGTATACGTTAGGTGCTCAGTTCAACGGTTTGCTCGCATATAAAACGCTAATCGGTCGGCGGGGCCGCATGGCTCAAGGAGCTCCAGGCCTCGTTGACCTCGACGGAACGCTCTCCAGTGATGTCCCAGTCGCGGGCGCGGTAGATCAATCAGGAAGACTCTATGTCGTCGGTTATCCGCTTACCAATGCAGGGTATCCGAGTGGCGAGAAGAACGTGCTGGCACGCTTCCTGACCGACGGACAGTTGGACAATAGCTGGGGTGGCGATGGACGAGTTTCGCTGACTGGACTGGATCGCTCCATTTGTCAGCCCAGTCCCACGGAAACGTATGTCGCGGATGCGGCACTACTCGGCGATGCCGTTGCGGTATTGTTAAAAACAAAGTGCGCCGGCGAAATAGATTACGACGCCATCGTTGTGAAGGTTGATGGTACGTGGCTCTTCAGCGATGGGTTTGAGTAACAAGAAGGGAGTATCGAAATACTATTCTGTGCAGTCTGGCGAATACCTGTGCTCGTCCTGCACGTTGCGCGAGCGCCGGCCTGGCCGTAGACATCGGTCGGCATCACGATCTGATCGAGCGGCGCGCGGCCGTTGTCGCAATCGTAGCCGCCGGGATTGTCGGCGCAGGCCCAGAACACCACGTCGGCGTTGCCATCGCTGTAATCGAAATTCGGCGTCGTCACCGGCAGCCCCAACGGCGGTTGATCGGGCGGTACGGCCCAGGCCGCGGCGGCAACTCCCAACTGCGCGAACAGGGCAAAACGAACGGTGAGCGAAACGTTCATGGCGAAGACCGAGGGAGGATTCGCTGATACGTACGCGGGGTTGGTGGGGCGGATCATCGCCGACGCTTGTTCGGCTCGCTTGGGAATCAGGTTCGGGTTCGTTTCGGTTCCAGCGCACGTCGACGGTGTCCTCCGTTCAGCGCTGGTCCGTCGCTGCGCTTCGCGGGCTGGTTGTCCAACTTCTCCACGGCATGCGTAAACCGGGTAGACACCCCGTGAGCTTGCCAAAATGCGCTTTTCTTATTCCGTAGTCCTGCTCCTGATGTTGGCAACATCGACGAATCTTCGCGCCGATGACGTGGCACTTGCGGCGGGGGAATATCACACCTGCTCCCTGCAGCAGGATGGAACGGTGCAGTGCTGGGGGCATAACCGCAACGGCCAGCTCGGCACCGGAATGGCCGGCGGCGACCAGCCGACGCCGCAGCCTGTCCCCGGTCTGTCCAACATCATTGCGCTGAGCGCGGGGCGTTTTCACACCTGCGCGCTGCAGCAAGGCGGGACGGTGCAGTGCTGGGGCGAAAACGAGGACGGCCAACTCGGCACGGGAATGGCTGGCGCCGACCAGCCGACGCCGCAGCCTGTCCCCGGCCTCTCCAACGTCATTGCGCTGAGCGCGGGGAGCTATCACACCTGCGCTCTGCAGCAGGAAAGGACGGTGCAGTGCTGGGGCTATAACTGGGACGGCCAACTCGGCACCGGAATGGCTGGCGCCGACCAACCGACGCCGCAGATGGTGGTCGGGTTGTCCGATGTCATTGCGCTGAGCGCAGGGGGCTATCACACCTGCGCTCTGCAGCAGGGCGGAACGGTGCAGTGCTGGGGTTACAACTTCGACGGCGAGCTCGGCACGGGAATGGTGGGCTGGAATGCTGCGCCACAGGCGGCCGCTAAATTGTCCAATGCCGTCGCTGTTACCGCAGGAGGATTTCACACCTGCGCTCTGCAGCAGGAAGGGACGGTGCAGTGCTGGGGCTATAACTGGTACGGCCAACTCGGCACCGGAATGGCTGGCGCCGACCAACCGACACCGCAGACGGTGGTCGGGTTGTCCAATGTCATGGCGCTGAGCGCAGGGGGTTATCACACCTGCGCTCTGCAGCAGGGCGGGACGGTGCAGTGCTGGGGCGAAAACGAGGACGGCCAACTCGGCACGGGAATGGCTGGCGACGACCAGCCGACGCCGCAGGATGTCGCCGGACTGTCCGATGTCATTGCCCTGAGCGCAGGGAATTATCACACCTGCGCGCTGCGGCAGGATGGAACGGTGCAGTGCTGGGGCTATAACTGGGACGGCCAACTCGGGACGGGAATGGTCGGCGGCGACCAGCCCAGTCCTCAACCGGTGAGTGGACTGACCGACGTGGTTGCAATTCGCGCCGGTGACAACCACACCTGTGCGCTGCAACAGAGTGGCTCGATGCAATGCTGGGGCAGCAACGAATACGGCCAGCTCGGCTTTGCCGGTGCCGACTCCACCGACCGTGTTCTGGTGCCGATGGGAGGCGCTACCGTGCTGGCGATCGCGGCCGGCGAAAGCCACACCTGCGCCGTGGCGCAGGGCCCGTCCCAGTTGCCGGCCCGCGTTTTTTGCTGGGGGCGTGATGCGGAGGGACAAGTCGGCAATGGCGCAGGGTCGTCGGAGGAGGTAGCCAGTCCGGTGCCGATCACAGTTGCGACACCGCCTTGGCTCGCGGCTGGCGGCAATAACGCGTGCTACTACTCGCTTGGAACCACCTATTGCTGGGGCGAAAACGAAGACGGCCTGCAGGGACGAGGCATGTTAGGGGTCGCGTCCGCGCCAACCAACTCGGCAGGATTCTCCACCGCGGTGACGATGGACTTCGGCAGGCGGCACGCCTGCGCAATCCAGCCCGACAAGACCGTGATCTGCGCAGGTTCCAGCGATCGTGGTCAACTCGGCAACGGCCAGTTCGGCTACTCCGCCACGCCGCTGGTCGTCGGACGCGTTTTCGCCAACGGGTTCGAGGAGAACCAGTAACGCCGTTTGTCGCGCGCTGCTGCGTACGTAGCAGCGCGCCGGTGCTCGAAGTGAAGCCCGCATTTTCTCGACCCGCCGACCCCGCCCGTACGCCCCAGTTGGGTGCTTTGCTCTAGCGTCTTCGGTAATGTTGCGGGCATGAACTCGATTCCGGATGCGCGCGGTGTGGTTACCGGGCGTCGCGACTATTGGCGCGGCGTGCGGTATGCGGTGCGCGTGCCGCTGTTTTTGCTGCATCTGGTGATCGGGTTGCCGCTCACGTTGGTGATGATCAATCCGCTGACGGCGCGCTGGCAGGTGGCGGGCGAGCGGGTCGACCATCGCGCGATCCGCTGGTGGTCGCGCACTCTGATGCGCATCTTCGGTTTCCGGGTGCGGCGCTTCGGTACGCCGTTGCGCGGTGCCGGGCTGTTCGTCGCCAATCACGTGTCGTGGATGGACATCGAACTGATGCATGCCGAGCGCGTCGTCGGTTTCGTCGCCAAGAGCGAGATCAGCCGCTGGCCGCTGATCGGCTGGCTGGCGCGGCGCGCGGGCACGATCTATCACCGCCGCGGCAGCAACGAATCGCTGACCGGCGTGCTGCATCTGATGGTGGAACGGTTGCAGTCGGGCCAGGCCGTCGGTGTGTTTCCCGAAGGCGGCACCACGGCCGGCGATACCGTGCGTACCTTCCATGCGCGCATCTTCCAGGCCGCGGTGACGGCCGACGCGCCGGTGCAGCCGGTGGCGCTGCGCTACGGCGAAGGCGGTTCGGCGCAGACCATCATCGCGTTCGGCCCGGCGGAGAATTTCCTGCAGAATTTCCTGCGCGTGCTGGGCGAGCCCGGCCGCGTGGCCGAGGTGCATTTCCTCGAACCGATGCAACCGGGCCCGGATGGCCGGCGCCGGCTCGCCGAAGCCTGTCGCGAAAGCATTCTCGAGGCGATGGCGTCCTGATGGCCGACGCCTCGCATTTCCGCCCCAGCGCGCTGCTGCGCAACCGGCACGTGCAATCGGTACTGGCCTCGAGCCGCCTGCGGCGCCTGGTCGCCCGACGCAACCGCCAGCGCCTGGAAACGCCCGCCATCGAGCACATCCTCGACTGCGGCGACAACGTGCGCCTGCAAGGCTTCCATACGCCGCAATCGGCATTGCCGCAAGCGCGTGGACTGGTCGTGATGCTCCACGGCTGGGAGGGCAGCGTGCAGTCGAGTTATCTGCTGCACACCGGCGCGCGGCTGCTCGGCGAAGGCTTCGACATTTTCCGTCTGCATCTGCGCGATCACGGCGACACCCATCATCTCAACGAAGACCTGTTCCATTCGTGTCGCATCGCCGAAGTGGTCGGAGCGGTGAAGGCGGTGGCGGGGCTGTTTCCCGATCGGAAAATCTGCGTCGCCGGTTATTCGCTCGGCGGCAATTTCGCGTTGCGCGTGGCGCTGCGCGCGCCGGCCGCGGGCATCGAGTTGCAGCATGTGGTGGCGGTGTGTCCGGTGATCAGCCCGGCCGCCGGGCTCAGCGCGATCGAATCGGCGCCGTGGTTCTACCAGCGCTACTTCATGATCAAGTGGGCCGACTCGCTGCGGCGCAAGCAGGCGCTGTATCCGAAGCGTTTCGGTTTCAGCGAGGTCGAACTCAAGACCAGCCTGCGCGGGCTGACCCAGGCGCTGGTCGAACGCTTCACCGATCTGGGTTCGCTCGACAATTATCTCGACGGCTATTCGGTGGCCGGCGAACGCCTGGCGGCGCTGCAGGTGCCGGTGAGCATCCTGACCTCGGTCGACGATCCGATCATCCCGGTCGACGATTTCCACCGCCTGTCGCTGCCTGCGCATTCGCGTTTGGACATCGCGCCCTACGGCGGGCACTGCGGTTTCATTTTCGATCTGTCGCTGCGCAGCTTTTCCGAAGACTACGTGGCCGCGCGCCTGCTGGAAGCCTGTCCGGCGGCCTGAGCGCGGCTGCGGTGGCGCCGCTACAATGGCGGTCTTGTTTCGAATTTGCGCCTGAATCCATGCTCGACACCGTTCTCACCGCGCTGCGCGCCGGCGATTTCGCCGCCGCCGAAGCCGCCGCCGCAAACCTGATCGCCGAGCAGCCCGAACTCGCCGAAGCCCATCATCTGCTGGGCCTGGCGCGCCAGCAGCGCGGTGATATCGCGGCCGCCGTCAGCGCCATCGATCGTGCCCTGCAACTGGCGCCGCAGCGGGCCGACTTCCACGTCAGCCGCGCCATGCTGGCCAATGAGCAGCGCGATTCGGCGACCGCGCGCGCCGCGCTCGGCGAAGCGGTGCGGCAGGATCCGAACCAGTTGCTTGCCTACGTGAGCCTGGCGCATCTGGCGCTGGCGAGTTCCGATCTGGAACAGGCCGAGCAGCATCTGCGTTTCGCCGAACGCGTCAATCCCGAACATCCGCACGTGCTCACCGTGCGCGGCCAATTGCTGCTGGCGCGCGGCCAGGGCGACGCGGCGATCGCGGCGCTCAGCCGCGCCGGCGAGGCCGCACCGAACGACGCCATGGTGCAAGGCGCGCTCGGCCTGGCCCTGCTCGCGCAGCGTCACTACGCGTTCGCCGAACAGGCGCTGCGCAACGCCTTGCAGGCGCAGTCGGCGGTGCGCAGCCTGCGCTACGCGCTGGTGCAGGCGCTGCTCGGACAGAACCGCCGCGACGATGCCGATCGCGAAGTCGATCTCCTGCTTGCGCAGCGCAGCGACGATCCGCAGGCGCTCACCCTCAAGGGCCAGCTCGCGAGCGCGCGCGGCGCCCATCAGGACGCCGTCATCGCGCTCACCGCCTCGCTGCGGCAGGTGCCGCGCCAGCCGCAGGCGCTGCAATCGCTGGTCGCCAGCTGGCGCGCGCTCGATGCCGGCGACCAATGCGAAGCCTTCCTCGAATCGATGCTGGCGCAGGCGCCGGATTTCGAACCGGCATGGATGGCCGTGCTCGACATGCAGCGCGGCAAGCCGCAGCGTTCGGCCGATACCGCGGCGCGCTGGTTCGCGGCCTGTCCCGACAGCCCCGCGGCGAACGAGCTGGCGGCGCAGATCGCCGAAGCGGTCGGCGATCACGCCCGCGCCACCGAACTCGCCGAAAAAACCGTCGGCCTCGATCGCGGCCGCCTCGCCGCGCAGGTGTTGCTGGCGCGCAGCGAATTGCGCGACGGCAACGGCATGGCCGCGCGCGCCCGTCTCGAACCATTGCACGCCGCGGTGCGCGACAGCGACGCCAAGCGCGCGCTCGGCGGCTGGCTCGGCCGCGCCTGCGATGTCGCCGGCGATGCCGAATCGGCCGTGCGCTACTGGACGCAGGCGCACGCCCAAGTGGTCACCGCGCGCGATTTCCCGCCGCTCGGCCAGCCCGACGCCACGCTCGAAGCGCGTCTCAACGATGCGCTCGCGGCGCTCGGCGAGCCCGTCGCCGATGCCCCGCGTCTGCTGTGGGGCGCGCCCGGCAGCAATCCGGAACGCCTCGCCGCGCTGCTGCAGGGCGCCGGACTGGTCGTGCTCAACGATCGCTTCGGCCCGGCGCCGCGCGACGATGGGTTCCAGCTCGGCGGCGTCGGCACGCGCACCGCGAACAGCCCGGAAGAAGCCGGCGCACGGTTTGCGCAGCGCTGGCGCGACGGCTTGAGCGGTGCCGGCGCGCAGGCCGGCGACATCGACTGGCTGCCGCACTGGGACGCGCGCCTGACCCCGCCGCTGGTGCGCGGCCTGCCCGGCACGCGCATGCTGGTGGCGTTGCGCGATCCGCGCGACATGCTGCTGAACTGGCTCGCGTTCGGCACGCCGCACCGCTTGTCGGCGGCCGATCCGTTGCGCGCCGCGCAATGGCTCGCGCTGTCGCTAGAACAATTGGCCTTCCTGGCCAATCGCACGCAACCGCAACTGCGCGTGGTGTGGATGGACCAGTTGCTCGAAACGCCGGAGCAGGTCGCACAGGGCATCGCCGATTTCCTCGGCCTGGCGCAGCCGCCGGCGATCGGCGCGGTGCAGCCCGCGCTGGTCGGCGCCGGCGGTTTGCCGACCGCTTTCCCGGCCGGGCACTGGCAGCGTTACGCCGACGCGCTGCGCGAACCGTTCGCCGCGCTCGAAACCATCACGGCGCGTTTGGGCGGCGGATGACGTCGCTGCGCGCCCGCGTTTTTTGACCGCGCAATCTCCCGTTGGGAGAATCGTGCCACCTTTGCGCCACCGTTCTCGCCACGGAATTCCGATGCAACTGCGCAGCGACAGTTTCAAACACCGCGGACCGATTCCGGCCGAATTCGCCTTCGGCCGCCCTGGCGATGCCGGCGAGCCCTGCGTGCTGTCGGTCAACCGCAATCCGCATCTGGCCTGGAGCGATGCGCCGGCCGACACGCGCTCGTTCGTGCTGCTGTGCATCGATCCGGATGTGCCGTCGCGGCCCGACGACGTGAATCAGCCCGATCGCGAAGTCTCGCCCGATCTGCCGCGCGTCGATTTCACCCATTGGGCGATGATCGACATCGCGCCGGATGTGCATGAAATCGCCGCCGGCTTGTGCAGCGACGGCGTCACCGCGCGCGGCAAAACCAATCCGTCCGGCCCGGCCGGCGCGCGCCAGGGCGAGAACGACTACACCGGCTGGTTCCAGGGCGATCCCGACATGGCCGGCAGCTATCTCGGCTACGACGGCCCCTGCCCGCCGTTCAACGATTCGATCGTGCATCGCTATTTCTTCCGCCTGTTCGCGCTCGATGTCGAACGCCTCGAGGTGGCGGCGAAGTTCACCGTCGGCGAGGTGCAGCGCGCGATGCAGGGCCGCATCCTGGCCGAAACGCTGATCGAGGGCACTTACACCCTCAACCCGCGCCTGAAGCGCTGAGGCGCGCACGCACATGGATGTCGTGCATATCCTCGTCCTGGCCCTGGTCCAGGCGCTCACCGAATTCCTGCCGATCTCCAGCTCCGGGCACCTGGTGCTCGCGAGTTATTTCCTCGGCTGGGAATACCAGGGCATCGCGTTCGACCTGGCCCTGCATTTCGGCACGTTGCTGGCGGTGCTCGGTTACTTCCGCAGCGATCTTCTCGCGATTGCGCGCGAAGTGCTGCGCTGGCGGCCGGGCCGGCCGTTCAACCCGATGCAGCGGCTCGGTTTCGGCCTGGCGCTGAGCACCGTGCCGGCGGTGATCGTCGGCGCCTCGATGGGCGATGCCGGCGCGCTGGTGCTGCGGCATCCGCTGGTGATCGCGACCAATCTGATCGTGTTCGGCGTGCTGCTCGCGATCGCCGACCGCAAGGTGCGCGATTCGCGGTTCCAGCAGGCCACCGCGGATGCCGATTTCGTCGAAGACGCCAACGCGGTGTTTTCGCGCATGACCTTGCGGCAGGCCCTGCTGATCGGCGCCGCGCAGGCGCTGGCGCTGGTGCCGGGCACGTCGCGTTCGGGCGTCACGCTCACCGCCGGCCTGTTCCTCGGCCTGACGCGCGCGGCGGCGGCGCGCTATTCGTTCCTGATGTCGGTGCCGGTGATGGTGCTGGCGATCACGCACTCGCTATGGGAACTGCTGCGCGCCCCGCAAGCGACGCCGATCGCCTGGGGCGACTTCGCGCTCGGCGCGGCGGTGTCGGGCATCGCGGGCCTGGGCGTGATCCACGTGTTCCTCGGCGTGATCCGCCGCGTCGGCGTGGCGCCGTTCGTGCTGTACCGACTGCTGCTCGGCGCCTTCGTCGTGGCCTGGTACTTCAGCGGCGGCTGATCGCGACCCGGCGACCGCGCCGGCTTCGATCCGACAATTCGGCTTGGGCATTGCAGAGCGCAACGCTCTGCCCAGCCCGCCGCTCACTCTGCAAGCACCGTCGCGCGCAAGCGCCTGATTTGCGGCGCTGGGCTCGCTGGCACGAAGCCTGCACATCTCCTCCGCGACCCGGTATCGCATCGCGTGTCCATCCCCCGCGTGGTGCGATACCGGGAATTTTGATTGCGCTGCCCCGCCTTCCTTAAGCGCAACGCGGCACCAGGAGAATTCTCATGACCGACACCACTTCCCGCCTCAACGAGCTGATCGAAGTGCTGACGGACGGCGTCAAGTTCTACGAAGACGCCACCAACACCACCAGCAACAGCGCCTACAAGACCTTGTTCCAGCGCATGGCCAGCACCAAGCGCGCGATCGTCGCCGACATCAAGGCCGAGGTCGCCTATCACGGCGAAACGCCGGCCCAGCATGGAACGATGGCCGGCACGCTGCGCCAGCTCTACACCGACCTTCGCGCCCGCCTGAGCGAGCAGCCGGACATCCAGTACATCGGTCAGCTCGAGGCCGCCGAAGACCGCATCCTCGAAGCCTTCCGCGATGCCCTCACCGCCTCCGACAAGGCCGAAGTGCGCCAGATCGCACAAAACTATTTACCCGACATCAAGCGCATGCACGATGAAATGCGCACACTCAAAGAGCAGGTCAAGCACGCTGCGTGAGCGGCGCCGCATAAGCATCAAAGGTTCGAACCCACGTTGTAGCAGGCAGCATGGGTTGGAAGCGCGCAGGGCCTTCGGGCCCTGCGCTTTTTTGCGGCCGGGACGCGCGCCGCGCGGCACATGAACAGCAAACCCGCCCGCATTGTGAATTGTTTTTACGCGAGTGCGCGGCAGCCCGTGCCCGCGGCGAAAACTCGTATGCTGGCCGCGCGAAATCGCTCGCATCGTTCAAGAGAACATCCCATGCGCCGCCTGGTTCTTGCCGCCGCTCTCGCCGTGCTGTCGACGTCGGCGTTCGCCGAATATTCGTTCACCGTGGCCAACAACACCGACAGCGCCATCGTCGGCATCGAAGCGTCGGAAGACGGCGCCTCGTGGGGGCAATTCGACGTGGGCGACGGCATCGCTTCGGGCGAATCCTCGAAGCTGGTGTGGGATGCGAGTACCGACGGTGGCAACTGCGAATGGCAGTTCCGCGCGACCTTCGCCGATGGCTCGGTGTCCGAGCCGGTGGCGTTCGATTTCTGCGAAGAAGATCTGACGCTCGAGTTCAACTGATCGCTGGCTGAGGCTTCCGGCCGCTGCGCGGCCGGAAGCGCACTCAGTCGTCGTCGCGGCCGATCGGAAGGCGGCGCGGTCCGCCGGAAATTTCTTTCTCTTCTTTCGGCTCGCCGGGCTCGTGGATCGTGGCCTGGATGAAGCCGCCGCTGCCGCGGTGCGGCGTCGGCGCTTCCTCGGTCTCGGCTTCTTCTTCGACTTCGCGCTCCGCGACCGCCGGTGCTTCGATCGCCAGCTCTTCGCCGGCTTCTTCTTCGTCGCGCAGATGCTCGCTGAGTAGCCGCGTCCAGCTGCGGTCGAGCTGCGCATACTCTTCTTCGCAGCGTTCCGCGCGGCCGCTAGGCAAGGCCCACACTTCGATCAATTCGTTGCTGTTCTCCGGGTCGCTGCCGTAGGCCCAGCACAGCAGGTTGAAATAGCGTTGCTTGCTGAGCGAGTGCTCGTCGGCGAAATCGTCATCGCCGACTTCGTCTTCGGTGTAGTAGCTGGCGGCGGCGCCGAGCACCGAATCGACGTCGTCGGCTTCGATCAGCATCCAGGCCGAAAGCTGGTCTACCGCATCTTCCTCGCGGCCGGTGACCGGAATTTCCAGCACATCGACCAGTGCGTGACCGGCTTCGTGCAGCGCCACGGCGATGTAGGCGCCGGCCACCGCTTCGTTCGCGCTTTCTTCGTCTTCGTACTGGCCCTGGATGGTTTCAGCCATCGCCTGCATCAGTTCCAGGCACATCAGGATGTGGTGTTCGCCCGGATCGTAGTAAGCATTGGGCTCGCCGCATTCGGCGTAGCGCAGGCCGACGTCGCGCGGCAGCACGAACACGCTGTTGAGCGCCTTGGCGACCTCCTGCAGGAAGCCGCTGTCCTGCATGATGCGCGCATCGCTGCGGCCTTCGGCGGTTTCGACCATCGGTGCGAGCACCACGAAACGGCCGGCAGCGTGCGCCGCATTCATTCCCAGCGCTGCCGTCGTCAGCAGCAGTGTCCAACCCAACGCGCGCACGTTCATTTCCGTTCCCCCGGCAAGACGCACAGCGTAACTGGAAGCGCGCGGCCGATTCGTAACTTTTCTTGCGCACCGCGCTTCGCCCCCGCCGCGACACGATTGGTCACGCCGTAGCGTCGTCCGGCGGCACGCCGCCGGGCCGTGCGCCCTAGAATCCGCGCATGAAGCCCCGGCCCCTCCTGAACTCGCGCAGCGCAGCGATCATCGTTATCTGGACGGCGCTGGCGCTGGTCTTCACGCCGCAGGCCGTGCTGCTCAATCTCGGCCGGCCCGAACCGCTGCCGACCTGGGTGGCGGCGGCGCGCAGCGCGGAAATCTTCCTGCTGTGGGCGCTGTTCACGCCGCTGGTGCTGCACGCGCTCAAACACTACCCGCCGAGCGGGCCGCAGCGTGCGCGCCGCATCGTGCTGCACGTGGGCGTCGCGATCGGCCTGACCTTGCTGCATCTGCTGGTGCTGATCGTGAGCCTGGTGCCGCAGGTACCGGAAGCCAGCTTCGCGCAGTTGGCGAGCGCGGTGGCGGTGAGCGTCGGCGCCACCGACGTGCTGATGTGCGCCGGCATCTACGCCGCGGCGCTGGCGATCGTGCATCACGACGAACGCCGTCTCGCCGAGCGCCGCTTGGTTGAGGCGCGCCTCGCTGCGCTGCGTGCGCAGCTGCAACCGCATTTCCTGTTCAACACGCTCAATGCGCTGGCCGAACTGGTGCATCGCGATGCGCGGCTGGCCGAAGAGCTGATCCTCAAACTTTCGACGCTGCTGCGCCGCGCGCTGGCGGATTCGAACGCGCTGACCATCCCGCTCGGCGAAGAACTCGCCTTCCTCGACGACTATCTGTCGATCCAGCAGGCCCTGCTCGGCGAGCGGCTGCGCATCGAACGCGACATCGATGCCGCCACGCTCGATGTCGGCGTGCCGCCGCTGCTGCTGCAGCCGCTGGTCGAGAACGCGCTGCGCCACGGCATCGCATTGCGGCGACGCGGTGGACAATTGCGCATCGCCGCGCGCCTGATCGACGGCGCGCTGCGCATCGATATCGAAGACGACGGCGATGGCCGCAGCAGCGAAACCGGCAGCGGCATCGGCCAGCGCAACACGCGCGAACGGCTCGCCGCGCAATACGGCGAGGCCGCCACATTGAAGACCTTCACGCTGCCGCAGGGCGGTTATCTGGCGCGCCTGCAACTTCCCGTCGTGAGATCAGCATGAGAATGACGCCATGAAACCGGTGCTGCGCGTCCTGGTGGTCGACGATGTGCTGCTCGCGCGGCAACGCCTCGAACGCCTGCTGGTGGCCGATGCGCAGGCCGAACTGGTCGGTAGCTGCGCCGATGTCGAATCGGCGCTGCAGGCGCTGCACACCTGCACGCCGGACGTGATCCTGCTCGACGTGGAAATGCCCGAAGTCGACGGCTTCGGCCTGCTCGCGCGACTGCCGCCCGAGCGCCGTCCGCAGATCGTTTTCGTGACGGCGCACGACCAGCACGCCGTGCGCGCCTTCGAGGTGCACGCCGTCGACTACCTGCTAAAACCGGTGGAGCCCGAACGTTTGCAGGCCGCGCTCGATCGTGTGCGCCAGCGGCTGGCGTCGCGCGCGAGCGGCGATGCGCGCCTGCTGATCCGCGATTCGGACGGCACCCAGGTGGTCGAAATGGCGCAGATCGACTGGATCGAAGCCGCCGGCAACTATCTTTGCATCCGCGCCCACGGCAACACGCACGTGCAGCGCGCCACGCTGGCGCAGATGGAACGCCGGCTCGATCCGCGCCGTTTCCAGCGCATCCACCGCTCGCGCATCGTCAATATCGAACGCATCGCGCGGCTGCTGCCGCAATTCAACGGCGATCACATCGTGGTGCTGCACGACGGCACCGAGCTGGGATTGTCGCGCACCTATCGCGACGCGCTGTTCGCGCGGCTCGACGCCGGCAACGACTGAGCCGGTTGCCGGCACGAAGTGCTTGCACGCGATGTTTTCGCGACAGCCGGCTGCGCCCGGGCGCAGCAGATTGTCGCGAATCCGATTACGCGGCCTTGGCTTTCGCCTTGCGACCGCGCTTCTTCTTCGGCGCCGCCACCGCTTCGAGCTTGGCCTGCGCTTCGCGCTTGCCCATGCCGCGCAGCGAGGCGAGGGCGGCCAATTGCGATTTGCGTGGAACCGACTTGCGCGCTTCCCAGTTGTAGACCGACTGACCGCTCACGCCGAGGATCTTGCCCAGATCGGCGGCCGACAGGCCCAGGCGAGCACGCAGCGTCTTGAAGCCCTTGGCCGAGAACCGTGAATTGCCGGCGGCCTCGCTGTCGGCGGCGGCCGCCGCGGGTGCCACGCGGCCGGCTTTCGCGCTGCCGCGGCGCAGCTGGGCGACCAGGCGTTCGAGCGCAACCACTTGGCGCTTGAGCGCGGCGATGTGCTTGCGATGGATCGCCGACTGCTTCTTCACGGGCTCGACCTGCGAGCGGATTTCGCGTCGCGAAAGTCGTGCGATCTCGGTTTTCAGGAACGTGCCCAGACTGCTCATGGATTACCTCATCGGCGGGGAATTGGAGCGACAGTACGCGATTCCGGCGCCGCAAGCACGCCGGAATCAAGTTTGATCCAAATTTTAGCGGGACCGATCGGTCCCGCGCAGCCCCGCCGCAGGCGCCGGATCGCTCAGTACGGGCGGCCCACAAACAGATAAAGCGAGCCTTCTCCGGCTTCGGCCCGGCCATAGCCGAAGTACAGCGCGCCGAGCGGAGATTCGGAGGCTACGAACACGCTGCCGGCCCACAACAGCGAGTCCAGGCTGATCTGGTTGTCGACATCCCAGGTGTTGCCGGCCTCGAGCGAACTGCCGAGAAACACGCGATAACGATCGAACACGGTGGTCAGGTTGCGATAGTAGATCGCCTGTCCGAGCGCCAGGTGGCGGCCGAATCTCGCGTCTTCGGCATAACCGGAAAGATCGAGGAAACCGCCGAGAAAACCGAATTCGTCCGACGGCAGATCGTTGGCTTCGGCGTACTGCAGACGGCCCTGCAGCAACAACCGGTCGTCGGCGAGGATCGGCATCGCATAGGAACTGCGGACCTCGAAAACCGAGGTGTCGTAGTCGCCGCCGAGCGCCCGCACATGGTGCCGCACCGACGATTGCAGATAGATGCCGCGGCTGGGGAATTGCGCATCGTCTTGCGTATCGCGCAGGAAATCGATGCGCAGCCCGGCGGTGGCCTGGGTCTGCGACTCCACTTCCACCAGCGAAGTGCGCTCGGAATAATGACTGTTGCGGCGGAAGGCGCCGACGCTGACCGAACCCCAGTCCTGCAGCCAGCGGCCCAGGTCCACGCCCAGCTCGAAACTTTCGCGGCGCAATTCCAGCGCACGTTGCTCACCGAAGAAGATCGGCTGATTGCGTGCGCTGAAACTGGCGCGCGGCAGCACCCAGTTGCGGCGCGCTGCATCGAGCGGCTGCAGCCACTCGAAGCCCAGCCGCGTGGTCTTGCCGATCTGGCCGTCGGCCTGCCACTCCGCGCCGCTGTCGGTGACTTCGGTGGCGCGCAGGCGCGCACCGAAATCGAAATTGCTGCTGCCATCGAAATCGTCCTCCAGCCGCAATCCGAAGCGCAGGCTGCCGTCGCCCCATTGCTTCTCGCGCACGCTCACGCGCAGGACTTCGCCGTCTTCGGTGGGCCGCAGCGAGTAGTCGATCGATTCGAACTCGCCGAGCCCGTACAGCCGCGCGATATCGCGTTCCACCACGTCGCGATCGAACTCGTCGTCCGGGTGTTCGCTCAGATAGGCGCGCAGCACGGCTTCGCTGGCCGGCGACCGGTTGTCCAGTTCGATCTTCGCGATGCGACCGAGCTTGCGCACGCCGGCGTGGCGGCGATCGCGCCATTGCGCGTAGGTGTCCTCGGAAACGGCCAGCGTGCGCAGCTGGTCGACGCTCGCGGCTGCCGCCACTTCGCCGGCCGGGATACCGTCGCGCGCCGCCACGTCGAAATCGGCCGAGCCGATCGGCCCCAGCTCGGGCGTGATCAGGATGTCGCCGTCGCGCAGCTGCGCCACTTCGGCCGCCGTCTGCCGGCGCATCATCGCGGTCAGCATCTGGTCGGTGATGGTGAGCGGCGAATTGAGCTCGTCGCGGCGCCGCAGCGGCGCACTGATGTCGACCGCGATGATGCGCGTGGCACCGAGCGCATGCGCCACGCCGATCGGCAGATTGCTCGAGGTGCCGCCATCGGACAGCAGGCGCCCGTCGATTTCCGCCGGCGGAAACACGCCGGGCACCGACATGCTGGCGCGCACCGCGTTCGGCAGGTCGCCGCGCGCCATCACCACCATGTCGCCGGTTTCCAGATCGGTGGCGACGGCGCGGAACTGTGTCGGCAGCGCGTCGAAATCCTCGACGCCGGCGGCTGGCAGCAGGAAGCCGCGCAGGATCAAGCCGAGCCGCTGACCCTGCACCAGCGAGCGCGGCAAGCCGAAGCGGCCGTCGCGATAGCCGATCGCGGCGCCGACCAGGAAGGTGCGATCCTGCAATCGCGAACGCAGCGGCCGGTCGGTGCGATCGGAGGCATCGCGGAACACGCCGCTCCAGTCGATCGCGGCTACCGCCTGTTCGATCTCCTCGGCACTCAGCCCGCTCGCGTAGAAGCTGCCGATCGCCGCGCCCATGCTGGTGCCGACCACGCAATCGATCGGCACGCGCTCGCGCTCGAGCACTTTGAGCACGCCCACGTGCGCGATGCCGCGCGCACCGCCGCCCGACAGCACCAGGCAGGTTTTCGCCTCGGCCGCACCGGCACCGAGCAAGGCCGCCAGCAACCAGATCCGCACACCCGTCATGCAACGCTCCCGCGTCGTCGTCTGGCGCGATGCTAGCAAGTCGCCGCTATATCGAGCCCGACTCGCGCCGCCGCCGTTCCTGCACCAGCTGCGCCAGGATGCTCACGGCGATTTCGTGCGGCGTCTGCGCATCGAGTTCGAGGCCGACCGGCGCCACCAGGGATTGCAGCGCAGCCGGAGGCAAATCGTCGACGGCGGCCCGCACTTCGGCGATGCGTTTGCGGCTGCCCATCATGCCGAGGAAGGCCAGCGGCCGGCCGGCGAGAGCGCGCAGCGCGGCGACGTCGCTGGCGTAATCGCGATTGAGCAGCACGGCGTAGACCTCGCGTTCGCTTGCCAATGCGCTCGGCAACGCAGCGTAGTCGCGCGGCAACGCGGTGGCATCGGCGAACTGGCCTTGCGCGAAGCAGGCTTCGCGTTCGTCGAACACCCAGAGGTCGAAATCGAGAAAACGTGCGAGATCGTAAAGTGCCAGGGCGCAGTGGCCGCCGCCGACGATGAGCAGACGCGCGTCGGGTTTCGCGATTTCGTCCGGTGTATCGCGGCCCAGATCCAGCGCGGTCAGCGGCGTCAGGCGACCTTCGCTCAACGACGCGGCAATCGAACGCGCGCGCTGTCGAGCCGCGTCGCCCTCCCAACGTCGCAACGACACCTGCATCGCGCCGCCGCAAACGCCGGCGGCACCGGGCCGGCCGGTCAGATCGATACCGACGCTGGCCTCGGCGCGGGCATCGCGCAGGCACTCGCGCGCCGACTCGATCACGCGCGCCTCGGCCATGCCGCCGCCGACACTGCCGTGCGTCCAGCCGGCGGCGATCAGCATGCGGCTGCCGGATTTGCGCGGCGTCGCGCCGCGCGTGGCGCGCACGCTGGCCAACACGATGGCTTCGTCCGCCAGCTGCGCCGCCAGCCGCGCGAACAGCGCTTCGTCCACTTACGACTCGGCGAGCGCGGCGTCGGCCGGTACGCGCTTTGCCGCGCGCACACGTTCGATGGCGCGGAAGATCGCCTCGGGCGTCGACGGCGCGCCCAGTTCCACCAAGCGCGGCATGTCGCCGAACGCCGCCACCGCCTCGCGCAAGGCTTCCCGCACGGACAACGCCAGCATCAACGGCGGCTCGCCGACGCCCTTGCTGCCGAAGATCACGTCGGTGCTCGGTGGCTGCGGCCGCTTGAACAAGGCCACGCGGAAATCGCGCGGTACTTCGCCGGCGGTCGGAATCTTGTACGTGCTCGGCGCATCCGTCATCAGCTTACCCTGCGCATTCCAGCGCAGCTCTTCGCAGGTGAGCCAGCCCAGCCCTTGCACGAATCCGCCTTCGATCTGGCCGCGATCGATCGATTCGTTCAACGAATCGCCGACATCGTGCAGCAGGTCGCAGCGCAGCAGCTTGTGCACGCCGGTGTAGCCGCACACTTCCACCTCGCTGACGGCCGCGCCGTACGCGAAGTAGTAGAACGGATGCCCGCGGCCCGTCGCCGGATCCCAGCTCAGGCCCGGCGTGCGGTAATAACCGGTCGACGACAGGCTGATGCGCGCGCGATACGCGGCGCTCACCACTTCTTCGAAACGCAGTCGGGCGTCGGGCCGCGAACGCAAACCCACCAGGTCGTCGGCGAACAAGACGTCGTCGACGTCGCCGCCGAGCCACTGCGCCGCCACCGGCGCCAGTCGCGAGAGCAGCGTTTCGCAGGCGATCTTCACCGCCTGTCCGTTGAGATCCGAACCGCTGCTGGCCGCCGTCGCCGAGGTGTTCGGCACCTTGTCGGTGCTCGTCGTCATCAGCTGGATGCGCGACGGCGACACGCCGAGCACGCGCGCCGCGACACCGAGCATTTTCGTGTGCAGCCCCTGCCCCATCTCGGTGCCGCCGTGATTGAGTTGGATGCTGCCATCGAGATAGATGTGCACCAGCGCGCCGGCCTGGTTGTATTCGGTCTTGTTGAACGAAATGCCGAACTTGACCGGCGTGATCGCCAGCCCGCGCTTGCGCTGCGGATGCGCCGCATTGAACGCCGCCACCGCGACCTGGCGCGCGGCGAAATCGCTGTCGCGCTTGAGCTGATCCCACAGCGCGTCGAGATGATTGTCGACCACGGGCTGGTGATACGGCGTGGTGTTGCGATCCGGCGTTTCACCGGCGCGATAGAAATTGCGCTGCCGCACTTCATGCGCCGGCAAGCCCAGATGCCGCGCCACGCGATCGACGATTTCCTCGCCGACCAGCATGCCCTGCGGCCCGCCGAAGCCGCGAAACGCGGTGTTCGACGCCAGGTGGGTCTTGCCGATCAGCCCCGTGATCGCGACATTCCGAATGTAGTAGGCATTGTCGACGTGCACCATCGCGCGCATCAGCACCGGCGGCGACAGATCGCAGCTCCAGCCGCCGTCGGCGAACAGTTCGGCCTTCAGCGCGTGCAGAACACCGTCGTCGTCGAAGCCCGCTTCGAAGCGCGCGAAGAACGGATGGCGCTTGCCGGTGAGCTGCATGTCGATCGGCCGCGGCAGCTTGATGCGCACCGCCTGGCCGGTGAGTTTCGCGGCCACGGCGGCCACCGCCGCGTACGGATTGGCCTGCGTTTCCTTGCCGCCGAATCCGCCGCCCATGCGCAGGCAGCGGCACACCACGCGATGCGCCGGGATGCCGAGCACGCGCGCGACGATGATCTGCGTTTCGGTCGGATGCTGGGTCGACGACACCACCTGCACGATGCCCTCGGCATCGATCTGCACCCAGCTGGCCTGGGTTTCCAGATAGAAGTGATCCTGTCCGCCGATCTCGACTTCGCCGCGCACTCGATGCGGCGCCGCCTGCATCGCCGCCTCGGCATCACCGCGCGCGACGTTCGACGGCGGCAGATGGAACTGCGATTGCGCGATCGCTTCTTTCAGCGTGAGCACCGCCGGCAGCGGCTCGTACGCAACGCGCACGTGCCGGGCGGCGGCCTGTGCCACGGCCTCGTCTTCCGCGACTACCCAAGCCACCGCCTGGCCATGGAACTGTACCAAGCCGGCGGGGATGAGGGGTTCATCGTGGATGATCGGGCCGGTGTCGTTTTCGCCGGGGATATCGTGCGCGGTGAGAATCGCGCGCACGCCCGGCAACTTGCGTGCGTTTGTGCAATCGATTTCGAGGATGCGCGCATGCGCATGCGGCGACTGCACCGGGTAAAGACTGAGCAACCCTGCGGGCGGATGCTGCTCGTCGGTGTACACCGCGCGCCCGGTGACGTGGCCATGCGCGCTTTCGTGTCTGAGGCTCATGCGGCCACCTCCGCGACGAATTTGGCGAACAGATTGCCGCACAGCGCGCGGCGATACTCGGCGTCGGCGCGATGGTCGCTCAGCGGTTGGAACGCCGCGCGCAGCTGCTCTGCCGCGCGCGCCACCGTGTCTTCGTCCAGCCGTCGGCCGAGCAGGAAGCGTTCGACATCGACGGCCCGTTTCGGAATCGCCGCCACCCCGCCGTAGGCCAGCCGCAGGTGTGAAACGGCGTGCTGCGCATCGAGCCGCAGCGCGAAACTGGCGGCGACGATGCTGATGTCGTCGGTCTGTCGCTTGGCGACTTTGTATGAGCGGTCGAGCGTGCCGGGCACGCGCGGAATCGTGACGCCGGTGATGATCTCATCGGCGGCGCGCGCGGTTTTTCGATAATCCAGGAAGTACGAATCGATCGGCAGCGAGCGTTCACCCGCCGGTCCGACGCAACGCACGCTCGCATCGAGCGCGAGCAGAACCGGCAGCAGATCGCCGATCGGCGAGGCGCTGCCGAGATTGCCGCCGAGCGTCGCGCGATTGCGCACCTGGCGCGCGGCGAACCAGTGCAGCATTTCGTCCAGCGCCGGAAACACGCCATGCAATTCGCGTTCGATGCGGGTGAGGCTGGCGCCGGCGCCGATGCGCACGGTGTCGTCGGCAAGCTCGATGAAGTCGAGCGCGGCGATGCGATCGAGCGCAATGAATACCGGCGCGACTTTCTTGCCGCGACTGAGTTCGACGCCCAGATCGGTGCCGCCGGCGATCCACACGGCGTCCGGATGCTGCTGCTTCAAACCCAGCGCCGAGTCGATGGTGGCGGGACTGAAGTAGCCGCCCAGCGCCGCGTCCGACAAGGCGGCGCGCGGCTGATCGAGCGCCGCTTTCAGTGCATCGGGTTCGGCGTCGAATCGAGCGAGCTTTTCAGCCGCCGCGCGAATCGGGTTGTAGCCGGTGCAGCGGCAAAGATTGCCTTCGATCGCGTCTTCGGCATCGGCGCCGTTGAGCTGCGCGACGAACAGGCTCATCACGAATCCCGGTGTGCAGTAACCGCACTGCGAGCCGGCGCAATCGACCATCGCCTGCTGCACCGGGTGCAATGCGAGCTTGCCGGCGGCAGCGGTGGCCGCCACGTCGAGCGCTTCCACGGTGACGATTTCGCGGCCCGGCAAGGCCCCCATCGGCAACAGGCAGCTGTTCACCGCCTGGTAGCGCGCGCGGCCCTGCGCATCGAGCGTCACCATCGCCACCGTGCAGGCGCCGCAGTCGCCGTCGCCACAGCCTTCCTTGGTGCCGGCCAGCCGCTGCCGCTTGAGCCAGCGCAGCAGCGATTCGGTGGGGTCGGCGGCGGCCAGCGCGACGGCCTCGCCATTGAGCATGAAACTTGGATTCGTCATCGCCGAAGGATATCGCGACGACAGGTTTTTGGCTTATCCAGCGGCGTGCAGCGCGGTGAACCCGAGGCCGCTCAACCGTCGTCGCGCGCCGCAATCCAGGTCCGATACTCGTCGGGCGACAGCGCGCCGTCGCGATCGGCGTCGAACTCGGTGAAGCGTTCGGCCAGACGCGGCAGGCGCGCCACTTCGCGCGGTTCGAGCCGGCCGTTGCCGTTGGCGTCGAGCCGCGCGAAATCCGCTTCGGCCTGACTCGAGGCGTCGCGCGGGGCGGCGGCATCGGCTTGGCCGAGCGCGGCGCCCGACAGCAGCATCAGCGAAATGTGGCAGAAAAAGTGCGGTTTCATGGGGCTTTCTCGCGACCAGGCCATGCCGGCTTCGAGCCTTCGAAAGCAGGCGGCGTGCCATGGGTGGCGTGGAGCGGGAGTCGGGAGTCGGGAATCGGGAATCGGGAATCGGGAATCGGGAATCGGGAATCGGGAATAGAGCGGCGGTGTCGGTTCTGACTCCCTATTCCCGATTCCCCCGCGCCACGGCCCACCGCCGAAGCGCAACCCCGCACGTCTCGGGAACCCTGCACGATGCCGCGCCGCCCCGCATGCAGATCGCCAGCTTTGCGCCGCCGCAGCCATGAGGCAGACTGCCGCGACTACGCGCCGCCGCGCCCGTCCAGACCCGCCATGACCGCCAGCCTCACCCGCGACCAATTGCCCGACTTCCTGCGCGGCCTGCCCAAGGCCGAACTGCACATCCACATCGAAGGCTCGCTCGAACCCGAACTGATCTTCGAACTGGCGCGGCGCAACGGCGTGGCGCTGCCTTATCCGGACGTGGATTCGCTGCGCGCGGCCTACGCCTTCACCAATTTGCAGAGCTTTCTCGACATCTACTACGCCGGTGCCAGCGTGCTGCTCACCGAAGACGATTTCTTCGAGATGGCCTGGGCCTATTTCCAGCGCGCGAAGCTCGACAGCATCGTGCACGCCGAGTTGTTCTTCGATCCGCAGACGCATACCGAGCGCGGCGTGGCGATCGGCGTGGTGATCCGCGGCCTGCGCCGTGCGATCGTGCGCGCCGACGCCGAGCTTGGCGTGCACGGCGAGCTGATCCTGTGTTTCCTGCGCCACCTGAGCGAAGAATCGGCGATGGAAACGCTCGATCAGGCCCAGCCCTATCTCGCCGACATCATCGGCGTGGGCCTGGATTCGAGCGAGCTGGGTCATCCGCCGGAGAAGTTCGCGCGCGTCTTCGCCCGCGCCCGCGAGGCAGGGCTGCGCGTCGTCGCGCACGCCGGCGAAGAAGGCCCGCCGGAATACATCCACAGCGCGCTCGATGTGCTCGGCGCCGAACGCATCGATCACGGCGTGCAGGCGGTGAAGGACGCCGCGCTGATGCAGCGGCTGGCTGCCGAGCGCATCCCGCTCACGGTGTGTCCGCTGTCGAACGTGAAGCTGCGCGTGTTCAAGCATCTGTCCGAACACAATCTGCGCGAACTGCTCGACGCCGGCCTGGTGGCCACGATCAATTCCGACGATCCGGCCTATTTCGGCGGCTACCTCAACCAGAATTTTCTCGAAACCTTCGACGCGCTCGGCCTCGACGCCGAACACGCGCGCACACTCGCCGCCAACAGCTTCGAAGCCGCCTTCGCCACGCCCGAGCGCAAGCGCGAATACTTGGCGAAGCTCGACGCCTATTGCGCCGGCAAGGTCTGACCGATGTCGAAACTCACCACGCACGTGCTCGACACCGCGAACGGCAAACCCGGCGCCGGCATCACGATCGAACTGTTCCGCCTCGAACGCGCGTCGCGCGTCGCGCTCGGCCACTTCGTCACCAACGCCGACGGCCGCTGCGATGCGCCGCTGCTGCAGGGCGAAACGCTGCAACGCGGCGTCTACGAACTCGATTTCCATGCCGGCGATTACTTCGCCGCGCTTGGAGCCAGCTTGCCGGAGCCGCGCTTCGTCGACGTGGTGACGCTGCGCTTCGGCATCGCCGATCCGGCCTCGCACTACCACGTGCCGCTGCTGGTTTCGCCGTGGAGCTACAGCACGTATCGGGGAAGTTGACGCGGCGTTTTCCTTCGTTCGTTACTTCGAAAGCAAATCGATCCGCCCCTCCCTTCCGTCATTCCCGCGAAAGCGGGAACCCAGCGACTCTGAAGCGCTTGTCGCGAATCCAAACCTGCAAATCATCCGCAACCTCCACCGCATCAACCCACCCGCGCAACCGACTTCATAATCCCGAATGACCGGCTTCCTCCTCGAATACGCCACCGTCCTGCTGCGCTGGCTGCACGTCGTCGCCGCCATCGCGTGGATCGGCGAATCGTTCTACTTCGTCGCGCTCGACCGCAGCCTGAAAAAGCCGAAACAAGCCTCGCCCGGCCTGTACGGCGAATCCTGGTCGGTGCACGGCGGCGGCTTCTACCTCAAACAGAAATTCCTGCCGGCGCCGCCGCAGCTGCCCGAAGAACTGCACTGGTCGAAGTGGAAGTCGTACACCACGTGGCTGTCGGGCTTCACGCTGTTCGCGCTGATCTATCTGCTCTCGCCGCAGATTTATCTGATCGACCCGGCCGTGATGGCGCTGACGCCGACCCAGGCCGTGCTGCTCGCGATCGCGTTCCCGGTCGGCGGCTGGATCGTCTACGACCTGCTGTGCCGCGCCGTCGGGTTTCGCGACGGGCTGCTCGGCGTGCTGGTCGCCGTCGCGGTCGTGTTGCTGTGCTGGGCCACGACGCAGGTATTCGCCGGCCGCGCCGCCTTTCTGATCGCCGGCGCCACGCTCGCGACGATCATGTCGGCCAACGTTTTCTTCCTGATCATCCCGGGACAGAAGCGCCTGGTTGCGGCGCTGTCGCGCAACGAAACGCCGAACCCGCTCGATGGCGCGCGCGGCAAGCAGCGCTCGGTGCACAACACCTACTTCACGCTGCCGGTGGTGTTCGCGATGCTCGCGATCCACTACGCCACCGCCTACGCCCATGCCTCGAACTGGATCGTGCTCGCCGGCTTCATGCTGGCCGGCGCGGTGATCCGCCAGTTCTTCGTGCTCTGGCACAGCGGCGCGCGCGCGTGGGGCCTGTTGCTCGCGGGCGCCGGCGCGCTGGCGGCGCTCGGCGTGATGCTGGCACCGCCCGCAACGGTCGCGCCGGACGTGACGCCGATGCCGGAACCTGCGCCGGTTGCGTCGCCGTCGGAAGTCGCCGCTTCAACCACAATTCCCGATACCGCCTTCGTACACACGCTACTGACGAAACACTGCAGCGCCTGCCACGCCGCGCGCCCGACCATGATGCCGAGCGCACCGAAAGGCGTCGCCTTCGACACCGACGCGCAGATCGAAGCGCACGCCCTCACCATCAATCAACAAGTGGTGGTCACGCGCGTGATGCCGCCGGGCAACCTCACCGGCATGACGGACGAAGAACGCGCCGCGATCGCACGCTGGTTCGCTGCGCGCAACGCTGCCGCCAATTGAGAATTCCGATGCATTCCCTCCTCACCGAACGTCTCAAACTCGATCCGCTCACCGCCGACGATGCGGATTTCATTTTCGAGCTGCACGGCGATCCCGGCTTCAAGCGTTTCATCGGCGATCGCGGCGTGCACAGTCCCGCCGATGCGATTTCCTATCTGACCAAGGGGCCGTGGGATTGCTACCAGCGCTTCGGCTTCGGCCAGATGCTGGTGACGCGCCGCGACGATGGCGAAAAACTCGGCACCTGCGGCCTGCTGCGGCGCGACTGGCTCGATCTGCCCGACATCGGCTATGCCTTGCTCGCGCGGCATGCCGCGAAAGGTTACGGCCGCGAAGCCGCGCAGGCCGTGCTCGACGATGCGCAGCAGCGCCTCGGCATCCGCCGCGTCGGCGCCATCGTCTCGCCGGAAAACGCGGCGTCGGTCGCGTTGCTCGCGAAGCTCGGCTTCGAGTACGAGCGGCCGGTGCAGCCGCCCGGCGAGGAACGCGAGATCAGCTTCTATTTGCGCGAAGTCTGAAACAGTTTCGCGATGGCGAGCGCGGTTCGATAAGGCTCGGGAGCATCGCGGTTGGTCAGCACGACGACGGTCAATCGCTGTTTCGGATAGCGCACGATCACATTGCGGAAACCGATCGTCTCGCCCGAGTGCCACAGCGAGTCGCCGGTGATGCGCCAGCCCATGCCGTATTCGACGTCGGCCTCGTCGGTGGCCGTCGCCGGCGTGAAGGCGAGCCGGCGCGATTCATCCGATAGCAGCCGGTCGTCGTACAGCGCCGCGTCCCACTTCGCCAGATCGTCGATCGACGAATAAACGCCGCCGTCGCCGAGCACGGCACTGGTCGTGCTCTGGTCGGTGCGCTGCCAGCCGCCGGCGGTTTCGCTGTAGCCGTAGGCGCGATCGGCGACTTGCGATATGCCGTCTTCGAATGCGACCGTCGCGTGCATCTGCAACGGCGTGAAAATGCGTTCGCGCAGGAAGCTCGCGAAGTCCTTGCCCGAGGCCTGGCCGACGATCAAGGCCAGCAGCGCGTAGCCGCTATTGCTGTAGCGATACGAGGTGCCCGGCGCAAAATACAGGCGCGGCTCGCCTTCGAGCAGCCGCAGCACGTCGCTATCGTGCAGGGCCACCGTGGTATCGGGCGACATCACGTCCTCGTAGTCGATCAGGCCCGAGGTATGCGTGAGCAGATGGCGGATCGTGATCGCATCGGCGGTCGCCGGCAGCGACGGCAGCCAGCGACGAACCGGATCGTCGAGCCTGAGCTTGCCGTCCTGCATCAGCAGCAGGATCGCCGCCGCGGTGAACTGTTTGCTGACCGATGCGAGGCGATAGTTGCTGCGCGGCGCGGCGCGAACCTTGTTTTCGAGGTCGGCGTAGCCGTACGACTTCGAAATGGCCGGCTTGCCGTCGAGCAGCACGAGCACCGAGGCGCCCGGTCCGTCGCCGGCATAGGCCGACATCAGCCGATCCACGGCCTCGATGCGATCGGGCGAGGCGCCGGCAACCACCGGCAGCGAGAACATCAAAAGCAGCGCGCGCAGCGCCGGGACCGAATGCGACATCGGAAGTCTCCGTCAATCAGCTTGCGTCCCGTGCGGCAAGCATACGGCAGCGGCGGAGTCTTTCGTAGTTTCCCTGCAGAGGCAGTTCCGAACCGGGCTACAACGCCAGCGACCAGCTCCGCGGCAGCTGCACTTCATCGCAGTTGTGGCCCGCACCGCCGCGGTCGATGACGAGGAAATCGCTGCTGCGATCGAGCGCGATCAGCGGGTGATGCCAGGCGCCGCGGCGCAGGTTGATGCCGCGTCCCTGATCGACGAAGAACGCGCGCGGCGTCGCCTCCGGCGACTCGCCCACCACCACGAGATAACGTAGCGACGGATCGAGCGGCACGAACGCCTGGGTGCCGAGCGGATGCCGTTCCAGCATGCGCACCGCGAACGGCAATTCGCGCGGCTGGGCGCGGAACACACTCACCAGCGTGCGGCCGCCTTCGCCGACGTCGATCTGCGCCAGATCGTGAAAGCGCTGCGCCGTGCCTTCGTTGATCGCGTAAACCTGTTTTGCCGACGCCGTTTCGATCACCTCGCCGAACGGCGCGAAGGCTTGCGCGGTGAGCGGCTCGACGATTAGCGGTTCGAAGATTGGCGACGGCCCACTCACGCCGGCCGGCCCCGCAGCCGCAACCGTGACACGCCGCCGTCGGGATGGATGTCGAATCGCACATGCGTGACCGCTGCATGCGCAAGGATTTCACTGCGGTAGTGATGCTGATGATCCATCTGCAGTTTCTGTTCGGGCAACAGCAGCGGCCAGAACATCGCCTGCGTCACCAGCGACTCGGGCGTGCCGCCGGCAATCGCCGCGCCGCGCAGCGAGCAGCGATCCGGGTAGTTGCCCTTGAAGTGCGCGGTGTCGACTTCGATGGCTTCGATCGTGCCCGGCCGCGCCAGCGCGATCACGCACCAATCGTTGCCCGGCTCGCGACGGCGGCGCGTTTCCCAGCCGTCGCCCATGTTGACGCCGCGGCCCGGCAGCAACAGGGTCGAGGCCAGGCCGAAATGCTGATTGTTCGTCGCGACGACGGTGCCGCCGTTCAACGCCGCGGCCAGGTCGATCAAACCTTCTTCATCGGTGCGCGAGGCATCGAACTGCGGCGTGCCGTAGACGCGCAGACGCGCCAGCCCGCCGTCGGGATACAGATTCACCCGCAGGTGCGACACCTTGGCGTCGCTCGCGAGCTCGAAATAGTGATGCGAATTGCCGCGCAGATTCACCGACGGCAGCAGCGGCTGCCACGCCGTGTTCGCATCCGGATCGCCCTGCGCGACGAAGCACGCTTCGAGCGACGCCGCCGGCGGGTAGTTGCCGGTGAAGTGGCTGGTGTCCAGATCGACACCGCGCACCCGGCCCGGCCGCGCCAGCCGCACCACGCACCAATCGTGGCCGGCGACGCGTTTGCGGCGCGACTCCCAGCCATCCATCCATTTGCCGTTGGCGTCGTACTTGCCCGGGATGAAAACGGCCGGCTCCGGATTGAGCATGCGCTGGCGATCGGCGAAGAAATCGTCGCTGCAATCGAGCGCCACCGCGCCGAGGCGTGCGTCGGCGAGATTGACATGGCGACGGGTGAAATCGGGAGCGTCGGGATCGGTGACGGCGAGGGCCATCGGACTTCCTGGGTCGGCGTGGGATCAGCCCGAGATCATATCGCCAAGCCGCAGCGAAGCGATGCGCGCGATCTGCCGCAGCGCCTCGGCATGCTCGGCCAGCGGGTCGTTGGTGAGGCGCTGCTGCATCGCATCGATGATCGACCCGCGGGTGTGGCCGCGCACCGCGATGATGAAGGGAAAGCCGAATTTCGACTCGTAGGCCGCGTTGAGTTCGGTCAGCCGCGCGAATTCCTCCGGCGTGCACTGATCGAGCCCCGCCCCGCGCTGCTCGCGCGTGGAAGCCTCGGTGAGCTCACCGCGGATCGCCGCCCGCCCGGCCAGCTGCGGATGCGCGCGAATCAACGCCAGTTGCTCGGCCGGCGACGCGTCATCCACCGCCGCCACCATCGCCGCATGCAACGCTTCCACGCTAGCGAATGGCGCCTGCTCGTAGACCCGCTCGGCCACCCACGGCGAGTGCTCGAACACACCGCCGAGGGCGGCGACGAAGACGGTGCGATCGAAGGTGTTGAGGCTGTCTAGGGTCATGGGCTGCTGTGGTGCGTGGCGAGTTTGGGGACGAAGAAGCGGGACGCAAAGGACACAAAGGGAAGAGAAAGGACGCAAAGAAAGAAAAAAGAAAGGTAATGAGAAAAAATACAAGGCCAAGCGTTTTAGTCAGCGGTTGCTTCGTCCTTTGCGTCCTTTCTCTTCCCTTTGTGTCCTTTGCGTCCTTCTTTAGCTCTTGTCCCGATACGGAAATTGTTCCTTCCAATGCCGAGCAACATCGATCCGCCGCGCTACCCATACTCGATCGTGTTTCGCAACGTAGTCGAGAAACCGCTGCAGCCCGCTGAATCGCCCCGGCCGGCCGAGCAATCGACCATGCATGCCGATCGACATCATCTTCGGTGTTTCCGCGCCTTCCGCATACAGCACATCGAAGCTGTCGCGCAGGTAGTCGAAGAAATGCTGGCCGGTGTTGAAGCCTTGCGGGGTGGCGAAGCGCATGTCGTTGGTGTCGAGCGTGTAGGGCACCACCAGATGCGGCTTGCGGGTGCCGTCGCCGGTGTCGACCTGCATCCAGAACGGTAGCTCGTCGCCGTAATAATCGGCGTCGTATTCGAAACCACCGTGCTCGACGACGAGTCGGCGCGTGTTGGGGCTGTCGCGGCCGGTGTACCAGCCCAGCGGCGGCGCACCGGTGAGTTGCGTGTGGATTTCGACCGCGCGCCGCATATGTTCGCGCTCGGTGTCGATGTCGACGTTCTGATAGTGGATCCAGCGCCAGCCGTGCGATGCGATCTCGTGCCCGAGTTCGACGCAGGCCTGCGTCAGCTCCGGCGTGCGCTGCATCGCCATTGCGACGCCGAACACGGTGAGCGGCAGGCCGCGTTTCTCGAACTCGCGCAACAGGCGCCATGAGCCCACGCGCGAGCCGTATTCGTAGATCGACTCCATGCTCAGATGGCGCGCCGGATAACTCGCCGCGCCGACGATTTCCGAGAGGAATTGTTCGCTGCCCGCATCGCCGTGCAGCACGCAGTTCTCGCCGCCTTCCTCGATATTGAGCACGAACTGCAGCGCGATGCGCGCGTCGCCGGGCCACTGCGCCTGCGGCGGGTGGCGGCCGTAGCCGGTGAGGTCGCGCGGGTAATCGGAAGTCGAAGTCATGGCCGAAGTATCGCCGCACCGGCGCCGCCACCGGAATCCGCCCGCGACGCTGAGCGCGGATGGTGCAACGCACAAGCGCTTGCACCAAGTTGGTGCGATCACGCGGTCGCCGATCCCAACCGGCCGCGACAATCAACAAGTTGCAGCCGAAACCGGCTGGCACGGCGCTTGCTGAATGCCCGCCAACCTTTACCCACCGGAGTGTCCGATGTCGTACGAGCACGTGCAGAAGCTGATCAAGGACCACAACATCGAATTCGTCGACCTGCGCTTCGCCGACATGCTCGGCAAGCAGCATCACGTCACTTTCCCGGTGCGCGTGGTCGATCCGTCGCTGTTCGAGGACGGCAAGATGTTCGACGGCTCCTCGATCGCCGGCTGGAAAGGCATCAACGAATCCGACATGGTGCTGCTGCCCGATCCGGCCACCGCGGTGATCGATCCGTTCACCGCCGATCCGACGCTGATCCTGTCGTGCGACGTGCTCGAGCCGGCGACGATGCAGGCCTATAGCCGCTGCCCGCGTTCGGTTGCGCGCCGCGCTGAAGCTTTCGTCAAAGCCAGCGGCGTGGCGGACCTGGCGTTCTTCGGTCCGGAACCGGAATTCTTCGTGTTCGATTCGGTGCGCTGGGGCACCGACATGGGCCACACCTTCTTCGAAGTCGATTCCGAGGAAGCGCACTGGAATTCGGCGAAATCGTACGAATCGGGCAACACCGGCTATCGCCCCGGTCTGAAGGGCGGCTATTTCCCGGTGGCGCCCACCGACACGCTGCAGGACATCCGCGCCGAGATGGTGAAGCAGCTCGAAGCCGCCGGCATCGAAGTCGAAGTGCATCACCACGAAGTGGCGAATGCCGGCCAGTGCGAAATCGGCACCAAGTTCAACACGCTGGTGCACAAGGCCGACGAACTGCTGACGCTCAAATACATCGTCAAGAACGTCGCGCACCGCAACGGCAAGACCGCCACCTTCATGCCCAAGCCGCTCGTTGGCGACAACGGCAGCGGCATGCACGTGCACCAGTCGCTGTCGAAGGGCGGACAGAATCTGTTCGCCGGCGAAAGCTACGGCGGCCTGTCGCAGCTGGCGCTGTGGTACATCGGCGGCATCTTCAAGCATGCGCGCGCGATCAACGCCTTCACCAACTCGACGACGAACTCGTACAAGCGCCTGGTCCCCGGCTATGAAGCGCCGGTGATGCTGGCGTATTCGGCGCGCAATCGTTCGGCTTCGTGCCGCATTCCGTGGGTCTCGAACCCGAAGGCGCGCCGCATCGAAATCCGCTTCCCGGATCCGGTCAACACCGGCTACCTGGCCTTCACCGCGCTGCTGATGGCGGGCCTGGACGGCATCAAGAACAAGATCGACCCGGGCGCACCGGCCGACAAGGATCTGTACGACCTGCCGCCGGAAGAAGAGAAGAACATCCCGACCGTCTGCCACTCGCTCGACCAGGCGCTCGAAGCGCTCGACAAGGATCGCGAGTTCCTCAAGGCCGGCGGCGTGATGAGCGACGACTTCATCGACGGCTACATCGCGCTGAAGATGCAGGAAGTCACGAAGTTCCGCGCGGCGACGCATCCGCTCGAATATTCGATGTACTACGGGATTTGATGGTGCGGCTCGGGAGCGGGGAGGCTTCCGGCTGTGATGGAGCAGGGATCAGGGACGAGTGGCGAGGGCGAACTTATCAACCTTTGAGTTCGCCCCAACGCTCGATCAGAGCGCCCTAACTACTAATCCCTAATCCCTTTCTACCAAGTTCTTCAACAAATCGAACGAGTAAAGAACCGGCGGGAAAGACCATCCCGCCAACGAAAGCACCCGCGCGGTCGCGCTGCTTTCGATTACCGCGCCACCAATAAGAACGCGACCGCATCGGGGAGGGCCCTTCAACGATCTTGAGGAGCCTGTCATGTCATCGCGATCCATCGCTTGTGCGGGTGTTCTGGTTTCGGGACTGGTGCTCAGCGGAATGGCCGATGCGGGAGTTTCCGGCACGGCGGCACTGACGACCGACTATGTGTTTCGCGGTGTATCGCAGACCAATGGGGATCCGGCCTTGCAGGCCGGCATCGAGGGCGTGTCCGACAGCGGTTTCTACGTCGGCACCTGGGGCAGCAACATCAGCTGGCTGTCGGATCTTTCCGCGGCCGGCGCGGGCATTTCGAGCAGCGTCGAAATCGACGCCTACGGTGGTTACCGCGGCACGCTGGGCGAGGCGGCGACGTTCGATGTCGGCGCGATCTACTACGGGTATCCGGGCGATTTTCCGTCCGGCTTCAACTCGGCCGACACCGCCGAAATCTACGGCGCCGTCACCGTCGGCATTTTCACCGCGAAATATTCCTACGCCATCACCGATCTGTTCGGCTACGCCGACTCGGATGGCAGCGGCTATCTCGACCTGGCCGCCAACTGGGGCTTCGCCGACAGCTGGACGCTGAACCTGCACGCCGGCCAGCAGTGGATCGAAGACAACGAAGCCTACGAATACATCGACTGGAAAGTCGGCGTCACCAAAGGCTTCGCCAACGGCTACTCGCTCGCGTTCGCCTACCTCGACACCGACACCGAGGAAGCGCTCTACACGAATCCTTTCGGCAACTACATCGGCGACGCCACGGCGACGCTGACGTTCACCAAGGCGTTTTGACCTGGAGGCGCGCTGGCGTCGCCATCGCGCGCTCCTTTCCGCACCCGCGCACCCAGGAGGCGTTCCATGAAACTGATCACCGCGATCATCCGCTCGTTCAAGCTCGACGAGGTGCGCGAAGCGCTCACCCAGGCGGGCGTGTCGGGCATCACCGTGACGGAAGTGAAAGGCTTCGGCCGCCAGAAAGGCCACACCGAGTTGTATCGCGGTGCCGAATACGTCGTCGACTTCCTGCCGAAAATCAAAGTGGAAGCCGCGGTGCCCGACGCGCTGGTCGATCACGCCGTCGAAGCGGTGGTGCAGGCCGCGCGCACCGGCAAAGTGGGCGACGGGAAGATCTTCGTCTCGCCGCTCGACCAGGTGGTGCGCATCCGCACCGGTGAAATCGGCGACGACGCGATCTGACGCGAACGAATCGAGGAGCTTCCCATGACACGCAAAACCGCAACCGTTCTGTCCGCGCTCGCGCTGCTCGCCTTGCCCGCGCTCGGCTACGCCCAGGACGCACCGCCCGCGCCGAACAAAGGCGACGTCGCGTGGATTCTCACCTGCGCCGCGCTCGTGATCTTCATGACGCTGCCCGGCCTGGCGCTGTTCTACGGCGGCCTGGTACGCAGCAAGAATGTGCTGTCGGTACTGATGCAATGCCTGCTCGTGTTCTCGCTGGTCGCGGTGCTGTGGGCGCTGTACGGCTACAGCCTCGCCTTCACCAGCGGCAACGCCTTCATCGGCGGCTGGGATCGATTGTGGGGCGCCGGCCTCACCGCCACCGCACTGGGCGCGACCTTCACCAAAGGCGTCTACATTCCCGAACTGGTGTTCTTCGTGTTCCAGGGTGCGTTCGCCTGCATCACCTGCGCACTGATCGTCGGCTCGTTCGCCGAGCGCATCAAATTTTCCGGCGCGTTGTTGTTCACGGTGTTGTGGTTCACCTTCGCCTACACGCCGATGGCGCATATGGTGTGGTTCTTCCCCGGGCCGGATGCCTACACCAGCGCCGACGCGGTGCCCGGCGTGCTCGCGCAATCGGGCTATCTATTCGCGCTGGGTGCTTTGGATTTCGCCGGCGGCACCGTGGTGCACATCAACGCCGCCGTCGCCGGCCTCGTGGCCGCGTACTTCGTCGGCAAACGCGTCGGCTACGGCCGCGAAGCGATGCGTCCGCACAACCTCACGCAAACGATGGTCGGCGCGAGCATCCTGTGGGTCGGCTGGTTCGGCTTCAACGCAGGCTCCGCACTGGAAGCCAACGCCGTCGCCGCCACCGCCTTCGTCAACACCTTCCTCGCGACCGCGGCCGCGGTATTGGGATGGACGGCTGCCGAATGGGTGTTCAAAGGCAAACCATCGATGCTGGGCGCGGCCTCGGGCGCCGTCGCCGGGCTCGTCGCGATCACGCCCGCCGCCGGCTTCGTCGGCATCTGCGGCGCGCTCGCCATCGGCGCGATCGCCGGCGTCGTCTGCCTGTGGGGCGTGAGCGGATTGAAGCGCCTGCTGCGCGCCGACGACGCCCTCGATGTGTTCGGCGTGCACGGCGTCGGCGGCATCGTCGGCGCGCTGCTCACCGGCGTCTTCGCCGCACCATCGCTCCGCGGCGCCGGCCTCTGGGACTACGTCACCGAAACCGCGCTGGTCGAATACTCGATCGCATCGCAGGTGTGGATCCAGCTGCAGGGCGTGCTGATAACCGTCGCGCTATCGGGCGCCGTTGCTGCGATCGCGCTGACCATCGTGAAGTTCACGGTGGGGTTGCGCGTGGTCGAAGAGCATGAGCGCGAAGGCCTGGATATCACTTCGCATGGAGAGTCGGCGTACGAGGCGTAGCCGAAGCACGCATCTCTGTCGGACTGCGTCGCCAGCCGGCGACGCAGCCCGAAGGCGGACGAGATTCGCTTTTGCCGATATCGTCTCCGGGGCCGACGAGCGACCCACTGCTCGCCCGCAAGAGCGATACACAACAATTGATCGATCGATTGCCGAGCGTGGCTTGGTTCGCTACGAGATCATGCGGCCGCAGCGCCGCCGCTCAGTGGTAGCTCCAAAGCACTTCGGCGCGATGCTTCAAGGTGTCGTCCAGCAGCACGTAGCCATCGTTGTTGTAGCCGCTGGACCAGAACAGCAGCTCCGATTTTCCATTGCCGTCGAAGTCGGCGACTTCCACCAGCTCCAGTTCGCGACCGATGAAAGCGGTGTCGGCCGAAACACTGAACCAGTGCGGCAGCCAGGCATCGTCGGGCGGCCCGTCGCAGGTGTTGAGCGACGCATTCAGCACCAGCCCGATCACTTTGCGGCCGCTGCCGTCCTGGTAGGCGCCGACGACACGAATTTCGCCGACGTCGTACGCCTGCTCCACCAATTCCTCTCCCTTGCACGTCTGCGCCTTTCCGGCGGAAGCGCAGAGCCCAGAAAATGGCTCGCTGTAACAAGACGTTGCCCGCATGACCGGAGCCCGCCGGTGACGGGTCAGGCGACGGAGCCGGATGGAACGATATCGAAGTGCAGCACGTCTTCGCGCAGGCCCATCTTCTCGTACAGCGCGATCGCCGCGTCGTCGCCGTAGTCGGCCTGCACGAAGATCACGTAGATGCAGCGGGCGGCAGCAAACGCCTTCAGTTCCTCGATCATGGCGGTAGCGATGCCCTGACGCCGGCAGGCCGCATCCACTGCCAGGTCGTAGATATACATCTCGGTGCGGGCCTGCTCGAACTTGGGCAGCACATAGGCTGCGATACCGCCGACGACACTCGTGCCGCGAAAAGCGGCCACGGCGACGAACGTATCCCTGGCGAGCAATCCCGCCAGATAGTCGTCGTCGGGCTGTTGCGCGGTGTAGGTCGGAACATCGTCGAAAGCTTCGCCGAACATCGCGAGCACGCAACGCATCGCACCGATGTCGTCCGCTTCGAGGATTCTGACGTGGAAGGCTTCGGGGCTTTGCATGCGTGCGTCTGTTGGCGGGGAACCGGACTCTAGCGACAGCGGCCCGAAGCAAACGTTCCGTCATCAGATGAGCTTTGCATCGGGCAACGTCGAGGTCGCCGCGCCGGTGCGGCTGGCTAACGTACGGTTCAAAGGCACCGTTGCAACGTGATGCAACGCGCCGCCGGCTTTGCAGAAGATCGTCCAGCAAGCCGAACCGTCGCAACTGCAATCCGCCTGGAGATTCTTATGAAACTCACCACAGCATTGGCCGTTTCCGTCCCGCTCGCCATCGGTGCGGTGCAATCGTCCGTCGCGCACGAACCTGCCGGCGCCGAGCGCGCCTCGCACGATAAAAAAGGCACCGGCGAGTCGGATGTCCGCGCGAGATTCGAAGCGCAGGACACGGATAACGACGGCAACGTCGACGAAAACGAAATGACCGGCGACCACGTCTGGCGTCGCAACTTCGATGCCGTCGACGTCGACGACAACGGCCTGCTCACGCTCGCCGAGGTCACCGATTTCGAAGCGAACGCCGATCCGGCCGAGTAGCCGCTCGAACCCAGCGCCGCCTGCGGGCGGCGGCCAGGGCAGGCTATGCAACCAGCTTGATCGATAGCGGATTGCGCCATTCGTCGAGCAGTTCTTCCTGTTTCTTGAGCGCGCGTTCGAGGTGCTTTTCCTTGACGTGGCCGTAGCCGCGGATCAGTTCGGGAATCGACGCGATATCGGCCGCGAGCAGTACGTTGCCGCCGTTCAAGCCTGCGAGCAGCATTTCGATGCGCGCGAAATAGTCCTCGATCAGCTTGCGTTCGGTGCGGCGTTCTTCGGTGTAGCCGAAGATATCGAACATCGTGCCGCGCAGGCCCTTGAACTTCGCCAGCACGCGGAAGGCCGGCATCATCCAGCTGCCGAATTCGGTTTTCACCAGGTGGCCGTCGGCGTCCTTCTTCGAGAACATCGGCGGGGCCAGGTTGAAGTGCAATTTGTAATTGCCTTCGAACTGCTGCGCGACCTTCTCTTTGAATTTGGTGTCGGTGTAGAGGCGGGCGACTTCGTACTCGTCCTTGTAGGCCATCAGTTTGAAGGCGTAGCGCGCTACGGCCTCGGAGAGTGCCGTCGAACTGGGCGCCTTCTGCGATTCGGCCGCGCGCACTTTCGCAACCAGATCGGAATAGCGTTTTGCGTAGGCGGCGTTCTGGTAGTCGGTGAGGAATTTCACGCGGCGCGCGATGCGTTCGTCGAGCGACTGCGACAGCCGGCTGTCGTCGAGTGGCAGTTCAATAACGTCGTTATTGGAGGCACCCGATTTCGAGCCGGCAGCCTCGATCACGGCCGGCAGGTTCACCGAGGCCAGGCGTCCCCACGCGAAGGCTTCGCGATTCATCTTCACGGCGGCGCCATTGAGTTCGATGGCGCGGTCGATCGATTCGAACGACAGCGGCACCAGGCCCTGCTGCCAGGCGTAGCCGAGCATGAAGAGATTGGTGGCGATCGAGTCGCCGAGCAGGGCGGTGGCGAGCGCGGTCGAGTCGACCAGCATCGGGTCGCGGCTGCCGAGCGCGGTCTTCACCGCCGCGACGATGTCGTTCGCCGGGAACTGCATGTCGGGCTTCATGGTGAAGGGGCCCGGCATCGCTTCATAAGTATTCAGCACGACTTTGGTGCGATCGGCGCGGATCTTCGACAGCGCCCAGTAATCGTTGACGACGACCATGTCGCAGCCGAGAACCAGATCCGCCTCGCCGGCCGCGATGCGCACGGCGTGGATGTCGGCCGGGGAGTTGGCGATGCGGATGTGCGTGGTGACCGCGCCGCCTTTCTGCGCCAGGCCGGTTTGATCGAGCACGGTCGCGCCCTTGCCTTCCAGGTGCCCGGCCATGCCGAGCAGTGCGCCGATCGTCACGACACCGGTGCCGCCCACGCCGGTGATCAGGATATTCCACGGCTGATCGAGCGTCGGCAGAGCGGGCGTCGGCAGCGAGGCAAACAGTTCGGCCGAATTCACACCCTTCTTCTTGCGCAGCTGGCCGCCGTGCACGGTGACGAAACTCGGGCAGAAGCCTTTGACGCAGGAATAGTCCTTGTTGCAACCGGATTGATCGATTTCGCGCTTGCGGCCGAATTCGGTTTCCTTCGGCAGCACGCTCACGCAGAACGATTTCTCGCCGCAGTCGCCGCAGCCTTCGCACACCAGCGAATTGATCACCACGCGCTTCTGCGGGTCGACCATCTTGCCGCGCTTGCGGCGGCGGCGCTTTTCGGTGGCGCAGGTCTGGTCGTAGATGATGACGCTGACGCCGGGCACCTCGCGCAGCGTTTTCTGCACGGTGTCGAGCTGATCGCGATCGAAGAACTGTACGCCACCCGGGAAGATTTCCGGCTTGCTCCATTTCTCGATGTCGTCGGATACCACGACGATCGTTTCCACGCCTTCCGCTCGCATCTGGTGCGCCACGGCCGGCACGGTCAGCGTGCCGTCCACCGGCTGGCCGCCGGTCATCGCGACGGCGTCGTTGAACAAAACTTTATAAGTGATGTTCACCTTCGCCGCGATCGACTGGCGGATCGCCAGCGAGCCCGAATGGAAGTAAGTGCCGTCGCCGAGGTTCTGGAAAACGTGTTTTTCGCTGGTGAAAGGCGCCTGTCCGGCCCAGGTCACGCCTTCGCCGCCCATGTGGGTGAAGGTATCGGTCTTGCGATCCATCCAGGTCACCATGTAATGGCAACCGATGCCGCCGAGCGCGCGCGAGCCTTCCGGCACCTTGGTCGAGGTGTTGTGCGGGCAGCCCGAGCAGTAGTGCGGCACGCGCGGGAAATTCGCGCGCGGCTGCGCCAGTTCGGCTTCCTTGGCTTCCATCCAGCGCAAACGCTGTTCCATCGCTTCGCTGCGATGGAAACGCATCAGCCGCTTGGCGATGACGCCGGCGATCGTGGCCGGCGTGAGTTCGTTGGTGCTCGGCAGGATCCACGCGCCGGTTTCGTCGTGCTTGCCGACGATCGACGGACGCGTCGACCAGTTGTACATGTCTTCCTTCATCTGGCGTTCGATGAAGGAGCGCTTTTCCTCGACCACGATGATGTCTTCGAGGCCGCGCGCGAAATCGCGGATGCCGTGCGGTTCGAGCGGCCAGGTCATGCCGACCTTGTAGACGCGGATGCCGATCGCTTCGGCGTCCTTGTGATCGATGCCGAGATATTCGAGCGCCTGCAGCACGTCGAGATAGCTCTTGCCGGTGGTGACGATGCCAAGGCGCGCCTTCGGCGAATCGAAGATGATCTTGTCGATGTGGTTGGCGCGCGCGAAGGCCTGCGCCGCGGCGACGGCGTAGCGATGCAGGCGCATTTCCTGGTTCAGCGGCGGATCGGGCCAGCGGATGTTCAAGCCGCCTTCCGGCAGTTCGAAATCGCCCGGCAGCACGATGTCGAGCTGGTGCGGATTGACGATCACCGAGGCCGACGATTCCACCGTTTCGGCGATCGTCTTGAAGCCGATCCAGCGGCCGGTGTAGCGCGACATGGCCCAGCCGAGCAGGCCCATGTCGAGGATGTCCTGCACGCCGGCCGGGTTGAGCACCGGCATCATCGCCGACTCGAATTCCAGTTCCGAGCCGTGCGGCAGCGTCGACGAACGGCAGGCGTGATCGTCGGCCGCCAGCGCCAGCACGCCACCGAACTTCGAGGTGCCGGCGGCGTTGCCGTGCTTGAACACGTCGCCGCAGCGATCGACGCCGGGACCCTTGCCGTACCACATCGAGAACACGCCATCGACGGTGGCGCCGGGGAACAGGTTGGTCTGCTGCGTGCCCCACACCATGGTGGCGCCGAGATCTTCGTTCAGGCCCGGAGTGAACTCGATGTTGGAGGCCTTCAAATGCTTCTTGGCCTTCCACAGTTCGAGATCGAAACCGCCGAGCGGCGAGCCGCGGTAGCCGGAGATGAAGCCGCCGGTGTTGAGGCCCGCCGCGCGATCGCGCATCTGCTGCATCAGCGGCAGGCGCACCAGCGCCTGCACGCCGGAGAGATAGATGCGGCCTTCGGCGCGCGTGTATTTGTCCTCGAGCGTGTAGGCGGTATCGACCGGCGGACGCGGGGCGAGGGGGGCGATGGCAGACATGCGGGGAACCTGTGGCAGGGGGCGGCGGCGGGCCGCCCGGGCTAGAGCAAATCCTCCAAATTGTAGCAGGCGGGGCGGGGCGACCCGGCGCCGCCTGCCCCGGGTCGAGCGCTGCGCGCAGAGCGGCGGTTAGGCCGAGCCCGGCCGTTGCGACGATGTTTTCCTGCGGACCCCGGCGTGAAGTCGCCCAAAGCGACGAGATGCCTTCGGCGGGCGGCCAGCGGACGACCAGCGTCGCGGCGAAGTTTCGTTAACTGGCTGCGCTCATTCCGAGCGTTGCCAGCCACGGATAACCGATCGATGAAACGTTCCGCCTTTTCCTTCGTGCTGCCGCTGCTGGCGGCCTGCGGTTTGCTGCTTTCGGGGTCGAGTCGCGCGGCCGGCTACGACGAGTTGATCGCCGCGATCAAGGCCGACGACGCGGCCCAGGTGCGAGCGCTGCTCGAAGCCGGCGTGCCGGCCACCGTGCTCGGCAAGCCGGAACAGTCGGCGCCGCTGGTGGTGGCCGTGGTGCGCAAGCAGCCGGCGATCGCGAAGCTGCTGCTCGACGGCGGGGCCGATCCGGATGTGCGGCATGCGAGCTACTACAACGCCACCGCGCTGATGCTGGCGGTGAACAATCGCGATGCCGCCATGACGCAGTTGCTGCTCGACAGCGGCGCCGCCGTCAACCTGACCGACAAGGCCGGCGATTCGGCGCTGAACTGGGCGACCTTCTACGGCGATGCGGAAATCGCCGAACTGCTGCTGGCGCGCGGTATCGACGCCACCTTGTTCGGTCATGGCAACGCGCTCGACGTGGCGATGCGGCGCGGTCACCAGAATCTGGTGCAGCGTTATACCGACTATCTGCAGCGGCGTCGGCCGCTGGCCGACAACGAGGCGGCCTTGTTCGCTGCGGTCGAGAGCGGCGATGTCGCGGCATTGCGTACCGCACTCGCCGGTGGCGTCGGCGTCGATGCGCTGGATTCGACCCATCGCACGGCGTTGTCGGCTGCGGCGCGCCGCGGCGATCTTGCGATGGCGAGCGCGCTACTCGATGCCGGCGCCAGGATTGACGCGACCGATCCGATCGGCTTCACCGCGCTGATGGAAGCGGCGCGCGACGGCCACGCCGACGTCGTCGCGTTGCTGCTCGAGCGCGGCGCGAATCTCGCGCATCGGGCCGCGGCGAACGGCCTGCAATTGAGCGCGCTGCATCTGGCCGCGGCGGCTGGCCAGCCCGATACCGTGCGATTGCTGGTGCAACGCGGCGCGCCGATCGACGCGCTCGACAGCGAACTCGCCACGCCGCTGCTGTGGGCCACCAATCAACAGCCCGAGATCGCGGTGCTGCTGGTGCAGCTGGGGGCCGACGCCGATCTGGCGCCGAAGGAAGGCCAGTCGCCGCGGCGCATCGCGCAGGAAAGAAAGATCGAGCCGCTCTTGGCGGCGCTGGCGGCGCGCGGCTGAGGTCGCGGGCGAACCGGTCGCCATACCGCACGTGGACTCGAGCGGCTTGCTTCTCCTCCTCCGGAACCGGGCAAGGCGCTGCAACACTCGGCCGATCGCCGAGGCCGACGTCCTTCCGTGCCGGACGAATGCTGCGACGGCGGCGAAGGCGATATCGTGATGCAAGACATCGAGTCACCAGCGTCGGCTTCAGCGCGCGCTTCTCGGCCGAGCATCCGCGGTGCGGCGAGTTCTACGGCATCCTTTCCGGCGTGCGCGCCAACGCGCGATAGCCGGCCGCGGTCGGCGACCTCAGAACCAGCGTCGTCGCCGACCGATCCAGAGCGCGAGCACCGCGATGCCGATCATGCTGCCGACGGCGTACCAGAAGCCCTGCCGCGCCTCGAAGAACGAGGCCGCGAAGTTCATCCCGAGCACGCCGGCCACCACGGCCAGCACGCCGATCAGCACCGTGACGAAGGTCAGCACCTGCATCGTCTGGTTGGTCGACATCGCCGCGCGCGTGGTGAACAGTTCGAAGCTGCCGACGACGAGGTCGCGGCCGTGTTCGACCATGTCGATGGCGCGGTCGAAACGCGCATCGAGCGCGGCGTAGTGCGCATTGACCGTCTGTTCCTGGTTCGGTTGGAAATCCGGACGCGCCAGGCCGGAGAACACCACGCGATGCGCCGCCAGCAGCCGGCGCAGGCGCGACGAGGCTTGCCGCAGTTTGCGCAGCAGCTCCAGACAGTTGTACTGGCGGTTGGCCAGGATCGCCACTTCCAGATGTTCGACTTCTTCTTCCAGGCGCGACATCGCCTCGAAATAAGTCGCCAGGTGACCGTCGAGCAGGGCGACCGCGAAACTTTCCGAACTCAGTGAGCCGACTTCGTGATTCTCGTGCTGACGCTCGCGCAATTCGGTGACGCAGGCCAGCGGCCGGTCGGTGCGCGTCACGATGACGTTGGCGCCGCAGACGATGGCCAGCGGCGTGGCTTCGAACAGCAGCGTGGACGCATGCAGGCGGGTGGCGATCACGCGCACGCCGAAGAAGGTCAGGAAATTGCTCAGCTGAGGCGCCGGATCGTCGTGTGCCAGAAACCCTTGCGCGGTGTCGGGCAGTTGCAGCGCGGCGGCGACGTGCGCCAGAAGATCGTCATCCGGATCGCACAGATGCACCCACAATAATTGTTTCTGCGATACCGAAAACTTGCCGAGCTCGCCGGGCGACACTTCGCGCGGCGGTTCGGCATAGGAATACAACGCCGCGTGGAACACCGGTTCCGCATTGGGTTCGGTAGGCGTGGGCTGACCGTTGGCGGTGTTGCGGACATCACGCCCGGCGCGCTGCGCTGCTCGCGATGTCCGCCGGCTGCTCACCATGATCCGTGCGGGCCCGGTTCAGCGCGCTAGCGCGCCGAACCGCCCGCCGCCCGGCCCGCGATGCCGGGCAAGGGCATCGCGAGCCGGGCATTGGCCACATCGGGGACGCCCGATGCTCAGATGAAATCCTCGCGCGACTGTTCGGCGCGCGACGCGCCGATCGCCGTCTCGACCTGACGCACTTCCTCCGGCGGCGGCAAAGCGGCGGCGAAGCCGAGCGCCTGGATCCACAGTTCGCGGCACCAGCCCTTGGTGTGGTACAGGTGGTGGTCTTCCTGCTCTTCCACTTCGTCCACCGCGGCCTGCAGCACCGCGGCGTGCGCGCCCTTGTCGTGCTTGGCGATGTGGCCGAGCAGTTCCCAGTTGCTGTGATCTTTGGTCTCGGCCAGCACCACGGCTTCGCAGGCCACCAGTTCGGCCTGTTCCGGCGTGCCGTTGGCCTTGGCCTGCTGCATCGCGGTGACGAGTTGCTCGCCGATGCCGCCGACGATGTCGCGGCTGGGCACGCGCAGGTTCGGATCGAGCCCCAGCGACTTGAACACGCCGAGCAGGATCTGTTCGTGGCGGCGGGTTTCTTCGAGGTACTCGGTCCATTCCTCGCGCAGGTCGTCGTTCACCGCGCAGGTGATCGCCGTCTCGTAAATCTTGATACCGCCCTGTTCGGTTTCCAGCGCCTGGTAGAGCAGGTCGATCTGGGTGTCGGACATTGCACTTTTCTTAGCCATGACCTGCCTCGTACGTGGGTGGGTTGTCCCAGGTCGCAGCAAGCGCCGTGCCAAGCAGGCTCACCCGGCCGCCGACCGGCGCAATGCGGGGCAATGCGCAGGCGCGGCTGGATTCGCTTGCGATATGCGAACGGGCTCAGCCCGCCGCCATGCAATCCGCAAGCATGAAGCTTGCGCCCGCTCTTGAAGCTTTTGCCGGGCTGCCCGGCTCGTTGCGACCCGGAGCGAACCCCCTCGGTACAAACGACCCGGGGGATGCAAACAAGAGTGACCCGGCCGTGCGCCCGCGCCGGGCGCGCGTATGCTCGGAACCGCTTCGATCCCGGGGCGGATGGCGTGCAGAGGATGGCGACATGAGGGCTGGCTGGCAGGCATTCGCGCTGGCGCGCGCGGCGGGCGCGCTGCTGCTGCTTTCGATCGGGGCGTCGGCGCTGGCGCAAGACGCGGCCGCGCCGCTGCCCAGGGTGCTGGAATCCTACGGCGAGGACGACCCGGCCGCGGTGGTGCCCAAGGCCATCGACCCCACCGACAACCGCGCCCGCCAGACCCTCGAACAGATCCTCCAGTACGACCCGGAGAACATCAACGCGCGCATCCAGAACGCCAACCTGATGATCGCGCGCGGCATGCGCCAGCGCGGCCTGGGCGAATACGAGTACGTGCGCCGGCTGGCGCAGAACGATTCGAAGGTCCTGCGCCAGGTGATCTGGAACTACGGCTGGGCGCTGTTCAACGCCGGCGATGCGCGGCGCGCGCTGGCCGAATGGATGGAAGCCGAACGCCTGCACGGCGGCCGCCCGATCTGGGTGCCGACCACCTATGCGATCGGCCTGTGGGTGACCGGCGATCGCGACCTGGCGGTGCAGTTCTATCGCTCGGCGGTCAACAGCAATCCGCGCCGCTGGGGCGAGGAGCGCGGCCTGGCCGAAGCCACCCGCAACTGGACCGCGAACGAGAAGCTCGCCATCGAAGCCGTTTACGCCGCCTGGCGTCAGCAGATCGGTGCCGGGCGGTAATCGACCCCATGCGCGTCCTGCGCCCCGAGGCGGCGTTTCGCCGCGCCTTCCCGCCGCCATCGGCGCGCGTTAGGCTGCCGGCGAGCGCGCGACACCGCGCGTCGTTCGACTTGCGGGGGACGCAATGCGCTTGGCCCAATTGAACGTCATGGTCGTCGAAGACCATGGCTTCCAGCGTCGCATGGCGTTGCGCCTGCTCGCCGAAGTCGGCGTCACGCGCAGCAGCGAAGCGGCCGACGGCGAATCGGCCTTGCGCCTGCTCGAAGCCGCGCCGGAACTGCCCGACGTCGTGATCGTCGATCTCGACATGCCCGGCATGGACGGCATCGAATTCATCGGCCACGTGGCGCAGAAGAAACTCGCGCGCGCCGTGGTGGTGGCGAGTGCGCTCGATCCGGCCCTGCTCAACACCGTGCAATCGATGGCGCGTGCCTACGGCCTGCGCGTGCTCGGCTGCGTCGAGAAACCGATGACGGCGCCGAAGCTGGCCGATGTGCTGGCCCTGTTCGACATCCATCCGGATGCCGACGAAGACGAAGCCCACATCGAAGTGAGCACCGATGCGATCGCCGAAGGCCTGGCGCGCGACGAATTCCTGCCGTTCTTCCAGCCGCAGGTCACCTTCAGCAACGGCCAGGTGATCGGCGTCGAAGCGCTGGCGCGCTGGCGCCGGCCGGATGGACAGATCGTGCGGCCGGCGATGTTCATCCCGGCGATCGAACGCGAGCAACTGATCGACCGGCTCACCGACCGCATCCTGGAAAAAGCCTGCGCCTGGAAATCGCGCTGGGCGCGCAGCGGCATCCATCTGAAGATTTCGGTCAACGTCTCGATGTTGAATCTGATCGACGTGGCGGCCGCCGATCGCTTCCAGCACATCGTGCGCAGCCACGGCGTCGATCCGCGCGAAGTCGTGCTCGAACTGACCGAGAGTTCGGTGATGGGCGAGGCCGCGCACGCGCTCAACGTGCTGGCGCGACTGCGGCTGAAAGGCTTCGGCCTGTCGGTCGACGATTTCGGCACCGGCTATTCGTCGCTGTCGCAGCTCTCGCAGATTCCGTTCACCGAACTGAAGATCGACCAGGGTTTCGTCACCGGCGCGCCGAACCAGCCGCGCAAGCGCGCCGTCATCGAGGCCAGCCTGGAACTGGCGCGCAAGTTGAATCTCAGCGTCGTGGCCGAAGGCGTGGAAACGGTCGAGGAATGGCAGATGCTGGCCGAACTGGGCTGCACCTGCGCGCAGGGTTATCTCATCAGCCGCCCGGTGCCCGGCGATCAGCTCGCCGACGTGATCGCCCGCTGGCGACGACCGGAAGTGTAGCGAGCCACGATGCGCGGCCTGGATCTGAAAGTCAGTATCCGGCTGCAGCTGCTCGCGCTGTTCGGCCTGTTGTTGCTGACCGGCGCCGGCGTATTGGCGCTCGACGAGTGGAGCGAATACCGCACCCGCGTCGCGTTGCAGGAACTCAATCGCGAATCGCTGGCCGGCCTGCGCCGCATCAAGGCGGTGTCGGATGCGTACTCGATGGAAATCGTCGACACCGCGTTCAAGGTGCGCAACGAGTTGATGGGCTGGGAGCAGGGCCGCGGCATCGTCGACAACGCACTGGTGCGCATCCGCAGCCACTGGGGCGAGCTGCAATCGATGCCGCGTCCGCCCGAACAGCAGACGCTGTTCACCCAGATCGCGCAGGCGCGCGTCGATGCCGACCGCGCCGCCGAGAAACTCGGCCGCTTGCTCGATGCGCGCGATGTGGTCGCGCTCGGACGTTTCGCCGATACCGAAATGTATCCGGCGATCGATCCGGTCACCACACGGCTGAAGTTCCTGTCCGACCTGGAAATGATCGAGGCCGAACGCGTGGTGCGCGACGACGCTAGCCGCGTCGCCGGCGTGCGCACCGCGCGCATCGCGCTGAGCCTGTTCACGCTGGTGGTGGTGGCGCTGGTCGGGCGCTGGATCGTGCGCAACATTTACCGTGGCGTCGAAAGCCTCAGTGACCTGTCGCAGCGCATGCGCGATCGCGATTTCGAAGCGCTGCCGCGCTATCGCCCGCGTGGCGAACTGGGCGAAGTGCTCGACGGCTTTCTCGCGATGCGCGCCGACGTGCTCAGCTACGAGAACGAACTCACCGAACTGCTGGCGAACACCGAAAACGTGCGCCGCACCCTCGAACAGCGCGAACTGTTCCAGGGCTCGTTGCTGTCGGCGGCTCAAATAGCCATCGTCGCGCTCGACGAGAAGGGCGTGTTCACCCACGTCAACCCATTCGCCGAGCGTTTGCTCGGTTATGCGGCCGATGAAATGCTCGGGCGGCGCGCGCGCTTGAAGGGCGAAGCGGCGGACGAATCGGCGTCGGACTTCGCGCCGCCGCTGCTCGACGACGAAGAACTCGGCTTGGTCGCCACCGAACTGACGGCGGCGCTCGACAGCGTGGTGCCACCGAACTGGCGCGTGCTGCAGACGCTGGCCGAACTGCGCCAGCCGCCGCGCGAGTGGACGCTGATCCGCAAGGACGACAGCCGCGTGCCGGTGTTGATGGCGGTGTCGTCGATGCGCAACGAGGCGGGCGAACTGGTCGGCCTGCTGGCGGTCGCCACCGATCTGACCGAAATCAAACTGCTGGAAAGCGAGCTGCGCGACAGCGAGCAGCGCGCGCGCGAAGCCAACCGCGCCAAGAGCGCGTTCCTGGCCGCGATGAGCCACGAAATCCGCACGCCGATCATCGGCGTCACCGGCATGGTGGAAGTGCTCGGCCACACCAGACTCGACGACGATCAGCGCCGCGCACTGACCATCATCCAGCACTCGGCGCAGGCGCTGCTGCAGATCGTCGGCGACATCCTCGATTTCTCGAAGATCGAAGCCGGCAAGCTCGATCTGTCGCCGGTGACGGTGAGCCTGCGCAAACTGGTCAGCACCACGGCCTACAATTTTCTCGGCTCGGCCTCGAGCAAGGGACTCAACCTCGCGTTCGATATCGACGAGGACATCGCGCGCGCGCATGTTGCCGATCCGGTGCGCATCCGGCAGATCCTCAGCAATTTCCTGTCGAACGCGGTGAAGTTCACCGAGCACGGCGGCGTGGTTGTGAACGTGCGCCGTGTCGGCGGCGATGCGCGGCGCGAACGCATCGAATTCTCGGTCAGCGACACCGGCATCGGCATCGGCGAGGAAGCCCAGCGGCGTTTGTTCCAGCCGTTCACGCAGGCCGAATCGAGCACCACGCGCCGCTACGGCGGCACGGGCCTGGGACTCACGATCTGCCAGCGCCTGGCCGAGTTGATGGGCGGCGAAGTCGGCATGACGAGCGGGCCGGGCGAAGGCACCACGATGCGCTTCACCGCCGACTTTCCGATCGGCGACGTCGACGACATCGAAGGCGGCGGATCGCCCGATGAAACCGATTCGGCCGTCTTCGTGCCGCGCCGCCTGCCGACGGTGCAGGAAGCGGAGGCCGAAGGCAGCCTGATCCTGCTGGTCGACGATCATCCGACCAATCGTCACGTGATCGCACGCCAGCTCGGCCTCGCCGGATTCGCCTGCGAATGCGCCGACGACGGCGAGCAGGGCCTCGAATTCTGGCGCAGCGGACGCTTCGCGCTGGTGTTGTCCGACGTGCACATGCCGAAGCTCGACGGCCACCAGATGACCGGTGCGATCCGCGAGATCGAACAGCGCGAGAACCTGCCGCGCACACCGATCATCGCCGTCACCGCCGCCGCGATGAAGGGCGACGCCGAGCGCAGCATCGCGGCCGGCATGGACGATTACCTGGTCAAGCCGGTGACGATTCCGGTGCTGGTGGACCGCCTGCACAAATGGCTGCCGCATCTGCCGCGCGCCGATGCGCGCGTGCAACCGATCGCGCGCGACGACAGGAACGCCCAGCTCCCGCTGTTGCCGCAGCTCGACCAGCCGCCGCCGATCGACCTGGCCGTGCTCGCCGGCATCGCCGGCGGCGAGCCCGACGCGCAACGCGATCTGCTGCGCGACTATCTGGAAACCACGCGCGCCGATTTGGGCACGGTGCGCCAGGCGATGATCGGCGGCGACGCGATCGCGCTGGCGCGCGAAGCGCACAAGCTGCGCGGCGCGGCGCTGCTGGTCGGAACGATCGAACTGGCTGGCGCCGCCGAACGCCTGGAACTCGCCGCGCGCGCGCACGAACTGGCGAAGCTGGCGCCGCTGGCGGCGGACCTGGCGACTTCGTTCGATCGCTTGCGCCTGTTCGTCGAACGCAAGTACGGCGTGGCGGCGAGCGCGGTTTCGTTGAGCTGATCGTCGAGCTGATTGTTTGGCGCGAAGCCGCTCAGCGTTCGAGCGATCGCCGCAGCTTCGCGATTGCCTGCGCGATGTCGTCGGCTTCGATGACGCCATAACCGAACGACAGGGCCGGCTGCGCCGGGGCTGCGTGCGAGTACTCGGCGATCGACTGCGCGCCCGGCACGAATTTGCGCGCCTTCGCGAAAATCCTTTCCGCATCCTGCGGCACATGCAGGCGGGCGGCGAGGTGCAGGCCTGCCTCGGACGCGATCGGTTCGAGCCACGGCTGCAGTTTGGTGCGCAGCCCGCCGAGCAGCGCCTCGCGCCGCGCCGCATAGATCGGCCGCATGCGTCGCACATGGCGTGCGAGGTGGCCGTCGCGGATGAAGGCGGCCAGCACCGATTGCGCCACCGTATCGCAGTGCGCATCGGCGCATTGCTTGGCGGCGATCAATGCGTCGCGCGCCCACGGCGGCGCCACGATGAAGCCTTGCCGCAGCGACGGCGACAGGCTTTTCGAGAAGGTGCCGACATAGAACACCAGCGCGTTGCGATCGAGCGTCTGCAGCGCATCGAGCGGCCGCGCGCCGAAGCGGAATTCGCCGTCGTAGTCGTCTTCGATGACGACGGCGCCGCGCGCCCGCGCGAAATCGAGCAGCGCGGCGCGGCGCCGCAGCGACAGTGCGACACCGGTCGGCGATTGGTGCGACGGCGTCACGCTGATGACGCTGGTATCGGCCGGCAGGCGATCGACGCATAGTCCCTCGTCGTCGACCGGCACATGCGCCAGCCGCGCCCCGGCCGCCGCGAACGTGGCACGCAGCGGCGGGTAACCCGGCTCCTCGACGGCGACGCGCGTTTGTCCTGGCGTCACCAGCACGCGCGCCAGCAGGTCGAAGGCCTGCTGCGCGCCGGAAGTGACGATGACATCGTCCGCCACGCACGACACCGCACGCGCGAACGCCACGTGGCGCGCGATGGCGTCGCGCAATTCCGGGATGCCTTGCGACGGCGCATAGGCAAAGCCCTTGCGCGACCACTGCCGCAAGGCCTGCGCCGTCAGCCGCCGCCACACGTCGTGCGGAAAATAGCGGTGTTCGGGAATGCCCAGACGGAAGCAGCGCGGCGGCAGATCCTTGGGCGGCGTCGGCAGCGCCGTTGCGGTGCGCCAGGTCGGGTTGAGCCGGGTTTCCTGCACCGTGCGTTGCCGCGGCGGCGTCTTCGCGACACGCCGCACGGCGAGGTCGGCGACCATCGCCTTCGCGCCACGGCGCGGCAGCGCGTAGCCTTCCGCGACGAGCAGATCGTAGGCGGCGACGACCGTGTTGCGCGCGATGCCGAGCGCATCGGCAACCTTGCGCGTGGCAGGCAGGGCGTAGCCGGACGCCAGCCGGCCGTCGAGAATCGCGGCGCGCAGCTGCTGGTGCAGCGCCTGCGTCAGCGTTCCGCCGCCGGGCGCCGGCAGCCGCACGTCGAAGGGAAAAACTGGCTCCATCGAATCTGGTCGAACTGGCGCAGGCAAGGTGCCAGATTAGTCCTAATCTTGGCCCATCGCACGGCCCTGTCCGGAGACCGCAATGCTCGATTTCTACTACGCACCCACACCGAACGGCCAGAAAATCCTGCTGTTCCTCGAAGAAACCGGCCTGCCGCATCGCGTCGTCAAAGTGCGGCTCGGCAAGGGCGAGCAGTTCGCACCGGCGTTCCTCGCCATCTCGCCCAACAACAAGATCCCGGCCATCGTCGATCACGCGCCGGCCGATGGCGGCGCGCCGCAATCGGTGTTCGAATCTGGCGCGATCCTGCTGTACCTGGCGCAGAAATCGCAGCAGCTGCTGCCGGCGAACGAACGCGAACGCCTCGACGTGCTGCAGTGGCTTTTCTGGCAGGTCGGCGGGCTCGGGCCGATGGCCGGACAGGCCGGCTATTTCCGCGTCTACGCGCCCAATCCCATTACCGGGGCGATCGAACGCTATACCAAGGAAGTGGCGCGGCTTTACGGCGTGCTCGATCGCCGCCTCGATGGGCGCGACTGGATCGTGGGCGATGCGTATTCGATCGCCGATATCGCGATCTATCCGTGGATCGTTCCGCATCGCGGGCATGGCCAGGATCTGGCGCAGTTTCCGCACCTGCAGCGCTGGTTCGAGCGCATCGCGGCGCGCGCGGCCACGCAGCGCGCCTACGTCGGCGTCGAAGACACCTACAGCCGGCCGCCCGACTGGAACGACGAAGAGCGACGCACGCTGTTCGGCACGCCGGCGCCGCGTTGATCGCCGCCGGCCCGACTTCCCATCTTCAAGAATTCTCCGCCATGCCAGCCTATCTCTGCGAAACCTGCGGCACCCAATACCAACCGTCGAACGCGCCGCCCGCGCACTGCCCGATCTGCGAGGACGACCGCCAGTACGTCGGCTGGCAGGGCCAGCGCTGGACCACGCACGATGCACTGCGCGCGAAGTTCGCGCTTCGCATCGGCGACGACGACGGTTTGCTCGGCTTCGCGATGGCGTCGGAATTCGCCATTCCGCAGCGCGCGCTGCTGCTGCCGACCGACGCCGGCAATATTCTGTGGGAGTGCGTCAGCCTGGTCACCGACGAAGCCGTCGCCGCGCTGCGCGCGCGCGGCGGCGTCGGCCGCATCGTGATCTCGCATCCGCACTTCTATTCGTCGATGGTCGAATGGAGCGAGGCGCTCGGCGGCGTGCCGATCCTGTTGCACGAAGCCGACCGCCAATGGGTGCAGCGCAGCGCGCCACAGGTGCAGTTCTGGAACGGCGACCAGTTGCGTCTGTCGGACGACGTCACCTTGATCCGCTGTGGCGGGCATTTCCCCGGCAGTACCGCGCTGCACTGGAAAAGCCGTCCGCGCGCCGGCGGCGCGCTGTTCCCCGGCGATGCACTGCAGGTGGTGCTCGATCGCCGCCACGTCGCCTTCATGCACAGCTATCCGAACCTGTTGCCGATGAAGACCAGCGACGTGCGCGCGATGCAGGCGCGCATCGCGGGCTACAAGTTCGAAGATGTGTTCGGTTTCAGCTGGGGCCGCAACATCATCGGCGGCGGGCGGGCGGCGGTGGACGCCTCGTTCGAGCGGCATCTGCGCGCGGTGACGAACTGATTGCCGCTCTTCGCGCGTCCCGTCAGACTTGGCGCCGTCGCCGGCCCTGCCCGGCGCCTCCCAATCTTCCGAGGACGTCGCGATGAAGAAGAATCCCGTGGTCTGGTTCGAAATCTACGTGCAGGACATGCCGCGCGCGCGCAAGTTCTACGAAACCGTGTTCAAGACCGAGTTCGAGCGCTTGAACACGCCCGACCTGGAAATGTGGGCGTTTCCGATGGACATGGAAACCAATGGCGCGTCCGGCGCGCTGGTGAAGATGGAAGGCTATCCGTCGGGCGGCAACAGCACGCTGGTGTATTTCAGTTGCGACGACGTGGCGGTGGAAGCCGCGCGCGTGGCCGGTGCGGGCGGCAAGCTGTACCGCGAGAAGATGTCGATCGGCGAGTACGGCTTCATCGCGCTGGCCCACGACACCGAAGGCAATATGATCGGTCTGCACTCGATCAAATAACGCGCGGCATGGCTCTCGACGCCTTCGTCCTGGTGCTGCTGATGCTCGCGCTGGGCAAGGCCTGCGCGGCGTTGCGGTTGTTTCCCGACAACGCCGCCGACGTGTTGAATCTGTTCGTGTTGTATCTGTGCCTGCCGGCGGCGGTGCTGCTCTACGCGGCGAAGCTCGAATTGAATTCCGCGGTGCTGGGGCTGGCGTTGTTGCCGTGGGCGGTGTTGCTGATCAGCGTCGCGCTGGTGTTCGCTGCCGCGAAACCGATGAAATTGCGCGACGACGAGCGCGCGGTGTTGCTGCTGTGCGTGCCGCTCGGCAACACCTCGTTTCTCGGCTATCCGCTGATCCGTGCCTTGCTCGGCGAAGAGGCGCTGCCGTACGCGGTGATTTACGACCAGTTCGGCACCTTCCTGATTCTTTCGACCTGGGGGCTGTGGGTGCTCGCGCGTTACGGCGGCGACGAGCGCCCGACGCCCGGTGCGCTGGCGCGGCGGATCGTGCGGTTTCCGCCGTTCGTCGCGCTGCTGGTGGCGCTCACCGTGATGCCGGCCGAGCCGCCGGCGGTGATCGCTTCGGTGCTGCAGCGTTTGGCCGATGCGTTGTTGCCGATCGTCGCGCTCGCCGTCGGCCTGACACTGAAACTGCGCTTGCCACGCGATGAACTGGCGCCGCTCGGCGCCGGCCTGCTGTTGAAACTCGTCGTCATGCCGCTGGCGATATTGGTCTTGGTGAGCGCGTTCGGCATGGGCGAGGTGATGGCGGACGCCGCCGTGCTCGAAACCGCGATGCCGCCGATGATCACGGCCGGGGCGCTCGCAATTTCGCATCGCCTGGCGCCGAGCCTGGCCGCCGCCCTGGTGGGCTACGGCACGGTGCTGGCGCTGGCGACGCTGCCGCTGTGGAACTGGCTGCTGGGCGGATTTTCCTGAGACCGCGCGTCAGTGCGACGCGCAGTCGGCGATGCGATCCTTCAGCGTCAGCGCGAGCGTCTGCGGCTTGCCGTCGCGCAACAGGCTCAAGGTCATGCGGGTTCCTTCCGCGGTGTCGCGCAACAGCGCGCGCCAGCCGGCGAGGCTGCGCGATTTAACCGCGGCGTCGTCGATCGCGACGATGCGATCGTCCACCTTTACGCCGGCGCGTTCCGCCGCACTTCCCGGTGTGATGCCGGCAACGCGGATCGCATTGCCATCGAGCATCAGCCACAGGCCGGCGCGATCGTAGTTGTCGCGATAGCCATGGTCGGGGCCGGGCGCCAGATACATCTTGCGTGCGCGATAGTCGAAATCGACGACGAAACGCCGCAGCAGGCCGCTGCCGATGTTGCCGGAAATATCCGGATTGGCGAACGCGCCCTTATCGCTGGTGACCAGATCGGCGAGCACGTCGGTCACTTCCGCCGCGCCCAATCGCACCGACGGCAAACGCACCGGCCAGCCGCGCGCCGCGCCGCCCACGCCCCAACCGGTGACGGTTTCGAAGCAGGCGCCGAAGCGTTCGATCAAGCCGTGTTCGCGCACGAACGGCGAGTGCAGACTGATCGACGCGCGCGAGCCGGTGTCGATCGAGATACGTGCGGGAAGCCCATCGATTTCGCCCTGCACCACCGGGATGCGGCCGTCGAGCGTGAAGTCGAGCGCGGTGGCGTTCGACGGGGCGCGATAGCGGTCCGGATGCGTCATCGTCATCACGCCGCGGGCGTAATCGATCTGCACACCGAGGCGATGAAAGACCTCGTAGCCGACCAGGCCATCGAACGGGAAACCTTCGACCTGCGGCAGGTCGCCCAGATCCATCACGTAGAACAGCGGCGCATCCATCCGCAGCGTGCCCAGTTCGAGGCGTCCGGCGCGCGCGAAACCGACATCGACCTGCGACTCGCCGACACCGCGCGCGGCCATCCGGCCTGCCGATTTCAGGCCCAGCCGTTTCGCCGCCTGCGGCGTCAGCAGATTCAAGCCGCCGGTGTCGAACAGCAGGCGCACCGGCTTGCCGTCGATCGCGCCATCGACATAGATGTGGTTGTTGAGCAGCTCGAACTTCAGCGTGGCCGCGGTGCCGCCATCGGTGAACGCAAAGTCCTGCGCCGCGGCTAATGGGCGGGCGAAAGCATCCGCTGCGACTTCGTCCAAGGCCTGCACCGACGCGTACTCGATCAGGCTGCGGTTGCGCGGGTCGTTGCCTTCGTTGACGACGCGGAACGGCACGGGCACGCCGGCCACGTCGCGGTAATCCTCGAAGCGCATCACCTGATCGTCCTGGCCGATACGCTGCACGGTACGTGCGAGCAGCGCGGTTTTCGCATCGAACCACAACTCGATCGGCGAACCGCCGTCCGGCGTCGCGCCGACGACGACATAATCGATACCTTCGTGGCTGCGCGCTTCGGCCGCGCCGTACCGCACGCCGCTGTCGCCGAAATAGCCGCGGCGTGAGATCCAGGCGCCGGTGACGGCATTCGCCTGGGCTTCGGCGCTGTCGGCCAGCACGGTTTCGGCGTCGGTGCGCGACCAGCTGGTTTCGCCGTCGTAACCCTGTCCGCCTTCCATCGGCCCGAGCTTGTAGCGGCTGATCGAGCGGCCGTCGCGGGCGTCCTCGAGCGCTTCGAATTCGCCCTCCAGTCCGCCGACGGCCAGCGTGCCGGTGGAGCGCAGCGCTACCATCTGCTGCCAGGCGGCGACGCCGCCCGCCTCGCGTACGCGCGTCGGCCAGAGCGACACATCGGCCGCGGCCTGCGCCGTGGCGGCGCACAGCAGGACGGCGGACAACAATATTGCACGCAACATCGCGGAACCTCTTGTCTTGCGTCTGTCTTGCGTCGATCCAGAGCGATGTTGAAAATTAACTTGAAATTTCAACGAAGGCAACCCAACCGATGGCCTACGGCACTCATGCACCCATCCGCGCCACCAAAGGCATCGCCGTGCTGGCGAGCGCCGTGCGGCAGGAAATCGTCGATACGCTGGTGATGCTGGGCGGCGAAGCCAGCGTCGCGGCGCTCGCCGAACAACTCGGCCGGCCGGCCGACGGGCTCTACTACCACCTGCGCCTGCTCGAAAAGAGCGGCCTGATCGTCGCATCGGGCGAAGGCGATGCCGGCGAACGCCGCTACCGCTTCAAGGCCGACCAGCCACCGCGGCTCGAATACCGCCCGCGCGACCGCGGCAACGTACAGGCCGTCAAACGCGTCGCGCACGGCCTGATGCAGATCGCCAAACGCGACTTCGACGCCGCCATCGACGATCCCGCCGTGATCGCGGAAGAAGGCCCCGAGCGCCAACTCTGGGCGGCCCGCAACAAGGGTTGGGTCAGCGACCGCGACCTCGCCGAAATCAACCGCACCCTGCAACGCCTCAACCAATTGCTCACCCGCCCCCGCAAACCCGGCCGCGACACCCTGGTCAGCCTCGCCTTCGTGCTAGCGCCACTGGAGGCAAAACCCAAACGCCGCGGCTCATAAAAAAAAGCGCCGCCCAAAAGAAAAAGGGACACGAACCCGCGTCCCTTTTCCAACCCAACTGCTGCTTTCTTCGCGTCCTTTCTTTTCTACCTTCGCGTCCTCTGCGTCCTGCTTTGCTCTAAACGCGACCCCCGAGATCACCCAGAGTCGCGCACGACATCAACCGCCGCTGGCAGGCGCCGCTTCCGCCGCCGGAGCCGTCGGTGCGACCGCCGACTCGGGCTTGACGAACTTGATCGTCATGCGATCGGACTCGCCGATATCGCGATACTTCTGTCCATCCTCACCTTCCGGCGTACGCGACACCGGCGGCAGTGTCCACACGCCGTTCGGATGATCCTTGGTGTCCTTCGGATTGGCGTTGATTTCGCTCGCTTCCACCATCTGGAAACCGGCGTTGGTAGCGAATGCGATCACCTGGTTCTCGCTGACGTAACCGCTGCGATCACCCTTCGGCACATCCTGCGCGGCGCGATGTTCGACCACGCCCAGCACGCCGCCGGGCTTGAGCGCGGCGTAGAAGCCGTCGAACATGCCCTGCGCCTGGTCCTGGCCCATCCAGTTGTGCACGTTGCGGAAGGTCAGCACCAGATCGGCGGAACCCGGCTCGGCGAACACCGGCGCGCTCGGATCGTATTCGGTCACCGTCGCCTTGCCATAAGCCTCGGGGTTGCCGGCCAGCTTGGCGCGGAATTCCTCGTTCGACTTGGTGTAGTAGTCGCGCGCGCCGCCGACCGGAACCTTGGCCGGATCGACGATGACGGCGATATAGCGGCCCGCATCGCGCAGATACGGCGCCAGGATTTCGGTGTACCAGCCGCCGCCCGGTGTCACTTCGATCACCGTCTGCGTCGGCGCGATACCGAAGAACGACAGCGTTTCGCGCGGATGGCGCCAGCTGTCGCGCGCGACATTTTCCGGCGTGCGCGTGGCGCTGGCGATGGCGGCATCGAGCGCGGCGTCGGTAGCCGGCGCGGGCGTTGCGGCCACCGGAGTCGGACTCGGCGCAGGCGCAGGCGCGGCGACTTCCGGAGCAGGAGCGGGCGTCGGCGCAGGTGCCGGCGGCGGGGCCTCGTTGCAGGCCGCCAGCGACAGCGCGGCGACGAGGGACAGGATCAACGGACGGCGGACGAACTGGGACATGCGACTGACTCCGGTCGGCGGGGGACTGCGATTCTAGCGCCGCCGCATGACGCAAAGGCCATGCCGCGCACGCCTCGTCGCGCATCGGGCTCTTCCTGCCCGCGCTCAGCGCGGCAGGCGCACGCTTTCGGGGTAGGGCGAGGCTTCGGTCTTGCTGCCCTGCGCCAAGGATTGCTGCACGTCGAGCCACCAGCGCACATCGAAAATCTCGCCGTGCGCCTGCAGCAGCGCGTCCTGCTGCTCCGGCGTGAGCCCGAGAAAGCGCGGGAACTGCTCGGGAAACACGTCGTTTGCGTTGACGTGGTACCAGGCGCCGTGATGCATTTCCTCGTCGTTGTCGCGCGCGCTCGGCAGCCGGCGGAAGCGGCATTCGCTCACCAGGCACAGCTCGTCGTAGTCGTAGAAGATCGCGCGGCGGTTGCGCGTGATGCCGAAATTCTTCAATAGCAAATCGCCGGGGAAAATATTGCTGCGCGCCAGATCCTTGATCGCCTGGCCGTAATCGAGCACCGAACGCAGCGCATCTTCCGGCGACATCTCGCGCACATAAAGATTCAACGGCCGCAGCCGCCGCTCGACGTAGCAATGCGCGACCACCAGATCGTCGCCGTCTTCGTACACGCTTTCGCGGCAGCCTTCGAGCAACTCGGCGAGCAGCACCGGCTCGAACTGGGCCTTGGCGAAACGCAGGAAACGGAACTCCTGCGCATCGACCAGCCGGCCGACGCGGTCGTGGCGGAACACGATGCGGTACTTCGCCATCACCTCTTCGCGCGCGATCTCTTTCGGAAAGGCGAAATGATCGCGGATCAGCTTGAACACCAGTGGATACGACGGCAGCGTGAACACCAGCATCACCATGCCGCGCTCGCCGTCGGCGTGCACGAAACGCTCCTGCGGATTGCGTGCCAGATGGCGGAAAAAATGCCGATAACGCTCGGTTTTTCCCTGCTTGGCGCGACCGAGCACGGTGTAGAGCTCGTCGATCGGTTTCTTCGGCAGCAGCGTGCGCAGGAACACCACGGCGTCGCCGACGGTTTCCAGATCGGCGAGGAAGTAACTGCGCGTGTAGCCGAAGACCTGCGCCACGTGATCGCGCTCGGTGAGCACGGCGTCGACGCGGATGCCGTCGGCTTCATTGGCCAGCGCGATCACGAGCGGACTGTGGCGCTGCTCGCCGTAAGTGCGTCCGACCAGATAGGCGCGCTGCTCGCGGTAGAACACCGTTTCCATCAACTCGATCGCCACCAGCGTCTGCGCGCCGGCTTCGGCGAAACGCTCGGTCACGGCCTGCGCGATCGCCGCCGCGCAGCGCCCGGCATCCGAATACGGCACGTCGAACCTGTAGCCGTCGAGCACGCGGCGGAACACGCCGGGCAGGTCGCCGAACACGGCGTAGCTGTGGCGCGCCACCGGATGCGTCACGCAGTCGGTGGGTTCGATGTCGAGCGCGACGAATTCGATCGCCGGGTCGACGCCGCGCGTCTTGAAGAAACGCCGCGTCAGCGTGTTGTAGTAGGTCTTGTACATCTCCTGGTCGAGCAGCGGCGCGATGCCGGCGGCATACGAATCGCGGATCGATCGCCACAGCGCATGCTCGGCGGCGCGCTCGCCGAGGGTGTCGGCCAGCCACTCGTGCATCTCGGCCACGCACACGTCGTAAAGCTCGATGCGTTCGACCAGGTCGGCGCGCAGCGCGGCCCAGTCGCGCGTTTCGAAGCGCGCTCGCGCACGCTGCGTGATCTGGCGGAAGCGCGCGTTGTAGTCGGCGAAGCCGCGCCGCAATCCGGCCGCCGCGCGTGCGGCCAGCGTGGCGTTGCGGGCATCGGCCGAGAGCGTCATGTCGATCATGCCGCTGCCTGCGCCTTTTTCGGCCGGGACGATCCGGTGCGGCATTCCTCGGTCTGGCTGTAGGCCTGCGCTTCGGCCAGCAGCCAGGTGCGGAACGCCTGCAATCCCGCATGCGATTCCGAACGCGGCGGATAGACCAGGTAATGCGAAAAATCGGCCGGCAGGCGTTCGTCGAACAGTGTGACCAGCAGGCCGGCGTCGACCGCCGGCCGCGCCAGCGTCATGCGGCCGAGCACGATGCCGATGCCTTCGATCGCGGCGCGATGCAGGGTTTCCGAATCGGTGAAGTTGGCCGCATAGCGCTTCGGCGGCGTGCCGCCGAAGCGCGCGAACCACTCGCCCCAGCGACCGCCCGGGTCGCCGACCAGCGGAAAATCGCCGAGCGTCGCGAGCGTCGGGCGGCCGAGGCGTTCGATCACGGCAGGGGCGACCGTCGGCGTGATCCAGTCGTCGAACAGATGCACGGCTTCGACTCCCGGCCAACGCCCGGGCCCGAAGCGCAGCGCCGCATCGATGCCGTGCTGGCGGTCGAAATCGACCAGCTCGGTGGTCGACTGCAGATTGATCTCGATCTGCGGATGTAGCGCGAGAAAGCGCCCGAGCCGCGGCACCAGCCAGCTCGCGGCGAAGGAGGCCATCAGCGAAATGGTCAGCACCTGGCCGCGCTTCGCGCTGTACGGCCGCAGCGCATGTTCGATGGTGTCGAGCGCCGGCGCGATGCGGTCGTAAAGGCGCTGGCCATCGGGCGTGAGGGTGATGCCGCGCGCATTGCGTTCGAACAGGCGCTGGTCGAGGCGTTCCTCCAGCCCCTTGATCTGGTGGCTGAGCGCACTCACGGTGAGATGCAGGGTTTCGGCCGCGCGCGACAGGTTGCCGAGCCTGGCGGCCGCGACGAAACCCTGCAGCGAATGCAATGGCGGACGGCTCATGTCGGTTCGGGCTCTATTGAACTCGTGCTCTATTGAATCTGGCTCAAGTCTGGCTTGCAGAATCGTCGCTACCGGACCAATCGGCAGAGGTCTATCTTCGTCCTCGTTCAATACGGAACGCAATCCCCGCGTTTCCGGCGAGCCACGGAGATAGCGCCATGAATCGTTTCGAAGGTCTGTTTTTCCTGTTCAAGGGCATGTTGTTCCTCGACGGCCACCTGACCCCCGGCAGCTTCACCCGCGAAGAACTGGGCGCGGGCTACGGCAACAAGCTTGCTTCCGATCGCCAGTTCAGCGACGGCTTCGAGCCGCAGTACGGCCGCCGCGACGCCGGCTTGAACGCGGCCAATCAGGTACCGGGCGGTTGCGTTTGAAAGCGCTCGCGAAATGCAGGGCAGCCGCGGCCCGAGTGGGCGATTTGCAAGTCGCCCACCGGGTTATAGCGGGGGCAAGTGGTTGATCGGCAGTGAAGCGGACGCTGGCACGCGCCTTGTAACGGAAGTTCCGGACGCGCTCCGTTCCGGAGCCGCTCTCGACTTTCCATCGACAAGGAGTCCGGCCATGGCTACCGCAACCCGCAGCACCTCGATTTCGTCCAGCAAGACGCTCAACGGCGCCTCACGCAGCGCCAAGCGCATGAGCCGCAGCGTCGAAAAACAGGGCCGCGAAATCGGCAATTTCCTCAGCCGCGAAGGCGCAGCGCTGGCCAAGCGCGCGAGCTCGATGGTCGCCACGGCGCGCACCACCATGCGCAATCATCCGCTGGCCACGATCGGCCTGCTGGCCGGTACGGCCGCGCTGATTGGGGGTCTGTGGTACGCCAGCCGTCGCTGATTTCGTAAAGACGCGATGCGCGATGCCACTTGAGCGATGCAACTTAAACCGTTGCGCGTCCGTCCATAAGAGCAGCGGGATCGCCAGGCCAGCCAGTCATCGGCGATCCCCTCACCTGCGCCGTCTCTCTCCCCGGAGACTCCAACCACAGGGCGCAGCCGCGAGAACGGGTCGGGAAGGATCCCGCCCGTTCCGCACCTTTTTCCAAGTCCAGCCGTGATCAGAACGAAGCCGTGATCAGAACGCCTTGATCAGCTCGTCGGCGAATTCGGAGCACTTGATCTCGGTGGCGCCGTCCATCAGGCGGGCGAAATCGTAGGTCACCTTCTTGTTGCCGATCGCCACGTCCATCGCGCGGATGATGGCGTCGGCCGCTTCGGTCCAGCCCATGTAGCGCAGCATCATCTCGCCCGACAGGATCACCGAGCCCGGGTTCACCTTGTCCAGGCCTGCGTACTTCGGCGCGGTGCCGTGCGTGGCTTCGAACACCGCGTGGCCGGTGACATAGTTGATGTTGCCGCCCGGCGCGATGCCGATGCCGCCGACCTGCGCGGCGAGCGCATCCGACAAATAGTCGCCGTTGAGATTGAGCGTGGCGATGACATCGAATTCTTCCGGACGCGTGAGCACCTGCTGCAGCGTGATGTCGGCGATGGCGTCCTTGATGACAACCTTGCCGGCTGCGATCGCGGCCTTCTGCTCGTTGTTGGCCGCGGCTTCACCGTCGGCCGCCTTGGTGCGCTCCCACTGGTCCCAGGTGTAGACCTTGTCGCCGAACTCGCGCTCGGCCAGCGCATAACCCCAATTGCGGAACGCGCCTTCGGTGAACTTCATGATGTTGCCCTTGTGCACCAGCGTCACCGATTTCTGCCTGGTGATCACGGCGTACTCGATGGCGGCGCGGATCAGGCGCTCGGAGCCGTCCTTCGACACCGGCTTGATGCCGATGCCCGACGATTCCGGGAAGCGGATCTTGCTGAATTCCTTCGGATAGGCTTCCTTGAACATCGCGAGGAACTTCTTGTTAGCTTCCGAGCCGGCTTCGAATTCGATGCCGGCGTAGATGTCTTCGCAGTTCTCGCGGAAGATCGTCATGTCGACCTTCTCCGGATGCTTCACCGGCGAGGGCACGCCCTTGAACCAGCGCACCGGGCGCAGGCAGACGTACAGATCGAGCATCTGACGCAGCGCCACGTTCAACGAACGGATGCCGCCGCCGATCGGCGTGGTGAGCGGGCCCTTGATCGACACCAGGTAATCGCGGCAGGCCTGCACGGTGGCTTCCGGCAGCCAGGTGCCGAACTGATTGTTCGACTTCTCGCCGGCGAAGATTTCCATCCAATGGATCTTGCGCTTGCCGCCGTAGGCCTTCTCCACCGCGGCATCGAACACGCGCACCGAGGCGCGCCAGATGTCGGCACCGGTGCCGTCGCCCTCGATGAAGGGAATGATCGGATTGTTCGGCACGCTCAGCTTGCCGTCGGCGATGGTGATCTTGGCGCCGCCGGCGGGCGGGGTGAGGGTCGGTTCGGCCATGGGAATCTCCTGCAGAACGCCGCGCTTCGAGGGTGGGCGCGGTCGTGGGAAAGACCGCCATTGTCCGGGATTGGCCCGGTGCGGCCAAGCGGCCGCGATTCAGCGGCCCGGCGCCGCCCGCTGCTAGCATCGTCGCGACTTCGAAAACGGCGGACGCAATGGAACTGCAACGCGGATTTCTGCTGGCTGCGCTGGGCGTACTGACGGTACCGGCGCAAGCCACCGAGGCCAGCCTCGAGCGCTGTTTGCAAAACCTGAAACCGAAAGCGGCCGCCGGCGGCATCACGGCCGCGACCTTCGATCGCTACACGCCGGGCCTGGCGCTCGATCCGACCGTGCTCGACGCGCTCGACGCACAACCCGAGTTCGTCACGCCGATCTGGGATTACCTCGCCGGCCTCGTCGACGCCGAGCGCATCGCCGACGGCCGCCGCCTGATGCGCGAACACGCGGCGACTTTGGCGGATGTGTCGAAACAGTATCGCGTCGATGCCGAAACGATCGTCGCCGTATGGGGCGTGGAGAGCGATTTCGGCCGCATTTTCGGCAAGCGGCCGCTGCTCACGTCGCTCGCCACGCTGTCATGCGCGGGACGCCGCCAGGATTATTTTCGCGCCGAGTTCTTCGCCACGCTGAAGATCCTGCAGTCGGGCGACGTGCGCGAAGAAGATCTGCGCGGCTCGTGGGCCGGTGCCTTCGGCCAGACCCAATTCATGCCGACCACGTTCCTGCGGCTGGCGGTGGATTTCGATCGCGACGGCCGACGCGACCTCGTCGGCAGCGAACCCGACGCGCTCGCATCGACGGCGAACTACCTGGCCAGGGCCGGCTGGAGATACGGCGAGCCGTGGGGCTTCGAAGTGTCAGTTCCCGCAGGTTTCGATGCGCGCAATATCGGCCGCAAAACACGCAAGCCACTCTCGCAGTGGGCGGCCAAAGGCGTGAAGCGTGTCGATGGTTCGGCGCTGATCGGTGCCGATGCGCCCGCCGATCGCAACGCCGCGCTGCTGTTGCCGGCCGGCGCGCGAGGCCCAGCCTTCGTCGTGTTCCGCAACTACGATGCGATTTTTTCCTACAACGCCGCGGAAAGTTATTCGCTCGCCATTGCGTTGCTGTCGGATCAATTGCGCGGCAAGCGCGCGCTGGTGGCCAAGTGGCCGACCGACGATCCCGGTCTGTCGCGCGCCGAGCGTCGCGAGTTGCAGACCTTGCTGCAGGCGCGCGGCCACGAGATCGGCGAAATCGACGGCATGATCGGAAAACTCAGCCGCGAAGCGATCCAGCGCGAACAGCGGCGCCTGGGCCTGGAACCCGATGGCCGCGCCGGCCGGAAGATTCTCGCCGCGCTGCGCAAGTAACGTGCTGCCCGCCGTTACGCCTGCGGCTTCTGCGCCACCCATCGCCGTGTCATCGCGGCGTAGAGCAACCCGGCGAGTGCGCCGCCGGCGGCCATCGCGAGCAAACCGGACACGCCGCGCGTGGCAGCGATCAACACCGGCGGCGGCACCAGCGAATCGACGATCTTGATCGCCGCGATCAAACCGGCGAAGCCACCGAGCGCGAACCAGACATAGCGCAACGAACCACGCGCGCGGCTCAGCAACGCGGCGACAACGAACGCGACCAGCAACGCCGGCAACGCCAACACGACATAGATCGGTGCGAATCCGAGCAGATCGCGGCCGGTCACGCTCCAGCGCAAGTCAGAATCGATCGGCGCACCCAGCGCCGTCAGTTCGGCGAGATTGAACTGCGTCTGCACCACGCTGCCCCAGATCACGGCTACCAACAGCGCGACTACGAACGCGATCAGGCGGCGCGAGCGGGGTTTCGACATGGGGCGATCCGGAGCGACTGACGAAACTCACTATGCCGCAGGACGGCAACGACTGCTATCGTTGCGCCGGATTCCGCGCGAACGCCCCGCCATGCTCCGATCGCTCACGATTGCGTTGCTCCTGTCGTCCGCCGCGGTTGGCGCGGCCGATTACCGCATCGAAACCGTCGCCGACGGGCTCGATCATCCGTGGTCGCTGGCGTTCGCGCCGAGCGGCGAAATGCTCGTCACCGAGCGCGCCGGCCGGCTGCGCGTGATCGACGGCCACGGCCTGCGCGCGGCGCCGGTCGAGAACGTTCCTGCGGTGTACGCCACCGGCCAGGCCGGCCTGTTCGATGTGCTGGTCGATGCGAATTTCGCAACCACGCGCTGGATCTATCTTTCATTCGCCGACGGCGACGACGCGGCCAACCGGCTGCGCGTCGTGCGCGCAAACTTCGATGGCAACGCGCTGCACGACGTCACGCCGATCTTCACCGCCGAGCCGGCGAAACGCGGCTCCGCGCACTACGGCGCGCGCATGGCGCAACTGCCCGACAGCTCGATCGCAATCGCGGTCGGCGATGCCTTCATCCTGCGCGAACAGGCGCAGCGGCTCGACAATCATTTCGGCAAGATCGTGCGCGTGCTGCCCGACGGTACGGTGCCGGTCGACAACCCTTACTCCGACGGCCGCCTCGCGCGTCCGGAAATCTACAGCTACGGCCATCGCAATCCGCAGGGACTGATCTTCGACAAGGACAGCGGCACGTTGTTCGAACACGAGCACGGCCCGCGCGGCGGCGACGAAATCAACCGCGTGTGGCCGGCGCGAAACTACGGTTGGCCGCTGGCGAGCTTCGGCGTCGATTACACCGGCGCGCTCGTCACGCCCTTCACCGAATACCCGGAAACCGAAGCGCCGCTGCTGCACTGGACGCCATCGATCGCACCGTCCGGCATGATGCTCTATCGCGGCCGGATGTTTCCGAGGTGGCGCGGCAGCCTGTTCGTCTCGGCCCTCGTCGAGAAAAGCGTGCGCCGCATTCCGTTGAAGGACGGACAACCCGGCGAGCAGGAAATCCTCTTCACCGAACTGGGCGAGCGGTTGCGCGATGTGCGCGAAGGGCCTGACGGCTCGCTGTTCCTGCTCACCGACAGCGCGCACGGCCGCGTGCTGCGCGTCATCGCCAACTAGCGGATCGCAGTCGCGGCACAGTCTTCCCGTCTTCCGGGCTATTGCTCCGGCCGCAGCCGCAGTCGACACTCGCCTCCTCGCTCGATGGGGGAAGTGCTCCGATGAAATTCCTGCCGGCCCTCGCGGCTCTTGCGGCCAGTGTTCTCGCATCCGTTGCCATCGCCGGCCCCGGCTACTATCGCGACCCGGCGATCCACGGCGACACCGTCGTGTTCACCTCCGAAGGCGATCTGTGGAGCGTGTCGTCGAACGGCGGTCTCGCGCGCCGGCTCACCACGCATCCGGCCAGCGAAAGCCAGGCGGCGATCTCGCCCGATGGCCGCACCCTGGCCTTCGTCGCCAGCTACGACGGCGCGCCGGATGTCTACGCGATGCCGCTCGCCGGCGGCGCGCCGGTGCGCCTGAGCCACGACGGCGGCCGCCTCTGGGTGCAGGGCTTCGATCGCGACGGCAACGTCGTCTACACCACCGAGAACGTGATCGGCCCGACCTTACGCCGGGTCCTGCGCGTGGTCGACATCGAAGGCCGCCACACGCGCGAAATCCCGCTCGCCGACGCGCGCGAAGCCGCCTTCGATGCCGACGGAAAAACGCTGTGGTTCACGCGCTTCGGGCTGCAGGTGAGCGGCGACAACGCGCTCGACTACCGCGGCGGCGCGATGGCGCAAGTGTGGCGCTGGACCGTCGGCAGCGACGCCGAAGCCAGCCGCATCGCGACCGATCTGGATGCCAACCTGAGCCAGCCGATGTGGTGGCAGGACCGGCTGTACGCGGTGAGCGACGCCGTCGGCCGGCCGAATCTGTGGTCGATGGCGCCCGACGGCAGCGATCGCCGCGCCTTGACGCAACATCTGGATTTCGATGTGCGCGACGCCAGTCTGCAGGGCGGCCGCATCGTTTATCAACACGGCGCCGATCTGCGTGTGTTCGATCTGGCGAGCAATAGCGATCGCGCGATCGCGATCGAACTGGGCTCCGACTACGGGCAGCGCCGCAGCCGCTTCGTGCCCAAGCCGATCACCTTCCTGACCAGCGCGCAGGTGGCCGACGACGGCAAGCGCGTCGCACTCACCGCGCGCGGCCGCGTCGCGCTTGCCGGCACCGGCACGCTGCGCCGCGTCGACGTGGCCGCGCCTGCCGGAGCCCGTTTGCGCGAAGCGCTGCTGTCGCACGACGGCAAGTCGGTCTATGCCATCACCGATCTGGATGGCAAAAGCGAAGTCTGGCGTTATCCGGCCGACGGTTCGCCGGGCGGCAAGGCGCTCACCACCGACGGCACGCGGCATCGCTGGCGCCTGTACCCCTCGCCTGACGGCCGCTGGCTGGCGCACGACGACAAGGCCGGCCGCTTGCATCTGCTCGATCTGTCGAACGGACGCAATCGCACCATCGACGAATCGCGCTTCGTGATCGACGACAGCTACGTCGCGGTGACGTGGTCGCCGGACGGCCGCTATCTCGCGTTCGTGCGGCCCGACAGCGCGCGCCTGATCGACCAGCTCATCGTGTTCGACAGCCAGACGTCGCAAAGCGCGGTGCTCAGCAGCGACCGCTACGAATCCTTCTCGCCGTCGTTCTCGCGCGACGGCCACTGGCTGTACTTCCTTTCCAATCGCACCTTCCAGGGAGCGCCCGGACATCCGTGGGGCGATCGCAACACCGGTTCGATCTTCGACAAGCGCACCAAGATCTACGCCTACGCGCTGCAGCCGAAACAGCGATTCCCGTTCCTGCCGTCCGATGAACTGGCACAGGCCGACGACGCCAATCCGAGCGAGCGCGAAGCCGGCGACGATGTGCAGAAGGATGCCAAGAAGAAAAAGGAACCCGAAGCACCGACCGTCGTGTTCGACGGGCTGAAGGATCGCCTGTTCGAAGTACCGGCGCCGGCCGGCAACTACGCCGCGCTCGCGCTGCACGCCGATCGTCTCTACGTGCTCGAACGCGACGGCATCCCGACCGCGCGAGGCCAGCTCAAGTGGATGCCGTTGGCGAACGACGCGCCGAAGCTCGAACTTTTCCTCGCCGACGTGTTGTCGTTCGCGCTGTCGGGCGACGGCAAGAAACTGTTCGTGACCAAGGCCGTCGGCGATCCGACCGCGCCACCGACGCCCGGCGACATGTATCTGTTCGACGCCGGCACCAAGGTGCCCGACGATTTGTCGAAAGTGACGGTCCGCGTTTCCGACTGGACCATCGCGGTCGACCCCGTCGACGAATGGAAGCAGATGTTCGACGACGCCTGGCGCATGCATCGCGAATTCTCGTTCGACCCCGGCATGCGCGGCGCCGACTGGAAAGCCGTGCGCGCGCGGTTCGCGCCGCTCGCCGCGCGCGTCAACGATCGCGCCGAACTCGACGATGTGTTCGCGCAGATGATGGCCGAGCACGGCATCCTGCATTCGCAGGTCGGCGGCGGGCAGTTGCGCGCCGATCCGGAAGCGCCGGCCGCTGCTGCGCTCGGTGCCTTGCTGCGTGCCGACGACGGCGGCGTGCGCATCGAACGCATTTATCGTACCGACCCCGAGGTGCCGGGCGAACGCGCGCCGTTGCAGCAGGCCGGCGTCGATGCGCGCGATGGCGATGTGATCGTGTCCGTCAACGGCCGGCCGGTGCGCACGCCCGGCGAGGTGGCGATGCAGTTGCGCCAGCAGGCTGGGCAACAGGTGTTGCTGCAACTTCGCCGCGGCAGCGCGGCGCCGCATCGCACGGTCGTCACGCCGGTGCGCATCGATCGCGACGCCGCGCTGCGCTATTCCGAATGGGTGCAAAGCACGCGCGAGAAAGTGCAGGAAGCCGGCCGCGGCCGCATCGGCTACCTGCACCTGCGCGCCATGACGCCGAGCGACATGGCCGTGTTCGTGCGCGATTTCTACGCCCAGTACGATCGCGAAGGCCTCATCATCGACGTGCGCCGCAACCGCGGCGGCAACATCGACAGCTGGATCATCGAGAAGCTGCTGCGACGTGCCTGGGCCTTCTGGCAGCCGGCCAGCGGCACGCCTTACTCGAACATGCAATCGGCCTTCCGCGGCCATCTGGTGGTGCTCGCCGATCAGTTCACCTATTCCGACGGCGAAACCTTCGCGGCCGGCGTCAAGGCGCTGAATCTCGGCCCGGTGATCGGCATGCGCACTTCCGGCGCGGGTGTATGGCTGTCCGATCGCAACCGGCTGGCCGACAACGGCATCGCGCGCGTCGCCGAATTCGGCCAGTTCGACATGACGGGCCGCTGGCTGATCGAATCGCGCGGCGTGATGCCCGACATCGAAGTCGACAACCTGCCGCACGCCACCGCCCTGGGCCAGGACGCGCAACTCGCCGCCGCCCTCGCCAACCTCGAACAGCGCCTGCGCGAACAACCGGTGCCGCCGCTCAAGGCCTTGCCGGTTCCGCCGCGCCCGCAGTGGGGGCATGATGCATCGCGCTGATCGGGAGACGCGTCATGGCGGAAGCGAAAACCCAGAAGACCAAGGCCTCGGTCGCTGCCTTCCTCGACGCCGTCGAGGACGAAGGCAAGCGCCGCGACGCCAAGGCCATCGACAAACTGCTGCGTGAAGCCACCGGCGAAAAACCGGCGATGTGGGGCCCGGCCATCGTCGGCTACGGCGAGCGCCTGCTCACCTACGCCAACGGCAACCAGGCCAACTGGCCGCGCGTCGGCTTCTCGCCGCGCAAAGCCGCCTTCACCCTCTACCTGACCTGCGACATCGCCGCCCACGCCGAGCTGACGCAGAAACTCGGAAAACACAGCACGGGCAAAGGCTGCCTTTACATCAAGAAACTGGCGGATGTGGATCAGGACGTGTTGCGCGCGCTGGTGGGGCAGTGCCTGGATTGAGGCCACGTCCACGAGTCGTCAGCGGCTTGGCTTCACCGCCTTCGGCGTCCAGACTTTGAGCTTGCAATGTTTGGCGGCGTGGACGAAGTCCTTATCGGTGCTCAGCAGAACCAGTTCGTGCCGCACACACAGCTGCGCGATCAGCGCATCGATGCTGCCGATCTGAACCCCCGCCCGGCGACAAAGGTTTCGCAGGTGCGCCGCGGCGATATGGTCGTCCCGATCGGGCTGGATCAAGGCCAGCGAGGAGAACCGTTCGACGATCTGCTCGCCGGCTTTCGCCCCGGAAAAACCCTGCAACAGTTCCTGCAGTACCAGCCCAGTGGTTACGACGACATCGGCACCGGCGAGCGCATCCTTCAGCTTGTGGACTTCCACATGATCGCCTTCGACATCGCGTCTGAGCGCAAGCGACCAGACGCTGGTGTCGACGAGCAAGGTCATTTGCGCGATCGCTCCGCCTTGTAGTCGTACGAGGCGTCCCACTCGAGCTTTCCCATCAGGTCGAGCACACGTTTCTGTTGGCGGCGGGCGATGAATTCCTGAAGCGCCTTGGTGACGGCGGCCTTCTTGGTCCGCTCGCCGCTCACTTCCAGTGCCCGCTCGATCAAATCCGGATCGATTGCCAGATTGGTAGCCATGTGTACCTCCGTGTGTGGAAGTCTACACATTTGCCATTTTTTCGGCAACGATCGCCCTGTTTCCGGCACACGTGCAGCCGATGCATGATGTTTGCTCTGCATCGACGAGGCGCTGGCAAACATGGACAAGGCAAGGTGGCAACGCGCGCACACGAGGAACCTGGGCGCCGCTTGCATAGTTGCATCCGTCGCCGCCTGCACACCGGCACGCACCGCCTCGAACTTCGGCCCGCCCGAGCCCGCTCCTTCCCACGCCACGCCTACCGTCCCGACGCCGCGTCCGATCGCGCGCGGCTACGCGCCGAGCTGGACGATTCCGTTTCCGAAGGCACTCGAATTGCAACAGACGCGCCTCGACGAACTCGATGCGCAGGTGCAGAACTGGGAGATAGAGCTGGAACTGGCGAGCACCGATCCGGCACGCCCCGACAACGATGAACTGCTCGCCGCGTGGATGACGGGGCGGCCCGGCCTCGGCGGGCGCACGTCGACGGAGCTGGTCGCCGCGCGCAGCACCGACAGCGCGCGCACGTTCTCGCGCATGGACTTGCAGATTCCGCTGCCTGCGCCGTCGATTCCATTCGATCCGACGATCGAGTTCGATCGCATCGCGAACAAGGCCTACATCTCCGCGATGGGCCAGGCGGCGAGCAGCACGCGTTCGATCTGGTTCGCCGCGTCGCCCGACGGCGACAACTCGACGTTCGCGCCCGGCGTGATCATTCCGAACGTCGAGGGTGAGTTCCCCGACAAGGGCTGGTTCGCCTCGGGGCCGGCGCCCGGCGATCCGTCGCGCAGCGTGCTCTATCTGGCCACGCGTTCGGGCGTACGCACGAGCCCCAACGACGGCGCGACGTGGTCGGCGCCCGTGCTGCTGTCGCAGCAATCGAACCTGTTGCAGCCACTCGTGCTGCCCGACGGAACCTTGATCGTCAGCTATCTGGGCGTCACCGGACAGGCGCTTTTCAGCACCAGCCAGGACGCGGGCGAATCTTTCAGTGCGCCGGTCGCGATCCACACCTTCGTCGGCACCATCGGCGAACTCACCAATCCGGTGCTGCCCGGTTCGTTCCGTTCGCCGCCCACCACGATGATCGCGCGCGACCCGCGCGACGGCCGCCTCTACGCGGTGCTCAACGATGTGGCCCGGCGCAACGACACCGAAGCGGATGTCGATGTGCTGCTGTTCGAATCGACCGATGACGGCCGGACCTGGTCGAGCGGCCGCAATATCACCGCCGACCTGCCGCCGTTCTCGGACCAGTTCATGCCGTGGCTGGCGGTCGACGGTGCCGGCCGGCTGCATTTCGCCTACTTCGACAGCAGCCGCCACCTCGGCACGGATGCGTCGCCGTCGGCACTCATCGACGTGTGGTATGCGCAAAGCCTCGACCGCGGCCAGACCTGGAACCGCGTGCGGCTCACCGGCCAGCCGATCGACTCGCAACACACGCGCTGGTCGCCCACCAGCAACGCCGTCGACGCCCAATTCCTCGGCGACTACATCACGGCCGTCGCGTCCGATCACGCCGCCTACGTGGCGCATCCGGTGTTCGAGTCCGGCGTGTACGGCATGGCGATATCGAAAATCGAAACCGATGCACCGGCGGCAACGGCGATCCGCGATCTGCGCGGGCTTACCGGCATCTGGTACGACCCGGCCCGCAGCGGCCAGGGCTTCGAATTCGTCTGGCTCGCCGACGGCGCCCTCGCCGCCACCTTCTACGGCCACCGCGACGACGGATCCAACCTGTTCCTCGTCGGCCTGCGCACCGGCCAATTCGCCTACACCGACCCCCTGCAGTTCACCCTCACCGTCACCCGCGGCGGCCGCTTCACCAACTTCAACCCCGCCACCATCCAGAACTCCCCGTGGGGCACCCTCACCCTGAAATTCGACTCCTGCAACACCGCCAGCGCCATTTTGAACGGCCTGGACGGCACTCAAACCTTTGCGCTGGTGCCGCTGGCGAGGCAGCCGAATCTGCCGTGCGATTGATAAGAATAAAAATTTGATTGGATTCAATCGGAACGAGGCGAATCCGATTAACGTGCCCGTTACTGGCGTCGCAGCCAGTAAAAACGGTTGCAAGAACGCGCCGCCACTTGCAACTCCGTCGAGCCGCAGCTTTTGCTCCGCTCTCGGACTCCGCTTCCGGGGCCCCGTGTGAAGCGGCTCCGGGCGGGTGGATAGCACGAAGTGTTGCGCGCATGGATGCGCGCAAGTTTGTCGTCAGACCATGGACGGTCTGTCGACAAACCCCACCCGCCCGGAGCTTACCCTCAACCGAAGGTTGAGGGGCGCGTAACCCGGGGTGTGTTTCTTTTATCTCTTGGCAACTGCGTAGGCTTAGCGTCGAGAGCCCGGCATGCGTGC